>CACZER010000017.1:0-40089 GCA_902780195.1 uncultured Bacteroidia bacterium
GCTTTGGTTCTCCTCCTGGTTGGCAAAAGGCACCAAAAACTCTGCATATTCGAGGATTTTGGAGTCATAGCCTTTTGCTTTATAGATTCCCACTATCCATTCGGCAGCTTGTTTCTTTGCTCCGATGTTTGAAGTTTCTTTATACACTTTGCTTAAATAATACAAAGCTGAATCAAAAGACTTTTCATAATAATAGATTTCACCTATTACCATGTAACGAGACAGTTTCTCTTTGTCGTCTTGCGCCGATAAAAGGACTTGATGCATTTGTTGAACTGAAGCTTCAGCATCCCCTTTCATTTTGTATTCCAATTGTATCTGGTGGGTGATGATGTCGCGATGCATCAGAATACTTGTGTCAGTTAATGATTTGGCTGCTTCATTGAAATAAAAACACGCGCTATCGAAATGCCCCATCATTTCGTATTGTGCCCCGATTTCATCTAAGATCCATGCTAGATGCCATGGCGAGGCATCATACCTTTGATAATATCGTATTGAGGATTTGCCGTATTGTATAGCCTGCTCATGGAGGTATGAATCGGAAAACAAAAATGTCAATCTAGTATAAGTCAACGCCATGAACATAGCCTTATGCCCCGCCAGTTCCTTCTCGCCGAAACGGCCCTCCATGATCTCCAGGGCCTTCAGGTATTCGCGGCAGGCGGGCACGAGGCTGTCGCGCTCGTAATGGCCCACACCGTCCATGTAGTGGGCGCGGGCGGAGAGGAAGGAGATATTGTCCTTTGTTTGAGGAGATTGCGTTCCGCATTCGCGGAATGAGGGTCCGCAATGACTCCAAGGGATATGTGGATGATTGTCTATGAAGAGAGAAATACTGTCGAAATAGGACTCGGCCTGGAGCAGCTCGGCGCGGTTGGTCTGCTCGCAATAGTTCTTGTACAATAATTCTGACAAAAGGAGATGGGCATAATGCCGGTCGTATTCCGCCGGCGCGGCGGCGCTGTCGAACCATGGCAACAACAACGCCAAGGCGCTGTCGGGCTGCAGCCACATCAGGCTGTCGACGGCTACCAACGCAGACGAGGTACTCGATGGTGCCATAGCCTGGATATCGTCATATCGGGAACAGCCAGCGATAACCAAACCCAACAATACAGCCCATCCGATATGTTGCATGCTCCGCCTCATCTGCATCTTGCATAGGTTACTCCTCTGTCTTCTGTTTCCTCTTAAAGATCTTGGTCCGTAACATGAAGATGGTCAAAGCGGTCCAGAAGACAACCAGAATGCCCAAGGTAATCATAGTGGCCTTCATGCTCTGCGGAGCATAGCCCACCAACAGCAGCACGGGGAAGCCCAGCACGATGGCTGACAGGGTTTGCAGCACCAAGTTATTGGCAGCAGGCGTCTCAAACTTCGGGTCGATCTCACGCAGCAAAATCATGCCGTTACTGGCGGTACCCGTCAGCATGCCAAACATCGAGAAGAAGCCTTCGTATTTATAATTCGGGTAGAGGTGCTTGGAGATCAACAACACATAGATAAAGGTAGCGACAGCGCCCAAGCCGACGATGAGAACGAAAGGCAAAACAAACTTGCCCAACTCGTTGAAGTTGATGGCTGCCGTACCTGCCACAATCATGATATCGAAGCAGAAACCGCTAATTCGGTTCAGCATATAGTTGTTGATGTATTCGCGGCTCATCAGTTTGGTCCTCTTGAAAACCTTCAGGAGGTTCTTGAAAAGGATGCCGAACAACGTGCCCGTCAGGAAGTTGAAGCCCCACAGCATGGGTTTCAACGTGTTGGTGCCAAAGTTGCCCAATTCCATGCCCTGGATCCAGTTGGTGAACAGGTAGACCAGAAAATACACAAACAGCACCATACTGATTTGTATCGAGAGCTTGTCGACCGACTCAGCATCGGGAATCTCACCCTTGCTTTCATAGTCTTGTAAGGTATTGACCTGAGCATCGGCAATCTTCTTTCTCGAAAGGATGCCTTTTCGGCGCAGGATGTTCATATAGATAACACCTACCACGCTACCCACCACGAAACCCGTGGCCGCAATGGAAAGGCCAAAGTCGGCGCCCGGGAAATCGATGCCCTGCTGTGTGGCCCAGCCTGTGAAGATCTTGCCGAAGTTCAAGGCCTGTCCCGGTCCTTGGCCATAGCCCATAGGCAACAGCAGACCTGCAGCATAAAACAAACGCTTGCCGAAATAGAAAAACAGGATGGAGATGACGAGGCCCACGATGCCTTGGATGACGTAGGTGGATGCCGTCAAGGCGCCCGTCTCAATCACCTTCATCGGTGTGGATCTCGACTCAATCTTGTTGTTTTTCAAGGCCAAGGCCACGAAGCCCAAGCCCAAAGCATGATAGGTCACGATTTCCATCATCGGCTTGTTGATGACTTCGCGACAGCTAGGGAACTGTTTGAAAATGATCAGTAGCAAGCCGCCCAACAAAGCAGAGGGCAACAGACTCTTGTTTAAGAACGGGACTTTGGTTCTCAGCACATTGCCCAAAAGCAAGGCCGTCGCCAAAATGCAGAATTGCACCAACCATTGCCAAGCCTCGGGCCGGTCAAAAGTCATTACAGAAACATCTAATAGCATAATATCTACTTATTTTTTGATTATCATTTATTGAAGCTTTACTGCTGTACCAGAAGCATATACCAATATTCCCGAGCTCGTATCGATCATCTCGAAATCGATGCTAATGCCGACAACAGCATCAGCGCCCAAATTGACGGCCTGCTCTTCCAATTGACTGAGTGCCATCGTACGAGCCTTGGATAGCGTAGGCACGAAGGATCTATGTCCACGAAATGCTTGGTTTTCGAAAGCTTCCCCGGAAACAACACCCACGTATTCCGTTATGGTACGACCTTCGATGTTTTGAGTAGTGGTAAGGATCATAATACAAAAAAAGGGCTTTTGCTATTTCTGCTCGCAAATATAATGTATTTTTCAATCAATGAACGAAAAACAGTATTTTTGCACCATGAAAAAACCACTACAACTGTTCCTCACATTCTTCAAAATTGGGGCTTTCACCCTCGGTGGCGGCTATGCCATGCTTTCGATGGTGGAGAAGGCCGTCGTCGACCAAAAGAAGTGGATCCCCAACGATGAGTTCTGGGACATGATTGCTGTGGTGCAGTCGCTTCCTGGCGTTTTCGCCGTCAACACAGCCTTATATGTGGGGCATCGCGTGGCGGGGCGAAAAGGCGCTTTCGCTGCCATGCTAGGTGCCATTATCCCGTCCATCGCCATCATCCTTCTGCTGGCCACCGTCTTCCGCGAGTACCGCGACCAACCTGTGGTGGAACGCATCTTCAAGGGCATCCGTCCCTGTGTGGTAGCCCTCATCCTTGCCCCTTCGCTGCGCATGATCAAGTCGGCCAAGGTAACATGGAAGACCGCCATCATCCCCATCGCCACGGTGTTTCTCATCTGGTGGTGCAAGATATCGCCTGCCTACGTCATCCTCGCCGCCATTGCAGGAAGCCTCGTCTACGCCTTAATTATTAATAGGAGTGCCAAAAAGGAGGGTGAGCCATGATATACCTGCAACTGCTTTGGGTCTTTGTGAAAATCGGCGTGCTGGGTTTCGGTGGAGGCTATGCCATGCTCTCCCTCATCCAACACGAGGTGGTGGACCATTACGCTTGGATGAGCACCACTGATTTTGCCGACATGGTGGCCATCTCCCAAATGACCCCAGGGCCCATCTCCATCAACTTAGCCACATACGTGGGCTACACTACAGCAGGTTTCGGTGGCTCGCTGCTGGCTTCGTTTGCCCTCTGTCTGCCTTCCATCATCATGGTGTATCTCATCCTCAGGCTCTTCATGAATAAGCGGAACAATGCCTTGATGGACAACACCTTGAAAGGGCTGAAGCCGGCCATCGCAGGGCTCATCTTCGCCGCCGGTCTTTCCATGATGAACCTGCAGAACTTCCCCGATTTCGGTCGCGGACAATATAATATAAGTGTCATAATTTGCATTCTGGCCTTTGTGGCCTCTTATTTCTTCAAAGCGAACCCGATATTGCTCATCGTGCTCTCGGGAATTGTCGGATTTATAGTGTATTAGATATGAAACGAATCAGCCTCATCATAGCCCTGTTTTGGGCTGGAACCGCCTTCGGGCAGCATCTCCTCACCTATCAAACCTACGTTAAGGGTGTCGCCAAACAAGACACGACTACCACTCAGGTCATTGAAAACACGAAATGTTTGAAAATACGTACCGAAGAGAAAAAGCTCTCCAACCCCATCCCTGGCTATGCTGAAAGCAACACCTATGTGGATTATGCTCATGATTCCATCTACAACATTTTAGACTATAGCGATGGGAAATACTACACCGCCTATCCAATGACCAACAAAAGCATCGTCTACACTGAAGAAGGCAAGGAAAAGCTACTGGGTTACAATTGCACGAAATACAAAACCAGCATCAACTCCAACACCATCGAAGTGTGGATGACGGAAGACCTCGGCTTCGAAGCCACGCCCCTGCCTGGTCTTGGCCACCTGAAAGGCGCTATGGTGCGCTACAAGAGAAACGGCGACTACGTCACAGATCTGAGCGAAGTCAAAGACCAAAGATATACCCTGGTCGACCTCATTCCCGAATACAAAGGCGAGCGTATGAGCGCTGCCAAGTTGAGCCAACTCAGAAAAGATAAACTCGTCATCCGAATTCCCGTATTCGAGGAAGAGCAGATAAACTTCGCCGATTACGAACCTTATACAAGTGAAATTCCTTTCGATACCACCATTCATTTCAGCCACGGCACACTGATTGTCAAGCGAATGAGCCTCCCGCTATTGCCTTCGCATTACCAACTCTTTGCCGAAATACGACAACACAGCAACGGCGATGCTTACGACCGTACCGCTTCCGTTTTTGTCATCCCCACCGAAAAAGCCAAAAGCTTCAAGGATGGGTTACAAGACTTGGAGACTTTGCCTGTATTCGTTGGCAAAGACGGCAAGGAATACCAAGGTGTCAAGGCTGAAAAAGACTACCTTCCCCCCATCGAGTTGGTGCGTTTCTTCACCTCTTTTGGCGCTGGACATTTCAACGACAAGGTTCAGATAGAAGGCATGGAATGGGCCAATGAAAACTACTATAAGATGGATGTCAGCGAGTTGCGTGACAGGCTACGCGGCGATGTGCTCATCGGCGCTTTCATAGGCAACTACGACAAGGGAGGCCACAAAATCTCCTTGGACCTCCTCGCCTACCCTGGAGATGAAAAATGGAGCGACAAGCCTTTGAAACAGCATTCCATTCCGTTGTTCAACACCTGTAATACACTGGAGATGAGTGGACAAAACTACGGACGTCTATTTGCTACTGACATGCTGGAAGTGGAGTTTGAAATCCCAGAAAAAGTCAAGAATGTGCGCCTGCGCTACATCAGCACGGGACATGGCGGCTGGGACGGCGGCGACGAATTCAACCCAAAAGAAAACAAAATCATCATCGACGACGCCATGGTCTTCACCCACACACCATGGCGTTGCGACTGTGCCACCTATCGCGACCAAAGTCCCGTTTCGGGCAACTTCTGGAATGGCGTTTCCTCTTCCGACTACTCACGTTCAGGCTGGTGTCCCGGAACTGCCACCAATCCCGTCTATTTCGACCTTAACGGTTTGAAGCCAGGGAAACACACGTTACGCGTCGCCATCCCCCAAGGCAAGGACGAAGGCGAAAGCTTCAGCCATTGGATGGTGTCGGGAGTGTTGATATATGAAACGAACTAATCAGAGACGATGTAACATCGCCATATCCAAAGTAACCATCGCCGCCAAAGCCTCCACAAGCACCAAGGCTCTCGGCAAAGCGCACACGTCATGGCGTCCCTTGACTGCTATTTCACAGGGCTCCCCTGCCCGATTCACGGTCTTCTGAGGTTGAGCAATACTTGGAATCGGTTTGAAAGCCACCCGAAATACAATGTCATCTCCGTTGGTGATGCCTCCTTGAATACCGCCTGAGTGGTTGGTCAACGTAGCGATTTTGCCATTCTTATTCACAAAGGTATCATTGGCTTCGGAGCCCCTCTTCTTTGCTGAGACAAAGCCGTCTCCAATTTCAAAGCCTTTCACAGCAGGAAGGCTGAACATGGCATGGGCCAGCTCGGCTGAAAACTTGCCGAACATCGGCTCGCCCAAACCAGCCGGGACGCCCTTGATACGGCATTCCACGATGCCACCTACAGTGTCACCTTCTCTTCGAGCCTGTTCCACATCGCCCATGGCCGTCACTTGAGCCATGATTTGTATGCCTTTTTCTTTTAGAATCTGCTTGGCGATAGCGCCAACCACCACGATGGGCAGCGTCGTCCTGGCTGAGGCCCTGCCACCACCGCGCCAGTCGCGAATGCCGTATTTCTGTTCATAAGTGAAATCGGCATGCGAGGGACGATACACTTCTTTCAAAGCCTCGTAATCTTCCGCCTTACAGTCCTCATTACGTACCATAAAGGCAATAGGAGTACCTAAAGTGACACCGTCGAGCAGACCCGAGAGCCATTCGACATGGTCGGATTCCTTGCGCTGGGATGAAGTTGAAGACTGTGCCGTCTTGCGCCTGAGCAGTTCTTGTTCGATAAAACCGAAATCGAGTTTCAGTTGAGACGGGCAGCCGTCGATGACACCACCAACAGCTATGCCGTGCGACTCTCCGAAAGTGGTAAGCTTAAAGATATGGCCTATGGTATTCATGGTGGCAAAAATACAAAAATCATGAAGAATTTTGTATTTTTGCAGCCGTAATGGACAAAAAGAGCACTAACAACATCAAGATAAAAAACAAGCGAGCCACATTTGAGTACTTTCTCGTGGAGACGCTGACGGCAGGCATCGTGCTGACCGGCACAGAGATTAAATCCATCCGTGGCGGCAAGGCAAGTCTGGCGGATTCGTATTGCAGCTTCAAGGGCAACGAGCTGTTTGTCATCGGCATGCACATTGCGGAATACGCACAAGGCACCTACAACAACCATGACCCGAAGCGCGACCGCAAACTGCTCCTTAACGCCCGCGAGTTGCGCAAGCTGAAAAACAAAGTGCAAGAAAAAGGCTTCACCATTGTGCCCGTCACCCTATTCATCAATGAAAACGGACTTGCCAAGTTAGACATTGCCCTCGCACGAGGCAAGCATTACTACGACAAGCGCGAGAGCCTGAAGACCAAGGACTCGAAGCGTGAACTGGAAAGAATGGACAGGTATTAATACCTATTTATTTGCCAAAACAATATCCAACGCGGAACTCAATTGGAGAATAGTAAGGCGTGTCCCAAGCGTTTGAGTTTTGGTCATGACGGAAGCCCCAAGTCAGATTATAAAGCACCATGAAATAAGCGAAGCTCCCCGATTGGGAATACTGTCGATACCCAGCGCCCACAAAGACGCTATTATACCAGTTTTTGGCAACGGTTTCATGATTCCATCTGGCAAAGCCATACATCACTTCGTCTTCCACATGTAAGAAAAGGCCTTTGTATACCTGAAAATTGGTATAAGGAGCAAAGCCGAAATAATGCCTTAACTTATTGCCATAGTAACGGTCGAAATAGCAGACCAAATTGTATGTACCACGAACGCCAACTTCCCAAGGGCTGAAGATGCGATAGCCAATTTGAGGAGCAACTGAAAAGTTCAAATACCGTCCCGACATTCCACCACCAATATTGCCACCAATGATGGTCTTACCTTTCATATCAGGCACGCCAGGGAGAAACTGGGCAGAAGCCCTAAGTGATATCCCAAAAAGCATCAGACAAATGGATGCGACAATTCCAAAACGTTTCATTTCCATTGATTTTTCCGCAAAAATACAATAAAATCCTTATCTGCTCGTATCCAATAAAAGTTTATCTTTGCTTTTTATTTCATTCTCATGAAAAATAGATACATCATATTCATAATCACCCTATTCCTTTTTGCCAGTCAAGCTTGCAAGAAAGAGCATCAGATCAACCCCGATTCAAAGCTAAAACTCAGTTTCTCGGCCGACACGGTTCTGTTCGACACGGTTTTCACCTCATTGGGTTCGGCCACACACCAGCTAAGAATCTATAACAACCATGCCGACGACTTGAAAATCAGCTCCATACGATTGCTTGGCGGCGCATCATCCCCCTATCGCATCAACCTCGACGGCGAGAATGCAACGGAGTTTTACGACAAAATCATTCCTGCCAACGACAGCCTCTTCTCTTTCCTCCGTGTCACCATCAACCCGAACGACTTGAACACGCCTTTCGTGGTGGAGGACGAGCTGGAGTTTATCACCAATGGCAACACGCAGACCATCAAGCTGTTGGCATGGGGACAGAACGCCAATTATATCGTCGGCGATAAGGTTACAGGGGCCATTGCAGGCAAATACAAGATCGTGGCCGACAGCCTTCAGACGACTGTATGGACACCCGAGCGTCCCTATGTCATATATGGTTATGCGCTCATCAACAGCTATGGCACCTTGCGCATCGAAGCCGGTACCAAGGTTTATTGCCATCAAGGCAGTGGCATATTTGCATGGAGCGACGGTCAGCTCATCATCGACGGTACAGCAGAAGCGCCTGTCATTATCCAAGGCGACAGGCTGGAAGCCTATTACAACGACACTCCAGGACAATGGGACCAAATCATGCTCATGGACGGTCGCGCTGGTGCCGACCACCGCATCAGCCACGCCATCATCCGTAATGGATTCATAGGCATCAACTGCCAATCGGCCTTAAAGGTTACCGAATGCGCCTTACGCATCGACAACACCATCATCGAGAACCAAAGTGCATATGGTCTTTATTCCATCCTCTACCCCGTGGAAGCTAAAAATTTTGTCATTGCTAACTGCGGCACCACCAACTTTTGGGCTTTCGGCGGCGACTACCGCCTTCTGCACGGCACCATCGCCAATTATTGGAACGGCAACGAGCACAAGGACAACATCGGTATGCAGCTCCTCAACTATGCTACCGACAGCCAGTCGGGAGAGCTTTTCTACTACCCCATCAACATTGAGATGAGTAATTGCATCGTTTATGGCACACAGGAGGACGAATTCAAGACCTCGTTTAGTCCTGAAGTAGATTCCACTTTCCTACTTGACCATTGTCTGATAAAAACCGGGAAATACACAGGAAACATGGCTGGTTTCAGCCACTGTCTCTTCAATTACGATCCATTTTTCGCTGATATCAGAACTAATGACTTGCATATCGACAGCATCGCCTCGCCCGTCATTGGGACAGGCAACCCCATCATAGCCAACGAGCTACCCTACGACCTTGATGGCGTCAACAGATTGGGGGCTCCTGACATGGGCGCCTACCAGTTCGTACCGAAAGAGTAAGGTCAATACACCACTTTTAGGTTCAAAGTCTTGCTGTTGCCAACACCATCGGTCACCACGACTTTGACTCGGTTCGTACCTTTCTTGATCTTCTCGTCAAATTCATAATAAAGCAAGGCATTTTTGGCGTCATATTGACCGAGCACCCAAACATCGTTAAGATAAATATCGTAGGTCTCGATACCCGTCATATCGTCAGAGATCTTAAACCTCAACGACTTAAGCGAGCTTACCACCTGCCCATCCTTGAAATTGGAGGCGGTTACCTTAGGCGCCACTGAATCGATTTTGATGGTATATTCGCCCATAGAACGCGTTTCCACCTCCATGCAGCCATCTTTCATTCTGCCGCCCAAAGATGACACTTTGCCTTTATTGTCGATATAAGCGATATACTTTTTCGGATGGTCAGCCCATTTTTCGTTTGGGCGCAAGCGAATGGTAAAGTTCTTGAATGTCGTCAGTTCTTCATCACCGAAACGATAGATGCGGGAGCAACAGTCTTTCTCGTCACGTTGCCCGGTCTGGATCCACTCGTCTCTAAAAAGCGTTCCCCTTCCCAAAATCACATTGAAGTCCTCGATGGTGATATTGTTGTTGAGCGAGCCGTCAGCTTTCACGAAATACTCGCTACGCATACGCATCGGACGTTCCACTTCAGTTGGCGCCGTCCCAACTAGTTTGAAGTTGATTCGCGAAGTGTTTCCAACGTAATCAGAGACCTTAAAACAAACCCGCACCGTATCGCCTTCATCCACTGTTGCCGTGCCATTCTTGATTTCAATCATTTGTAGTTTATTGAAGGGGTCTGTCTCCGTGCGCACGTAACTCGTTTTCTTTTGCTTATAGTGGCGATAATCGAGCAAGCTGTTCACATAACGTGGTTCATCATACGAGAAACTGTCGGCTTCTACTTGGAAGGCCAACACATCGTCGAGGTAAAGCTCATAAAGATAAGGGCCGTTCTTGTTGGTTGAGGTGCCCACCTGGTCGTAGGTGCAAATGCCGAAAGCTATCTTGCCATTGCCATATACGACATTCCTATCTTTCAAGGAATACCTTCCTTTTTCACCTCCAGTCACCGAGAAATACATCGGTTTAATGCCTCCTTCCAAGGTAGCCTCCTCCCCCACAGGATAAACCGACACACCTTGTATCATAGGTCGCACTCCATCTTCGATTTTGTATCCGAAATACAATGGATTGACAGGCTTTTCGCTCAGTGTATGACGGATCTCAAAATGCAGATGGGGTCCGCCTGAGCCACCCGAGTTACCCGAATAGGCAATCAGGTCACCTTTTTTTATTGGGAACCTACCTTTATCGGGATATATCTGGGATGTAAACTTCTTGTGCTTGTATTGGTATTGCTTCACGTACCTAGCAATTTCGCCAGAAAAACGCTGAAGATGGGCATAGACACTTGTATAGCCGTCGTAATGAGTGATGTAAAGCACATTTCCGTAACCATATGGCGACACCCCTATCCGGCTAATATAGCCATCCGCAACGGCATATACCTTCTTCCCTTCAACACCTTGAGTCTTAATGTCAATACCGGCATGGAGATGATTGGGCCTCAATTCTCCAAATGTGGCCGAAAGATAAATAGGAATATCAAGAGGCTTACCATATTGGGGGAATTCTTCTTGTGCCGCCAAGGCCATAGACAATGAGCATAATACAAACAGTAAGAAGGGTCGTACTTTCATATTGGTTGAATTTTGGGCAAAGATACATCTTTTTTATATACATTTGCAACGGCATTGAGAAGATATTTATGAGTTACAGAAGCAGGAAAAGAAAAAAAAGCGAATGGTTGTCATCTCCACCCATCTTGCTTATTTACAGGCTGTTGTCAATCTTATTGGCACTTAGCATCAGTCGTTGGCTGCTGTATCTTTTCAACACACAATTCTTCCACATGCTTACCCTGAAGGAATCGTTTGGGCTGTTCCTCAACGGCATGCGCTTCGATTTGTCGATCATTGCTTTCCTTAACATCCCTGTCATCCTTTATTATTGTTTCCCGTCCCTTTTCATCACAAAAAAGATTCCTCAAAGGGTCATCGACATTTTTTATGTCGCCGTTAACGGTATCGCCATTCTGCTCAACTTCGTTGATATCGCTTACTTCAACATATACGGTAAGCACATTACTCTCTCCTATCTAAAATCCATGCCACAATCGGATGAGGTGACTTGGGGCGTTCTAGGGCAAATCTTCTTCGACCACTGGTATCTTGTACTCATTTTCATCCTTTTTATCCTTGTGCTTTGGGTCGTCACCAAGCAAACCCGTATCAGGGAACTGGGGAAGTACGACAACGAGAGGGCTTGGATGATACGTCAAATAGTGAGTTTGATCATCATAGTACCTTTGACTTGGGTTGCCATACGTGGCGGTTTCCAACAAAAATATATTGCTCAAGACACGGCATTGGAATTCTCGGATGCGCAAAATGCCCCCATCCTTCTCAACACGCCTTTTTCGCTATTGTTTAACGACAATATGCCTCATGAAATCCTAGCCGTTGAAAGAGATAGCACGCAAATCATCGTTCACAACGACTTAACGCCAAACCGTTTCCTCATTGACACTGCCAATGTCGTTGACAGCACGGCAAAAAACCTTGTCGTGATTATCATGAAAGGCATCGGCCAGGAGATGATCGGTTATTATAACCCTGGTAGAAAAAACCATGTCACCCCTTTCCTTGACTCTTTGCTGACCCAATGTCTTACTTTCGACGGTCGTTCCAACAGCCGACGCAGCATCGAAGTCCTTCCATCTTTGCTAGCAGGCATCCCTCCTTTGATGGAACAAGACTTTGTGGCCTCTCCATATGCTGAGAATGACTTTGATTCGTTCATGAAACACCTCCAGAAAAAAGGGTACAACACCATTTTCCTTCATGGAGGTGACAATGGCACGATGGGCTTTGACAAATTCGTTAAACGCGCTGGCATAAAGAACTATTTCGGTCGAAACGAGTATGGTGATGATAGCGACTACGACCACCAATGGGGCATCTTTGACGGCCCATTCCTTCAATATGTTGCACAAACGCTCAGCCTCGTTCCCAGCCCCTTTGCCGCAACCATCTACATGCTTTCTTCCCGCTATCCATACAAGGTACCCAAGGGCTTTTCGTTACCCGACGGTAGTTATTACTGGAGCGGATTTGAAAAAACCGTCTACTATGTCGACTGTGCCTTGAAAGACTTCTTTAAAAAGGCGTCACAAATGTCATGGTTTGCCAACACCTTGTTCGTCATCACTTCAGATTACTCGAACAGCGAACACCATCAACCAAAATACAACAATGTGTGGGGAATGTACGCCATACCCATCGCTTTCTACGACCCTAGTCATATCGTTGCATCGCGCTGTGACGAGATTGCCCAACAAATCGACTTGGGGCCTTCCATCCTTTCTGCCATGCATGTAAAAGACACCTTGTATTCTTTCGGCAGGAATCTCTTCGACACACTTACCGAACCTTCTTTCATCAGTTATTTCAATCTCACGTATCAATATAGCGACGGACAATACCTAGTGCAATCCGACGGACGGCATCCTTTTGGAATCTATAAACCCAAGACCGATTCATTGCTGGCCGACAACCTCATCGACAGGTTACAGTGCCCCGACATCTTCAGGAAACTCTATCTGTTCCTGCAAGAATACAACGAACGTATGACGAGCAACCGCTTAACCCTAAGCCAAGACCTCCCCTATGAAAAAACAGCTGATTCGATTCATCATTAATCCCATCTCTGGAAAGAAGCATAAGGACCATCTTCCGAGTCAAATCGAGGAGTATCTCGACCATTCGAAGTTTGACTATGAGGTATTTGTGTCACAATACGCTGGCCATGCCGCCATTCTCGCAAAAGATGCCGTCAACCAACACATTGACATACTCGCTGTGGCAGGCGGCGACGGCTCCATCAATGAAGTGGGGACGCCCCTCATTGGAACCGACATGGCGCTTGCCGTCATCCCCTGTGGCTCAGGCAATGGTTTGTCGCGTTGCCTCAACATCCCGCTCGACCCAGTCAAGGCTTTGGAGGTGATCAACGGTAACAGCAGGCGAAAAATCGACACTGTTTCAGTCAACGGAACGCCTTTCATCAGCATCTCTGGTACAGGTTACGATGCCAAAGTAGCCGAGGACTACAGCAAAGATCCACGCCGAGGTTTTGACACCTATTTTAAGTATATCATCCGTAACTATGTCACGATGAAAGAACAGCCATACACCGTCGTCATGCCTGACCAAACCATAGAAACCAACGCTTTTTTCATCTCGTTTGCCAACTCCAACCAAATGGGTTACGATTTCCCCATCTCTCCACATGCCTCACTATGGGACGGTAAAGTGGACCTCTGCATCGTACAGAAGCCCAACCCCTTGGAATTGCCCATCATGGGTGGATTCATGATTGACGGCATGATGGACAAAGCACCGAAAGTCAAAATCATTCAGACCCCCGAAGCCACCATCATACGGCCCAAAGCCGATGTCATCAACCTTGACGGAGAATCTGTCATGATGGAAAAAGACCTCCATATCAAAGTCAACCCATTAAGTCTCAACATTATTTGCCATGAAACACAAAAGTGACAAAAACGGAACCGTCTATTCCACCAACCCCAACTACGCCTTCGACTATGGCGAAGAAGAGGTTGTCACCCTTGAACCAGCCAAGCAAAACCTCAGAATCATGCTCGACAAGAAACAGCGTGCTGGGAAGAAAGTCACATTCATCACAGGGTTCCAAGGCTCTGAATTCGACTTAGCCGTATTGGGCAAGGAACTGAAATCGGCCTGTGGCGTTGGCGGCAGTGTCAAGGACGGTGAGATTCTTTTGCAAGGCGACTTCAGGGAAAAAGTATTGGCTCTTTTGCTCCAAAAAGGATATTCAAAAACCAAAATCAGCGGATTATGATTGAAAAGTACATATCAATTCTGAAAAGCTTCGGCCTAAAAATGGGACTTGGCGATAGTCTTTCTGCCATTATCGCCGAATCGATTTCCTCCTTATCTTTGTTGATCTTCAGTTTTGGCATTTTCTTCTTGATCAAGTTCATTCTGAAGAAAACCGTATACAAAATCATCCAACTCTCGACCAACAAGTACGATGATTTGCTCATCAAAAACAAAGTCATCGGCAGGATGTGCCTACTCATCCCAGCCCTAATCACAGGGGCATTGTTGAGCCGTGTGCTCCCCGACTTTCCCGATACAGCAGCATTTCTGACAAAAGCGGTCAACATATGTGAAATCGTTATTTTCACCATGATTCTCAGTGCTTTCATTTCGACTGGCGAAGACCTCTACAACATGCATGAGATGTCGAGGATCAAGCCCATCACCGGACTGGTACAAGTATCCAAGATCGTACTCTACGTCCTGACTGTTTTGGTCATCATCGCATATGTCTTGGGCACCAAAATCAGCACTGTCCTGATTAGCATGGGCACCATGTCGGCTATCATCATACTTGTGTTCCAAGACACCATCAAGGGCTTTGTAGGTGGCATTCAACTCTCTGTCAACGACATGCTTCGCCTCGGCGACTGGATTGTGGTAGGTCCCGCCGATGGTATCGTACAGGAAATCAACCTCACCACAGTGAAAGTGCAAAACTGGGACAACACCATCACCACCGTCCCAACTTACAACCTGGTCTCCAACCCCTTCACCAACTGGCGTGGCATGTCGGAATCGGGCGGCCGCCGCATCGCCCGCAGCATCAACATCGATGTCAATACCATCCGCTACTGCACTCCTGAAATGCTAGAGAAATACAAGCAATACTCCCTCGTGAAGGACTACATCGAGCAAAAGGAGGAAGACATCCTTGAATACAACAAGGCCAACAAAATCGACACGAATCTGATCCTCAACGGTCGCCAACAGACCAACCTCGGTATCTTCCGTGCCTATATCAAGGCATACCTCAACAACAATCCGAAACTGAACCACAATCTCACCATGATGGTACGCCAAATGCAGCCCAACGAATTTGGCGTGCCCTTGCAAATCTATACCTTCAGCAGCGACAAGCAATGGATCAACTATGAAGAAATCCAAAGCGACATCTTTGACCACATCATTGCAGCTGCTCCTATGTTTGACTTGAAGATCTATCAAAAGCATTGATCATGAATGCCGGGGTCACCTTCACAGAAAGGTATCTAAAACTAATGTTCAAGTCGTTACGCGATGCCACGCCTGAAGAAGTGCAGGAAGAGCTGGAACATTGTCGCCGCGAGAACCGCCGGCCAGTGCGCGTGCCTCGCTATTTCAGGGGTTACTTCACTGAAGAGAAATACCATGCCTCGACAGGTTTCGAGATGCAGGTTTTCAAGCACGAAGAAAAGACGAGGTCCCTGAGACCTCGGTTCCTGAATCCCGAATCTTTCGAAGTATCGAAGGAGTCGAAGGGCAGGCAAAAAAAGAGTCTCATCCTCTATATCCACGGCGGTGCCTTCATCTATCCGCCTGTGTTCTTCCATTGGCGTTTTCTGCACGACCTCGCCCTGCGCACACATTGCGACACACTGATGCCTGTCTATCCCAAGTCGCCAGAATATGTATGCGAGTATTCCGTAAGAACACTATTGGACTTCTATCAAAGCATCTCGTCATCCAAACAATATGAGGAGATACATCTCGTTGGCGATTCGGCAGGTGCCTGCCTTTGTCTTGTCGTGGCCCAGGAAGCCCGTAAAAACGGGTGGCAAAAACCCGCTACTACCACCCTCCTCTCTCCTTGCGTCGACCTAAGCCACACCAAGGCAAAGGAGATGCGCGCCCTCCAGGAGAAAGACAATATGCTACAGCTCGACCGCGTCATCGCACTTAACGCCATCTGGCAAGCTGAACTACCCGCAAAACATCCATGGGTAAGCCCTGTTTTCGGCGACTTCAGCGGCATCGACAACCTCAGCGTCTTTTTTGGTTCAGACGAAATCCTTCAGCCTGACGACCTCTTCCTCAAGGAAGTATATGAGAGTCAAGGAAAGACTGGTCACTTCGTTGAATATGAAGGCATGTTCCACACCTTCGTGATGTTCCCCATCCCCCAAGGGTTCAAGGCCACAAGAGAAATCGCGGCGACCCTCAAAAAAGGGCAACTCCAATGAAAAGCCGCCCTTGAGGTTTTTGTCGCATTATAAATGCTCAGCGAATCATAATCTTCGTGTTGATTTCTTGCGTTCCTTTCGTAGCCTTCAAGAAATACAAACCTTTCTGACAAGCGCCAAGATCGAGTGTGCCTTTCCCATTCACAGGTTCTTCTATGATCTTGTGACCCGCAATGTCAAACACTTGAACACGCCATTGTCCAATACCTAAATTGACGTAAAACACACCTGACGAAGGATTGGGATATACCAATGAAGGTTCACTTCCTTGTTCTGGAACAAAAACAGAACCATCGCAATTCACTTCCGCTGCCAATTCATAGGTAAATGGAGCAGCCGTTCCACCTCCTTTGAAGATCACATTGTTGTCTGAGTCTTTGACTTGGAAAAAGCCGTTGCCCATGCCTTCACCTTCTGAGTCACGCATTGTAAAGCGATAACAAGCGCCATGCATCAACACAATATCTTCCTTATAGACATGATTGGCTTGATTATAGGTGAAAGAATGCTCTAGTTCACCAGAATCCATGTTTCTAATCTCGAAAGACAGGTTTTCCGGATGTGAGCCCGTCCTGAGTTGTAAAACAATTGCACCATCTATGGTGACGGGGGCCTCCATATTTACTTCAATGAAATTATCAGGCATATACTGGTCGACTTCACCATTGGGCATCACAGCATAAAACATCAAGGTCTCGCACGGAGCAGCCTGAAACTCATCCATAGTAACGGTCACCGACTGGCCTTGGGGCAAAGAGCCATGCCAAGATTGGCGGTGGTCTTCATGCCCATCAAAGGCACAAAGATCAAAAAATGTAATGGTTTGGTTGCCGAAGTTTTTCACAGTAAGCTTTGGTTTCTGTATACCAGAACAATTGACATTCACCACATCTTCGACAGCTTTCAACGCAAGGTCGTAGTCAAGATCCAATGCCATCGACATTCTTACCGCCTGATATACCTCCTTGGTGCCTCCCGAATAGTTCTGCACCCAAGCAGTCAGGTAACAGTCTTCTTTAGGCCATCGCATCTCAAAAGTTTCGCTGATGGTCATGCCAGGACCTGTAAAAGGTATGCCAGTTTGGGAAGGAATCATATCGCGACATACATGGTGCAAACCATGCATGCCCTGCCAACCCTCATCGATGTTGCATTGCGTCAAGGCAATGAACACGCGTACATCCGAGCCGTTGCAGTCGCCTACTTGGTTCACGGTGCAGTTGACACGACAAGAGGTGCCGTCAACGGGTTCATAGTCCAAGTCAATGGTGAACGGGCTGGCCACATTGATGCGCTGGTTGTAGTAGTTCATGTAATATGAATACATGTTTTCGCCGGCGTTGCCGCCACCCGACATGCCAGTTATGCCATCGGCCTTTAACGTAGGATAACTGGAGATGCCATAATAGTTGGCGCGGGCGTTGGTCTCATTAGTGTAATACTCTTCCGTGGAGAAAGCAGTAGTGTGGTAAGCCACTGGAGCGATGGCCATGCCCTCATCCATCATCTGAGCAATGCCATTGGCGGCAGCAGGACAATAGGGACAACGTACACCTGTAAAAATCTCGAACAGCACACATTCGCGTGCCACATTGTCTTTAACTTGTGCCATCGACGTAGAAAACAGCGCTATCGTCAGAATGGCAATCAATAAACGTTTCTTCATAGTATACAGATTTGTTGCCGCAAAAATAGCAAGAAAACGGCTGTAACAGACATGCTATCTCCAAATTTCTTACCTTTGCCACGCAGATCACCTAGAATTATCATTCATCATGCAGAAATTCAACGACTTAATAAAAGAAGAACTATCAGGCTGGAAGCCTTTCGATATCATTTGGCTGGTGACGGTATGCGCCATCATCACCACTCTAACCCTGCTCACTTCAAATGCCGAGGCCTTTGGGCTGTCGCATCCCACCCTTTCGTCGGGAGCGGTCAAGGCTTGCGTGGTGTGTTCCATCATAGCAGCCATCATTGGCGTCATCAACGTTGTTCTTGGGGGCAAGGGAAAACTGTCGAACTATTTCTTCGGCGTAGTTAGCGCCTGCCTAATGATATATATCAATCTGACCGTTAAGAACTACGGAATCATGATGGTAAGCATCTACAATCTCGTCATGCAGTTTGTGGGCTTCCGTGCCTGGTCAAAGAACATGAACAAGGCCACTCACGAGGTCAAGAAGATCCACATGAAGAAAGGTCAACGTTGGTTATATGTCGGCATTCTTGCAGTGGCAACGGTTGCACTTGGCTTCATCATGAAAAACGTCGGCGACTCCCATCCATTCATTGATGCCTTCATCACCTCAGCACAAGTCATCGCCATGATTCTAATGGTCAGCATGTTTGCCGAGCAGTGGTGGCTCTGGATTGTCATCAACATTGCCAGTATATACCTCTTCTTCACCTCCCGTGAGGTCACACTTGCCCTCGCCTTGATGTACATGGTTTATTTTGTCAACTCCATTATTATGTGCATCCGGTGGGAACGCGAAGCCCGTGAAAACGATAAAGTCATGCTGGAAGGCAACCATCAAGAAGAAATTGTTTAACTTTGCAGCATCCTCAAAAAATGAACGTCATGGACAACGAAATCAAACAAATCTATGCGGGCTCCGTCGTCAACGCAGAGTTCATCGGCAGCGTGCTTGAGGAAAACGACATACAATTCCTCATCCGCAACTTTCAGGAAGAGAGCCTCGTAGCTGGCTGGGCCGCCAATGTCATCAAAGGCGAAGCCTCGGTTTATGTCTTTGCCAAGGACTACGACCGCGCAATGCTGCTGTTAGATGAAATCCAAAAATCCCACATCGAAGAAGAATAGTTGATCTATAGCTACTTCCCCATTTCATGCCATGATTCAAGCAACAAACATCCATAAATCTTTTGGAAAACTTGAAGTTCTCAAGGGTATCGACTTGCACATCGCCAAAAAGGAAATCGTAAGCATCGTAGGTGCCTCGGGCGCCGGCAAATCGACGCTGCTTCACATCCTTGGCACGCTCGACAAGGCTGACTGCGGACAGCTTATCATCGACGGCACAGAAATTAATAAGCTCAATGACACTGCACTGGCTGCTTTTCGCAACCAAAAGATTGGCTTTGTGTTCCAGTTTCATCATCTCCTGCCTGAGTTTACTGCCATCGAAAACATCTGCATCCCCGCCTATATCAACGGCATGACCAAAAAGGAAGCCTCAGCCAAAGCCGAGAGGTTACTCGACTACCTCAACCTCTTGGAGCGCAAGAACCATAAACCTTCCGAACTCTCTGGCGGTGAGCAGCAACGTGTTGCAGTAGCTCGCGCCTTGATTAACGACCCTGCTGTCGTTTTAGCCGATGAGCCCTCTGGCAACCTTGATTCAAAATCGGCACAGGAATTGCATCAACTGTTTTTCAACTTACGTGATGAAATGGGTCAAACTTTTGTTATCGTAACACATAACACGGCTTTGGCTTCCATGTCGGATCGTACCATCGCCATCAAAGACGGAAAAATTTAATGCATATCTATACTAAAACAGCGATGTTTTCGTTCGTAAAAGAATAAAATAAGATAATGAACAAGCATATCATTTTTTCACTGCTTTTTGGTGCCGCACTCGTTTGCAGCGCCACAGTTGTCCAAGCTCAGAATACCGAATCTTACGAGTCGCTGATGAGAAAAGGCAATGACAAGTTCGGCGCCAAAGACTATATCAGCGCCAAGACTTATTACGAAATGGCACTCAAGCAAAGAGCCAACGACCCCACTGCAAAACAAAAACTCAACGAGACGGTGAAAAAAATCCAAGAAGACGGAGCCCGCCAAGAGGTTTTTTACAGTCATTTGGATGAAGGCGACCGCCTCAATGGCTTGCAGCGCTACGAAGAAGCGTTGGCCGAATACGAGAAAGCTTTGGCTGTCTTCCCCAACGACAAATACGTAGGATCGCAAGCTGAGGCCGTTAGGGCCATCTTGCAAGAACGCAAGGACAAACAGGATGCATTCGATTTGGCCATGAACCAAGGTGAAACCTTGTTGGCTGAAGATAATTTCGATGCCGCTATCCTGCAATTTGAGGCCGCCAGCAACATCTTTCCCACCGACAAGCTCCCGAAAGAAAAAATAGCCGAAGCCAAACAAAAGAAGCAACTTTACACTGAAAAGGTGGCCCGATTCGACAAGTTGATGGAAGAAGCCAACCAATTTGGACTCCGTAAGAACTATGATGCCGCTATCGGAAAAATCAATGAGGCTTTGACGCTTTTCCCCAACGACCTTCAAGCCAATGCCAAGCGCAATGAATACCAAGCTGCCAAAGGCGTTAGCGACCGCTATAACAGCATCATTTCCGAAGCTGACAGACTATATGAAAGCAAGGCCTACCGTGAGGCAAAAACACAATACCAAAGCGCCCTTGCAGTAGTTGCAGGCGACGCCTATGCCTCCGACATGATTGCACGACTCGACCCCCTCATTGCCGAACAAGATGCCGAAGAAGCAGCCAGAATCGCTGCTGAAGCTGAAGCAGCTCGATTGGCAGCTGAGGCCGAGGCGGCACGTATCGCTGCAGAAGCCGAGGCAGCGCGTTTGGCTGCAGAAGCAGAAGCCGCCAGATTAGCAGCCGAGGCAGAAGCTGCACGCATCGCCGCAGAACAAGAAGCTGCACGTATTGCTGCTGAACAAGAAGCTGCACGTTTGGCAGCCGAAGAAGCTGCACGCATCGCCGCCGAAGAAGAGGCTGCTCGATTGGCTGCCGAAGCCGAGGCGGCACGTATTGCCGCTGAAGAGGAAGCAGCCCGCCAAGCCGCTTTGGCCGCCGCCGAAGCCGAGCGTCAAGCCACAATAAAAGCCATGCTCGATGAAGCTGACGCCTTGTTTGCAGAAAAAGACTATGCTCCTGCCAAGACAAAGTATCAAGAAGTCGTAAACTTCGACGAAGGAAACGCAACAGCTACTGCTAGAATCAAAGAAATCGATAGTATCTTCGCACAAATGGCCGCCGAACTGCAACAGCATTTCGACAATGCCATGAACGCCGGAAACCAAGCCATGAACGAAGAAAGGTTTGCCGATGCCATCACCCATTTCCAATCGGCATTGGTCTATAAACCTGAGGACGAAAACGCCGCAAAACAATTGGCAGCTGCTGAGAAAGCCGAAAACGACCGTATTGCTGCCCTTAGGGTTCAGTATAACGCTTTCGTCAAAGAAGGCGACGCCAACTTCAAGAGCAACGCTTACGACAAAGCCATCGAGAACTACACAAAGGCAGAAGAGTTAGGCATAGACTCCTATCCCACTGAGATGATTGCCCGTATCAGCGAAATCATCGAACAAAACAAATTGTATGAGCTGAACAACAGCCCTGTCATGCTAGCTGCAGGACAAGCCAAACGATTTGAATTCAATAAGATAGACATCGCCGTACGCCGTTCCAACTATGTCATCATCAAAGTTCGTAACCCACATCCAGAAAAGACCTTCCCGATGATTGTGTCATTTGGTGGAACCGGTGGCAAGAACGGTGGCTTTGTGCTGCCCATCTCTGCCGTTGAGGAAGAGAAGACCTTCCTTTTCCGCATCGGATCGCAATACAAATGGTTTAGCGAGGACAATACGTGGATAGAACTCATCTCGGAAAACAACGACATTGAGATCGGTTTAGTTGAAATCTCTAGAAGCAACTGATTCTTGAGTTGTTTTAGCATTCTTCCTAAAACCTTTCATATTCGTAACAACTATTTTTATACTTTTGCAGAAAAATCGAACTGCAATGGAAAAAAGTGATTGTCTTTACAAGTCTTATATCAACATCCTGAAGGAAGAACTAGTGCCTGCCATGGGGTGTACCGAACCAATCTGTCTAGCTTATGCAGCAGCCAAAGCCCATGAGATTTTAGGCACCCTCCCCAAAAAGGTAGATGTCAAAGCAAGCGGCAACATCATCAAGAATGTCAAAAGCGTCATCGTACCTAATACAAAAGGCATGAAAGGACTGAAGGCTTCCGTCGCCGCAGGCATTGTTGCCGGAAATCCAGAAAAGGCCCTTGAAGTCATCGCAGAAGTTACTCCCGAACAGAAGAAAGAGATTGCCGACTTCCTTGACAACACTCAAATGACTATCATTCCGCTCAATGTCATTGCTCAACTTGACGTTACAGTCATCCTCTATGACGGCGATCACTATGCCAGCGTCCGCATTGCCGGTCACCATACCAACATCGTCAAGATGGAGAAAGACGGTACAGTGCTATACGATTCAGGCTATGAAGCCGATGCCAATTCCAAGCTTACCGACCGCAGTTGCCTCAGCATGAGAAATATATATGATTTCGCTCGAACCGCTGACATCGAAGACTTGAAGCCCATCATAGTTCCACAGATTGAATGCAACAAGGCAATTTCCATGGAAGGACTCAGCCACGACTGGGGCGCCAATATTGGTAGTACCATCATGAGCTTCGGCACAGACATCAGAATCAAAGCGAGAGCATGGGCTGCAGCCGGTTCGGATGCAAGGATGAGCGGCTGTGAAATGCCCGTCATCATCAATTCAGGCAGTGGCAACCAGGGAATGACTGTAAGCCTTCCCATTTTGGCTTACGCCGAAGAATACAATATCAACGAGGATCAAACCATCCGTGCCATCACCTTGTCGAATCTCGTCGCCATCCACCAGAAAACCGGCATAGGTCGTCTTTCAGCCTATTGCGGTGCCGTAAGCGCCGGATGCGCTTCTGGTTGCGGCATCGCCTACCTCATGGGCGAACCGCTTAACATAATAGAGCATACACTTGAGAATGCCTTGGGTATTGCAGCTGGTATTGTTTGCGACGGTGCCAAACCGTCATGCGCCGGAAAGATCGCCCTGTCTGTCGAAGCAGGCATACTCGGCTACGAAATGAGTAAGCAAGGCGACAACCTCCTCGGAGGCGACGGCATCATCGGAAAAGACGTCGAAGAGACCATCGACCACATCGGATGCCTTGGCCGCAACGGCATGAAGGAAACCGACGTGGAAATATTGAAAATAATGGTAGAATAATCGTTATTTCTCTACTACCACCCTATCAACCTGCTGTTTCCCACCAGCAAATGTTACTAACGCATAAACGCCTCGGCTTAGCCCTGAGGTGGGAATGATTGTGTTTCGTGTATTCAAACTGACTGAATACACCAAACGGCCCATCATGTCATAAAGCTTCAAGGAAGCCGCACCGTCTTCCACGAAACAGACATGAATCCCACTCTTGGCAGGATTTGGATAAACTTCAGCAATCAACCCACTTGGTTTCTCCTCCACTTCCCACGTACCACAGCCTGCATTGATCTCAGCATCCAAATAGTCAAATCGAGCTTCTAACCAACTATTCATATAAGCAAGTTGGTCTTCATCAACAGTAAAGGTAGGCCAAGCCTCGTGTTCGCGAGCGTAGGCTCCACTCTCAAGCAACTCATCATATTGGCTTTGGACCAATTCCATGATATGCTCCTTAGTCAACACGCCACCACGTAACATTTGGTAACGATTTTGAGCAGATGCCACAAAACCATTGTCATTACAATCTTGGATCAGCCTGTCGTAAAAGCCATTGCTCATCAAACCTTCAGCGTTGTTCGTTTGATTGCCATACGTATCCAAACCCCATATGGCATCCAAGTCCCAAGGCACATAAAAATAGGAGCCCGATTTCTTGTAACGCGCCAAAAACAGGTTGCGTCCCATATTGTCCATGGCCATTAAACTATTGATAAACAAGTAATAATCGATGGCATTTTCCTTGTCAAATTGAGCGGAATACTGTGAATAGAACACGTTATCCGTGGCGTTCATCACAAAATTGGTGAAACTATATAGGTGGTCCCAATTGATGGCAGTATCGCTCTCGTTGGGATAGACCCACTCATAGTTGGCCCAAGTATCAAGTGTATTGTCGTAGGCCGGCAAGCTGTCGTATGTCGGAGCGCCCGGACCATTGCCCTTATATAGCAGTCCCCTAAGTTCACCATTGTATTTTTTAAGGCCTAGCTGTTTTCTATCAACGCGTTCTGTCAACGTATAAACACCCATATATTCCTCGTTGATGAACACATCGGCATATACCATACGTATACCCGCTCTGGCTTCGGGCTCATTCTCCTGGTAGGACAGTCTATACATATCCATCCAAAGTTCATTGGCAACCTTATCACGAAGGCGCAAAGGCTGAGCCCACATGGCCTCCAGGTTCCAATCATCGTCGCTGCGTAATCCAAGAAAAGTAGTATCGGCCATTTCTACTCCTGTTTCATCAGCCCACAGTTCCACTCGATATGATTTCTTTTCATATTGTTGTGATGAAGTGCCTCTGATCTTGAATCCAGCGTGCATTGTGATGACATTGCCATCCGCATCTGCCACATTGATAATGCCGTGAACTGCCGGCGAA
Organism: uncultured Bacteroidia bacterium; assembly: GCA_902780195.1. Lineage (GTDB taxonomy): Bacteria > Bacteroidota > Bacteroidia > Bacteroidales > F082 > Limimorpha. The sequence continues at coordinate 24,938 of CACZER010000017.1, forward strand.
TTAATGATGGGACCATCCGTAGTAATGGTGATAAGGGGCATTTCGCTTCTATAATAGGAATAATCTTCCCCTCGAAACTTCACCATCTGTTTAAAGGCTTCCCCCTCAGCCAACCGGCCTGTTTCAACAATAATTTTCTTATTGTGGTCAACGCCAAACATCTTTTCCTTCTCCTGGCCATTCATCGTCACCGAGACAAGTGCCAAAAGCAGGACATATGCAAATCTTTTCATAATTCATTAACGCTAATCAATTCTAACTACTTCCATGATACCTTCAATGGCTTTTATCCTCGCCACAAGCTGTTCTAGTGCCTCAACATCAGATATTTGCAGAACAATCTTACCTTCAAAAAAGCCTTCTTTATCTGAATTAAATATGATATTCTTCATATTCACTTCCAAATCGTCAGAGATAACCTTTGTGATTTTTCCCAATAATCCAATCACATCCCGTCCATAGATTCGTATGGTAGCTTGTGATCCCGTTTCGATCCCGTTCCACTTCACATTGATGATGCGGTATCCATAACGTTGTTGAAGGCTCTTGGCGTTCGGGCAATTGACACGATGTATGCTGATCGTACCATCACTAGTAACAAAGCCAAACACATGATCGCCTGGGATAGGGTTACAGCATTTCGCCAGCTTATAGGTCACATTATCGATATCCTCACCGATGCATAATGACTCTTCCCCTTCAGCTTGGAGCTCTTTCTTTGTTTCAATCTGTTCGGGCAGGCTCTTTTCGGTCTTCTCTGTGCTCTCTCCAAACTTGGAAGTCAAAAAACGCTTCACGTCGGCAATATCGATCTTCTCCGTCGAGATCTGATGGTAAAGCTGCAAGGAGTTCTCCAATTTATATTCCTTCACGAGCATGTCGACAACAGTCTCTGAAAAAGGCAGTTTCCAGTTTTTCAGCCTACGCTGCAACATGCCTTTCCCGAGTTCAGACTCCTTCAGCTCTTCTTCCTTAAGGTAACGGCGTATCTTGTTTTTTGCTTTCTCCGTTACCACCACATTCAGCCAATCGGGACGTGGTGATTGTTTCTTGCTTGTGATAATCTCCACCTTGTCGCCATTTGCCAACTCATGGCGGATGGGGACCATACGGCCGTTAACTCGGGCTCCATTACAGGTTTCTCCCACACGGGTATGCACCTCATAGGCAAAATCCAAAACAGTAGAACCGATGGGGAGCTGTTTCAAGTCGCCCTCAGGAGTGAAAATGAAAATCTTATCAGATTTGTATATTTTCTTATAGGAATTCTCAAACGACACCAGCCCTGGGTTTTCCAGCACCTCACGCACATTTAACAGCCATTCCTCTGAAGTCCCCTTCTCCCCTTTATATAAATAGTGGGCCGCCTGACCTGTCTCAGCGATGTCATCCATGCGTGTCGTACGGATTTGGACCTCAAACCACAATTTGTCATCATATTTCACGGTGGTGTGTAACGATTCATAACCAGAGGCCTTGGGTTGGGTGATCCAATCACGCAGACGCTCAGGCATGGGATCATAAATATTGGTAATGGCCGAATAGACGCTCCAACAGCATTCTTGTTCGTCTTTCAAAGCACATCGAATGATGACACGTGCCGCCATTAAATCATAAACCTCTTCAAACGGCACATTTTGGGCCTTCATCTTAGCATAAATCGAGGGTATGGATTTCAACCTCCATTTTATGGTATAAGCGAATTTGTTTCTCCCATTCCTTTTGGTACGTTCCAATTCATTATCGATGCTTTCCGAGATATTCGCGATAAACTTCTCAGCCGTCTTTTTATGGGCTTCATGCATAGCATTGATTTTGGCCTCTATCTCGTGGAACATCTCAGGATTCTCATAAAGCATCAGCTTTTCCTCAAGCTCTGCTTTCAATTTATATAATCCCAATCGGTGCACAATTGGGATATAGATATATTTTATCTCGTGGAAATACTTGGCCAGACGGTCGGCATCCACATCGCCTTGGTTACGGACATCATACACACGGTGAACAATTTTCAGCAACACCGAACGCATGTCATCAACCAATGAGAGGAACATCACCTGAAAAGTGTCAGAATTATATGCGACCTTCTCGGTGTCCAACTTGGAAATCTGACTGAAATCTTCCAAAACGACGGCTACTGTCTTCCCAAACTGCTTTTCCAGCTCTTGGATGCTTACATTTTCCTTGTAATCCATGCCATGAAGGAAGGAGGCCACAACTGATACATAGCCCAAGCCCACCTCAAGCACGGCGATACGCGACATCTCGATCAGATGCAGCATATAAGCCTTTCCCGATACCATGTAACGTCCGTCGTACTTATCCAGGCAATACCTATATGCCTTGTCAATCAACGCCAAATGCTCAGCTGCATTCACATAAGGGTGAATGTCGTCCAGCATAGACTCGTACGCCTGCTGTATACTCAATATCTCCAGCGAAGTATAACCTACCATTGATAGTTGTCTAAGATTCTATCTTGACAGTGAGATGATAAGCTAATAAGGTATCATAATATGGCTTCAATTCTTCGAAGCTCCCGTGCAGGATGGCGCATTTGCCTTTGTAGTGCGTAATCCAAGCACAAGTCTCGGCCTGTTCGTGCGTATGATGGCACACCTTCATCAAGGTGTCGATAACATATTCAAACGTGTTCACATCATCATTGATGAGCATCAGACTTTTTTCATTGTCGGCCAACTCCTCCGTCATCACATCTACGGATTCCTGTTCCTTGTTCATCTCACTCAAGTCTTATTTTGGGTGTAAAGATACACATATTTTCCAAATTGGATGGTGAAAATAGCTCCGAAAACGTTTTTTTCCTACTTTTGCCATGTCCAATGACATTTAGAATGCAGAACCGCTTCATAAAAAATATCATTTTTCTGCTGTTTCTCAACCTGTTGGTGAAGCCGTTCTGGATTCTTGGCATCGACCGCGAAGTCCAAAACCTGTTAGGGGATGCCTCCTACGGTACTTATCAAGCTCTCTTCAACTTTTCATACCTATTCTACATTTTGCTCGACCTCGGCATCACCAATTTCAACAGTCGTGCCGTGGCACAAGACCCGAAAAACCTTTCCAAACATTTTGGCGGGCTCACTGAAATCAAGCTACTGCTCGGATTGTTATATGCTTGCGTCATATTTGTAGTCGGCTATTTCTGCGGTTACAACGAGGGTTTGAAACTCAAGCTGTTATTCTGGTGCGGCCTCAACCAAATACTTCTTTCCTTCATTCTCTTTCTCAGGTCGAACATACAAGGCCTGTTGCTGTTCAAACAAGACAGCATCCTTTCCGTTTTCGACCGCGTGCTTGCCATTGTCATCATGTGTCTGATACTATGGAGCGGCTGGTTCCCGAGAGAGAGATTCAACGCCATATGGTACCTGCAAGCACAAACTCTGGCATACATTTGCACACTGTTATTTGCTTTGACGGTAGTGCTCCGACATGCGGAAAACATCAGCTTCAAAATCAACATACAGTTTTTCAAAGAGATTCTCAAGCAAAGCCTTCCTTTTGCCCTTCTGGTCCTACTGATGAGCGTATACAGCCGTATCGAGCCCGTCCTACTTGAGCGACTTTTGGACGACAAAGGTATTCAAGCAGGCATTTATAGCCGAGCCTACCGCCTCTTCGACGCCGGCAATAACATCTCCAACTTGTTTGCCATCATGTTGTTGCCGATGTTTACTGCCACCTTAAAGAACAAACCAGAATTGAACAACCTCATCAAGACTTCGTTCAACGTCATAGTTGCCATGGCTGGCATTGTTCTTGTCCTATGCGTCTTCTTCAACCACGAGATCATGCAAATGATGTACAATCCCGAAGAAGCCGAAACCCATGCTGCTTATTACTTACGTATCAATCAATACGCCAAAGTGTTTCCTTTGTTGATGGGTAGTTTCTTCTGCCTTTCAACCACATACGTTTTTGGCACGCTACTCACCGCCAATGGTAGCCTCAAACAACTCAACATTGTAGCCGCTGCAGGAGTGGTCATCAACATCCTGCTCAACCTTATCATAATTCCACGTTTTCAGGCATTTGGCGCCGCTTGCACCAGCCTATTTGTGCAAACCTTCACCGCCTTGCTCCAATACCTGTTAGCCAAACGTATTCTCCATTTTAACATGGGTAGGCGCTATTGGTTCCACATCTTTCTATTTGCCGCCACCATCATCCTCGTGACATTCCTAATCAAACAGTTGAACATCAACTGGATCATTGGTTTTTGCCTTGCTTTTGCAATTAACTGTGGCGCCATTTTCTTTACCAGGTTGCTCCGTTTCCAAGAGATTGCCAGCCTCGTCCTTCCCAAGGAAAAAAAGGCATAATTCGCTTTTTTCATTGTCAATTCCGGAAAAAAGCCTATCTTTGGCAACTTATTACAAACATAAATATGGAAGAACAACAACACAACACATACAGTTCCAAATACTTATGTAAGCTAATAGCGGAGTATAGGAAACCCATTTTGATCATCTTAGCAATAGCGGCACTATGTGCAATCATTTTCAGTGCTCCTTTTTTCATCACACCGCTATATAAATCCACGACGGTCATTTACCCCACCTCCAGCAACTCCATTTCCAAAGTGCTGATTAGTACCACCTATCAGTCGGAAAAAGACATCATGAACATCGGTGAGGATGAACAAACCGAGCAAATGCTTCAGGTTTTGAATTCAAATCGCGTGCGAGACAAGGTTATAAGCCGCTTTAACTTGATGGAGCATTACAAGATCAAGGCCAATAGCAAATACCCCATCACCAAGTTGAACAAACTTTACGATACCCGGATTAAATTCCGCCGCACTGAATACAACGCCGTAAAAATCACGGTCCTTGACTCCGACGCTGCACTTTCGGCTCGCATCGCCAACGAGATTGCCGAAATCTTCGACAGCACAATGAACCAGATGCAAAAGGAAGTCGCTATTGAGGCCTACCGTATCGTTGAACAGGAGTACAACACGCTCGTTGCCGAGATGGACATGCTCGAAGACTCACTCAATGCTTTGCGTAAGCTCGGTGTATTCGACTACGAGTCGCAAGTAGAAATGCTCAGCCAGCAGCTGGCTGTTGAACTCGGAAAAGGCAACACGCAAGGCATCAAAAACATACAAGAGCATTTGGACATATTGGCCGAGTATGGAGGTGCCTCCTATGCTATCAACGAACGTTTGGACAACGACCGCCTTCAGCTTTCCTTAGTCAAGGCAAAATATGAGGAAGCCAAAGTAGACGCCACCGAGTTCATCCCTCACAAATTCGTCGTCACTTCTGCTTTCCAAGCCGAACGCAAGAGTTACCCAACACGTTGGATCATTGTGGTAATCACACTGCTTAGCACCTTCCTATTGCTCATCTTCTGCATCATTTTATACGATCGGTCAAAAGGCTTTTTTCGTCGACAGGCCGAAGTCCATCCGGCCTCCACAAACCAAGACCGTCAGAACCAATAAAATGAGTCAGCTTTTTAAACAACATTCTCCGAAAACAATTCAAACAAAAATGGACAATAACTTCAACAACCTTTCATTGATTCAACTTGTGCTGAAATGGAAATGGCACATCCTTATTATCACATTGCTTGCTGCTTTGTGCGGTGCCATCTTCTCCAGTTCTATGTTCATCACACCTCTCTACAAGTCGGAAGCTGTGGCCTATCCTGCCAACATCAGCCCATACTCGGACGAGAGCGAGACCGAACAAATGCTGCAGATCATCAACTCACAGTCCATCATGGACTCCATCATTGAGAAGTATGACCTTTGGACGGACTACAAGATTGACAAAAACTACAAGTTTGCCAAAACATACATGCTCAATGAATACCGCAGCAAGATCAAGATTAGCAAGACGCCTTATGAAGCCGTTTCCATCACCGTTATGGATAAAGATCCCAACGTGGCTTGCGACATCGCCAAGGACATCCTTAACTTCTACGATCAAAAGGTTCATGGACTTCACACCAAAAAAGTTGGCGAAGTAGTGGCCATGTATGAAAGGCAGTTGAACGAAAAACAACGTAATATCGACTCGCTGAAAGACCGCCTCAGCACGCTTAGCACCGAATACGGCGTAACTGATTACAGTAGCCAAGCGCGTGAGGTGACCCGTGGGTATCTCGCTGGCTCAGCAAAAGCCACCGAACTGAAAAACAACCTTGAGACCTATGGAGCAGAAGCCGTCGACCTTCACGCCAAAATTGAGGCTGAAGCCCAAACCTACGTTAACACCAAGGTCGACTATGAACAGAACTTGCGTTTCTTCCATTCCGACCTCACCTACTCCAACATTGTCACCGAACCATTCCCTGCCGACAAGAAGGCCTTCCCAGTCCGTTGGGTCGTTGTCGCTCTTTCGGCTTTGGGAGCCATGCTTCTCTCCATTCTGGTAATCTTTATCATCGAAAACCGCAGACGTTTTGTGGCAGAAAACAAATAAGCCGTGGAGAAAAGAGCTAAAATAGCATGGCTTTACCTAATTGCGGCGCTATTTGTAGCCGTAGGGCTTTTTTTGGTGGTAAAAAAGAACACCTTCCTCTTTTTTGCCTTACCTGTCGTATTAGGCGTGCTGTTGCTCTATATCTTTTCTCTCGATAAAGTTCTTCTTCTCACCGCATTCACGGTGCCACTTTCTGTCAACCTGAAAGCCCTTGAAGCCGGATTGGCCATCTCCTTGCCTGCCGAGCCTCTCCTTATGGGCATCATGGTTCTATTCTTTGCCAAGATGCTGTATGACGGCAAATACGACAAACGCATCTCACATCACCCCATCTCCATTGTCATCTATGTCATGTTTCTATGGATGCTGGTCACCACCATTACTAGCGAGATGCCTGTCGTATCACTCAAATTCATACTATCGAGGCTATGGTTTATCATACCGGCATTTTTCCTGTGCGCCATTTTATTCAAGAATCCCAAAAACATCCACTGGTTCATTTGGCTTTACATCGCCGCATTGTGTATTGTATGTGTTTATACCATCATACATCATGCACAATTCGGCTTCGACGGCGACTCTGCCCACTGGGTGATGACGCCTTTCTATAACGACCACACTGCCTATGGTGCCGCCTTGGCCATCTACCTCATCCTCGCGTTGACCTATGTCTTCATGCCAGATGTTAAAAGAGGCCAACGTATGCTCATCATTGGAGTTGTTCTATTGCTCAGTACCGCTTTGGTGTTCTCCAACTGCCGAGCCGCATGGCTGAGTGTCGCCGCTGCATTAGCTGTACTAATATGCGTGTTATTGCGCATCAAGTTTCGCTGGATTGCCACCGTAGTGGTAATATTGGTCGGATTATTCTTCGCCTTCCAAAATCAAATCATTGATGCTTTGGAAAAGAACAACCAAGATGCCTCTGGCGACCTCGTGGAGAACATCCAATCCATCACCAACATCTCCACCGATGCCTCCAACCTTGAACGCATCAACCGTTGGCAGTCCGCCTTCCGTCTATTCAATGAACGGCCTATTTTCGGCTGGGGACCTGGCACCTATCAATTTGTGTATGCTCCCTACCAGATGTCGAAAGAGAAGACCATCATCAGTACCAACGCAGGTGACGGTGGCAATGCTCACTCCGAGTATTTCGGCCCATTGGCCGAACAAGGACTTGTTGGATCGCTTATTATGATCGTGTTGGTTGTCGTCACAGTGACATGCGGCTTAAAAACCTACGCGCGTTGCAAGAATAAGAAGGCCAAGGTTCTTGTATTGGGAGCCACCCTCGCCTTCTTCAGTTATTTCATACACGGCTTCCTAAACAATTTCTTGGACACGGACAAGTTGGCGGTCCCCGTATGGAGTCTAGCTGCTTTGATTGCAGCCATCGATACGTATTACGCCGACCGCGAGGACTTCAAGGAAGTGGAATAAAAAAAACGCTGCCATTAAACTTAGCAGCGTTTTTTTATCAGCGAAGGATTTTATTCATTCAATCTTCACGAGTTCCAAATCGATTACCAAAGGCGTATAGGCGGGCAACAGCTTTTCATCGATGACGAATTCGCCAAAAGCCAAATCCGAAGGCGTAACCAAGGTCACCTTAGCGCCAGGAGACATGGTCATTAAGGCCTCGTCAATAGCTGCAATCATCTCTCCATTACCAATTTTGAAGCTGATGGGGCTTCCATGTTCGTAGCTCGATTCAATGGCTTGGCCATTCAAATTACTTAAGCTGTAGTGAACAACCACCCTATCACCCCATTGGGCAACCTTGCCTTGTCCTTCTTCTTTGCGGATGATGTATAGACCCGATTCTGTAGGCTCAACAGTGATGCCGTTCTCATTCACATATTTCTGGATCATTGCATTTTCATGTGCCTGGATTCGCTCTTTTTCCGCCTTATCCTTGGCTTCTTGGGCAGCCACTTTCTTGTCGTGGGCTTCTTTGTTCATTACCTCATTCATTCTCATAGTGACAATCATAGGTTCATAGGGAGCGATGATGTGCTCGTAACCAATACTGTCGAAACCTAATTGAGATGGGATGACAAAACGCATGCTACCACCCTGAGGAATCATGCCAAGAGCCTCATTAAAGCCTGAGCACATGAATTCCTCGCCATACTGCATGTCGACCGATTCCACATCAAAAGAATTCATAATGGTATCACCGTCTCTACTGAGCATGAGGAAATCAAAATCCACGAAATCACCCAATTGAGCCAAGGTACCCTTACCAGTCTTCTCGAGAATAATCAGGCCTGATTCAGTCATCGTGTTGTCTGGATCAGACGTTAACATCTCCAGATAATGCTGTTCATCCACCATTAGGCTGTCAAGATACTCCTTATAGGCGGCCTCTAGTTCCTCAGAAGGTGTCACCGACAACAGTTTCAGGTCATAATAAATCGGTTTCCCCATATATTCAGCCGGAACATCAACCTGCATCACGGTCGTAAACACTGAATCAGACAATACAACCAAACGGGCCGAATCACCCACATGCATTGCCATCAAGGCATCCGCAACATCCCCTACAAAATCAGGATACTGTAGAACGATGTCTATGGGACCTTCTTCTGCTGTGGTGAACAACAACGTATCATTGAAATACTGGGCCATTTCGAAACTGACGCCGTCGCCGATACGAGGGCAAGCACCTTCGTTGCCACGCTTATAAAAACTCATATAGGCGCCCGTATCCATCTTCTTGAAGCCCTTGAAGACTTCTGGTGTCTTATTGCACGCAAATACGAGAACCGCTAGCGAAGCCAACGAAATGCCCTTGATTAGATTTTTCATCTTATTCAAAATCAACAAGTTCTACATCAAAAACCAAATTGGAATAAGGAACGATCTTATCGCCAGCAGCTCTATCGCCATATGCGAGGTAATAAGGGATATAAAGCACGCCCTTCTCACCTTTTGACATCAGCTGGATACCTTCATCCCAACCAGGGATAACTTGTCCTACTCCCAAAGGAAACTCAATCGGTTCGCCTCTTTCAACAGATGAATCGAATACAGTTCCATCAAGCAGTTTGCCAATATAATGAACCTTAACTTTTTGTCCCACTTCAGGCTTCTCTCCATTACCCTCAGCGGTCATCACATAAACCAAACCCGATTCAGTAGGTTCGGCAACAACGCCTTTCTTCGTCAAAAACTGCTGTAAAGCCTCTGCAGCCTGGGCAGTCTCTTCCGGATGTTCGCTCTTCATGGCAGCAATGCGTTCGTCAGCCATCTTCTTAACATTTGCAGCATAACGTTTGGCATATTCGCTTTCAGGATAGAAGTCATCCATTCTGATATTGAATCGCATAACGTCTGTTGAGTTGAATTCCGACGGCAAAGTAGGCTGTTGGAAGAAGGTTCTGAAGGTTGAGTCAATATTGACGATAAACGAGGCTGAATCGCCCTTGTGCATCATAGCCATACCTTCGAAAATGTCACCAGGGAACAAAGATTTTTCCAAACGGAAGACATTCTGCATGGCGGGGATTACTGGAGTCGTGTCATTGACAATACAATTGAAAAACACGTCCATCAGCTGTCCCTCTTGAGGCAATTCGCCTTCATTTTGGGTAAAGAACTGATAGTAAAGGCCATTGGAAGTCTTTTCATAGCCTGGATAAGGATTCTTTTCATTACAAGCAGTCATCACACTTGCAAACAACATGGCTCCGATAGCCATGAACAATACGTTTTTCTTCATTTTATTCTGTATTTGATTGTTATTGATTAATTTCTTGATTAGCTATATTATTTTGATGCTTTTGCCTCTTCCGCAGGAAGCACTTCAAGCAGATCCACATCAAAAACCAGATTGGAATAGGCAGGAATGTTACCATACGGTCTTGCGCCATATGCCAAAGTATATGGAAGGACAAAACGAGCAGACTCTCCTGTCTTCATCAGGCCAATGCCCTCATCCAAGCCCTTCAATACACTGCCTGATCCATAGACTACATCATAATGGCCGCCCAATTTGTCGGAATCACCCAATGGAGTTCCATCGAGATAGGACGCCACAAATTTGATACGAGCCGTTGAGCCGGCCACTGGCGACTTGCCATCAGTAACGACATTCTTCTTATAGTAAAGGCCGGATGCAGTATGGTCAGTAATGTTATTGGCAATAAGATAATCCTGGAATGCCCTACCAGATTCGGCTTTCAATGCTTCCATTTCCTTCTTCTCCTCAAGACGCACCTCTTCGGCAGTGGTGATTTTCAACAACTTAATGTCATACACCAAATTGGAATAAGGTGGGATGGAACCAACAGCACGATCGCCATAAGCCATATCAAACGGAATGATGGCACGCACGCGTTCTCCTAGATGCATTTTAGGAACAATCTCTTCCCAACCTTGGATGGTAGTGCCTTTACCCAAAACAAAGGAGAGTTTCTCGCCCTCTTCATACGTCGATCCCAACGACACTCCATTCAACAGGTTGGCTACAAAATCAAGTTCCACTTTCTCACCTTTCACAGGGCAGCGTCCTGTACCCTTCTCCAATGGAATGATATAAATACCTGAAGGCTCCGGACTTACTGTAATCCCCTTCTCTTTGACATAAGCGGCAAACTCCTCCCTTGACTTATTCGCCATCTCCTCCTTCATTTTCTCAATCTCGGCTTGGAACTCGTCTTTTGTCTTAATCTCCAACACCTTCACTTCATATCTAAAACGATCTGTCGGCTTAAGACCAACAGCTTCAGGACTTTGGTTATAATACTTCACGGCGATGGAATCTGCCTTGATATAGAACGAAGCAGAATCACCTTCACGCATCATGGCATAAGCTGACTGTAAATCTCCAGGGAAATGAGGATCCGAAAGTTGAACGTGGACTTCACCATTCGATTCTTTCCATCCATAATACAATGAATCATTCAGATAACAGGCCATTTTGACCTTCATAAAGTCTGTCATCTGGGGCTGTCTCCCATTCTCATTCCGATTGATAAAACGGTAATACAACCCATCGGCCGTTTTCTTATAGCCGGGATAATCTTGCTTGCAGGATGTGAATACCAGTCCAACAAACAGGCACATCAGTGTAAGAAATACAAAATTTTTCTTCATAGTTATTGATTATCAATTAGTTTTATCGTATAAACCAAAGTGGCATATTCTGGAATCTTGTTGTCGTCTCCATGTAAACCATAACCCAAATGATACGGAATGATGATCTTAGCCTTGTCGCCTTCATGAAGATGTAACATGGCTTCCTCCAGCCCCGATTCCACCTGACCATCCCCGACAACGAATGTCTTTATGCCTTCTGTTTCCGACGAATAGATCATATCTCCTGCGATGGACCGCAACTCATATGCAATACTCACCTTTTGACCGTTTCGAATGGGCTTGTCTGAACCTTGTTCCACAATCTGATAACGCAAACCCGTTCCCGTCGACACCATCTGCAGTTCATGCCTTGCTATATAATTCTCAATGTCTTGTTCCTCTTCAGTCAACAGATAACGATTTGCTTTCTCCATGCTGTTTTTCATATCAGCTTTCGTAACCTTAGGCTGTTGATGTGTCGTTTCACGGCATCCAGCAAACAATATTGCCAATAATAACAAAACTATATGGAGATACCTTAACATATTTCCTTTTTCAATTCATTATACTCAACCAACACAGACTTCAAGAAGGCAAGGGTTTCCTCCAAGGTAGTGGTGGTTGTTCCTCCCGCAGCATTGGTATGCCCTCCTCCCTTAAAGTGTTTGTTGGCAAACTCATGCACAGAGAAATCGCCTTTCGACCTAAACGATAAACGAATCTGGTCTTGACGTTCGGTTACCAGAACCGACATTTTAATCGAATCCATCGACAAAGGATAGTTCACAACACCTTCGGTATCTCCAACCTTATAATGGAACGATTCCAACTCGCTTTTACTCAATGAGATAATTGCAACTGCATAACCTTCCACAATCTCCATCTTATGGCTAATAGCATACCCTAAAAGACGCAAACGATCTTCCGACATAGTATCGTAAACCATTTGGTGAATCAGATTATATGGCATGGAATACTGCACCAACAGGCCACTTAATTCGAACGTCCTAGGACGTATGGAATGGGAAAACGATCCCGTATCCGTCATAATACCGACCATCAAAGTCGTCGCCACCTCTTTTGTAAGGTTCTCCTTGCCATAATGAAGAATGATTTCGGCAACAATCTCTGAAGCGCTTGATACTTCAACATCAGAAAAAGCGCAATAGAATTGATCCAAAACAGCATCTCTATGATGATCGATAAGAATACGAGGGCAACGTGTTTTTCCAATCTCATTATGAAGCAGACCGCAACGTGACAATTGATTGAAATCCAGCATAATAATCGCTTCTGCATCTGAGATAGCATGTTTACAAGACGATGGATCCTTCTCAAAAACCAGAACATTCTCCGAGCCAGGCATCCAAGCCAAAAAGTCCGGAAAAGGATTCGGTGCTATGGCTTTCACTTCATGACCTTTTGACTTCAAGAAATAACTCATAGCCAAAACCGAACCAATGGCATCACCATCAGGATTGACATGACATACCAAAACGATTCTCTTGGGTGTCTGTATGAGAGTATCAAAGCGTTCAAAAAAGGATTCCTTGTGCATACTTCCTTACAAAAAGTTTGCAAAGGTAAACATTTTTCCTTTTCTACACCTTATTAATAAACGAAACTTATTTTCTAGGAGTCAAAATCTCAAACGAACAATCCTCATAAACGAAAATGACCTGCTTCAAACCAAAGCCATTACGAGGAATTGAAGACAACTCTTCCGTAGTGGCGACAGGAGTGGAGGCAGATCGCATATCTTCTAAAGATGTATCATCATGATTAAACTCGTTTTCTTTCCTTCCTAAAGATGCCATCATTGGAGAGTTTTCGACAAAAGGATCAGACAAAGTCATCGGTCCTTTTCCTAAAACTATCCAATCCAAGTTATATTCAGGAAAAGTTTCTTTCAATTTTTTGACAAACTCCAAGCTAGGGTTGTTTCGACCCGATATGAGATGTGACACGTTTGAAGGTTGAATTCCTAAACGATCGGCGAACTCGGATGCCGTCATATTTTTCGCTCGGATGATGTGAGCGATCCTGTCTTTCATTTCAGAAAAATCCATTGTCGTATCCTCCATTATTTTTTGATTTTCACCCATATTTTGGTTTACAAAAGTAAAAAATTATGTTTTACAAAAACACCGATTTGAAATTTTATTCTTGTAAATTTTACAAATTTTCATAACAATTTGAAGTATTAGATTATTAAAAATATATTATATTATTGTTTATCAATATTTTATTAAAATGTTAATACGATTACAAATTATATCATCAATTTGGTCATTTTTTTAATAATATACTTTATATATTATATTATATATAACTGATATATTGTTATTTATCATATAAAATTTGTGATTCTGTTATATAATTAGCGTCGTGAAATAAGTGTTGATTTACATTTGTGCATTTTACATATTTAAATATTTATTTAAGTGTTTGTTATTCAATTATTTATAATAACAATATTTACAAAGATAAACATCAATGCTCGACTCAGAGCAAGATTGGAAAAACTCGATATTTCGCGTTTTTTCAATCATTCCATGCCTTGATTCAACGGGAAAAGAAAACGCCTATAATGCGCTAAAAAGGCCTTTTTCGATCTCCCCGCCCCCACCATCTTTTTCCATATGAAATCTCTTTTCTATTCATCTAACCGACACACCTTATTAATATAATATGGGAATAAATAATTTTCTTCCAATAGTATTTTCCGTATTTTTGCAAACAAGTATGAAGCGCCCTGACCATCACATACAGAATTTGATTGCAGAAGGCGAACACCAGATGCTTGATTTCAAGTTCGAGATTTCGGACAGCAAACGCATTGCCCGTTCACTTGCCGCCTTCGCCAACACAGATGGCGGTCGGCTTCTTGTGGGAGTCAAAGACAATGGTGCCATTGCCGGGGTTCGTAGCGACGAGGAAATCCACATGATCCAAGCCGCTGCTGAAATGTATTGCATCCCTCCAGTGCAATACACGACCAAAGAATGGGAAATCAACGGTAAAACCGTGTTGGAAGTCATCATACCTAAAGACAAGCACGACAAACACAAAGCACCCGACAATCATGGCCAATTCAAGATATTTGTCCGTGTGAGAGACGAAAACCTCATTGCGGACAACGTATTAATAAAGGTGTGGAAATCTGACAAGTTTTCTAAACCAGCGAAAATCGCTTTTACACAAACTGAAATGAAGCTTCTTCATTATCTTGCCAATCACGATGAGATCTCGCTACTGGAGTTCCAAGAATTGGCGCATATCAGCAAAAGAAAAGCCGAAGCCATTCTCGCAGATTTTATCATTGTTGGCACCATTGAACTCTTACAAACCAACCAAAACACTGTTTTCCGTCTCAATAAAATAGCAGAAAGCATCTGAGTCCCATCCATTATTCATAGATTTATACTACTTATAAATTTGAGAATCAATTATATATGATAGTTTAAAAAAATTATTATTTTTTTTGTTGCTGGTAATTATAAAAGCTGTATCTTTGCAGCCCGCAAAACAGGGAAGGAAGGAGCGGTTGGCGCTTTTGCGGAAGATCTTTGAAAGTCTGAGGCCAGCACAAGACCAGCGCGGCGG
>CACZER010000018.1:0-40035 GCA_902780195.1 uncultured Bacteroidia bacterium
CAGTGGAACCTCACCCACACTGCTCCCGCCCAAATCTGGGAGGAGTGCTTCCCCCTGGGCAACGGCCACCTCGGCATGATGCCCGACGGCGGGGTGGAGGAGGAGACCATCGTGCTGAACGACATCACCCTGTGGTCTGGGGCGTCGAGCGACGACAGCAACCCCCTGGCCTTGCAATCCCTGCCAGAGATCAAAAGACTGTTGAAAGAAGGCAAGAACGACGAAGCCCAGAACCTGATGTACGAGACCTTCGTCTGCGGAGGACAAGGCTCTGGCCACGGACAAGGCGCTAAAGTGCCTTTCGGCTGCTACCAGACCTTGGGCAAAATGATAATAGATTATCATTATCCCAATACCAATTCTATAACCAATTATAGGCGAACGCTTTGCCTCAACGATGCCACCCATACGGTCTCTTTTGAGAGAGGCAGCCTTCACTACGAACGCGAAGCTTTCGTCTCCAGAATCGATGATGTGGCGGTAATAAGAGTTAAGGTCCCTGAGTCCGTTGAAGGGCCGACCCTAATAGTTAATCTCTCTCGTCCCGAAAAAGCTGATGTCATCAATGATGCTGACGGCGTAGTGATGTTCGGTCAACTGGACAGCAACGTAGATGGTGTGGAAGGGATGCAATACTATGCAAAAGCACAAACGGTCACCAAAGACAACGAAACGGTTATCTACTTCTGCGCCGCCACCGATTTCCTATGCGATGACCCCAAGGCATACGTCAACGAACACCTGCAAAATGCCATGGCAAAAGGCTTTGAAGCGATGAAGAATGACCACCTAAAAGCCCATCATGAGCTGTTCGACCGCGTAGAGTTGGTGATTGGCGACCCTAAAGAGAAACAAGACCTGACCTTGGAAGACCATTGGAAAGACTTCCTTGTCAATGACGACCCATGGCTGCCGACCTGTTATTTCCACTACGGGCGTTATCTGCTCATCAGTTCCACCCGCGAGGATCTGCTGCCACCCAACCTGCAAGGACTGTGGGCCAACACCATCCAAACCCCATGGAACGGCGACTACCACCTGAATATCAATGTGGAGATGAACCATTGGCCCTGTGAGGTCTGCAACCTCTCGGAGTTGCACCTGCCATTAATTCACTTTGCTGAGGGATTAATGTCTTCAGGAAGTAAGACGGCCCGCGATTTCTACGGTGCCCGAGGCTGGACCGCCCATGTGGTCTGCAACCTTTGGGGCTTCACTGCACCTGGCGAGCATCCCTCGTGGGGCGCGACCAATACAGGCGGGGCTTGGCTAGCCCTCCATGCCTGGCAGCATTTTGAATTTACACAAGACACTGGTTTCCTGAAAGAAGCCTATCCCTTAATGAAAGAGGCAGCGCAGTTTTTCCTTGATGCAATGATAGTGGAGCCCGAGCACGGCTGGCTTGTCACCGCCCCGACTACATCACCCGAAAACGCTTTCTGGCTCAACGATAGCACCGCGGTCAGTGTGTGCATGGGTAGCACCATGGATGTGCAGATTGTCAGTGAGCTGTACGATGCGGTGTGTCAGTCGGCAGACATTTTGGGTGTCGATGAGGCTTTTTCCGACAGCCTTCGCAAAGCCAAATCCCATTTTCCGCCTATGCAGGTCGGCGAGCAAGGCTATTTGCAGGAATGGCTGAAAGACTATAAGGAAGTGGAGCCGCAACACCGTCATGTGCCGCACCTCTTTGGCTTGTATCCTGGCACAATGCTGACTCAATCCAAGACACCCGAACTGATGGATGCTTGCCGCGAGACCCTGCGTCGACGTGGCGACGAAGGCACGGGCTGGTCAAGAGCATGGAAAATCTGTTTCTGGGCACGCCTTCATGACGGTGACCATGCCTATCATCTATTGAGAAACCTACTCGAACCAGCACTCCATCTTGACGGAAGCCATTCAGCAGGCACCTATCCCAACCTTTTCTGCGCCCATCCGCCTTTCCAGATCGACGGCAACTTCGGCGGCACGGCTGGCATCGCCGAGATGCTGCTGCAAAGCCATGACGGAGAGATCGAATTGCTTCCAGCCCTGCCATCAGTGTGGAAGGACGGCCATTTCAAAGGCTTTTGTGCTCGAGGCAATAAAGTAGTGGAATGCACGTGGAAAAACGGCAAGGTCACGCATTCCGCTGTGACATTGCGGTAAGCAATCTATAGATCCAAATAGCAAACGGCAACGAAGTCAAGAAGGTGCAAACGTCGGCGACGGCTTGCGCGGCTTCGAGACCTGTGATGCCCCAAAGCCATGACATGATAAAGACCGCCGGCAGGAAATACAAGCCTTGACGGCACATCGAGAGCAAGGTGGCCTGCCAGGTGTAGCCGATGTTTTGGAACAACATGTTGGTCGCAGTGCACATGCCCATCAAAGGGAAGGCTATGCACTGCCAACGCAAGGCCTGACTGCCCACACGGATGAGTTCGGGGTCCTCGCCACGGAACCAAGAGATGATGTCGGGCGCGAAGATATAGACGACGGTTCCTAGGACAATCAAAAAAGCCGTGGTGATTGTAATGCAAAACATATAGCTCTCCTTGACACGCGCATAGAGTTTGGCTCCGTAGTTGTAGCCGCATACGGGCTGGAAGCCTTGTCCGAACCCGATGACGATGGCGAAGCAGAACAAGGTGATGCGCGACACGATGGTAAAAGCCGCCACCGTGGAGGCTTCGTTGCCGGGTAAAGCATAATGCACCGCCATACGGTTGAGGCTGATGGTGGCCACCACCGACAAGGCCTGTCGCGCCAGCGAAGGCAATCCGCCTCGTGTGATTTCCTTGTAATAGTATAAGGTAGGAGAGAAGCTCTTCGGTTTGATGTGCACATTGCCAGGTCGCGCAGTGCCCCAAAGCAAAATGCTCCAGCCGAAGCATTGGCTTACCGCCGTCGCCAACGAGGCGCCACTGACCCCCATGTCAAGCACAAAGATGAAGATGGGGTCAAGGATGATATTGAGTATGGCACCCGAAGCGATGCCGATCATGCCAAAGCGGGCGTTGCCCTGCAATCGCAGCTGGTTGTTGAGCGTCAGCGACGACATCATGAAAGGCGTGGCAAGCAGGATGAAACGCAGGTAGTCATTGGCATAGGGGAGGATGCTCTCGGTGGCGCCCATGGCCCGCGACAAGGGCGAGATGAAGATCATGCAGATGAGGCCTGCAATAGCGCCTAGAATCAAAGGGGAGAAGAACCCCGTGGCTGCCATACGCCCCGCGTTCTGTCCCTGTTTTGCACCCAAGGCTCGTGAGATGTAGTTGCCCGAGCCATGCCCGAAGAAGAACCCGCAGGCGTTGATGAAGGCCATATAGGCAAAGGAGACGCCCACGCCTGCCACGGCCTCGGTGCTCAAATGTCCCACATAAAACGAGTCTACCATGTTGTAAATGGTGGTCACAAGCATGCTGATGATGGTAGGCACGGCCATTCTAAGGATCAGCCGCCTGACGGGCTGCTCCGTCATCATCTTATACCGCTCGTTGATCTTCCGCTCGTCGTTGATGTTGGACATAATGATCGAATTCGAGCGCAAAGATAAGCCCTTTTTGTGTCACTTTGTCACCCCGACTGACAAAACCCTGCCATTTTCCACTTTGGCACGAAATGTGACTAATGCCCGCCGTTCAATCTTTGAAATGCAAAGCATTCGACGAAGTCAATTTTGAATCATTAAAATTTAAATCAGAATAATTATGGCAAAATTAGCAATCAAACCTCTGGCCGACCGCGTGGTCATCGAGCCCGCCGCCGCCGAACAGAAAACCGCTAGCGGTATCATCATCCCCGACACCGCCAAAGAGAAACCCCAACAAGGTAAAGTAGTCGCCGTTGGTCCCGGCACCAAGGACAACGCCATGACCCTGAAGGTCGGCGATAATGTCATCTATGGCAAATACGCTGGCACCGAGTTCCATCTCGACGGCAAGGATTACATGATCATGCGTGAATCTGATGTGATCGCAATTATCTAATAACGAACAAATAAACAATAAATATCATGGCAAAAGACATTCTTTTCAATATCGAATCACGTGACGGCCTGAAGAAAGGCGTCGACGCATTGTCAAACGCAGTGAAGGTGACCCTCGGCCCAAAAGGTCGTAATGTGGTCATCGAAAAGTCGTATGGCGCTCCCCAAATCACCAAGGACGGTGTGACGGTTGCCAAGGAAATCGAACTCATCGACCCCGTTGAGAACATGGGTGCCCAGTTGGTGAAGGAAGTCGCTTCCAAGACCAACGACCTCGCTGGTGATGGTACCACCACCGCCACCGTGCTGGCCCAAGCCATCGTGGCCACGGGTCTGAAGAACGTCACCGCCGGTGCCAACCCGCTCGACCTGAAGCGTGGTATCGACAAGGCTGTTGCCGCTGTGGTCGCTTCGCTGAAGAAGATGTCGGTGAAGGTCGACGGCGACAACGAGAAGATCAAACAAGTGGCTACCATCTCCGCCAACAACGACGGCGAAATCGGTGGCCTCATCGCCGAGGCTATGAGCAAGGTGAAACAAGAAGGTGTCATCACCGTTGAAGATGCCAAGGGCATCAACACCTACGTCGACGTCGTCGAAGGTATGCAGTTCGACCGTGGCTACATTTCGCCTTACTTCGTCACCAACACAGAGAAGATGGAAGCCGTGTATGAGAATCCTTACATCCTGATCTACGACAAGAAGATCTCCGTGATGAAGGATCTGCTGCCCGTGCTCGAAAAGACCTTACAAACCGGTCGCGCCCTCATCATTATCGCTGAGGACATCGACGGCGAAGCTTTGGCTACTTTGGTGGTCAACCGTCTGCGTGGCTCGCTGAAAGTCGCTGCCGTCAAGGCTCCTGGCTTCGGTGACCGCCGTAAGGAAATGTTGGAAGACATCGCCATCCTGACGGGTGGCACTGTCATCAGCGAAGAGAAGGGCTACAAGCTTGAGGATGCCACCCTGCAAATGCTGGGTCAGGCCGACAAGGTCAGCATCAACAAGGATAACACCACCATCGTGAACGGCCACGGCGCCAAGAAGGACATCGAGGCCCGCACCGCCCAGATCAAGGCTCAAATCAAGACCACCACGAGCGACTATGACCGTGAAAAACTGCAAGAACGTCTGGCCAAGTTGGCCGGTGGCGTGGCAGTCATCTATGTAGGAGCCGCCTCTGAGGTCGAGATGAAGGAAAAGAAAGATCGCGTTGAGGACGCTCTGAACGCCACACGCGCTGCCATCGAAGAGGGTATCATCCCTGGCGGTGGTGTCGGTTTCATCCGTGCCATTAAGGCCATCGAGAAGATGAAGGGCGACAACGAAGACGAGACCACGGGTATCGCCATCATCAAGCGCGCCTTGGAAGAGCCGCTGCGCCAGATCGTTGAAAACGCCGGCCTCGAAGGCTCGGTCGTCGTCAACAAGGTGAAGGAAGGCAAGAACGACTTCGGCTTCAACGCCCGCACCGAGGTGTATGAGAACCTCCTGCAGACGGGTGTCATCGACCCCGTGAAGGTGTCGAGAGTCGCCTTGGAGAACGCAGCTTCCATCGCTGGCATGCTGCTGACCACCGAGTGCGTCATCAGCAACCACAAGGAGCCTACGCCTCCCACACCTCCTATGCCCATGGGCGGCGGAATGGACGGCATGATGTAATCCATCCTTAATGGAAACGAGCAAAAGGCTGACTGCGAAAGCGGTCGGCCTTTTTGCGTGTATGTCGCAAATTTTTACTATTTTTGCAGGTTATAATAATCCTATTCTATTAGAAATGGCAGAAGAAACCCAAGATAAAAAGCCTAGAAAAATCGGTCTTCGTAATGTTTCTTTAAAGAAGCTGAACCGGAAATATGACTTTATGATGAGGCATGACGATTCCAAAAAAGAGATACTGGGTTTCAAGTTGAACCTGTTGAATCTGATTCTTGTCATCATCGGCATTGCTTTGCTGCTCATTATCATCACGATCTTTATCATAGCTTTTACTCCGTTGAGAGAATACATACCTGGCTACACGGATACTAGTCTCAACCGAAAAGTATATCAGCTCAATTTGAGGGCCGATTCTTTGGCCAACGAATTGCATAAGAAAGACATCTATTTCGAGAACCTTCAGAAAGTCATTTTGGGTTACGATTTTGCTGCTGACAGTTGTCATGAGGAAATCAATATCTACGAGCCCTTGCCCAGTTCGGTAACAGAGAATATCGTCTTAAAGAAATCGTCGCAAGACAGCCTTTTAAGAGCCGAATTTGAAGCTGAAAGCCAGTATAATATCTTTGGAGCACTCCCTGGAGGCATGTCAAAAACAGGCATGGAAGTAAAAAACTTTTTCGTTCCCCTTGATGGCGTGATCATAAAACCGTTTGCACCTAATGAATCACATTTGGGCGTCGACATCGTCTCCAACGGCGAACAGGTGATCAAAGCCACACTCGATGGGACGGTTGTTTTCGCCACATGGAGCCTAAACAAAGGTTATTATATTGGCATTCAACATGAAAATGGATATTTTTCCACCTATGGACACAACGCCACTTTGCTGAAAAAGGAAGGCGATTATGTGAAAGCAGGCGAGGCAATTGCGATTTTAGGCGGCTCTGGTGAAAAACAGGCTCAGGAGCATCTTCATTTTGAATTATGGCGCAATGGCATCGCCATCAATCCTACTGATTACATGATGATGGATAATAATGCCACTAAAAACTAAAAAACACTATCTTTGCACGTTTTTTTCAACAATTCAGAAATATTAGAGATTTATGGTCGTCCTTATCAAGGTTTTGCAGTTTATTCTAGCACTTTCCATTTTGATTTTTGTCCATGAGCTGGGCCATTTCCTTGCCGCAAAGGCTTTCAAAACCCGCGTTGAAAAATTCTACCTCTTCTTCGATTGGGGTTTTTCGCTCTTCCGCTGCAAGAAAGTGAACGGAAAATGGCGCTTCAAGTTCTTTTCGAAAAATGTCCCTGAGAAATATACTGTCAACGAATACAAAGATGCAGCTGGAAAGAAACAAAAAAGCTACGACCTCATCGACCTCAACACTTTGCCTGAGGACGACTGGCGTCGTAGCGACGAGACAGAATATGGCATAGGATGGTTCCCGCTGGGCGGCTACAATAAGATTGCTGGTATGATTGACGAGTCGATGGACAAGTCACAGATGCAACAGCCACCACAATCTTGGGAGTTTCGATCCAAACCTGCATGGCAGCGTTTTATCATCATGGTGGCCGGTGTGTTTATGAATGTGCTGCTGGCTTTCATCATCTATATAGGCCTTCTTGCCAAAGAAGGCAAGAGTTATTTGCCTACTGAACAAGTCAACAAATACGGGATTTCTGTCGACAGCCTCGGATATGAACTTGGCTTGCGCGATGGTGACAAGATCCTTGCCGTCGACGGACAAAGTATCGAAGACTTCAACGACATCGCCATGCAAATTATCCTCGACAAGGCCCAGACCATCGAGGTGGAACGTGGTGGTAAGGACACCCTCATACATTTGCCGTCTGATGCTGTCACCAAGCTGCTTAGCTCACAGGACGCACGATTCATCACCTACCGCATCCCATTCGTCGTTGCCCAGGTGGTTGGTGGCTCTCCGGGCGCTGAGGCTGGACTCACAGCAGGAGATGTCATCATTGGTATCAATGATATCCCAACATTGTATTACCAGGATTTTGTAAAGAATATCAAACAATTCAAGAATCAAGATGTAGAGGTTGTTGTACTGCGTGATGGCGACACTGTGCCCTTGGAGGTTCACCTTACCGACGAAGCCGTTATCGGTGCTTATTGCAACGTGGCTCTTGGCGACTATTATGAGCTGGAAACCGTAGACTACAATTTCTGGCAAGCCATACCAGCCGGTTTCCATCAAACCTACGAAGAGCTTCGGGATTACTGGAAACAAGTCAAGCTTATCTTCAGTCCCAAAACCAAAGCTTACGAAAGTGTAGGCGGTTTTATCTCCATCGGCAAGATCTTCCCTGACACTTGGAATTGGAGCATGTTCTGGCGTCTTACCGCTTTCCTTTCCATCGCCTTAGCTGTTATGAACATCTTGCCTATTCCCGCTTTGGATGGTGGTCATATCCTTTTCTTGCTCTTCGAAATCATCACTCGTCGCAAGCCTAGCGACAAGTTAATGGAAATCGCTGAGACAATTGGCCTGATTATAGTGTTGGGATTGGTTATTTTGGCAAATGGCAATGATATCATACGACTTTTTCGGTAAAAATTAAATGATTGGTAATCAGATATATAATAGCGACGAGTAAAAAATTAATTATCGGTGTAAATACTATTTTTGTATTTTAGCAGTTTCAATCATACCAATTATGCTGATTTTGAAGACAAAAACAACACATATTGCCCTCCTTTTCATACTGGTTGCAATTGCGACGACTGGTTTGAAAGCACAGCAAGCGCCTATTTTCACCAACTATTCCAATTCCTATTCTTTCGTAAATGCAGGTTATGCTGGTTTAAGCGAAGGGGTTAATGTTTTGGGATTATATCGCCAACAGTGGGCTGGTTTTAAGGATAACGACGGTAATGAGATAGCCCCTACAACCTTTTTGCTGACAGGTGATATGCCTTTCAGGGCTTTGCATGGAGGTTTAGGCCTTTCGGTCATGAAGGATCACATTGGCTTTGAGGACGACATCAACGTGGGTTTGGGTTACTCGTTTCACCTTGACTTGGGTGGGTCTACGTTGGGTATAGGTGTGGCAGGTACGCTTTTGAACCGTACGGTTGATTTCTCGCAGTTGGATCCCAACAATCCTGGCGATCCCATTTTGCAGGGCCTTGGCAAGGAAAGCGACATGTTGTTTGATTTCAACGTTGGTTTGTTTTGGCAGATACCAGAATCCTTCTATATTGGTCTCTCTGCCACCAATGTGTTGGAGAGTATGGGCAAAGCACTTGGTGAAAACGCCGAAAGTAGTGCAAGTTTTGTTACCGACAGAACTTTCTATGCCTTAGTGGGTTATCCTTTCCAACTCGAAGACTTGCCCATGTTCACTTTTATCCCTTCAGTGGGTGTGATGAGCAACCTCGCTTCTACCCAAGTCAATGCAAGTGCAAAGGTGTTGTTCCGCGACATTTTCTCGTTGGGTGTCAACTATCGTTACCAAGAGTCCGTAGGATTGATGGTGGGCTTGGTTATCAAAGATATCACCATCGGTTATTCTTATGACATTAATACCTTGGGTTTAGATGTTCCTGGCTCGCATGAAATCGCATTGAGCTACTGCTTCAAATTGGATCTTGACAAGACGCCAAGGGACTATAGAAGTGTTCGTTATCTGTAAGTTTGATTGAAAAATGTGAAAAAAATCGATTCAAATTATAATATTTTCTAATTTTGGCGGTTTTTAGTAGAAATGTAGTGTTGAAAGCCTTATAAGTATTGAAGAAAAAAATAAATAGTAATTATATCATTGTCAAGAAGATGAAGAGACTACTGTTCTTATTTTCCGTTGTGTTGTTGTTAACGGCATGCGGCAATTCTAATCAAGGAGAATTGGTTGGTGTGAGAAAAACCAACAAGACATTCAACCAGCCTGACCCTTACGGCATGGTGTTTGTCCCCCAAGGAAGCTATACCATGGGCGTGGGCGGTGAAGACATCACCAACTCCTACCTTAATGAGCCGAAGACGGTTTCCGTTTCGGCATTTTTCATGGATGAGACCGAAATCACCAACAATGAGTATCGTCAGTTTGTTTATTGGGTGAGAGACTCCATCGCAAGAAGAATCCTTGCCGATAATTTCCCCGACAGATACGCTATCACGGAAAGCAAAACGGGCGAGGTCTACGATCCACCAAGGCTGAACTGGAAAGAGAAAATCGAGTGGAACAGCAAGGATCAGGATGTCAGAGAGGCCCTCGAGCCTATGTATCTTCCTGAACATGAAAGATATTTCAGAAAGAAAGAAATCGACACGAGAAAGTTGTATTATTCTTATTTCTGGTTTGACATGGTCGCTGCTGCCAAGAAAGAGTTCGCCAACGAGAAACTCGTCGAAAACGACTACTCTTTGGGCGAAGCCGATGCTGGCATTAATGTCGATAGAAAAGGTGCTTGGTCGAACCGTAAGCAAGGCTATAGCGACCGTTCGGTTTATGCCCGTGCCGAGGTCATCAACGTGTACCCCGATACACTCTGCTGGATTCACGACTATGCTTATTCGTTCAACGATCCTATGACAGAGAAGTACTTCTGGCATCCTGCATACGATAACTATCCGGTTGTAGGTGTGACATGGCAACAAGCCAGGGCTTTCTGTGTGTGGCGCACTGAATTGCTGAACAACTACCTCCACTCCAGAAAGGACTTCGACTTGTCGGAGTTCAGACTGCCTACCGAGACAGAATGGGAATGGGCTGCCCGTGGTGGCAACATGTTGAATCCTTATCCTTGGGGCGGTCCTAACGCCAGCAACGCCAAAGGTTGCTTCCTTGCCAACTTCAAGCCGAGAAGAGGTAACTATCTCGCCGATGGTGGTTTGCGTACGCTCGTAGTGGCTTGCTATCCGCCTAATGGTTGGGGCCTTTATGACATGGCAGGCAACGTCTCGGAATGGACCAACAGTGCCTATGACCCGAATTCCTACGACTTCACTTGGGACATGAACCCCAACTATACCTATAACGCCAAGGCCGATGACCCGGCTGTCATGAAGCGTAAGGTCATCCGCGGAGGCTCATGGAAAGACATTTCCTATTACCTGCAAGTGACCACCCGCGACTATCAATATCAGGATTCTGCCAATTGCTACACTGGTTTCCGCTGCATCCAGCCTTATCTGGGTCGTAACAAGGGTGACAATCCGAGAATGTCAAGGGTTTATAGATAAGAATGGAACAAATAGAACAAAATTATTATAAAGTATAACAATTAATCACAATTTAGCTATGTCTAAGAAACAAGAAAACCTTACAGGATTCAAAAAATTCCAAGCTTTTACCCAGTCGAAAAAGTATAAAACATTCATGGGTGCCGTTTATGGCATTGGTGCCGCTATCGTTATGGTTGGTGCTTACTTTAAGTTGACCCACATCCAAGGTGCTGACTTGATGCTGGCTCTCGGTCTGGGTGTCGAAGCTTTGATTTTCTTCTTGTCTGCTTTCGAACCTCAACACCTTGATTATGCTTGGGATAATGTGTTTGTTGAATTGGACGAGGACTGGGACGGTGTTCAGAAGACCCAGTTTGCCACTTCAGGTGCCGGTCGCCCCGCTGCTGCCACCACTGATGTGGAAGAAGCCATGCTCAGCAAGATGTTCGAAAAGATGAACGTCAGCGAAGAAACCTTCAAGAGAATCGGTAAGGGTCTTGACAAACTGGCTGAAAACGCCGGTCAAATGGCCGACATTTCGAATGCCATGGCTGCCACCACCAACTACGCTAACGCTATGGACCGCGCCACGAAGTCCATCTCCGACTTCTCGAACGCTTACGTCCAAACCAACCAAAAGCTCTCTGATTCCCTGGGTAAGCTCGACTTCAGTGCTCTCGATGCCAACACCATTAAGAAAGTGGCCAGCAGCATGCAGTCTCTTAACTCCATTTACGAACT
The DNA here is from genome assembly GCA_902780195.1 of uncultured Bacteroidia bacterium. GTDB lineage: Bacteria > Bacteroidota > Bacteroidia > Bacteroidales > F082 > Limimorpha. The sequence goes on from CACZER010000018.1 coordinate 11,575, forward strand.
GCAACTGCAGGGTGCCGAACAGACTTCGGCTGCCAGCAAGGCCTTGACAGAGACAATGAACAAGTATATGGATAACCTCAACGCTTCATCGAAGAATGCAGGCCAACTCAACGACCAACTGACGCAACTGTCAGCCCGCTTGACCGCCCTCAACAACGTCTACGGTGGAATGTTGTCAGCAATGAATATCAAGGCATAATTCTACTCAAACCTGATTGTTTAATATAAAATAGGAGTAAGATTATGTCAGGCGCAAAAGAAACCCCAAGACAGAAGATGATCGGTATGATGTACCTGGTCTACACTGCCTTGTTAGCAATGAACGTATCGAAAGACATCTTGGATGCCTTCGACACCGTCAACAACGGTGTTCAAACTACGAATATTACACTTGCAAATCAGATCGACCAGAAATACGCCGCTTTTGAGGAGCAATACTCGAAAGAACCCGAGAAAGCTGGTCCGTTCTGGGAACAGGCCCAAGCCCTTCGCGAGGAAGCCAATGACCTGATCGACTACGTGGAAGCCCTGAAATGGGATCTCGTGAAGAAGGTCGAATGCAGCAAGGCCGAAACCCCTACCGAAGCTGCACAAATGGCTCTTGAAACTGGTCTTTTGAGGAATGCCGACACCTTGAGGAACGGCCGTAAGATGTATGACATCAACACTTCCAAGGTGAAATCGAGAGACAACTACAACCACCCCACAGCCTATATGATGGGTAACCCTGAAGGACCGGGCAATGGTGGTAAAGCTTATGAGCTTTCCGAAAAGATTCGTCGCTTCCGTGGCGAGGTGGTGAAAGCCATGGGTCCCGCCCACATCCATGAAATCGGTATGATTACCGATAGTATTTATGGAACAAAGGAATATGTCATGGAGCAGGCCAAGGTGTCGGAAGACAAGCTGAAGAGACTCCCCTTGGAAGGTGAAGTCTATGGCGCCAAGTACAATTACGACGAGAATTCTGCCGATCCTGTGCAAAACAGCTGGGAGTACAACAACTTCCATCACACCGTCCTTGTGGCTGACGTCACCTTGCTGAACAAGATTATCTCCGAGGCCCAGACCGCTGAGCTGAATGCCGTCACCCAACTGATGACTAACATCCACGCTTCCGACTTTACCTTCGATGAAATCGGTGCCAAGGTGTTTGCCGAAAGCGGATACCTCCTCTCTGGCCAGACCTATAAGGCCCAAGCCATGGTCACTGCTTGGCAGAATGCCAAGACGACCGCCTCGGTTAGCCTTGATGGTGGCCCGATGAAGGAATACACCAGCGATGGTCAAGGTTTGATTAACCTCGAATTCAACTGCGGCGTGGGTAGCCATAGATATAATGGCGTTATTCAAATGTTGGATCCCAAAACGGGCGAGATGAAGGATTATACCTTCGAGAACTCCTTTGTGGTAGCTCCCCCCGCGGTGAGTGTGTCTGCTACTAAGATGAACGTTGTGTATCGTGGTATCGACAACCCGATTGCCGTCGGTGGCGGTGTCGGTGGTGAGATTAATGCCTCGGCTAGCAGCGGTTCGTTGAGCAGAACGGGTAACGGTACTTATAACCTGCGTCCTGGCGAGGCCAACGAGGTGACCATCAGTGTCACTTCTGGTGGCTCCAGCCTCGGTAGCATGAAGTTCCGCGTGAAAGACCTGCCCAAGCCTGTAGCTATCATCCGTAACGTGGTGAACGGCGTGGTGTCGAAGAGTGCTTTGCAGGCCGCCGGTCGTGTTGAAGCTGAAATGAAGGACTTCGACTTCGATGGCGTTAAGTACGACGTGGTGGGCTACACCTTCCGTTATAAGACCAAGAGCGGTACTACCAAGGAAGCTAAGGCTAACAGCGGCAGCTTTACCGATGAGATCAGAAATGCCATCAGCCAAGCAAATGTGGGCGACATGTTTGTGTTCACTGCCATCCAGGTGCGTGGTAACGACGGCAAGACCAAGACCCTTGAGACGCCTATCGGTGTTGAAATCAAATAATGAATGTTAATAAAACCCATATAAGATGAAAAAGACACTTGTTTTCATGTTGACCCTTGCGATGCTGAGCGGATGCATCTGCCTTAAGGCTCAGACGACGGATATTCGTCCTCCGAAGAACAGCATCTTGTCGGGACAACAACAAATCATGCTTGAAAAGAAACCTTCTCCGCTACCTGAGATCGATGAATCCAACATTATGTGGAAGAAGACCATCATCAGAGAGGTGGATTTCCGTCAGAAGATCAACCAAGTGTTCTACTATCCTATCAATCCTACTGAAGACTGGAGAAACTTCATCACGGTGATTTATGATGGCATCCAAAGCGGCGATATCACGCCTTATCGTGTCGAGAACAATATCGATGATATGGTGACCCCCTTGACTTTGGCTGACTTTGAAAAGGAAAACACGAAGATCGGTGACCCGCCTGTCATCTGGAAAGATGGTGAGGAGGTTCCTAACGAAATTCCTTTCAGAGACCGTATGCTTAATGTGACCCGTCTGAGAATCAAGGAAGACTGGTATTTCGACAAGAAATTATCGCAATTCCTGGTTCGCATCATCGCCTTGGGTCCCATCGTTGTCGACGAGGACGGTGGCCTCTCACAGGTGTGCTGGATTCCATACGAAGATTCCAGAGAAGTATTGGCCCGCGCCTTCGCTTTCAACCGTAACAATGCAGCGCAACGTCGCACCTATGACGAGATCCTGCAGAAGCGCATCTTCGACAGTTACATTGTCAAGGAAGAGAACAACTATGACAGATACATCAACTCCTACGCATTCAATATTGATGCCCTTTATGAATCTGAGCGCATCAAGAACGAAATGTTCGACTTCGAGCAAAGCCTCTGGGAATATTGATGGTTTGCTAATGACAATGAAAAAGGACGCCGTTGGCGTCCTTTTTTTATTGTCGCTTCGCATGACGGCACAAAAAAAGCAGCAGAAATTCTGCTGCTCTTTTGTCGGAGTGGCCCGACTCGAACGGGCGACCGCTTGCACCCCATGCAAGAATGCTAGCCAACTGCACCACACCCCGATGCTTTTGCGGCTGCAAAGATACGAATGTTTTTCATACGATGGTCCACTTTACGAAAAAAAAGTTACCTTTGCATAAAATAACTCTAATTTATAAACTCCTAACTTTAAACTTTAGAAAATGGAACATGTTGAATGTCTGATTATTGGTTCAGGTCCTGCCGGATACACCGCTGCCATTTACACTTGTCGTGCCGATGTGAAGACGGTCGTTTATGAAGGCATGCAACCCGGAGGTCAGCTAACTCAAACTACAGAAATCGAGAATTTTCCTGGTTATCCAAAGGGTGTCAATGGTCCTGATATGATGGAAGACATACGCCAGCAGGCCTTGCGCTTTGGTGCTGAAATACGCGAAGGCGAGGTTACGAGCATTGATGTCAGCCAACGTCCTTTCAAAGTGACGACAGAATATGATGGTGAGCTGCTGGCAGATTCCATCATCGTTTCTACGGGTGCTGCTGCCCGTTATTTGGGGCTGCCCTCCGAAGAAGAATTCAAAGGCGGCGGAGTCTCAGCTTGTGCTACGTGTGACGGTTTCTTCTACAAAGGCAAGGATGTGGCTGTGGTTGGCGGTGGTGATACTGCCTGCGAAGATGCCACTTATTTGGCCAAACTCTGCAATAAGGTGTATCTTATTGTCCGTCGTGATGTACTGCGCGCTTCCAAGGCTATGCAACATCGCGTGCTCAACACGCCTAATATCGAGGTGTTATGGAAGCATCAAACGAAGGAGCTTTTCGGCGAGCAGCAAGGCTTTATGAAGAAGCTGAAAGGCGCCGTGTTGTATCATAGTGACACTAAAGAAGAGCGTACTATTTATGTGGACGGATTCTTTGAAGCCATCGGCCATACACCTAACACCGAGCCCTTTAAAGGCATCCTTGACATGGACGAAGAAGGCTATATCATCACCAAACCGAAGTCGACGGCTACCAATGTGGAAGGCATTTTTGCCTGTGGTGACTGTCAAGACCGTATCTACCGTCAAGCCATTGTTGCTGCTGGTACCGGTGCCATGGCTGGCATCGAGGTGGAAAGGTTTTTGATGGCTAACAAATGATTCTTCGTACCGAAATAAAAATCCAACCCATGGAGCAGACCATCCATTATGGCGATGGTTTGCTCTTCTTGGGTTCTTGTTTCGCCGACGAGGTGGGGAATCTCTGCCGGGGTGTGGGCTTTGATGCCTTGGTGAACCCCTTTGGTGTGCTTTACAATCCCTCCAGTATCGCACAGTCTGTGAAACGTTTGGATAGTGGTGCCCCATTTACCCATGAAGATGTTGTAGAAGTGGGAGAGGGGTACTTTTGCACCTTCAGCCACAACACAGCCTTTTGGAACAAGTCTATTTCCTCTCTTTTGGAGCAGGTCAATCAGAACCTTGCAGATGCCCATGACCGTTTTTCAAGGTCCAAGTGGATCGTTTTGAGTTTAGGCACCTCATGGGTTTTCCTAGATAAAGAAAGTGGATGTACGGTCTCCAACTGCCACAAACTGCCTGCCAATCGTTTTGAGCGTGTTTTCCTGTCGGTTGAAAAGTCTTTCCAATGCCTTTCTGAAATAGTCAAGTTGCATCCTCAAAAGCATTTCATCTTTACGATTTCGCCTCTGCGCCACCTGAAAGACGGCCTCCATGAAAACCAGTTGAGCAAATCGGCATTGCTTTTGGCTGTGGATACGGTTTGCAAGGCTTTTGATAATGCGCATTATTTCCCCGCTTACGAAATCCTTTTGGACGAATTGCGCAGTTATCGTTTTTACAAGGAAGACATGGTGCATCCCACCGAGCAGGCGGTACAATACATCTGGGAGCGTTTTGCCGATTTTGCCATTGACGGCAAAGAGAGACCTGCTATGCAAATGGCTTGTGAGTTGCGACAAATGCTGCATCACAGGCCTTTGTTTCCCGATAGTGAAGGATACAGGAAGTTTGAAGCTCAGGTGGAAAAGAAAAAGTCGGAGCTACAACGATTGTATCCCACAATAAATATCGAGAATCTGTTGGAGAGACGTTAGAGTATTCCCGTAAAGCTTTTTAGACATTGTCGTTGTCAAACTTAATGTCTTTGACGTTGAGTTGAAGAGTTGTCTTCCCTTGCCAAGTGTTGTATTCCAGATGATAGCAGATACTGAACGGCTTGCCTTTATGGATGGGCTCAAACAGGTCGCCTTTTTGGAAGGCAATGCCTGAGAAGGGTGCAGGTTGGACGTTGCTTTCGGATTTCTGTATGACGGTTAGCTTGAGGTGCTTGTGTCCCCCTACGGGGCGAGAACCACCGGCATCGACGACGTTGTCGGTCCAAAACACGGGTGCCATGTTGCCAGGTCCAAAAGGAGCAAATTGGTCGAGGATACGCATGAACTTGGGCGTGATATCGCTGAAGTTGATCTTCAGGTCAACTTCGAGTTCAGGGACGAAGTCTTCTTCGACAAGATGCTCGCTAACATATTCTTCGAAACGGCGTTGGAATTCTGGGAGGTTTTCTGGACGCATAGAGAGACCAGCGGCATATTTGTGTCCTCCGAAGTGTTCAAGCAGGTCGGAACAATTATCGATGGCGTCGTAGATGTCGAAGTTCTTGATGGAACGGGCCGATCCGGTGATGAGTTCGTTGGCGCGAGTCAACACGATAGTGGGACGGTAGTAGTAATCGGTCAGGCGTGAGGCCACGATGCCAATGACACCTTTGTGCCAGCTTTCGTTGAAGACGACGGTGCTTTTTGCGTTGTGCAGTTTGGGGTTGTCGGCAATCATGCCGAGGGCTTCTTCTGTGATGCGGTTGTCGAACTCGCGTCGCATGTCGTTGAGGTCGTTGATGGAAGCGGCCAGCTTTTCGGCATGTTCCTTCTTTTCGGCAATGAGCAGTCGCACGGAGTCGGAAGCTTTGTCGATGCGTCCAGCTGCGTTGATGCGGGGCCCGATAAGGAACACCAAGTCGCTGATGGTCAGCTCACGGGTGAGCACGTTGTCTCCATCGTCAATTTTTTCGGGGTCTTCATCGCGGCGGTAGATGTTGGCATGTTGCAGGATGGCTTCGATGCCTGGACGCGGTTTCTTGTTGAGCTGTTTCAAACCGAAGAAGGCCAACACACGGTTTTCGCCTGTGATGGGCACGATATCCGCAGCGATACTCACCGCGAGCAAGTCAAGCAGGTCGTAAACCTGTTCCATGCTTCCCAATCCTTTTTTCGCCAAGGCAGTGATGAGTTTGAAGCCTACGCCGCAACCCGAAAGTTCATTGTAAGGATAGTGGCAGTCGGGGCGTTTGGGATCGAGCACTGCCACGGCATTGGGGATGATGTCGCCAGCGCGGTGGTGGTCGCAGATGATGAAATCGACTCCCCTCTCGTTGGCATAATCAATACGTTCGACGGCCTTGATGCCGCAGTCGAGGGCGATGACCAGCTTGAAGCCGTTGTCGGCAGCATAGTCGATGCCTTTATGGGAAATGCCATAACCCTCCTCATATCGGTCGGGAATATAGAACTCGATTTTCTTCTTCTTGAAGAAGGGTTTCAAATACGTGTATACGACAGCAACGGCAGTGGTGCCATCCACGTCATAGTCGCCGTAAACCAGCAGTTTTTCTCCCTCGTTGATAGCGCGCAACACCCTGTCGACAGCCTTGTCCATGTCCGTCATCAGGAATGGATCGTGAAGCTGGCTTAGGGATGGACGGAAGAAAGTCCTGGCTTCGTCATAGGTGGTTATTCCGCGTTGGACAAGCAAAGTGGCAAGGTTGGCATCAATATTGAGCTCCTTGCTTATCTTTTCAACAAGCTGAGAATCAGCTTCTTTATTTAAGACCCACTTTGTTTCCATCGGCTAATTTTGAACTTGTAAAAATAAGAAGAAAATCGTTTCCTCCAAACAGAAATTGCATTTTAGAATCGTTTTTTTTCTATTACGTTCATTTTCATGCCATTATTTTTTCTTTGAAGAAAAGATTCTACATAGTTCTTCTTGCTCTTTTGGTCTTCAACCTGTTGAAATCTTTGTTCAAAAAAAATGCTGTCACGTCTTGCAGGGTTGTCATATTTTTAATATTCTTGCAATTTGAATCCTTTTAATATTTAGTCTCTTGAAGAAAATCAAAACAGCTTTAATATCAGTATTTTATAAGACAGGTATTGATACCATCGTGGCATTGTTGAAACAAAATGATGTTCAAATCTATTCCACGGGAGGTACCTATGATTATATCCATGCCCTCGACCCGAGCGTGAAGACGGTGGAGTCGTTAACGGGCTATCCTTCCATATTGGGTGGACGAGTAAAGACTTTACATCCCAAGGTGTTTGGTGGTATCCTGGGACGTACACATTTGGCCTCCGATCAGAAAGAAATGGCAGAGTACGAAATTCCTGCCTTCGATTTGGTCATTGTCGATCTGTATCCTTTTGAGGAAACGGTGGCCACTACCGACGATGAGGGAAAGATCATCGAGAAAATCGACATCGGCGGCATTTCGCTCATTAGGGCAGGTGCGAAGAATTTCAACGATGTGGTCATTGTGCCTTCAAGGGATTATTATGGAGAACTCATAGGAATCCTCGAGAAGCAGCATGGTGAGACCTCTCTTGAAGACCGCCGTCGTTTTGCCAGCTATGCCTTCTCCGTCAGCTCACATTACGACAGCGCCATCCTCAACTGGTTTGTCAAGGATCAGGAGGAGCAACCGCTTAGGATTTGTGAAGAAAAAGCTACGGCGTTACGATATGGCGAGAACCCGCACCAAAAGGGCGCTTTTTATGGCGACTTGGATGCGATGTTTGAGAAACTCCATGGCAAGGAGTTGTCGTACAACAACCTGCTTGACCTGGATGCTGGACTTAACCTGCTTCGTGAATTCGACACGCCTACTTTCGCTATCCTTAAGCACAACAACCCCTGTGGTTTGGCTTGCCGTGCGACCGTCAAAGAAGCCTATTTGGCTGCCCTTGCCGGTGATCCCGTTTCGGCTTTTGGCGGTGTGTTGGTGTGCAACCGTCCCATTGACAAGGAAGCCGCTGAAGAAATTAACAAACTCTTTATCGAGGTCATTGTGGCTCCTCATTATGAAGACGGAGTACTTGACATCCTCTTCTCAAAGAAAAACAGGGTGGTACTGCGTTTGAAAGAGGATATCTTTAGTAAAAAGACAGTAAAAACGGCTTTGAATGGTTTCTTGCTGCAAGACCGTGACCTTCACACGGAGACGGCTGACGACTTTAAGGTGATCACCACCAAGGCGCCTAACGAGGCAGAAGTGGAAGACATGGTCTTTGCCAATAAGATCGTGAAACACAGCCGTTCCAATGCCATTGTGTTGGCCAAAGGCAAGCAGTTGTATGCTTCCGGCATTGGGCAGACCTCCCGTGTCGATGCTTTAAGACAAGCCATCGAAAAAGCACGCTCTTTCGATTTCGATCTTAAAGGTGCCGTGTTGGCTTCCGATGCTTTCTTCCCCTTCAAGGACTGCGTTGAATTGGCACATGAAGCTGGAATCACTGCCATTGTGCAGCCTGGCGGCTCAGTGCGCGACCAAGAATCCATCGACTGCTGTAACGAGAACGGTATCAGCATGGTATTTACTGGATTTAGACATTTTAGACATTAACTGAACAACTGATAACTAAACAACTGACAACTAATAACTGTAGATTATGGGAGCTTTTTCATTCCTAAACAAAGAGATAGCCATTGACCTTGGTACGGCCAATACGATTATCATATACAACGACAAGGTGGTCGTTGACGAGCCTTCAATCGTGGCACTGCAGCGTGACACCAAAAAGATTATCGCTGTGGGCAAGCGCGCCATGATGATGCATGGCAAGACGCATGAAAACATTAAAACCATTCGTCCTTTGCGTGATGGTGTTATTGCCGATTTCCAAGCGGCAGAATACATGATGCGCGAGATGATCAAAATGATCAATTTCAAAAACTCCTTGTTTCCGCCTAGCCTGAAGATGGTCATCTGCATCCCTTCGGGTATCACGGAAGTTGAAGAGCGTGCCGTCAAGGATTCTGCCGAACAAGCTGGCGCTAAGGAAGTGCGTTTGATCCATGAACCCATGGCTGCCGCCATCGGTATCGGCATCGACGTGCTTGAACCCACTGGCAACATGATCATCGACATCGGTGGTGGTACCTCAGAGATTGCCGTTATCGCCTTGGGTGGCATTGTCAACAACAAGTCCATCCGTATTGCCGGTGACGACTTCACCGCCGACATTGAAGAGTACATGCGTAAGCAACACAACATCATCGTTGGTGAGCGTACCGCCGAACGCATTAAAATCGAAGTCGGTGCCGCCATACCACAGCTCGACAACCCGCCTGAGGACTATGCTGTGCAAGGTCGCGACATGCTGACAGGTATCCCGAAGGAAATACGTGTGAATTATGCCGAGATCGCCCATTGCCTCGACAAGAGTATCATGAAGATCGAGACGGCCGTGTTGAACGCCCTTGAACAGACACCGCCTGAACTCTCTGCCGATATCTATCGCACGGGTATTTACCTTACTGGCGGTGGCGCCCTGCTTCGTGGTCTCGACAAGCGTCTTAATTCCAAGACCAAGTTACCTATCCACGTTGCCGAAGACCCCTTGCGCGCTGTCGCACGTGGTACAGGCATCGCTCTGAAGAACTTCGACCGCTTTACATTCCTTATCAAATAAGGCATGTATAATCTTAGGCGTTTTATTCTCAAACATCACTTCGTCATCTTGTTTATCTTGCTCGAAGTGATATCGATTTTGCTGCTTGCCCGCAGTCAGAATTTCCATCGCAACCGCATGGTCAACATCACAAACGATGTGGTAGGGAAGGTGTATGAATGGGGCAGCGAGGTCGGCAACTATTTTCGTTTGGGCAAAACCAACGAGCAGTTGGCCGAAGAGAACGCCTTGCTTCGCAAACAACTGTCGGTGGTCATCGACACAACGGTCAGTTGGTATGATATTGACGGAAAGGATACCATTTATGAGTATATTCCTGCCAAGGTGGTGAAAAACAGCACCAATCAGGCCAACAACTATATCATCATCAACAAGGGTAAGGTTGATGGCATTGAACGCGACATGAGCGTCATCTCGTCAAATGGCATTGTCGGCGTGGTGATGGATGTGAGCCGCCACTATGCTTCTATCATGAGTTTGCTACACAGCAAATCAGTTGTAGGTGTCCGTATCAAGGAAAGCCAGGAACTGGCTAGCTTGAAATGGGAGACCAACAACTACCGTTATGGTATGGTTGAAGACATCCCGACGCACATCGTTTTGCATCCAGGCGACACCATCCTGACCAGCTCTCATTCTTACATCTTCCCTGAGGATTTGATGGTGGGCACCATCGAGGAATTCTATCCGACCGCTGTCGATGCATTGAACCGTGCCAAGATTCGTTTCGCCACAGACTTTTCTACGTTGAGACATGTATACGTGATTAAAGACTTGCATAAACCCGAGCTTGATTCGTTGAGAGCAAAATTCCAATGACATGAACAAAACCGTTATACAGATTATCCGTTTCGTCGTACTCGTACTGCTGCAGGTGTTGGTCATCAACTATGTCCGTTTGGGCGGTTATGTTCATCCGTATGTCTACTTGATTTTCATCATGTTGCTGCCTTTCAATATTCCCAATTGGCAGCTTTTGTTGGCTGGTTTTGGAACGGGACTGTGCATCGACTTGTTTCTGGGTACGCCTGGATTACATGCAGGAGCCACCACGTTGATGGCTTTCTGCCGTCCAGCCATCATACGTTTGGTTTCTGGAAACTTGAAGTTCGATAACGTACAGGAACCTAACCTCAACCAATTGGGTGGCACATGGTTTTTCCGTTATGCCTTGTGCATGGTTTCGGTACATCATTTCTTCCTTTTCCTCCTCGAGTCGTTCAGCTTCCGCTTGATTGGGCAGGTGTTGCTTCGTTTTTTGTTGAGCGTCCCCGTTTCCATCTTCTTGATTCTGATCATTTTGTACTTGTTTAAATCAGAACGGCATAAAGAAGGGAGATGAGGTAACCATGTTAAGTATTGAATCATGAATATTGCCGCATTGGTTTCGGGGGGCGTCGACAGCTCCGTGGTAGTGCCGCTGCTGAAAGAGCAGGGTTATGACCCTCATATCTTTTATATCAAAATCGGCATGGAAGGCAAGGAAGACCTTTCAAGTTGCCCTTCGGAAGAGGATATCGAGATCACGACTTATATCGCCAAGAAATACGGCTGCAAATTCGATATCGTAGACTTGCAGCATGAATATTTCGAAACTGTTGGGAAATACACCATGGAAATGGTGCGCAAAGGTCTTACGCCCAATCCCGATGTGATGTGCAACCGTTGGATCAAACTCGGTGCTTTCGAGGAGAAGGAAGGCCATAACTTCGACAAGATCGCTACGGGGCATTACGCCCGCTCGTGGGAGGACGAAAACGGCATCTTCTGGCTTGGCACGGCGGCCGATACCTTCAAGGACCAGACTTATTTCTTGGGCCGTATCACCTACGCACAGCTGAGCAAGGTCATCTTTCCCATTGGCGACATTCCCAAGCCTGAGGTACGCCGTCTGGCTGCCCAATACAAGCTGCCGAGCGCCGAACGCCACGACAGCCAAGGGATTTGTTTCTTGGGCAAGATCAACTACAACGACTACATCCGTGAGTACCTCGGTGAGATGTCCGGCGACATCGTAGAGATGGAAACGGGCAAAAAGTTGGGTCGCCATAAGGGTTTCTGGTTCCATACCATCGGTCAGCGCAAGGGCCTGGGCCTGAGCGGCGGACCATGGTTTGTGGTGAAGAAGGACATCCCAAACAACATTGTTTATGTGTCGCAAGGCTACGACCCCATTGCACAATATACCAACATTGTCCCTATGGGTGACTTGCAGCCAATGAATCCTGCCTTGCAATTCGTGGAAGGACAGCGTGTCCGATTTAAGATTAGGCACCAGCCTGAGTTTACGTATGGTACGATTCGTCTCACTGAGCGTGGTGCCGACATCGTGTCGGAGGAAGCCATTTCGGGCGTGGCACCCGGTCAGTTTGGAGTGGTGTACCATGAGACTGAGCCGTATGTCATAGGTAGTGGGGTAATAGTTGAAAGTGAGGAGTGAGGGATGAGGAGTGAGGAGTGAATAGTTAAGAGTTAATGGTATTATGAATAGTATCTCTGACCGAATACTCTACGAAGACAACCATCTCATCGTGGTCAATAAGCTCCCCTCCGAGATTGTGCAGGGTGACAAGACGGGTGACAGGTGCTTGCTTGATGATGTGAAGGAATACATCAAGGTGAAATACGATAAGCCTGGCAATGTGTTTGCTGGCCTCATCCATCGCATCGATCGTCCCGTGAGCGGTGCTGTGGTGTTTGCCAAGACGAGCAAGGCTTTGTCGCGCATGACGGTGAAGGTCAAAGATCGCGATTTCCACAAGACCTATTTGGCTTTGGTGAAGAACCATCCGCCCAAGATGTCAGATGAGTTGCAGGATTACCTTGTCAAGAACGAGAAGATGAACAAATCGTTCGTTGTGCCTGAGGGGACAAAGGAAGCTAAGTTGGCGCGGCTCAGCTATCGTGTTATTGGCAAGTCGGACACTTTCTATCTGCTTGAGGTGGAGCTGTTCACAGGGCGACATCATCAAATCCGCTGCCAGTTGGCGCATATGGGTTGCCCTATCCGTGGTGACTTGAAGTATGGCTATCCGCGCAGCAACCCAGATGCCTCCATCAGCCTGCATGCTTGGCGTATTGTCTTTGAGCATCCTGTGACAAAAGAGTCGATCGAAATCACGGCACCAGTGCCCGAGGTGGCACCTTGGACGGCGTTTGAGGCAATCAGATAAGATTTAAGATTCCCCTAAAAATAATGAAATAAGCACCGCAGAGCATAAGTAGCACTCCGGCGACCTTGTTCATGATTTCGGTGCGTTCGGGGTTGAGGAAGCGCTTTAGCTTGGCTGCTCCCCATGCCTTCAACAGCTCGACGAAAAGTGTGGTGCCGAGAATGATGGCAAAAAACACGAGGGTGCTCAACTTGTTGCCGCCCATGTTGCCAGCCACCATGGCAACAGCCGAAAACCAAAAAATCCAGACGAAAGGGTTCAGGATGTTGAGTACAAAACCCTTGCCCAGAAACACAAACCACGAGGGCTTGTCGCTGCGTTCTTTCATGATCTCTTGGGTGCGTTGCTCGATGATTTTCTCCCTCCCTTTGACTTTTCGCCTATAGGTGAAAAAGCCAAACAACAATAGTATCACGCCGGCGCCAATACAGGCCAAGGCGGCCTCGAAAGGGGAATGCATGACCACCTGTACCGAGGTGAGGATGCACAGCGAGACAATCATCGCGTCGTTGAGGATAACGCCGATGGCAAACCAAGCTGCCGATCTGGCGCCACGGTGGAGGCTGGTTTGTACCAATGTGATGAAGGCTGGCCCCATGTTGACGACTACCGATAGGAACAAACCTATCAGAATGGCCCAAAACAAGAAACTAAACGAGCCAATGCGGCTGAATTCGGGCATCTTGTCGAAAATATTGGGAGCGTTTTCCATTGTCAAACTTGTTTTATGCGTTTAGACCTTTCACATATTCTTCCCACATGTCGAGGCGCTTGCCTTTCATCACGCGTGGGAACTTGGTGGCGCCGCCCCATTTGCCTATTTTCTGTTCCATGAATTCATAGAACACCTTGGTCGGCAGCACGTCGATAAACAGTTCTTTGATGGCCTGGGTGCGTTCCACGGCATAGTCGTCGTTCAACTGGCAGAGGTTTTCGTCGATGAGACGCAAGGCTTTTTCCTTGTCGAGCGGTTCATCGCAGCCGAGATACCAATGGTGGGCATACATCGTGTCGTGACGGATACCAGCCACCGTGAATTCAGTAATCTGCACGCCCATTTTCTCCGCCATTATCTCCACGGCACGGGTCATGTTGTCCTGCGACAGGTGCTCGCCTGTGATGCTCAAGAATTGCTTTGTGCGCCCAGTGATGACGATTTCACAATCCTTGGTATTGAGGAATTTGATGGTGTCGCCAATAAGGTAACGCCAAGTACCAGCACAAGTGGAAAGCAGCAAGGCATAGTCGACCCCTTCTTTCACTTCGGAGAGCAGCAAGGTTTTTGGGTGCTCGACGATGGTGCCGTCTTCATCGAAGTTCTCCTCGTTGAAAGGCACAAATTCGAAATAGATGCCATTGTCAACCAAAAGCTGCATGACACGCCGCTTCAAATCTACCTGATAGGCGATGTATCCCTCAGAGGCGAGATAGCTCTCCACAAAAAGCACCTCTTTGCCGAAGATGCGCTCAAAGCTCTTTTCGTAAGGGGCGAAGGCTACACCGCTATGGACATACACCATCAAATTAGGCCAGATGTCGTGGATGGTCTTGAGGTTGTATTCCTTGATGATACGCTCTAGCAGGATCTGCACCCATGCCGGAACACCTACGATGACGCCAATGTCCCATTTTGGAGCGGCCTTTACCATGAGGTCCATCTTCTCAGCCCAGTCTTTCACCTTCGAAATTTTCTGCCCAGGTTTATAGAAAGCCTCAAACCATGACGGGATTTTACCTGCTGAGATGCCGGAAAGGTCGCCGGCATAATAGCCGTATTCTTTGTTGTATTGCAAGTCGGTGCTGCCACCAATCATAAGGATGCCGCGGTTATAGAAGTCGAGCGGGAAATCGTAGCGGGTGGCCGACACCAGCTGGCGGATACCTGCACGGGTGATCTTGTTGTTCAGACCCTTTGTGATGGGGATATACTTGCTTGCGGCTTCCGACGTTCCTGAGCTGAGGGCGAAATACTTGATTTTGCCAGGCCATGCGACGTTGCGCTTACCCTGTAGGTTGAGATACCACCATTCGTCATGCATCTTGTTGTAGTCGAATACGGGCACTCGTTTGCGGTATTCCTCCATGATGTCGCCTGAGAGTAGGATTTCATCAAAATGATAGTATTTGCCGAATTCGGTGAATTGGGCTTTGGTCAACAGCTTTCTCAGCTCACGTCTTTGGGCACGGATGGGATTGGTGTGGTTTTGACGTATTTCTACCGGGATGTTCTTGATGCCGGCAGCGGCTTTCACCAAGGCTCCTAAAATGGGTACAGGCATTAGCTTCTTTATGGAGGGACGTTTCATCTTGTTTCAGTTTTAGGTTTTGTTTCTATCGAAAAACCGTGCAAAAGTAATGAAAAAACCGCGAACCGACAATTCAAAGAGAATAATTGGCTAGTGTTTGTAAAATTAACCTATTTTTGCCATGGTAAAACAAATCTTATCACTATGAGCAAAAGACTTTTACTTTCCCTACTTCTGTTTGGTTGCTTGTTCGCCAACGCTCAAAGTATCGAAGTTTCTGGTTCGCAATCGGGTGCTTGGAACGCCGACACGGTTTATGTGACCGGTAATGTCAAGGTTCAAGACTCGTTATATATCCAGGAGGGCACAACGGTGGTTTTTAAAGGCTTTTTCAACGTTTTGGTTAAGGAAGGAGCTTCATTGTATGCCTTGGGGACGGAGGCCGATTCCATTCTTTTCACGGTAGCTGATACGACAGGTTTCCACATATTCAACTCAGGACGCGGCGGATGGAATGGCATTCGTTTGGAAAAAGCGGGTCGCTGCAGCTTCGACTACTGCCGTTTTCAGTATGGCAAGGCTGCTTTGGACGAGGACCAGGACGGCGGTGCGTTGCGCATCTTCGATAGCGATAATGTCGAAATCAACCACAGCACCCTCTACTGCAACTTTTCACGTGAACACGGAGGCGCATTGAATGCCGTGGATTCCAAGGTGGTATTGGATGCTTGTAATGTCGTCAACAATATAACATTCAGTCGTGTTGACACCATTTACTTTATGTATGGTGGAGGAATGCGTTTCCTTAAATGTGAGATAGACATCACCAAGACAGATTTCCGTTATAACAATGGTGAGAGCGCCATAGGTGGTGCCTTGAGCATCGACAGCTGTGTGGCGAGAATCGACCGTTGCCGTTTTGAATACAACTATGGCATCAATGGTGCTGGATTGTACATGATACGCTGTTACGACAACCCATGCAGTATCACGAACTCCCTGTTCGCAAACAATACCTCTGGACATTTCGGCGGGGGACTTGCCATCAGTGATTCTTCCCCTTTGGTCAGCAACCTTACTGTTGTGAACAACCTCTCTATAGGAGTCAATTGCGGAGGCATCTTTTTCTATCAATGTAGCTCTCCTGTGGTGCAGAATTGCATCGTCTATGGCAATGAAAACAGCGCTCCGCTTGAAGAACCCGTGCAAATGTGGTCATGGA
Organism: uncultured Bacteroidia bacterium; assembly: GCA_902780195.1. Taxonomy (GTDB): domain Bacteria; phylum Bacteroidota; class Bacteroidia; order Bacteroidales; family F082; genus Limimorpha. The sequence continues at coordinate 27,919 of CACZER010000018.1, forward strand.
CCTTCGAAGATAATGGTCCCCAATTCTACAATTGCTTGGTGCAGTATGGATTGGAAAACATCTCCAACAGCGAGTTCATTACTGTTTATGAGGACTGCCTTGATGGAGATCCATGTTTTGTCAACCCTGAAAACGGGGATTTCCATTTGAATGCCAATAGTCCTTGCATCAATGCTGGTTGTGCTTTCGGAGAAGAAGGATTCGACCTAGATGGCCGCTGGCGCGTTTGCGGCGACCGTATCGACATAGGAGCATATGAGTATTCAGGTTTGGGAGTTCAAGAATCGGCTCATGAGGAAGAGTCGATCCGCATCGTTGGCAACCCTGTTACGGCCTCAAGTTATGTTGAAATTGACTTGGAACAAGACGGCTTTGTGACAATCGACATCTATTCTATGGAGGGCAAAGTGATGGGCCATCGTGATTTGGGAAAATGCCCGACCGGGAATACCCGTCTTGAAGTGGGAGGAGTGTTCCAAGGTCTTTCAAAAGGATCCTATCTGTTGGTCGTCAGAAGTGTGGGGAGAACCTATTCAACTAGAGTTCTTGTTTTATAGCGCATTCGAAAAACTGTCGGCGGAGATCTTTCCCGACCTTGATTTTTCTGTATTGTCCGCTAACGAGGTCGCAATCAAACAATGTTTGGATTTGTGAGATGAACAGCCTTGAATAAAGGCGGTTTTGGAAAGACTGTCTTTCCATCATGAAGGCGATGGTCTGCTTGATTTGGTCAAGATCCAAATCCTCTTTGGTGAATACAAAGAGTCCGAACTCGTGGAAGTCACCATAGAAGCCGTTGTTGACCTTGTCCATTTTGATTTCCAATATGCGCTTTAAAGGGAGTGCCAGCGACCAATACTCAAATTCGTTGCGGCCGATAAGATGTCCGTCTCCCAAGCCGTAGGCATAACCACTCTGTGTGATGCGTCGCAAGTCGTCGTCATTCACTTCTTTGATGTCTTCGCCTGCCATCTCGTTGACCAAGGCATTGGCCACGTTCTTGTTCTCATGGATGGCTCGGGTTACTTCTATGCCGATGCCTTGTACTTCGTCCTGCAGGTCGGGCCGGTCACGGTTGACAAGATGGCTGTAATGCTCTCCCAAAAGGGAGGCCAACGAGACCATGGCGTAACGCTCGAAGAAGCAGGTGTCGAATTTCGGATTAGACATTGTTTTTGAAGTATCAAGCAGCAAAGTTACACTTTTTTATCTACAAACTATATACCTCATCACTCGTGTCGGCTTCGTCGTGCCCGTCAGTTTCTCGTCGATGCAGGTCTCACCAGTAGGCTTGAATCCGCATTTCTCCATCACTTTTCCCGAAGCTGGGTTGTCGAAGTAATGGCTGCTAATCAGCGATTTGATGTCGGTCGTCTTGCGGATGTGGTCGAGCATTAATTCAAGGGCTTCCGTGCAGATGCCCTGGTTCCAGTAGGGTTTGGCCACCCAGTAACCGATAAGAGGCTCGCCTTCGCGTGCTGGGAGCTCGCTTTCGGGGGCAGGCAAATAGCCTATTGCACCAATGGCTTCGCCTGTCGACTTGAGTTCAATTGCCCAATTGGTGTCGTTTTGAAACACAGTGTGGATGATTTCCAGGCTCTCATCCACACTCTTGTGCGGGGGCCAACCGGCACGGGGACCCACATCGGGGTCAGAAGCGTATTTGAAAAGCGACTCGGCATCGCTGTCGCGCCATGGGCGCAGCAGGATTCTTTCAGTTTCCATCACTATCATTTGTCGACCAAAAGAGGTTTATTATTTGTACTTCAGATATTGGGTGTATTCAAATTCTCCCTTCTTTTCGTTCCATACCAACGGATGGATGTCCCAATACCGGTTCGATGAAGGCTTCTCGAGTTTTTGTGCGATAATGACTTTTTCGCCGTCTGTTCGCACGTTGATCATGCCGTACACCGTTACGGTTCTTTCAAGTATCTCATTTTTCTCGTCCTCGTCTTTAGGGTCTTTCTTGTTCAGTTTTACAAACTCTTTGCTCGATCTGGCCAGTTCGGTTGAGAATATCAACGAACGTTCTCCGCGGCTGTGTTTGCCAATGGTGCCCAAGGTGTCTGGACGAGGATGTACGTGCGGTTCTTCATCGCCGCTTGAAATGATGGTCACAATCGGATTAAGCACTTTCAGAAACTCGCTTGAGAAATCGGCGCTGCCATGGTGACACGATTTGGCGATGTCGACTTCCAAGAGTTCTCTGGTCTTGTGTATGGCTTCCTCCAGTTCCGCTTCCAACTCTTTTCTTTTGGCGTCAGTGGTGGCTTTGTCTATTTGTGTCTTGATCTTTTGTATGTCTTTACAGGAGAAGTAGCGAATCAAGTTGTATTCAGATTTTGTGTTAAGGTCTCCCCCGAGAAGTAGTCTCAGATGCCCCATCGTAAGTTTGATGATGACAGAGTGTCCGTTTTTGGTTTTGCCTTTGTTGCTATCAAACACGGGCAGGGCGTCTTTCCCGTTGATCTTTTCTGCCACAGGGCCCAAGATTTCCATTGTCACGCCACAGTCCTTGTAGATGGGATCAGAACCATACCGTACTGCTTCCTTGGGTGCTGCCGTTTTCTTTAACAGTTTGATGTAGTCTCCTTGATTGACGGAACCATTAATCCGCTTTTCATAATCTTCGTTGGTATCGCACAAATCGGTAACATAATTGTGTTTGTTGTATTTGACAATCGTACCTAACGTGTCGATTGCTGAGCCGCTTCCTTCAACCATTCCGTTGTGATAGATCTTATTGATGGTAAACTGTTGGGCGGCACCTTTCGTTAAGTCGAAGATCTTTTCGAATCCTTGGTAATGGTCTTCGTCCGAGTGTGAGATAACAACTGTGAAGGGCGGTGGCGCAGCGCTGGCCTTTTTTATATTGAAGCGCCATTTGAGAAAACGGTACATGTTTTCGGAGCCACCAGCATCTATAAGAAAATGCTTGTCATCGGGGGTTGCAATGTGACAGCCGTCCCCTTGTCCCACATCAACAAAGTTGACTTCGAGGATTCTTTCGGCTTGCATGTCCGATTCCTTGATGTAGCCGGAACAATTACGACTTCTGACGCTGATGTACTCAACACCGTCGATGGTTTTCTTTACATAGGCACCATTCTTTAAGTTAGGTTTGATAAAGTCGCCAAACAGCAACTCTTTAACGACGGTGAATTTCTTCTTTCCTTTTGAATCGGTCTTATAGTTTTTCAGTTCTACCGACGGATATATTGCATATCCTGTTTCCAGTACCGTAGCCATGGCTTTAGATTTAAATTGTTTTTATAGCGTTTTTATCGTTGGCAAAACTAAAACAAAAAAACAAAAAAACAAAAAGCCTTGAATAATTAGAAGTAGGGGCGGTGGAATCTCATCTTTTGTTCGTCCTGATGAAATGTCCCTCTTGAACAGCAACAAATGTTGCGACAACGGCTATAATGACCATCGGAACAAACGATTCCAAGAATACCGTCAAAGGAACTCCAACAAAAAGCAAAACCCCAGTTACTTTGTTGGCAACAGTATGAGGAAAGATGCATTTTTTGTACATCACTAAGGCAGGGATTTCATCAACAAACCTTACTCTAACACAAAGCTTCTCGGATAGAAGTCGCTGTAGAAACGGCCATCGGTGGCGGTGAATTTCAGCACGCAATAGTTTGGGTCGGTGACGCCACCTGGGTAGTATTCCGTGTCGCCATCGCGCCAAATCATCTCCTTGCTTTTGGCATCGGTCAGCACCTCCATAGTGCCGCGCAACATCATGCCCTTGAAGCCTTCGGCATCGCAGAAATAGATGCTGGCCTTTGGGTTGGCCTTGTAGTGGGCCACACGCAGCGAGAAGGTATTGGTGGTGAAATAGAACACCTTGATGCCTTCACGCACTCGAGGTGACAGCATGGCCTTGGTGCAAGGGAAGCCCTCCTCATCGACTGACGATATCATGGTGATGGGCAGTGTGTCGGCCATCTTGGCGATAAGTTCTTTAACGCCCATCAAGGCAGGGTTTTCTGGACGGTCATCATCTATCGACAATTCCTTACGCCAACGTTTCAGGTGCGGAAAGTACATCTTCATTTGGCCGATGTATTCTTCCTTCGTGATGGGCTGCGGCAGTCCTTTGTTTACCTCGTCCACAAACTGAGCACAATGCTCAATCATTTCGTCCATCGTGCAGTCTTGCAGGAACCTGCCGTCCTTATAGCAATAGATGCAATAATCCTCATTTTTGCTTCCATCGGCATTGGTGCCGAGGATTTCGTTGGTGAGCGGCATTCCGCAGCTCTGACAAAACTTTTGTTCCATGGCTAAACTATTTTACAGCGTATCATGATAGATGTCAGAACCACCCGAGGTGGTACAGTCACCAGTGAAGGCATTACCCGTGAAATGCAGGTCGCTGGCACCCGAAAGGTTGACCTTGATGGTGCCGTCGCAGTGGATATAGACATTGCTGGCGCCCGACATCGAGCCTTCGCACCAATCGCATGCAAAGCCGTATCTGTTTCCGTTGATGGTTTTCTTGATGTCGCTGGCACCCGTCAAGTCAATTTTGAGTGTGCCTACTTGTCCCTCAAGGGTAGCATTAGAAGCACCGCTCATATCAAGATCAAGTTCATCGGCGTCCACATAGCCTTTGTAGCTGGAAGCGCCCGAAAGATCCATCTCAATTTCGTCAGCCTCAATGTCGCAATAAATCTCGGAAGCCCCCGACAATTCTATATCAACTTTTTCACCATAAATGCCATATTCCGAATGGAACTCCGAAGCACCCGACAAATCAACACTCGTGAGGTCAGCATTATAAGGCAGAATCACAGTCATGTCCTTTCCGAGATTGTTATGCCATCCCTTGAGATAGATTTTCAAGGTGTTCTCAACGGTTTCAACCACCACATTCGGCATGACACGCTCGCCCGCAGTGATGGTGATCTGTGTCGCAGCATTGCTGACGGTGACGTCAAATGCATCCTCAACTTCAAGCTCGGTATAGGAACCCGAAATGCTGAAATCCTTCGAAATAGATTCACCAGCAAACTTTTCACAACCACTGAAAGCAAACAAAACGATGACGGATAGAATTGCAAGATATTTCTTCATTATAAATGGGCCGCTCTTATATACCATCGGGCATCGGTTTTAAATACTATGGTGTACTTGGTTATAACGGCTGCAAAAGTAGTTTATTATCCGTTCCGAAATGAAAACCATACATGGACAATTTTATGGACTTTGCGACATTTTGTTCTCAAAACGCATGGGATTTGCATGGGATTTCCCTACTTTTGCAGCGGATAATAACGGAACAGTTGTTTTATTATGGCAAGACCGACAAGCGTTACGAAAGAAAAAATACTCGCTGCTGCCATTGACATCGTGAGAAAAGGCGGCACTTCCGCACTTACAGCCCGAAACCTTTCCTCGGCATTGGGTTGCGGCACCAATGCCGTTTTCTCGAAATTTGGTTCCATGGAAGGCGTTATGGAGGCCGTCCGCACCGAGGCCCGCCGTTTGTTCAAGGAGCGTGTAGGCGCAGGCTTTTCCTTGAATCCGCCTTTCAAAGGCATGGGATTGGCTTTCCTGTGGTTCGCCATCGACGAGCCTCAACTCTTCAAATTAGTGATGGACGACAAGGCTTCGGCAGCCTCTTTTGAGGATTACATCGACACCCAAGTGGGCTTCAAGCAGGAATCGATTGCCGCCATCAGCCAGTCTTTCGGCTTACAGGGGAAAGAGGCGGAAATGCTTTATTACCAACTGATGCTTGTCGGTATTGGGCTGGCGCATACTTGCGTGGAAGGCGGTGCTGCACTCAGCATCCCCCAAGTGTCCGAAATCTTCGGCAAGAATGTGAGGTCATTCCTGATGGTCATTCGTGCAGGCAATGATGATCGCGAATCGTTTATGCCTCAAGAAGGTACCGGACCCGAAGGCGATGTCGAATCCTATCTTTTAATCCATTCCCTTGCTGGCCAGAACCACCTGCTGCAAGAGCTTCACGCGGCGCCCCGCTATATTCAGGACAAGGAATGGGTAGAAATGGAACGCGTGTTCCGAAACGGTTTCTCCCTCACGCCTGAATCGCTTCGGGAGGAGTATCCCAACCTCACCCGTGGCGACATCCGCCTGATCATGCTTTCCCGACTTCAGTTTTCCGTGACCGAGCAAGCCCTTCTTTTGGGCATTTCGCCCGCCTCAGTCACCAAGGCACGACAAAGGCTCAAAGCCAAATTGGGGATGTGACAAACCATCCTCCAACCTACGATTTCATTCTTTCTTGAGTATCCTTACCAGCACCAGTTCCCTTGTATTTGCTGCGCGTTGAGTTCAGACGATAAAATACTGATACCTGGAACTTGTGCGTCGAAAAAACGTTATTTTGTTGGATTTGGTAATAGCCCATGTCGCTGTATTCGTTCATGCCACTGTGTCGCAGGATGTCGAGCACGGCGGCGCGGATGGTGAGCGACTTGTCTTTCAGGAAACTCTTCTGCACCACAACGCCAAGGTTCATGTAGTTGTAGTCGTTATAGAAATTCAACTGGTGGCCACGCGAACGGAACATGAAGTTGATGTCGATTTTCCAATCATGCTTGAAACTAAAGGTGTTAAAAGCGTTGAAAGTAAAAACAGGCTTGTCGAAATAAACCCTGCGAGTTCCTTCCGGAACATGAATGTCTTCAAGGTCGAGCCAAAGGTCTTGCTTCTCCATGCCTGCGGTGGCGTTGAGCGACCAAATACCCGCTCTTGGCGTTGCCGAAATATAGGCTCCGATGGTGTTGACGGGTTTGTCGAGGTTGATATGTTTGATGAGCGCCGCATCGCCATCGGTGAGGTAGGCCCACTGCGTGATGGGGTTCTTGCAATGCCCGTATGAAGCCGTGAACGCCAGCCATTTGTAGCCCACATTCAGCGTGAGGTCTTGAATGCGCTCGTTGAGCAGTTGCGAGTTGCCCGCCTGCATCGAATAGCGGCTGATGTAGGTGACGGCATCGTTCATCGCGAAGAAACTCGGGCGGTTGGTCTTGATGCCATACGACAGTCCCATCTCCACCTTGCCCAAGGCAACAGAATAGGAGGCCGTCGGGAAGAACTCGTCTTGCGGGCGATAGAGGAAGTCGCTGTTAGTTATATCCCTATAGTCCAAAAGTGTGTGTTCGTAACGCATCCCCACGCTGGCTTGTCCCCACTTACCGAAGTCGCAGGCATATTGCGCAAAGGCAGCGATGTTGTTTTCCGTGATGTCGGCATCGGTATTGGCAATGGTCTGTTTGTCAATCCAATAGGTATTGTGACGCTTGGCAAAGGTCATCTCCGTGCCGGCCTCGATGCTGCCTTTCCAAACGGGATAGGAAAGCACCAACTTGGAGGCATAGAGCCTACTCTCCGCTCCCGACCTGCTTCTGACAAAGTCGTCTTCTATCAGGCTTTGCTCCACATTTTCGCGGTCGGTGTTGGTGGCTGTGTTCAGGAAGTCGAAGTTGAAGTCGATGCCGAGTTTGCCCGCTGTGCCATTGTAATAGGCATTGGTGAGGATGCCGAGCGGCTTGGTTTCCTTGCTGGTCTGCACGCTGTAGAGATGGTCGAGGAAGACGTCGTTTTCGAAGACATCCTCATCATAGATGACCTTGTTCTCGCCGCCGAGATAATGCGTCAGGTCGGCACGGATGCCCAAGGAATGATTGTCGGAGACTTGCCAGTTGGCGCCGGCGGTATAAACGAGTTGGTCGTTTTTCCAAGTCATGGTGTAGGGACCTGCTTGACGGAACACCTTGGTGGTGTTTGCGATTTCCTCCAAGCTGCTGTATTGGCGGTAGTCCGTATGTCTGTAATACACTGAGCCGAACACATCGACTCCGTTTTTGCGGTAGTTCAAGCCAAGTTTTCCGCGCGGTGTGTTGAAGCAGTACTGCAAGTCTTGGTCGTCGGTCAGGTTCAGGTCGAGGCTGAGGCCGTCACCTTGTTGTTTCTTGGTGCGGATGCGGACCACAGCCCTCACCGTAGCATCATATTGCGCTCCAGGGTTGTTGATGACTTCCACATCGCGGATGTCGTCGCTACGCAGGCGGCGCAGTTCGCTGTCATCGCGCATCAGCCGCCCGTTGATATAGATAATCGGTGAGCCTTTGCCCAAGACCTCCAAACCATCTTCGCTGCCGGTCATGCCAGGCACTTTAGTCAGCATCTCTTGTGCCGTCCCCGAATCTTCAAGCACCGATCCTTGGATGGTGGTAATCATCGAGTTACCTGTCAGCCGCGTTTGTGGCAACTGGCTCTTCACAACCACCTCGCCGAGGAGTTGAGCATCCATCGTCATCTGGATGGTCAGGCCGTTTGTGGGCTTTGCGTATTGGGTTTGGTAGCCCACGCACGACACTTTCAGCAGGCCGTCTTTTTTGTCGGTCGGCAAATTGAATGAACCTTGCTCATCGGTCACCTTTCCTTGCACAAAGGTCGAGTCGGGAAGCGAAAGCAAGACCACATTCACGAAAGGCATAGGTTCGCCATTTTCATCGGTGATGTGGCCAACCAGGTTTTGGTTTTGAGCCAATGCTGAAACCGTCATTAGCAATGCAGCGGTAAGCGTTATTAATTTCAGTGTTTTCATATTTTCGTGTTCATTTTTCTACCTCTATTCTCATTTCACAATCCGCTCCCCCACCCAAGATGGAGTGACAAAGCGTTACGGTGAAATTTTTGCCTTTCCACAAACTTTGCATCGAATACATCACGCTTTGGCGCGAACATTCACAGAGCAAAGGTATTGTGACATATCCTTTTTTGCACAATTCACAAGTACATTCCAAAAAGACCAACCGATAGACACGACCTTTTTCGACGACCTCACCTTTCACTCCGGGCAAATCATTGGCCATCTCAAAAAAAACATCCATGTCCCCTTTAGCGTCCTCATAGAGTTTTTGGTAAACCGAAAGCGTACCGCCTTTCACACAGTTCTTTCCGCATTCCGCGAAGAAAACTGACCGTTGTTCTGGTGAAAGCTGTGCAATGCCTTTCTCGAATCCCTTAAACCAATTTGATAATTCCATAACGATTTGATTTTAAACCTGTAAGAACCTTATGGACACAGGGGCGGCAAACCAAATGAAGCTTGAGAGCATCACCAAAAGGAAAAGAGTCAACCCCGAAAGGTCAAATCCGAATCTGTATTTACTAAACCATTCCATAGCTATCCCTCGTATCCTAACTGTCCGGGCAGGCGGAGTTTTTCCTTTTTCGGGAAAGTCGTTTCGTAAGCTTCGAAAGCTTCTGGGTTCTCGTCGGCCACGAAATATCCTTTGGGTGGGCAATAAATGCCCTCGCGATCGCCCCAATAGTCGGGGATTAGTTCTTGCGCGAGGAAGAAAGGCACTTCTTCGTCCTGCGGCATATCATGGTAATGGATGTGAAGCTTGCTGGCAAGGTCGAAACCTGCATGGCAGTAGAAGTCGATGTTGCCCTCCATTTGGAGCAGGCCGATGCCCATTTCACGCGCCTTCTCCAACGCATAGTTTAGGAGTCTCAACCCATAGCCTTTGCGTTTGTAGTCAGGGTGAATGCTTATGGGTCCAAAAGTCCATGAAGGGAAGTGGCTGCCGTCGTCAAGGATAATTTCGGCTTTCGAGAACATCACATGGCCGATGATTTTGCCATCCTCCTCCATCACGAAATCCAACTCTGGGATGAAGTCGGGATTGTGTCTATATTGGTTAAGCACATAATGCTCAGTGCATCCTGGACGATAGACGTTCCAAAATGCCTCGCGCGTCAGGTTTTCCACCTCACGATAGTCTTGTGGTTGTTCTAATCTTATGTTCATTACTCTATTAATAATTCGGTTGCAAAATTAGGGTATTATCCGTTCCGAAGCGAAAACTATATATGGACAATAATGTGGACAATGTGCACACAAACTACCTTTGCAAATGAAAAAATCATAGTTTTGCAGCGTTAACCCTAATTTGGACAAAATGAAAAAAGTATTTTCCTTATTAATTGTGATAATTTGCGCTTTGAACAGCTGGGCGCAAAGTCCTCTTCTGAAAACCGTTGAAAAACCAGATGCGACCGCTCCGACGCTTCGTGCTGATGGCTTGCTTCATTCACATTGGACGCAGGATTTTCCTTACAATCAGTTTTGTCCAAGAGACCCTATGAATGGCAATGCCTATAGTGTGGCAGGATGCCCCGCCATTGCCATGGGACAGATTATCAATTATTTGCGGACGACACAAGAGACCCGTTTCTCCGATAATGACGATTACGTTCATTATTATTCCGGGCGCCAATACATTATTGATGACGATTGGGAAGCTTTGGAATTCCCGTCATTCCCCCAGCTGAACGAGATGTTGGATTCCGTTGACGCCACTTTCCAGCGCGGCGAGGAACTGACTGACGAGTTGGCCGCCGCTGTAGTGTTTGCTTGTGGTACTGCCTGCAAGCAGGTTTACACTTCGCAAAGTTCAGGCACCTTTTATGTCGACCAAGCCTTTGAGGCCTACCAACGCTTTGGCTTTACGGATTGCGTACTGTTTCGTGCCCCCGATTCTTTAATGTATGCCACCTTGATTTCCAATCTGCAAGCCGGTTATCCTGCTCATTTGGCTGTCGAAAATCCCGCAGGAACGGTTGGGCACAATGTCGTGGTCGACGGCTACCGTGAATCGGACGGCAAGTTCCATATCAACTTCGGCTATGGCGGCACATTGGACAACTGGTACGACATCCCCGACCCCAATTTCTATTACGGCATGACCAAGGTAGAGGGTATCATCTTGAACATTATTCCTAAAGATGGACCTTTGACCGTTCACGAGTCCACCGCCCAACAGCCGCTGGAAGTTTATCCCAATCCCGTTTCAGAGGTGCTTTATATGAAGAACCTTCCTTGCGAAACGATAGAGTATTCCATTTTCAATGTCTTGGGCCAAAAGGTATTGTCTGGTTCCTCGAGGGGAACCATTTCCGTGGCAGGAATGGAAAAGGGGCTTTATTTCTTGCAGGTTAAGGGAGAAGGCATCTGTGAGACGACGAAGTTTGTGGTGAAATAACCCATTATGTCGGAACTGAAGGCGATATTATCGGGTAGGCTCAGTGGCAACGAAGTCAGAGCCTTGTCTGGAGCCGACTTCAAAGAGGAACTGCTTCAATTGCTTTTCGACCCTGACAAACGCATTTCCGACAATGCTGCCTGGGTGCTAACCCATTTTCCAAAGACTGCCGACCCATGGTTGGCCGAGCACCAAAACATCCTCATCGACGAGGCCATGCGCACGGCAAGCACCACCAAGCGCCGCCTGATCATGAACCTCTTGGAACGGACCTCCTTCGACCCCGACCACATCCGCACTGATTTCCTCGATTTCTGCTTCAACGCCATTCTTTCCGATGAACCCGTCGGCGTAAAGAGCTTAGCTATCAAGTTGGCCTACGCGCAAGGTGCCCATTATCCCGAGTTGCTCGAAGAAATCAACGCCACCCTTCGGATGATGGAGCCAGAGGAACTTCCAGCGGCCTTGAAGCACCTCAGAGGAAAGATGCTTGCTAAAGAAACTATTAACAACAAAACAAAATAAATTAATGGAAGATCAACACCCCATCCAAGAAGGCTATATGCCATATCTCGGCTACCAAACTTACTACCGCATTGTCGGTGAACCTTCGAGCAAGCCCGCACTGCTTTGTTTGCACGGCGGACCGGGCAGTACACACAACTATTTCGAAGTGCTGGACCGCATCGCCGACACAGGCCGTCAGGTCATCTCTTACGACCAAATCGGCTGCGGTAACTCTTACCTCGACGGTCATCCCGAACTGTGGACCCAAGAGACCTGGATCAACGAGCTCATCGCCTTGCGCGAGCATCTGCACCTCGACCAACTCCACCTCCTCGGCCAATCGTGGGGCGCCATGCAGGCCATCGCCTATATCATCGACTGCCAGCCCAAGGGCATCAAGTCGGTCATCCTCTCTTCGGGCCATGCCTCCAGCTCGCTGTGGGCCAGCGAGCAGCACCGCCTCATCAAATACATGTCGGCAGAAGACCAAGAGGCTATCCGCCACGCCGAAGCCACGGGGAAATGGGACGACCCCGACTACCTCCGCGCCAACGAGCATTACTAT
>CACZER010000019.1:0-44106 GCA_902780195.1 uncultured Bacteroidia bacterium
GTCTTTCTGGGCGACCTGCCGAAAGGGCTTTATTTGATAAAAGCAACTTGCGAGGATGGAAAAATCTGCGTCGGCAAGGTGGTGAAGGAGTGATTTTGGCATTGTGCTGCCTTAATGACAGCCTTCGCGACCTGGAGGAAAGCAGAACATGTCAACCGCCAAAAAACCGAAAAAAGATGCGGTTATAAAAAAAAGTTGTACCTTTGCCGCCGAAAACGAGTAATTATCGGTCGCAAGACCTTCTAGTTTTATTGGATTAAACAATTGATTCTCAATGTATTGAGAAATATTTTGTGGTATTTAAGAAAATTAGGTGTATCTTTGCGACCTATTCAACAACTAAAAAGAGAAAACTATGTCAGAAATTTTGAATGAAATTGTTCCGATCATCGCTGAAAAACTTGGCGTGGATCCTTCAGAAGTCACCATGGAAGCCAGCTTCACCAACGACCTTGGCGCCGATTCTTTGGACACCGTCGAACTGATGATGGAATTTGAAAAGAGCTTCAACCTCTCCATTCCGGACGACCAACAAGAAAGCATCGTCACCGTGGGTGACGTCGTCCGCCTCATCGAGAAGATGCGCGCTGAAAACTAATCTCATTTAAAATAGAGAATTTTTATGGAATCGAAACGTGTCGTCGTCACAGGCCTCGGTGCCATCACCCCCATCGGAAACACCGTCAAGGAGTTCTGGGAAGGATTGGTGAATGGAAAAAACGGTGCCGGTGAGATTACCCGTTTCGATTCCACTTTATACAAGACGCATTTCGCCTGCGAGGTGAAGGGCTACAACCCCGACGACTTCTTCGACAAGAAGACCGCACGCAAATACGACTTGTTCGCCCAGTTCGACATCGTGGCTGCCGATGAGGCCATCGCCGACTCGGGCATCACCCCCGAAAACACCGACTACGACGATGTCGGCGTGCTGCTGACCTCGGGCATCGGCGGCGTCAACCATTTCTTCAACGAGATGAAGGAGTTTTTCCTTGAAGGCGACGGCACGCCGCGCTTCAGCCCCTTCCTCATCACCAAGTTCATCGCCAACATGCCCAGCGGCGTGATCTCCATCAAATACGGCTTCCGTGGCCCCAACTTCTCCACCGTGTCGGCCTGCGCTTCTTCGTCGCACGCCATCATGGAGGCGTTCAACTACATCCGCTACGGCAAGAGCAAAGTCATCGTGGCCGGTGGCGCAGGCGCCGCTATCGGCGAATGCGGCATCGGAGGCTTCAACTCCATGCATGCCCTCTCGACACGCAACGACGACTTCATGACCGCCTCACGCCCCTTCGACCTTAACCGCGACGGCTTCGTCATGGGCGAAGGCGCCGGCAGCATCGTGCTCGAAGAATACGAACACGCCAAGGCACGCGGCGCCAAGATCTACGCCGAAATCGTGGGCGGCGGTGCATCGGCCGACGCCTACCACATCACCGCCCCGCATCCCGAAGGTGTCGGCGGCATCCTGAGCATGCAACGCGCCCTGCAAGATGCCGAGATCAAACCCGAAGCCATCGACCACATCAACACACACGGCACCTCGACTCCGGCCGGCGACATGGCAGAACCCCTCGCCATCCTTAAGGTGTTTGGCGAACATGCCTACAACATCAGCATCAACTCCACCAAATCGATGACAGGCCACCTGTTGGGCGGCGCCGGCGCAGTGGAAGCCATCGCCAGCATCCTGGCCCTTAAGAACGGCATCATCCCTCCCACCATCAACCACTTCGACGACGACCCGCAAATCGACAACCGCCTCGATTTCACCTTCCACAAAGCCCGCAAACGCGACATCCACTACGCCCTGTCCAACTCCTTCGGCTTTGGCGGCCAAAATGCGACATTGATCTTCAAAAAGTACGAGTCGTAATATGGCTTTATCCGAAATGTTCTACCACCTTTCCCCCGAAGAAAAGGTTTTATCGGAATACTTTCACAACATACTCGGATTCCGTCCGAAAAACATCGCCTTATACCAGCTGGCCTTCACCCACAAATCCAAGTCGGATGAAACCGTAGGTGGCTACCATCTGAGTAACGAAAGGCTCGAATACTTAGGCGACGCCGTGCTCAGCACCGCAGTGGCCGATTTCCTCTTCAAGACCTATCCCACCCAACCCGAAGGCTTCCTTACAGAGATGCGCTCCCGCATCGTCAGCCGCGCCTCGTTGAACAAGCTTTCACAAAAGCTGGGATTCGAAGAGTATCTTAAATACACCCCCGATAACAGCAATAACACCAGCTTCCGATCCATCGGCGGAAACGCCTTCGAAGCACTGGTGGGCGCCATCTACCTCGACCGCGGCTTCGACTTCACCAAACACATCCTCATCGACCGTATCATCAAGGTACATATCGACCTCGACCAACTGCAGCAAACCGACGTCAACTTCAAGAGCAAGCTGCTCGAATGGTCGCAGAAAAACAAGCGGCACCTTGTCTTCAAACTCCTCGATGACAACACAGACAACAGAAGACACCTGTATCACGTACAAGTCTTCATCGACGGACAATCCTACGGAGAAGCACAAGACTTTTCCATAAAAGGTGCCGAACAACTCGCCGCAGAAAAAACTTGGAACATGTTGCACAATTGACGTATCTTTGCAGCATGGCATCCAAGAACAACCACAAAGAAGACATCAAACTAGCCTCTTTCGACGACATCAAAGTCATCGGAATCAACACGTCGCTGATCGACTTCAAGCTGGCTTGGCACATCAACCAAGCCCTGTCCATCAACCTCGCCAGATACGACGACATCCAAGTTGAAGACATCGAATACTCTTTCTATTATTACACCGCAGGAGAAAAAAGCAATGTCTACAACCTGGTCTCGCTGACTCGTAAAAACAACACCTGGATGAGCCTCTCGCCTCGCGTCGACTACATCCTCATCATCCGAAACGACATCACTGCTGAACGTCTCAACCACATCGTCAAAAGCATCCGCGACATCAACGCTATCGGTCATGCCTTCTTGATGGATCTCAACAAAAACAAGGACTTGTTCATCGCCCTTGAGACCATCGAGCTCCACGAGATAGGGCTTATGGAGAAATGGAAAAAACGTAAGAACCTGAAGACCTTGAAACAAGAGATGAAAAAAGCCATGCCGTAACACAAAGCATGGCTTTTTCTTTCATGTGGAGGCGCGATGTGTCGCGTCTCTACATGTTTTAACCGACGTGGATGTTTTCTTTCACCAGTTTCATGATCTTCTCATTGTCGTTGCCCAGTTCCTTGCGGAGGTTGGCATCCTTGAAGTCACTGAGGAACTTGATCATATAGTCGATGATGGCGTCGGAGAACACACCTTTCTCGGTGTAGATCTTACGGTCTTTCTTGAGCTCCTTGGCGGCGGCCACGCAACTGTCTGGCAGTTGCTCGAGGCTCTCTTGCACCTTCTTGTTTTTGGCATCGTGGATGTTGACACCCAGGCCGACGTAGGTCTTCTCGGCCACTTCGAGGGCGTTGGGCATCTCGAACCCATGACGTGCGGCGGCACAGAGGGCGGCCATCAGCAGGTACATGTCGGCGCAGCCGTCGGAGGCACGCCATTCGAAGGTCTGCTTGCTGCTGAAGTCCTTGTTCGACTTCTTCTCAAGCGGGTTGGCATTGGCAGCCATGTCCTTGCCGTTGTTGATCCAGCCCAGCGGCACGCGCACCAAGGCGCTGCGGTTGGAGTAGGACCAGCACAACGAAGTCGGGGCCTCCTGGTGGGGCACCAGACGGAGGAACGACAGCGGGTTGGGGTTACCGAAGGCAGGCAGCGAGGTACCGGCGTCCATGTATCCGGCGATGGCTTTCTTGCCGTAGTCGCTGAGCTCGCCCTTGTTGACCATGACGCTCTTGCCGTCCTTGGTGAACTTGCAGTGCACGTGCATGCCTGAACCAGCCTTGCCCACGGTGATCTTCGGGGCGAAGGTCAGGGTAACGCCATATTCATAGGCCAGTTGGCGCATGATCCACTTGGCGACCACGAGTTGGTCGGCGGCATCTTCGATGTTGGTGGGCAGGAACTCGATTTCGTTCTGCTCGTAGATCTTGCCATCGAGGGTGAAGTTACCCACTTCTGAGTGACCGTACTTGATCAAGCCACCAGCCTGGGCGATGAGGCGCATGGCTTCGACGCGATATTCGGTGAACTTGTTGAACGGGGCACTCTCGTGGTAGCCACGTTGATCGGGCACTTCGTAGATTTGCTCATCGTCGGCGATGATATAGTATTCCAGCTCGCCCATGGTCTCCATCTGCAAGCCCGTGGTCTTCTTGAACACTTCGTGGGCCTTGTGGAGGATGTGTTCAGGTGAGCTCTCGAAGGGTTCGCCGTCGCGGTTGTAGAACGAGCAGAGGATGTCCAAGGTGGGCGTCTCAGTGAATGGGTTACGGAAGGCGGTCTTGTACTTAGGCACCACATAGAGGTCGCTCTTACCGGCTTCGATGAAGGGGAAGAGGCTCGAACCGTCGACACGCTCACCGGCGGTGAGGATGTTCTCGAGGTGTTCGAGGCTGTGGATCACGAAGTTCAAGGTCTTCAGCTTGCCGTCCCAGCCACAATAGTGGAAGTTGACGAATTCGATTTACTGCACCAGACGATTGGGGTTCATGGCAATTCTTTGGTCCATTACAATTATGTTTATTTAAAGATTTAAAATTTCAAGATTTCAAGATTTTGTGCAAAGATAGTGAATATTCTATCATAAAGAGCCAAAAGAAGAATAAATGCTGTTTTTTCCTTGAAATACATTTTTTGTTAGTTTTGCAGCAATTATTAGCATATAAAGCGATGAAAAAAACGATATTATTCTTTACGCTGTTGTTTTGCTTTACTTTGGCCAATGCCCAAACGCTTCTTGAAAGGATTGTGGATTCCACTTTAATGGCACAAATATCGGCACGGAATGAACAATTATTGTCGAGATTAGATTCTGCTTTTTTCTTTGATAATGACAAAAATGAATTTATTCGTCCATTTGAACCTGAAAATTGCGTCATTTATGATGTTTACAACTGTAGATGTCTTGGTGAAGGTTTTGCTAATCTCTTTTTGTACGAAGAGGGACTTATTGATACCAATCTGTTCACTAAAAAATACTTTGTCAGTGGAAAGTTTTTGGAAGATTGGGTTGATTTAATAGAACAAGGGAAAGCTGAAATTGAATTATATGATTATCACGATTCATTTGTGTTTGATACCGTAAACGACAAACCATATACTTTCCCTAAATCGGAACCACAACTTGTTAAGATCCACCATGTTTCCAATAATCTTGACACCTTATATTGCAAATTTGGATACCCAATACATGATATTTCTAATTCCCCATACGCAGAAGATTTTTTGGGTAAGCTATATAAAACAAAAGCCATAGATTTTGTCTTTCATTTTCCTACTTTTTTTGAAAAAGCTGATTGGGACGTGTCAAAAGACTATGTTTTTTGGAGCCCTGGCTATTATTTTGCCATGAAAGGGAATCAATTCTATTACATTGACACCCAAGAAAAGAAGATATATCCCATGGAAGAGGTCGTGGAAAACCATTGGGATTGGATAACGAATATAATTGAAAAACAATAACAAATATTATGGCTTTACGAGACTGGATGATTGCCTTCAACAACGCCAAGACGATGGAGTCGAACGGCGAGGAAGGTCCTGAATTGATTGAGGAATATGAGCGCGTATTGTCCAAATTGGGCGAAGGGCCTTTCACCGAGGCTGAAGAACATGTGCGCGAAGAGGTTTTCCGCAACCTTAGCGAATTGTATGCCCTCAACGGCGATGAAGCAAAGGCGGAATATTATAAAAATCAATCCCTGTAGGGACGCATCGCATGCGTCCGCAAATGATAATATGCATCGCATGCGTCCAAAAACAATGCACATCTATGCGTTTGTTTCTAGCGGACACACGCGGTGTGTCCGTACAGACAAATCATTCCCGTTTCAGCATATTAAAATAAGCATCCAACAGTTTCTGCGCCCCAATGTAGGCGCTCATGCGCTGGCCGCGGACATCGGCTTCAACCAAAGGCAAGAGGTCGGCGACGAGTTGGTTCTGGTAGAAGTCGTTTTTCAAAGCGCTGTCCATCGAGTCGTACATCATCTGCACGTCTTGTTGGGCGCGTTTCCTATAAAGATAGCCGTTGTCGCGGATGGCCTGCACGTGATCGGCGACCATCTGCCACACCTCGTCGATTTGGAAACCCGTCAAGGCGGAGCAAGTCAGCACCTTGGTCTCTTGTCCCGACTCGGGCAAGGGGAAAAGGTGCAGTGCGTTACGGCATTCGGCGGCGGCGCGGTTGGCCCGCATCACGTTGTCGCCATCGGCCTTGTTCACCGCAATGC
This sequence comes from uncultured Bacteroidia bacterium, assembly GCA_902780195.1. Classification (GTDB taxonomy): domain Bacteria; phylum Bacteroidota; class Bacteroidia; order Bacteroidales; family F082; genus Limimorpha. The sequence goes on from CACZER010000019.1 coordinate 6,361, forward strand.
CATCGGCCATCTCCATGATGCCGCGCTTGATGCCTTGCAGCTCGTCGCCGGCACCACTGATGAGGATTAATAGGAAGAAATCGACCATGGAATGCACTGCCGTCTCCGACTGGCCCACGCCCACCGTCTCCACGAAGATGGTATCATAACCCGCTGCCTCACAAAGGATGATCGTTTCACGGGTCTTACGTGCTACGCCGCCCAAGGTACCTGCCGAGGCCGAGGGACGGATGTAAGCGTTGGGGTGCACGGAAAGGCTTTCCATACGGGTCTTGTCGCCCAAGATGCTGCCCTTGGAGCGTTGGCTCGATGGGTCGATGGCCAACACCGCCAGCTTCTGTCCCTTGTTGCAGAGATGCACGCCCAAAGCCTCGATGAAAGTGCTCTTGCCCGCGCCCGGCACGCCCGTGATACCCAAACGCAAGGCCTTGCCTGCATGGGGAAGACAAGCCGCTATAATCTGTTGCGCCAGTTCCTGATGCTTGGGCAGGGCGCTCTCCACCAGCGTAATGGCCTTGCTCAGCGTCACGCGATCGCCTTTGAGGATGCCGTCAACATACCAGTCGAGCGGCATGAGCTGCTGCTGGTTGCGTCGCATGCGCTCCAAAGCGTTCGGGTTGACCTGGATGGGGCTGTCGACCCCCTCGGTGACCTTGAGGTTCGACTCCCATTCGTGCTCCTGATTTTCAAAATGTTCGTATTCCATAGCGGACTGCGGTTTAGCTCCGATTAATCATCGATTTGACCTTGCAAAGATAAGGAATAAATTGGAACATTGAACAATAATTCAAAATGCTGATTTTTAATAAATTGAAAAAATTTTCTCGTTATTTCAGAAAAATTTCGTAACTTTGCTCGTTTAAAACACATCCTATCACTACTATGGCTAATAAATATAGAGTACTTTTCGTTCACCAAGAAATCACCCCTTATCTGCCAGAGACCCCGATGAGTCTTGTGGGCAGGTATCTGCCCCAAGCCACCCAAGAAAATGGTAAGGAAATCAGGATCTTCATGCCTCATTACGGTATCATCAACGAACGCCGCAACCAGCTTCATGAGGTAATCCGCCTGTCGGGCATGAACCTTATCATCAACGATACCGACCACCCGCTCATCATCAAGGTGGCCTCCATCCAAAAAGCCAGGATGCAGATCTACTTCATCGACAACGATGATTTCTTTTCGAAACGAAAGTACATGATGTATGACGAGAAAGGCGTGTTCTGTTCCGACAACGATGACCGTTGCGTCTTTTTCACCAGAGGCGTTATTGAGACGGTGAAAAAGCTCAACTGGTCGCCCGACATCATCCATTGTCACGGATGGATCTCGGCCCTTATGCCGGCATACATCAAGCGCGCCATGACAGTGAGAGACAACCCTTTGTTCAATGAGTCAAAGATCGTTTATTCCATCTATGACGATGGGTTTGGCGAGACTTTCAATGCTGGCTTCGATAAAAAGATGAAGCTGCCGGGGATGAACACCAAGGACCTGAAGTATTTCAAGGAAGCCAATTATGTCAACCTCACCAAAGCAGCCATTGACTATTCGGACGGCATCGTTATCAACAGTCCCCACATCCACCCCGAAATTGAGGAATATCTGAAGACTTCTAACAAGCCCATCCTGCCTTTCCAAGATGACGAGAATTTCTCACAGGCCTGCAACGAGTTTTACGACACCATTTTGACAAAACAATAAGAAATCACCAATGAAAACATATCATTCAACTGCTTTATCCCATTCAGCGTTAATGATTGGCCTTCTTGTTTTGGCCTTTTCCGTTTCTTGCAAGAAATCTCCCGAAACCATCGGCAACAACCTGATCTCCGATAACAATTACATCGGCATGTATCACACCGATACCTTGCAGGTTTATTGCCATTCCTATTTAGACTCTGTCGGTACCACTAGGGTCACAAACGCATTGCTCGGAGGAATGTTTGACCCCGTTTTCGGCCATAGCGAAGCCGGATTCTACACCCAGTTTCGTCCTTCTTCGACAGGCCAAAGCTTCGGTAACGACGCCGTCCTCGATTCGGTGGTGTTGCAACTGTGCCTCACCAGCTACTATGGCGACACGAGCACCCTTCAAACCGCTCATGCCTATATGCTGACCGACAGTCTGTCGATGTATGAAAGCTACTACAACCATTCTACCATCCCCACCGAAGCCATCGACCTGGCCAATGGCTACCAGTTCCGTCCCCACCCCAAGACCGCACTGCTCAACGTTGGCACCGACACCATCAACAGGCCCATCATCCGCATCCCTTTGGACGCGACATTAGGCAACTATCTCATCGGACTCGACACCACGGCTTTCACCAATGCCGACCTCTTCAAGGACTTGTTCAAGGGGCTTTATGTGACCTGCGAACCTGTCAGCCAAGGTGGTGCCATCAGCTACATCAACCTGACGAACAACTCCTATACGATGTTGCAATTGTATTACCACAACCTCTCGACTCCAGACCATGCCAAACGTTACAATTTCTATGTAACCACATCCGACTCCTATTTCAACCATATCGACCACGACTATACTACGGGCGATGCCGCCTTCGTGCAACAGCTGCTTGAGGGTGACACCTTGTTGGGTCAAGAAGTGTTGTATCTACAAACCATGGGCGGCGTTAGGACGCGCCTGTGGTTCCCCAACCTCCCCCGTTGGGCCGACACTTTGGAAGACTGCCACCTCCTTATCAATGATGCCAAGCTTATCTTATCGCCTTCACCATTGGCCAACGACACGGCCATTTTGGTGGCCCCTAAGACTTTTGTGCTGCTAGGCTTCAACGAAGATGGCACCTCCTATCTCCTACCCGACTATTACGAAGGCAACAACTACTTCGGAGGCACCTACGACTCCAACACCAACACCGTTACCTTCCGCATCTCGGAATACCTCCAGACCATCATTATGAACAATAAGCCTAACGCTGGCCTGAGCCTCGGCATCAACGGTGCCGGATTCAACGCGCAACGCTGGGTACTCAACGGTCCTGCCGCCGAGAACCCCATGCGCATCGAAATAACCTATTCCATTGTCCAAGACTGATAAGAATAAAACATCCTTTTAATAACAACATGAAAAAACTGATTTTAGCCGCTTTGGTGTTGGTCGGACTGACCTGCCAAGCACAAAAAGCAAGTGAGAAAGAAACCATTGTCGTCATCAAGACAAGCATGGGAACCATAAAAGCCAAACTCTATAACGACACCCCGAAGCACCGCGACAACTTCATCAAGCTGGTGAATGAAGGTTGGTACAATGGTTCGCCATTCCATCGCGTCATCAAGCAGTTCATGATCCAAGGCGGACAAAACGCCGACGGTCGTCTTGACCCTGGCTACACCGTTCCTGCTGAGTTCAAGAGCAACCATTTCCACAAGAAAGGCGCCCTTGCCGCTGCCCGTCAACCCGACCAGGTGAACCCCAAGAAAGCCTCCAGCGGCTCTCAGTTCTACATCGTGCAAGGCAAGGTGTATGACGACGCCTGGCTCGACATGTTCGAAAACCGCTCCGGGAAGGTGCTTTCGGCTCGCCAACGCCAGACCTACAAGACCATAGGCGGCACGCCCCATCTCGATGGCGACTACACCGTCTTTGGCGAAGTGACCGAAGGCCTCGATATCGTCGACAAGATTGCCTATGTAAAGACTGGCTATATGGATGTTCCCGTTGAACCCGTCACCATCATTTCCGTTACCATCGAAAAAGGCTGCGAGAAAAACTGCTGCCATTAATTAGCATTCCCATGAAAGAAAGAATCGAAGAGATATTATCCCAGGTGCGTGACTTCCAAGCCGACAGTAAGGACGCCTTGGAGAACTTCCGCATCACCTATCTGAGTAAGAAAGGCATCATCCCCGCCTTGTTTGCCGACTTCAAGAACGTAGCTCCCGAACTCCGCAAGGAGATGGGCATGAAGCTCAACGAGCTGAAAAACGTTGTGCAGGACAAGGTGGAAGAACAACTACAGAAATTTGAGAACCAGCACAGCAACGATGCAGGTTTCGACATGAGCATGCCCGCTGCCGACATGAAGGGTGCCCGCCACCCCTTGTCTATCGTGCGTCGCGACATCAACGAGATCTTCTCGCACCTCGGCTTCACCATCGCCGAAGGCCCCGAGATCGAGGATGACTACCATGTGTTCTCAGCCTTGAATTTCCCGCTCGACCACCCCGCCCGCGATATGCAGGACACCTTCTTCATCAGCAAGGAACCCAACGTGAACAAGGCTTCGGACGTGCTGCTGCGCACCCACACCTCGAGCGTGCAGGTTCGCGTGATGGAGACACATCAGCCGCCCATTCGCATCATCGCTCCTGGACGTGTATTCCGTAACGAAGCCATCTCGGCCCGCGCCCATTGCATCTTCCACCAAATCGAAGGTCTCTACATCGATGAGAACGTCTCCTTCGCCGACTTGAAACAGACCCTGTACCATTTCGTGCAGGAATTCTTCGGAGAAGGCACCAAGGTGCGTTTCCGCCCCTCCTATTTCCCCTTCACTGAAACCTCGGCGGAGATGGACATCTCATGCAACATATGCGGCGGAAAAGGCTGCAACATCTGTAAGCATACAGGGTGGGTTGAAATCTTAGGCTGCGGCATGTGCGACCCCAACATCCTCATCTCAAGCGGCATCGACCCAGAGAAATATACAGGCTTCGCCTTCGGCATGGGCGTCGAACGTATCGCCATGCTGAAATACGGCATCAACGACCTGCGATTGTTCTTCGAGAACGACTTGAAGTTTTTGGAACAATTTGAACTGGCGTAAAGCCTACAAAACAAGGAATAAGACTCGTGGAGGCGGCTCGTCTCTACGAGTCTTTCATATATCTCTTTTCGCCATCGGCAAAAAGAATGTCAACCCATCTTTTCAACTTCTTGTTGGTGCTGTGTTTCTTTACATATACAGGAATCTCCTTGTAATTGACAGATTCCATCAGTTTGGCCTCTTCATCGGGACCTAGTGATGTGAAATATGATTTTAGGATGACTTCCTTCGTTTTATCTATCCACTGCTGCTTATTGGCCCAATAATGACCGATGAAAGGTTTGGAAGACATTAGCTCCAGACTTTCTTGCATGACAATACTCAGGGCGTACTGCTCGATTACAATGGGTTCTGCTTCATCATCCAACATTCCATCGCATATCGACAAGGCCGTCTCGACAACCACCTCTTTCTTCGCCGACGGAATGGCAACAACGCCAGCACACCACATGTCATGCTTTTCTGAAATAGTGATACCCGCATACGTCTTTCCTCCAACACTCCGATACATCCGTTGAGGCTTATACTTGATTTTGGAAGGATGTCCCTCGTTTCCATCCATGAATCCCTTTCCGCTTGCCAATTGCCGTTTCATGGCAGACAAGTCACCGTACAAGAAAGTGTCACAATCTAGATAAAGCAAGTCATCGTTGGGAAACAGACGAGAGACTTTTTCGATGGCCTTGATTTTTGTCCGCCAAAAGAAGCCATGCTTCCCCTTCCATTCATTGATTGTATCGTCGTCGATGGCAATGGTTTCCACCTTTTCCAAATGGTTGAAATATTCAGGATTGGAAGATACGACGACAATTCTATCAGAAGGGTCCAATTGTTTCTTAAAGCTATTTATCGAACAGTAGGCCTGAACAAACATATCCAGGTCTTGTCCAATTGTGAAGTACATTATTGTCATAGCCGTCACTTTTATCCGTTTTTAATCATTCCCCTCTCACTGTCCGGTTCAGCCATTGGCAGAAGTCTTTGGTCTTCTCAAACTCACTCACCACCCATTCGACAAGATGTGGGTCGAAAAGGCGTTGGTCAGGAAGGTCCTGCACCAGCAGCCAGTCACGCTGCTTGAAAAGCTCGGCCTGTGGATGGTCTTTGGGATAGGCATTAGGCACACGTTTCATGGCATGGCTGGTGTCCAAGCCGAAGCCTTTGGCTTTGGCGATGGCGTCCACCAATGGCTCGGCATTGAAGAGAATCTCGTTGCGGATGGTCTTCAACATGACCGTGTCAGGCATATACATCCCAGTGCAAAGCATGTTGTGACCCAAGTACTCCGATTCCTTGGCTTCAATATGGAAGTAATAGCCGCTGAGCATCGATTTCTTGCCTTCGGGGCAGACAAAGACACCAAAATGGGTCTTGTAAGGTCGCTTGTCGGGCGAGAAACGCGTGTCACGATAGAATCTATAGGTGCAGTCCTTTAAAGTCAAGCCTTTGCAGTTGTCGTCAAACTTCTGCACACCTTCGATAATCTGTTCAGCCAAGGCATTGAAGTTGGCCTGCGCTATCTGATATTGTTTCTTATGCTCTTGAAACCATGGTCGGTTGTTGTTATGCAACACAGCCTCCAAAAAACTCAATATCTCTTCCATAGTTTACATCATTAAGGTATGCAAAGATAGTAAAACAACATTATTCACCCACTTTCACCTTCATTCCATCCGAATACGCGCTGAACTCGGGCGCATACTGGCACTGGATCAAGGCGTAGCCGTTGTTGAGGTAGCCTTCCTTGGTGACGAACATGCTATACTCCAGCTGGTGCGTGCCCTTGGGCAAGAACTCGATGAAGAACTCCATGTCGGTATCGGTGTTGCTCTGGTAATAGCTCATCTCGTCGTTGTATTCGTAGCGCGAAATCTGCTCAATCGGTTCGAAACCAGCCGCACGGAGGTCCTTGACGAAGACGAAACTCATGTCTTGCTGGCTGGTGAAGGTGATTTTCACGGTGAGTTTGTCGCCGACCTTCAAGGCTTGTTTCTCAACAGGAACGAGTTTCTTGCCCTTGTCGGTCACCGTCTCCACAAACAGCTCGCGCTTGATGGTGAAGCCTGATTCGTCGCTCTTCACCTCGTCAATCGGGACGAAATACTGGCGGAACAGTCCGCCCCAGACCAAGTGCGGGGTCGGGTTGTTGACAGTAAGTTGGCGCATATCCTCGGTCACTTCGTTGGCGTTCCAGCGGCGTTGGATGAAGCCTGTGCCAGCCACACCGCCCTCGGTGCTGATGGGCGTGTTGCCGAAGCGCAGGGTGACTTCCTTGCCCTCCTCGAACCAGTCGCTGCCGCGCATCAGCAGGGCATAGATGGCGTCGGCGGTGGAAGCGGAATTTTCCCATTTGTTGGTCTGCTTCTGGGTGAGCAGCCACACGCGCAACTGGTCAATCATCTCCTGGTCCTGGTCGATTTCGGCAAAGGCCGCCATGATGTTGGCGTGGGTGGCGATGTGCGACTCGAACGAGAAGTATTTCTTCGGCCAGTACATGCCGATTTGCTCGTTCTTCTGGGCGCACTCCTTGAACGACTGGATCATCAGCTTGGCAGTCTTCTCGTTGCCGTTGCGGAAGAGCACCAAGGCACCCTTCGAGCGTTGGTTGAAGTTGAACGAGGTCCACTCCTTGTCGAGGCTCTTGAGATAGTAATCCTTGGCCTTGGCAAAGTCGCGGTCTGAGTTTTGCACCTCAAAGAAACTCAAGGCATAGAGCTCATTCAAGGTGCTGGAACCGATGGGCCAGTCCTTGCCTTTGCTGTGGGCTTTCATATAGCGATAGGTCTCGGCCACCTCGTATTCGAGGTAACGCACGGCCTTGTCGCAGATGCTTTGGGCGGTGTTTTGGTCGGCCTTGCTCAACGAACTCCAAGCACCCATCTTCTGCAATTTGCCGAAGCCGCTCAAGATATAGGTGCTGATGTAGGGACTCTCCGGCATGCCATCCATCCAAGGCCAGCCACCGTTATATTTCTGCTTTTGCTGGATGAGTTGCAGTGCACGGGTCTGTTGGCCGCGCAATGTGTTGATTTCAAACAGGCTGGCGATACGGCTGCGTTGTTCTGTCTCGCTCTTGGCCTCGAGCACCCACGGCGTCTCTTGTAGCATGATGGCCTTCAGGTCTTGGTCTTTCTCGAGTTGCGAGAGCAAGGCATCGGGCGTCTCGATCTGCCATTTCTTGATGTAGTTCAAGAGGTTAGGGATGTGGTCGGCGATGTAGGACGAGAGTGTGTTGGCGTAGAACACGTAGAAGGCAGTCTCAGCGCGGTCGGCCTTGATGTTGGCTAGGTAAGGCAGGGCCTGCACGGCATACCACACGGGGTTGGTGCTGAAATTCAAGGTCAGGCTGTAGTCGCGCTCGTGGCTGTCGGGGTTGGCGATGGCTTCGAAGTCGAAGGTCTTTTCGGTCTCGGCCTTCACGGTGATGGGCAAGGTCTGCGTCATGAAGATTTCACTGCTCAGCACGGGCAGGAGGTGCTGCTCGGCGTCGCTGAACTGCCCCGCGTAGGCCGTGAAGCGGAAGGCCAAAAGGCTGAGGTCATATTGTCCCTTCACCTTCCAGCGCACTTCCTTGCTGCGACCGGGTTGTATGGTCTCCATCGGTATCGTGGCGTTGGAAACGATCATGTTCACAGGCTTCATCGTGCCCGCATCGAAGATTTCGAGTTTCGCCGTGGGCGTGACAGGCTCATCGCCGGTGTTGATGACATTGGCCACAAACCACAGCTCATCGTTGTCGTACATATAACGCGGCATGTCGGCCATGATCATCACCGGCTTCGAGGATGTGAAGGTATATTCGTTTTGGCCGGTCTTGCGGTCCTTGGTGTAGGCCATCAGCATCAGGCGCCAGCGCGTGAGGGCATCGGGCATGGTGAAGCTGAAGGTCGCGCTGCCGTCGGCGTTGGTACGTAGCTGCGGGAAGAAGAAGGCCGTTTCGTTGAAGTTCTCGCGGAGGGTGGGCTCGGCAGGTTCCTTGGGCTTCTGTTCTTGGCCTCCAGCCTCATAAGGCATTTCTTGTTTCGTTATTTCAACCATTTCTTCAGCATCGGCCGCTTCTACGTCATCATTCACTATGGGAAGGCCTGTGGTAACCGCATTCTTTTGCAACACGGCTCCCGACATTCGAGGTACAGCACTTTCCTCTACACACATATAAACATCTTCATACACGCGACCTCCTTTTCTATAGCGGCGTCCACCATAACCATAGCCGAAGTCGAAGAACGGCGCATCGGAGGGCAGGCTGAAGTTGAAGAGTTCGACGAAATAGAAGTAATCCAAGCCTGTGTTAGACGAGGTGAAGCCGTGGCCATCAGAATTGAAGCCACGTCCAGACACACCCGAAGGCGACATGCTGAACCACCAATGATTGCGTTCAAATTCATCCAACGAAGCATCGTACATACCAGCAAGCAAAGTGGCTTCCAACGGCTTGTCCTTGTAGTCGCGGACGGTGACTTCCCAGGTCTCCTCGGCCCCGGGGCTGAGCTTGTCGCGCATGGTGGCGAGTTTCACATCCAAGTCGTAATTGTCAAAAGGCACAGAAATGTCTAAACGATCCTTATTGAAAGAATTTTCCTTGACGAAGGCATAACGCCAGTTGAGGCCGCCACGGTCGTTTTCGGTCACCTTATAGGATAAGGTCTGCACGCCGTTGCTGACATTGATTTTCTTATCGAGGCGGATTTCGTCGCCATGGAGCAGCTGCACCCAGATGTCCACATCCTTGGCCGCGCTGCCGATGCTGAGTTGGATTTCCTCTCCCGGCTTGGCGGTCGACTTGTCTTGATGCACCCATTCCATCGTGGTAAAAGGCAGTTTTTGGGAGTCGTTCTCAAACACGATGAACTGCTCCGAAATCTTCGCAAAGGGGTCGTCAAGACTCGTCAGCTCCACGACATATCTCCCAGGTTCCAAAGCCTTGCCTTCGTAGAACTTGGCCTTGTCATCCACGCTGATTGTGGCCTCATCGACCAGGGTCTTGTTTTGTTTGTCGTAGAAGCTATATTCTGGGAACAGCCTCGCCAATTCAGCGTCACTCAGCACCTGTCTGTCAAGCTTTTCCGAGCGTCTCATAGCATCGAAATAGTTGATCTTGGCAACATCATCGTAGCGGTAAATCTTCCTCATGATGCGGCTCTTTGCGGGCTGGTAGCTGAGGTTGCTCACGGTGATTTGGTACTTGCCGATGTCAGATTTCTCCACCTCTGAAGGCAGGTCGGTGCTGATGGCGATTTCGTTGTAGCCCGCGCGAATGCTGTAGGTGTCGGCGTGCGTCTCGCCCTGCTTGCTCGTGGCAGTCACCTCGATTTCATAGGTGAACATAGGCTGTTTCTCAGGCGCGATGGTCTTGGAAGGCTTCAGGTTGAAAGTGACGGCGAACTTGCCGTTCTCGTCGGTGCGCGCCTTGCCATGGGTGATTTGCTCATCCTCGACGGTTGGGTACCACCACCACCAGCAACGCCAGGGGAAGGAGGTCTTGCGGATGACGCGGTAACTATATTCCACATCGTCCAAGCCGAAGCCGGCGTATGCCTTCACATCGCCATGAACCGTAACTTCTTGGTTCAGTTTATATTGCTCTTTCGGACGTTCGAAAGTAACCTCAAAGGTCGGGCGTTTGTATTCTTCCACACGGATCGTACTAGAGCCATGGCCAGTAATGAGATGGAACACGCCATTTAGGCGGTCGGTAGGAATTACAAACGAGCCGCTGAACGAACCGTATTCATCAGTAGTGAACTGGGCAGAGCTGATTTCCTGCCAATTGGCATCCTTGAAGGTCACCTTCTCGCTATAGCCGTTCACCAATGTCTGTTCCTTGTCTTGCGAGCGCTTCACGACACCTTGGAAGTAGACGGTCTGTCCAGGACGATAGATGGCGCGGTCGGTGAAGAGCGTGGTCATATGATACACTCCATCGTTCCTGTTCGGTGATCCTATACTGAAATTGATGTCAGATAGCAAGACATCGTTGCCATTGCGGAGGTTGATGTAGAACGAGGTCATTCTACCCTTTTCACCGGTCATGACGGCTTTGCCGTTCTTGTCCGACTTCACCGTGTTCAAAACGATGGTCTTGTATTCGCGGGCTTTGTAATCCCATTCGCGGCGACAGAATTCCACAGTCACGCCTTCCACGGTTTTCCCCGTTTTGCGGTCCACCACCACAGCGGTCATCTGCTCATACTTTGAGTCGGTGATGTAGCCAAGGTTAGAAACTTGGAAACTAATTATCAAGGTTTTGTCCTCGCTCTTAATGTCTTGTTTAGTGGTGGCGGTCAGGTAGTAGATGCCTTCTTCCAAGGCAGGCAAGGCAATCAAGGTGCTGTGGTGGCGATAGTCGGCCTCGGGAGTCAAAGTGAGTTCCTGTTCTGCAATTGCGTTTTTGGAGTTCAGCACTCTGATAAGATCCTTTTTATGGTCAACAAGCTGCAATTGCTTCAGTTCCTTTTCGCTGACTTTCACAATTCTGTAATAAGGCTTCGTGGTGTTCTTATACTCCAGCACTGCGGGAATGGCCTCGTTGGGCAACTGCACCGAGTTGAGGGTGATGTCAATTTGAGGCTCCTCGATGCGCTTGATGAGGTTTTCGCAGTTCTTCGCACCTTGCGACTTCGGGAACTTGGCAATGGCTTCCTCACACATTGCTTTGGCTTTTTTATAGTTGTCGAAATAAGTGCTGTCGCTGTTGTTGTTTTCGTATTGGTTCATCAGGTTCCGCGCCATCAATGCAGTGATTTCGGCGGAGAGCGGATTGTCCTTGTGCTGCGCCTTCAGGTCCTCCATCGCGGTTTGGTATTGATCATCCTTGCCCAAGATACCGTTGACAAAGCCAAAACGCTTGAAGTCGTTGTAGATCAGCACGTCTTCATTCGAGTTTTTGAGGTTGTAGGCAATCAGTTCCTGATAGATTTTCAGGCATTTGATGAGCGGGTTGTCGAAATCGCCCAAATCGGCTTTCACGAAATCTTTGGCGGGCAGCCACCATTTTTCGGTGTCGCCCTCGGCATCGTCGGCATTGGCCTCGCCTTGGTAGTAGTTGGCCACGCGGTGAAACATGAATTCGAAAAGCGAAGCTTCGTATTCGATGTATTTCTCGTTGTTTTCATTGTTCTCATACAAGACCATGAAATCTTCGGTCTTGGCCTTTTTCAGTGCCTCGATGGGCTTTAAAGCTTCATTATAATGTTGATATATGCGCGTTTTGAAACTCTCCTTATCCCAATATTTCATCTCCACCTTCGGGAGGTCGCCATCGATGGGCAGGTTCTCGTTGATCGTCCTTTCGTTCGACTCCAGATAATTGGCATAGGCTCGGGCGATTTCCTCGTGCAATAGGGCGTTGCACACCTCGTCCAATTGCCCAATCTTCGACTCGGCATATTGGATGAAATACTGGTCGGGGTCTTCCTCGACCGTGAACTGGAAGATTTTTTGTCGATAGAGATAGGTCTTCAGCAGTTGTATGTCGTTTTTGTCTTTTGCGGCCTGCTGCTCAATGGCATCCAGTTCCTTCTCCGCCGATTCGGGCAAGTTCTTTTCGAGGTTTTCCTTTACTTTTTTCCACATAGTCTCATAATTGTTTTTCGGGGTTTTAGGTTTGTCAGGGCTCTGGTTTGGAGTTGCAAATGCCAGCAAACCGATGGCCACCAAGGCCACTATTGCGAGGATAATTCCGATGCGTTTCATGGTTTTAGTGTTTGGAATAATAACGCAAAAATAGCAAATATCGTGCAAAATTGTGCTATTTTTGCAGCCGTGAAAGCATTGGCACAAATCATATCCCCCATCGCCACGGAGTTGGCACAATTTGAGGCTTTTTTTGAGAAGACTCTACATGCCGACACCGAGCCTATGGAGCGCATCATGCGCTATGTGGGCGACACGCGCGGCAAGCGGCTGCGTCCCGTGTTGGTGCTCTTGTGCGCGAAGCTCTTCGGTGAAGTCAACGAACGGACGGTGCGTGCCGCTGCTTTTGTGGAGTTGGTCCATAGCGCCACGCTCCTCCACGACGACGTCGTGGACGATGCCAACGAACGTCGTGGCAGAAGCTCCGTGAAGGCCCAGTTCGGCAACCTGTCGGCTGTGCTGGCGGGTGATTTCCTTTTGGCTAAGGCCATGCTGCTGCTCAGTGAGCCTGGCGACCATGCCATCTTGAAGGAGATGCTACGCACCACCGCTGCCATGAGCGAAGGGGAACTGATGCAAGGTACATCGGATGGGCGCCATCCAATCGATGCCTATATAGACATCATCACCCGCAAAACCGCCATGCTAATGCGCTCCTGCTGTGTGGCAGGCTCCCTTTCGGTCGACGCCACGCCTGAACAAGTCAAACAAATCGCCAATTTTGGGCTTCATTTCGGCATCCTCTTCCAGCTGCGCGACGACCTCCTCGACGGGGAGAATTTGGAACAAGCGCAGGCATTGCTGCCCGTTTATCACGACAAGACTATGAATGCCCTTGAAGGATTCCCTCCTTCAGAAATCACCAAGACGCTGCGCGACTTGACCGAGTTTTGCGCGGAGAGAGAAGGGTAAATCATTGAGATTCCCTTCGGGAATGGAACGTAATTCATAACCAACATGCGGCGGTTTGTAACGTATACGAAAGTAAGCGTTAGATACCGCCGCGGTTAACCAAATCATTAGTTCTCCATTCCCGAAGGGAATCTCCTAAGCAATATACTCACCCCTTTCGCTTTAGGAGATCGCGGATCAAGTCCGCGATGACGGACTATAGGGGGTATTATTTAGAATTAGAATATCTACTAAGGAATAGAAAAAAATCGTATCTTTGCACCCTAAATTAGGAATCATAGTGTATGAACAACAACTACAAGGAATATAAACAGCTGAATCTCACTGAGACAGCCGATGAAATCCGCCGTTATTGGGAAGAGAACGACACCTTCCAAAAAAGCCTTGACAACCGCGACAAGGACAATGCCTTCGTGTTCTTCGAAGGTCCACCGAGCGCCAACGGCACCCCGGGCATCCACCATGTGATGGCCCGTTCCATCAAAGACGTGGTGTGCCGCTACCAGACCCTGAAAGGCAAACACGTGGTGCGTAAGGCCGGCTGGGACACCCACGGCCTGCCCGTCGAACTCGGCGTGGAAAAGAAACTCGGCATCACCAAGGAAGACATTGGCAAGAAAATCAGCGTCGACGACTACAACCGCGCCTGCCGCGAGGAGGTGATGAAATACAAGGACATGTGGGACGACCTCACCCGTAAGATGGGCTACTGGGTCAACCTCAACGATCCCTACATCACCTTCACCAACGACTACATCGAGACCTTGTGGTTCCTGCTGAAAGACCTCTATAACAAAGGCCTGCTCTATAAAGGCTATACCATCCAACCCTATTCACCTGCCGCTGGCACCGGCCTCAGCTCACACGAACTGAACATGCCTGGCTGCTATCGCGACGTGAAAGATTTGACTTGCGTTGCCTTGTTCAAACTGAAAGGCGAAAAATGGAAAGACACACACGCCATTGCGTGGACAACAACGCCGTGGACCTTGCCGAGCAACACCGCCCTCTGCGTGGGCCCGAACATCGACTACGTGTTGCTGAAGACTGTGCATCCCTACACCGAAGAGCCCTGCCAAATCTTGATGGCCAAAGCCTTGGTGGAGACGATGTTCAAGGAATCTCCCGAAGTCATTGCCGAATACAAAGGTAAGGACCTCGTCGGCATCGAATACGAACAGCTGATTCCTTGGGTCAACCCGGGCGAAGGCGCCTTCCGCATCATCCCTGGCGACTATGTCACCACCGAGGACGGTACCGGTATCGTCCACATCGCGCCCACCTTCGGCGCCGACGATAAGCGTGTGGCCGCCGCCGCTGGCATCCCGCCCTTGCAGATGATCGACAAGGACGGCAAGCCGCAGCCTATGGTCGACCGCACGGGTAAGTTCTTCCGCATCGAAGACCTCGACCCCGAATTCGTCAAGAACTGCATGGACGTGGAGGCCTACCGCCCCTACGCCGGCCAGTTCGTGAAGAACGCCTATGACCCCACCAAGACCGAGAAGGACAAGAGCCTCGACGTCGACATCGTGATGCTCCTCAAGGAACAAGGCAAGCTCTTCAAGAGCGAGAAACATACACACAACTACCCGCACTGCTGGCGCACCGACAAACCCGTGCTCTACTATCCCCTCGACAGCTGGTTCATCAAGACCACGGCCCTCAAAGACCGTATGATCGAACTCAACAAGACCATCAACTGGAAGCCCGAGGCCACTGGTAGCGGCCGTTTCGGCAACTGGCTGGAGAACCTCGTCGACTGGAACCTGTCGCGTTCGCGCTACTGGGGCACACCACTGCCCATCTGGCGCACCGAAGACGGCAAGGAAGAGATCTGCATCGGCAGCGTCGAAGAGCTCCGCAACGAGATTGAGAAGTCCATCAAGGCGGGCTTCATGAAAGAGAACCCCTATGCCAGCAACGACTACACCAAGTTCGACCTGCATAGACCTTATATCGACGGCGTCATCCTCTGCTCAGCAAGCGGCAAGAAGATGATGCGCGAACCCGACCTCATCGACGTGTGGTTCGACAGCGGCGCCATGCCGTATGCACAATACCACTACATGGGAGACAAGACGGGGCTTCCCTTCCCCGCCGACTTCATCGCCGAAGGCGTCGACCAGACCCGTGGCTGGTTCTTCACCCTGCATGCCATCGCTACGATGTGCTTCGACAGTGTGGCCTATAAGAATGTCATCTCAAATGGCTTGGTGCTTGACAAGAACGGCAACAAGATGTCGAAACGTCTGGGCAATGCTGTTGACCCGTTTGGTGCCATCGAGAAATACGGCGCCGATGCCGTGCGTTGGTATATGATCACCAACTCGCAGCCATGGGACAACCTGAAGTTTGACGAGGCTGGTGTCGACGAGGTGCGCCGCAAGTTCTTCGGCACCCTCTACAACACCTACGCCTTCTTCGCCTTGTACGCCAACATCGACAAGTTCGACTACAGCCAAGCTGACATCGATATTAAAGAGCGTCCCGAAATAGACCGCTGGATCCTCTCGGAGCTCAACTCCCTCATCCTCGAAGTCGACAACGCCTACCAGAGCTATGAGCCCACCCGCGCAGGTCGCGCCATCGCCGAGTTTGTCGACGCCCATCTCAGCAACTGGTACGTGCGCCTCTCGCGCCGCCGTTTCTGGAAGAGCGAGGACAACACCGACAAGTTGTCGGCCTATCAGACCCTCTACACCTGCCTCGAGACCGTGGCACGCCTCGGATCACCCATCGCGCCGTTCTTCTGTGAACAGCTTTACCGCGACCTCAACAATGTCACGGGCCGCAACAAGGCAGAGTCGGTCCACCTGACCGACTTCCCCGTCGCCAACACCGCCTTCATCGACAAGGCCTTGGAGGAGCGCATGGAAGCCGCACAGCTCATCTCTTCACTAGTGCTCTCGCTGCGTAAGAAAGCCAACATCCGCGTGCGTCAGCCCCTGTCGAAGATCATGATCCCCGTCGCCAACGAGGAGATGAAAGCACAGATCGAGAAGGTGTCGCACCTCATCAAGAGTGAGGTCAACATCAAGGAAATCGAGTTCCTCTCGCCCGACAACAACATCCTGGTGAAGAACGTGAAGCCCAACTTCAAGACCCTGGGCAAGAAGTACGGCAAACAGATGAAACAGATCCAGGCCTACTTCACCAATATGAGCCAAGACGAGATCCATTCCTTCGAGAAGAACGGCGGCACCCACCTCGATGTGGACGGCGTCGACGTTGAGCTGACCCTTGAAGACGCGCTTATCTCTACGCAAGACATCCCTGGCTGGGCCGTCACCTCACAAGACGACCTCACCGTGGCCTTGGATATGACCATCACCGACGAGCTGATGCAGGAAGGCCTCGCCCGCGAGATCGTCAACCGCGTGCAGAACCTCCGTAAGACGGGAGGTTTCGAGGTGACCGACCGCATCGAGCTGCTCATCGAGAAGAACGATAAGATCAACAACGCCGTGATGAAATATGGCGACTACATCTGCAACGAGACCCTGGCCACCATCACCCAGGTGGACGCCTTGGATGGTATTGAAGCCGAGGAACTCGTGGAAGGCATCAACGTGAAATTAAAGATTCAAAAGAAATAAACCAACCACTACTACTATGGACGACAACAAGAAAACTCCGCAAGTGCGCTATTCCGATGAGGACCTTGAAGAATTCAAGGCCTTGATCCTGGAGAAACTCGAACAAGCCAAAGCCAGCTTGGAGACCTTGCAAGCCAACCTCTCAGGCGGCGAACATAGCACTGACGACACTGCCCCCACCTTCAAGATCTTGGAAGAAGGCTATGCCGTGGCTGAAAAAGAAGAAAACGCCCGTCTGGTGGCACGTCAAGAGAAGTATATCCACAACTTGGAACTGGCCCTGATGCGCATCGAAAACAAGACCTACGGCGTCTGCTGTGAGACCGGACGACTGATTCCCAAAGAGCGTCTTCGCTGTGTGCCCATCACCACCCGTTGCCTCGACGTCAAACTAAAGAAAAAGTGAAAAAGCAGGGCAACCGCGGCCTTTGGTGGTCGTTTGTGGTGATCTTCCTCATCTTACTCTTCGACCAAATCCTCAAGATTTGGGTCAAGACCACTATGGCCCTCGGCCAAGAAACCCCTGTCATCGGCAATTGGTTTAAGTTGTTGTTCATAGAGAACAACGGCATGGCCTTCGGTTGGCTGGGCGGCGGCGGCTTCTTAAAGTTGGCTCTTAGCGTCTTTAGAATCGTTGCCATCATCGTCTTGTTCTGGTTGCTGGTACGCCTCTCGAAAAAAGACACCAAGTTCGGTGTGTTATTTGGCATCGCCCTCATCACGGCTGGCGCCATGGGCAACATCATCGACAGCGTGTTCTACGGCCGCATCTTCAGCGAGAGCACCTACACCCAAGTCGCGACCCTCTTCCCCGACGGCGGCGGCTATGCCGGCTGGCTGCACGGGCGCGTGGTCGACATGCTCTATTTCCCCATCATCGATGTGGCCCGCGAAAATGCCACCTGGCTACCTGAGTTTTTCTTCGGTCCAGATGGACATTTCATCTTCTTTAGGCCCATATTCAACTTTGCCGATGCTGCTATAACCATCGGCGTGTTCTATATGCTCATCTTCCAGTGGAAATGGCTTAAAACGTTGAACTAATGAAAAAGGGATGCCGATCGGCATCCCTTTTTCATTAACCATCTTTTTTACAGCACCAGGACCATGCCTCCTCCTTTGGCGAGATGCACTTTCACCTTGTTGCCCCACACCTGGGCTTGCTCTGACACATAGTCTTTGGCCACGCGGTTGGCGTTGGGACCGTCGCGGAAGATGTGTCCCGACTTGGCTCCGAAGTTGGGCAACACGCCGAGGTCGATTTCGATGTCGCGTTCCTCCCAGTTGGTGATGGCTCCCACATACCAATGGAAGTCCTTGCGGCGGGCGATGACAAGGTATTCGCCCACCTTGCCGTCGAGCACCATGGTCTCATCCCAGGTGGTGGGAACAGAAGCGATGAACTGGGTGCATTCATCTTCTTTCATGTAGTTACTCGGGCTGTCGCAGAGCATGTTGAATGGTGACTCAAAGATCACATATTCAGCCAACTGGCGGCAGCGCGTGCCTTGGCTCATCGGCTCGGTGTAGATGGCGGCAAAGTTGTTTTTGTTGGCGTTTTTCATCGCGCCTTGGGTGTAGTCGAGCGGACCGGCCAACATACGGATGAAAGGGATGGTGACTTCGTTGGTGACGAGGTCGCTCTCGTTGTCCCACTTGGCTTGTTCGAGGCCGTACACGCCCTCGTGGTTGAGCACATTGGGATAGGTGCGGTTGAGGCCTGTTGGCTTGTAGGCGCCGTGGAAGTCGATGAAGAGGTGGTGACGGGCGGCGGTCTCGGCCATGCGGTAGTAGAAGTCGACAATCATCTGGTCGTCGCCGTCCATGAAGTCGACCTTGAAGCCTTTCACGCCCATGTCGGCATAGTGTTGGCACACATGTTCCATGTCCTTGTCGATGGCGGCATAGCCCACCCAAAGCACAATGCCTACATTGCGTTCGGCGCCATAGTCCACCAGTTCCTTGATGTCGATTTCGGGCACCACTTGGAAGAGGTCGGCCTTCTTATTAACGGCCCAGCCTTCGTCCAAAATGACATATTCGATGCCGTATTGCGAGGCGAAGTCGATGTAGTACTTATAAGTGTTGTTGTTGATGCCCGCAGGGAAGTCGACGCCATAGATGTTCCAGGCATTCCACCAGTCCCAAGCCACCTTTCCAGGCTGGATCCACGAGACATCGCCAATGCGGTTGGGTGAGGCCAAGAGATAGACCAAGTCGTTGTCGGCCAGTTCCTTGTCGTTTTCCGAGATGGCGATGATACGCCAAGGGAACGAGCGTTTGCCCTCCACTTTGGCGATGTAGTTCTCGCGTTCCTTCACAATCCATTGCAGGTTGTTGTGGCCGCCTTGCTCGCGGGTCTTGGGATAGGGCGCGTGGACAGCGGAGAGTCCGTTTTTGCCGTTGGCATTACGCAGATACAAGCCGGGGAAGTCCTCCAAGTCGGCCTCGGTGATGACGGCTTTCTTGCCATCCTTGAGTTCGACCAGCAAAGGCAGGAAGGCGAGCTTTTCGGGATCCATCTGGTTAAGGTTGATGTGGGAGTAGGTGTTCTCAAATGAGTTGTAGAACTGCTGGTTGATGAGTGGACCTTCTTGTCCGGCACGCCTTAAAACATAAGGGATAAAACCTTGATAATCCTTGTCAAAATTAAAATCTGCGGTCTCGTTTTCGATGATGATGGACTTACGGAAGTCGGTTTCGAAACGGTAGGCCACGCCAGCATCGTAGGCACGGAAGATGACCTTGTAGTTGCCTTTGAAGGTTAGTGTCAGTTCCTCGTAGACTTCTTGGATTTCAGCTTTTTTATATAAAGGAGACGGCATGGTTTGGTTGACCGAGCGCGTCTTGGCGCTTTTCACGACGGGTTTTGTACCTAGCATAGTGCCGTCGGCGAGTTTCATCCCTATGGGCGAAGGCGTCAATACGCGGGTGTTTCCATGCGATACAGCGTAGGTAAGCTGTTCACCCGCCTCAATGGTGACGGTGATGTCTTTGTCGGGCGATTGCAATGTGTATTGCTTTTGTGCAAAGGCGCTCACGCAAAGCGTAAGGAGTGCAGAGAGAAGGAGTTTTTTCATGCTGGTAAAGTTTTATGAAGGCAAAAATAGAAATTTTATCACATTTTACAAAAACAAAGGATTTGTCAAAAAGGCCATTTTTTAGGATGAATAGCAAAATTTGCTGAAAATGTGATTTTTTAATTGGTTTTTTATCAGA
Organism: uncultured Bacteroidia bacterium; assembly: GCA_902780195.1. Lineage (GTDB taxonomy): Bacteria > Bacteroidota > Bacteroidia > Bacteroidales > F082 > Limimorpha. The sequence goes on from CACZER010000019.1 coordinate 26,525, forward strand.
AAATGTGATTTTTTGATTATTTTTGCGACTGAAAATGTGATTTTTAGATATGGAACTTCTTGAAAGAAAGATAGATAAGTTTCTTATTGAATGGAAACAAAACCCTAACAGAAAGCCTTTGATTGTAAAAGGAGCCCGACAAATCGGGAAAACCGAGTCCATCAGAGCCTTCGGACGGGCGAATTACGATTCTGTTTTGGAGATGAACTTTGTGTTGCAGAAGAAATTCCGCAATATTTTTAATGATGGCTATGAAGTGGATCAAATCATCAAAAACATTACCATCCTTGAACCATCTTGGAAGGTGATTCCTAATAAAACACTGTTGTTTTTCGATGAGCTTCAAAAGTGCCCCGACTGCGCCACATCGCTCAAATCGTTCTGTCAAGATAGTCGCTTCGATGTGATTTGCTCAGGTTCGTTGATGGGTATCTATTACGAGGAAATCGAATCGAATGCCGTGGGCTTCAAGGAAGATTATGACATGTATTCAATGGATTTTGAGGAATTTCTTTGGGCTAAAGGCTATTCTAAGCAGCAGGTTGAAGATCTATATGAGCACATGCTTTCACTGAAGCCATTTACACAAATCGAAATGGACACTTTTATGGATGTTTTTCGTGATTACATGACGCTTGGAGGGATGCCAGAGGTGGTCAAAATGTACATAGACAATGGCCATTTTGGAGGAACACTGAAACTTCAGAGGCAGTTGCTTAAGGATTACGAAGAGGACATCACCAAATACGCAAAGGGGGCTGATAAAGCAAAAATCCTTGCAGTATATAACCACATCCCGACTTTTCTGGCTAAAGAGAACAAGAAATACCAGATCACGAAAATTGCCAAAGGTGCTCGCAATAGGGAATATATTGGTGCTGTTGACTGGCTGAAAGAGGCTGGGGTAATTAATGTATGCTATTGTCTAAACAATGTGGAACTACCTTTGAAAGGCAATTACGAAGCAGATTGCTACAAGATTTATTATCATGACATAGGGTTGCTTATCGCCTCGTTGGATGAAGAGGCTCAGGACGACCTGCGAGTCAACAAGAACTTTGGGACTTACAAAGGAGCCATCTATGAGAATGTGGTTGGCGAGATGCTACGAAAGTCGGGCTACGAGCAATTGTATTTCTATAAGCATGACAATCCTTCGATTGAGATGGATTTCTTTGTCAGAGATGCCGATTCGCTGGTTCCCGTTGAGGTGAAGGCAAAAGATGGTGCTACGGCATCGCTGAACAATTTGATCAAATGGGATTCCTATCCCGAGGTGAAATACGGCATCAAATTCGGGTACAAAAACATCGGCTGGAACGGGTCTTTTTACACATTTCCCTATTTCCTTGCCTTTTTGTTGAAGCGATTCCTGAAAGAGAAATGATATACAAGTTGATGCTTTCTTGGATTGTAAACAAAAAAAGCCACCGAAATCGCTTCCGATGGCTTTAATGATGCTGTATTTTATAGTTTAATCTCGACGCCAACACTCCTGAACTTGTCCGTCGTGACCCCTGGCTTGTACTCGGGCAGGAGGTTGGTGAAGACCCTCACACCGTGGATGATGCCCAAGTGCTGGGTGTTGAAACTGAGGCCGACTTCCAATTTCCAAGGGTTGAAGATGTTGTCGAGATGGTCTTTTGTCCCAGGGAAGAGACCGAGACCAAAGGGCTTGGTTGGGTCTTTGCTGGTGACGAGCGTTTCTCCCAAAAGGCGACCGCAATACAAATCTAAAGAGACGCTTTCGGTCTGCTTTTTGCCGAGGTAATAACTAAGTGAAACAGGGATGCCCATGTAAAGGTTATACAGTCGATTGCGCTGATAGTCGCCCTGCCCGTCGATTACTACCAATTCGTTGTTTTCGTATTTCACCTGGTGGCACAGCGACTTCCTATTTTCGTTCCATAGAAGTCCCGTCTTTAAGCCCCAACGGTTGCCGAGGTTGAAATAGGTGCTAAAACCCATGTTGACTGTCAATGTGTTGTATTGCAAGAAGGGGCTGTTGGGATTTGTTGGCGTGTTGCCATGTTGTAGGCCGATTCCTACGTCAAGAATAAGCGCGTCATTCCATACCTTTCTACGATCGGTGGTGACCAGTTCGCCATCCACTTTCTTGGTCTTAATTACCCTACAATCCTTATGCATATTATATGGCCAATCATCAGCTTTTTCAGATTCATAAAGTGTGATTTTGCCTTGCAGGATGTTGGTGCCATGTTGAAAGACGCCTGCATAAGTATTCACCACAGCGTCACCTTCTCCCGAAAGGGTATCGATAGTCAATTGGGCATGGTCCCAAATCTTCATACCTGGCGAGTTTTCTGGGTTGGGGATGTGATAGTGTCGAATGTGAAAACTTGAATTCTTGGAAAGGATGAGATTGGTCCAGTCCTTCGGTACGGATGCTGCGGAGGCAACGACATAATCCGCTTCGGCCGTCGCATTGTCCAAAAGGTTGATTTGCCCGAAGTTTATGGGGCCTTCAATCTCCACCACGGTGCCTTTGGGCAACTGGGTGTTCTCAAGGATGGTCAAAGTTTGGTCTTTGACGTTGCAGAGTTGCACATTGTAGGCCCGTGCCGCCAAATCATCTTCGGTGATGATGGCCACGCGGTAGCCGCTGTCGGCCTCATGGTGAATCAGATGGACATCCCATCCTGAACAGATTTCCAGCTCGTTGATGCGCTGGTTGATGTTTTGCTCGATGGCGATTTCTTCCTGGGCGAAGCCTATCTGTGCAGCCAAAAAAATGGCTATTGATAAAATGATGCGTTTCATGGTTTCCAAGTTTTAATTGAGTTTGATTTCCAAGGCCAGCGATCCGTTTTTCATGTTCGGGTCTTGCGGCTGACCGAATAAGGTCCTGTCTTCCGTGACAGGTTTGGTGAAGAATTCGGGGTCCTTCTGACATTCGTAGCACACCAGGTTGAGGCTCCGGATGACTCTCCGCTGGGGCTTTTGAACGGCTGAAGGCGTTTCGTTTTCAGTGGGTATGGTGTTGGATCCAATATTCGTAGTGTCTTTGGGCTCCGTCGGCTTGACCTCGGCAAGCATGGACTGTTCGACCACTTCTTCGATGATTTGAGTCTTTGTTTTCTCTTTCTTCATCGGGGCGTTTTGTGGAACGATGGGTGTCTCTTCTGCCAAGTAGGTTTCGTTAGCAACGGGTTGTTCAAACACGGCGTCGTTCACCTCGGTCTTGACGGAATCAACGGTTTTCGTTTCTTCGACAAGGATTTCCTGTTCCATCTCGGGTGTCTGTTTCGTGTTCGGTTTGACGAGCAGCCAAAGCAGAAGGCATGCGGCTGCCGTACCCATGGCCCACCAAAGCGGATAAAGCTTGCGCCGCTTTGCGTCATTGCGAGGAGGCACGACGAAGCAATCCAGGGGGTCAACTTGTTTTCTGGATTGCTTCGTTCCTCGCAATGACGTACCCGTCCCTAATTCTTTCTCCGACAATTGGTCAATCAAGTCGCCAAGTTCCTTTTGTCGGCGGGCGTTCTTCCCATGTTCTTCCAGGCTGTCGAGCAGCTGGCGGACTTCCTCGTTCATTTCGTTTTCAGTATTCATCCTTGTTTCTCCTTATATTGTTTTATGGCTTCACGCAACGACTTGTAGGCGCGCGATAGCGTTGCATACACATGGGTGCTACTCATGCCCGTCGCCTTCTCGATTTCCTCTACGCTGAGGCCGTCCTCGTATTTCATCAGGATGGTGTCGCGTTGGCGCTGGGGCAGTTGCTCGACGAGTTTTCGGGCCAGTCGGTAGCGTTCCTCGTTGTCGTCCTGCGGCGGTTCGGCAAGCATTAGGCTCTCCGTATCGATAGGCACGGTGGGTCGTTGTTTCCTAAGCAAGTCGATGCTGCGCCGCTTCACTATGGTCAGGCTGAGTTTTTCCATGTCCTGGCTTTTTATCGTCGCGCGTTGTTCCCAAAGTGTGATGACGGTTTCTTGAACGGCATCCGCTGCGCTGTCGGCATCGCCGATGATGCTTTCGGCGGTCCGCTGCAAACGGGTTTGCAGTCGCAGGATGTCTCGTTTGAACTCTTCGGTCGTCATTACCTTCGGTCGTTTGCTATTATATCGTGGAAATCGTCGAAATCTTACATTTTTTGGAAAAAGAAATAAAAAAAAGCCACCGAAATCGCTTTCGATGGCTTGGGGGTAACTATAAAGTTTGTTTAGAGCCGATGCTCATAACCCATCGTAAGAAAGGCGCCAAAGAAACCTCCATAAAAAGAGGATTGGTCTTTTTCGGTCACATGGTTGTAACATAATAGAGATTGCCAACCTATACGGAGACGATCATTTTCAGATAGTCGTATGCGACCTCCCAATTCCACTTCTGGGCCTATGCCAAAGTTGATAGTCTCGTTGGCATCATAGCGTGTGTTTGTCGCCCGCTCCACAAATAGTCCCGCGTCTGCATAAAACCATTTGTGTGTGAACTCGGCGCGTACAGGAATGCGGATGAAATGCCGTAGTCCTTCCCTGTGGTCGTCTGGAAAAATATAACCGCCTTCGGAAAAGCCCCATCGGTAATTATACTCAACACCAGCCAGCAACGACCAATGCTCGTTGAAACTGACTTTGGCGTCCACGCCCGCATTCGCGTGATAGACCTCATCTAATAGTCTTACCGAACCATCCAATACATATCCTATTTTTGTATAAGGAATAATCGACCATTCTTTCGTGTCTTGTGCCTTTGCCGTAAAGCAGCAAAGGGAAACGATGGCCATTGTGGCCAAAATCTGCTTATTGAAGCTTTTTATCGTTTTCATGGTCGTATGATTTTGAATTGCACTGACAAAAGTATAGCAAAAAAATGCATGTCAAGGGGTTTTCGGGAGGCCTAAAAATTCTGTCCATGCTTTTTTTGATTGTAAAATCTTATTTCTTTGACAATCAACGATATGAAAATACTATGGACGAAATTTTGTCCCTATGAAAACTAGTAAAGAAAGGATTCAGATGGCTTTAAACTGTATTCCAAGCATCACATTTCAAGGTCTTTGGTGGCTTTATCCATATAATAAAAGCCATCTAACGGTAACATTAGACGGCTTTAAGATCACCAAATAATTACTTCAGATCAGTTGTTGCTAACGGGAGAGCCCTTGCCGGTGTTGTCCGTCTTCTCGGGGAGGACTTCGGTAGGTTGCTCAAGCACTCGGCCTTTGATGCGCAGCACCACGGTAGAGTTCTTGCGGGCGTTGGAGGTCACGGTCACCGTCTTGTTGATGATGCCGGGACGGTTGGTGCGGTAAGTCATCTTGATGATGTCTGACTCACCGGGGAGGATGGGCTCTTGGGGCCATGAAGGGATAGTGCAGCCGCAGCTTGACTTTGGTTTCTGAATCAGCAGGGGCTCGTTGCCTGTGTTTGTGAAACGGAACTCACATTCGCCATTGCCGTTGTAAGGCACATCTCCATAGTCATGGACGGTTTTCTCAAATTCGATTTCAGGACCGCTCTGGGTCTTTGCGTCTTGCGCCTTGGCCGCTCCTGCCATAAGGAGCATGATGCCAAGCAGATAAATCATTTTCTTCATTTTGCTATGATTATAAAATGTGAATAATGAGTGAATTGTGTTTTAGGGTGATACATTGTTTTACACTTCGTAATGGAAATGATGCTGCGAAACTACCGCCTTTGTCAAGCGGTCGGGCAGTCATTCCAAACAATTACGAGTATTACAAAAACCTAAAATCTTGAAAACAAAAGAGATAGTTCAACACCTATTCCAAACATTTTTTGGAAACAGTCCAAAGTTTTTTAGCCTTCTTCCATCTTTTTCCTCCGTCTTCCGCGCAGTTTGTCGATCATATTGACGGTAGTGCCGAGATAATCCGCCTCCTCTTGGCGCGAGAGTTTGAAATAGGAAAGGATGTAGGATTTCTTTTCGTCCTCGTCCAAATCGGGATACTTCTGCTGAAGGGTTGCTGTAAGGTCGGGATAGAGTTGGTCAATCACTTCAAGCATGGCTTCCCAATGGTCTTTGTCGTCATAAACGGAGGTCTCCAAATCCTTGAGAAGATTGGCTTTTTTGTTGCTGTTCAGATAATTGTCCAACAACAACATGATACGCTGTTCCTTCATCAAAGCCTCCGAAAGGCGGTCGGCATAATCCTGCTGGATTTGCTCATGCTCGACGTGTTTTTGCGCCAAGTCTTTGTTCTGCTGCTTGAAGTGGAACAGCTCGGCATTGATTTCGGCCTCGCGCTTGCGTCGCCTTGCCAAGCGGATTTGCGAAGCCAACAACGCAGCCAAGACCAAAGTCGCTACCAAACTGACAATGACGATGATGCGTTGCTTGATAATGATTTTACGATTCAACTCGTTCTGCATCACCTCGCTGTCGTATTTATGGCTGATAAGCGCAAGATTGTTCTCCTGTTGCTCTATTTCTTTTAAATTGTTGCCTTCTTCGTACAAACATCCATATTTGCAAGCGGTTTCATAATCGCCGAGTTCTTCGGCATAATCGGACAAGACACCGTAATAGAACCAAGTATCCGCGTTGGGCTCTGTTTGGGTCACAAGTTCCTCCAAGCGGCTGTAATAATAATCGGCAGAATCCAAGTTGCCGGACTCATAAAAGATGTTCCCCATGTCATGATAATAATACATCAGCAAGTTGTCATCAGCATCTGCAATCGAAGTTTGCCAAAATTGGCTAAGGTAGTTGGCCGACTTTTCGTAATCCCCCGCATTGAAATACATGACATGAAAGGCTGACAAGCAGTCGCGCTTTGCTTCCAATGACCCGCTTTGTTCGGCATACTCTAGGGCCTGATCCAAATAATATGCTGAGCTATCAAATTGTCCATGGTACTGATAGAAATCGCCCAACTCCCTCAATGCCTCGGCTCGGTCGGCATAGTCTTCGCCAAAGCCCTCGGCAGCAGCCTTCAACAACGAAACAACTTCTTCTTTGTCAGCATAGTAGCCCAAGCATTGCGCAATATGATACCGTGCATGAGCCACCATCAGAGTTTGATTCGCCATAATGCCGTAATGCTCCGCTTCTTTAAACAAGCGCATAGCCTCCACCTTATTGCCTGAATCAAACTGAATACGAGCGTTTTCCAAGGCATCTTGGGCAACTTGCTTCACATCACGGGATGTAGGATGGCAAGCAGCCAACATGGTAACAAGGAAAGACAAAACCAGATGATGCAGTTTCATGGGGACAAAAATAAACAAGATCTTGTTTCAGCATCACAAAACTACCTCTTTCGACAAGCGGTTGAAAGGGCAGTCCAAACTTTTTCAAGGTTTTTGAAATGTAATAATTTGTGAATGAACCAGTTAAAAGTATGATTATTCCAAACTTTTTTCGGTGAAGTCCAAGGATTTAGGAGATTTTTGATCTTAATTCCTCCAGAAACTCCGTGAAAGCAGCGTGATCAACGAGAAAAGCTCTACCCTGCCGAGGAGCATGAAGAAGATGAGCAACCACTTGGCAAACAGCGGGAAAAAGACGTACGAGCCGCCTGGGCCTACCTGACCGAGACCTGTGCCTACATTGCTCAGCGTGGCCACCGAAGCACCTAAGGCTGTCTCGATGTCTATGCCCATGGCCAACAAGATGACGGCGCCGATAAGGAAGACCAAGAAATAGACAAAGATAAAGGTGACGTGTTTGTAGACACCACTGGTGGAGATGGCTTTGCCGTTCACTTTCACGGGCAACACGGCATTGGGATGGATGATGCGCTTCAGCTCGAGCACCGAGTTCTTGGTGAAGATGAGATGGCGGAAGATCTTGACACCGCCCGAGGTGGAACCCGAACAGGCGCCGATGAACATCAGCAGGAAGAGGATGACCCAAAGGAAGGTAGGCCAGGCTGTGTAGTCGCTGACGAAGAAGCCCGTGGTGGTGAATGCCGAGATGACGCTGAAGAACGACTCACGGAAAGAGGAACCGAAGCTCTTGTGGCAACCAAAGAACAACACCAAGCCTATGGCTATGCCCAAAAACACAGTATAGAGCAAGTAGGTGCGGAACTCCTGGTTTTTCAGGATGGTGAACGAACGCCAACTCAAGGAGAGCAGAAGCAGGGAGAAGTTGCAGCCCGACAGCACCATGAATACAGTGATCACAACCTGGGAATAGTTGGAGAATGCCCCGACGTTGGCAGTCCGCGTGGAGAAACCACCCGAGCTGATGGTGCTCAACGAGTGACAAAGGGCGTCATAGAAGTCCATGTCGCCTCGATAGAGCAAAAGTGTCTCCAATAGGGTGAAAAACAGGTAGATAAACCAAATGCGCCTCACGGTATGCATGACGCGTGGGTGTAGCTTGTCGTAGGTGATACCGTTGATCTCTGACACGAAGAGTTGCATGCCGCTCATGCCGAGGTAAGGCAAGATGGCCAACGAGAAGACAATGATGGCCAAGCCGCCAATCCATTGGGTCATGCTGCGCCAGAGGAGGATGTCTTTTGGCACGGACTCGATGTCGGTCAAGATGGTGGCTCCTGTGGTGGTGAAACCCGACAAGGCCTCAAAGAAGCCATCGGTGAAATTAGGCACGCTCTTGCTGAGCAAGAAGGGTATGGCGCCGAATAACGAGAGTACAAGCCATGAGATGCACACGACATAGACGCCGTCGCGCGAGGTGGTTTTGTCGTCTTTGTGGTTGCGGGTGGCGATGAGCAGGATGAAACCGGTCAGCAGGGTGATGAGAGCCGAGAAGGGCATGCTGAAGGCGTAGAGCCCGTGGTAGAGATAGGTCACGGGGAGCACCGTCAGCATGAAGAGGCCTTCGATGAGCAGCAGCTGGCCTTCGATGCGGAGGACTAAAGGATGGTTTATTTTAGTTTTCCACTTCATCGGTTAATGGAACAAACGTTCAACAGCGGGAATACCGGCAGGCAAGGCCAGCACCACCACTTGGTCGTCGGTCTCAATCTGGAAGTCGTCGGTGGCGATGAAACTCTCGCCGTCACGTGTGACACCGCAAATAATGGCGTCGTTGGGCATGGCCAGCTGTCCAATGGGCTTGCGCGTGACCGCTGAGCCCGCTCTCACTTCAAACTCCACGATGTCGGCATCGATGCCGCTAAGGCTCTTCAGCGTGGAGACCTTGGCTCCGAGGGTGTATTTCACCATGTAGCTGGCCGCGATGAGTTTCTTGTTGATGATAGAGTCGATGCCGATGTTCTGAGAGATGTCGATATAGTCGATGTTCTCGACGAGGGCGATGGTTTTCTTCACGCCAAACGACTTGGCCTGGAGGCAGGTCAGGATGTTGGTCTCGGTGTTGTCGGTGACAGCGATGAAGGCGTCCATGTCCTTGATGCCTTCGTCCTCGAGCAGGTCGAGGTTACGGGCATCGGCGTTGACCACCAAAGCCTCCGAGAGGTAATTGGTCAGGTCCATACAACGTTCTTTATCGATTTCCAGAATCTTGATGTTCAATTCTTTCTCAAGGCGTTTGGCAGTGATGCGACCCACACGGCCACCGCCTACGATCATCACATTATGGACGTTGATATGTTTCTTGCCGCTCAGCTTGATGATGTCCTTGATGGCGTGTGGCTTGGTGACCACATACACCATGTCGGCCACTTGGAAGACCTCGTCGCCTTGTGGGACAAAGGTGCTTTGGCGGCGGTGGATGGCTGCGATGCGGAACTCTATGTGTTCATATTGGTCAATGACCTCGTCGACGGTCTTGCCAAGGATTTCTGCCTCGGGTTCCAGTTTCACCATGAAAAGCTGCAGGTTGCCGCCCGCGAAGTCGTAGGTCTCCGACGAGGCGTTTTTTTTCAGCAGCGAGATGATCTCCTGTGCGGCGATGTCTTCGGGCGACAGCAGTCCGTCGATGCCGAGGTCTTGGTACATACGCCACACCTCAGGGCTGAGGTTTTCCATCGTGTTGACACGCGCTATGACCTTTTTGGCCCCCAGTTTCTTGGCAATGATGCCCGTCAGCAGGTTGATGTGTTCGTCGTGGAGCACCGCCATCAACAGGTCGGCCTTTTTCACGTTGGCGCGTTGCAGCACTGCGGTTGAAGTGGAGTCGCCCGTGATGGTCATCAGGTCGCTGTGTGATTCCATCATCTTCAGCAGTTCCTCGTGAGGGTCCACGATGGTGATGTTATGGTTGCTGCGCACCAGGGCCTCCGCCAAGTGCATGCCTACTTCTCCGTCTCCGGCTATTACGATGTTCATTTTTGATCACTTTATAAAAATGCAAAGTTAGGTATTAATTTTGAAAATGTTGTTTTTTTTTGTTTTTATGGCAAAAAGCAATGACAGGAAGGCTGCTTCGCTTCGCGCCGGACTGCCGCTTTGCGTCATTGCGAGGAGGGACGACGAAGCAATCCAGGGGTGGTGCATACATAGGAGTCGCAGCAGACGCCATTTCAAGAGGCTTGTTCTCTGGATCGCTTCGTTCCTCGCGATGACGCGAAGCATGTTCGGAGTCGAGTCTTGTGGATTGCTTCGCTACGCTCGCAATGACGCGAAGCGGGCGTGGGGGCGAAGCCCAGAGAATACCGCTTCGCTTCGCTCGCGGTTGCGGGAAAGGTGGGTTTGGGTAGATGGAGATTCCCTTCGGGAATGGAGCAATTGTATTAGTTATTCTGCGGCGGCTTGAAGCCGTTACTGACCAGATGCCGCTTCGGCCGCCGCATGATTAATACGACATCAACCCCATTCCCGAAGGGAATCTCCCCCTGTTACAACAACAAAGAAATGGCCGTGTCATCCCGACAGGGCCATTCCGAAATAAGAATACAAATGAATTGGTGCCCCTGGCGGGGCACAGACAATAAATCAGTTACATGATTTATTTGTTTTCCTTGCGGCGTTTGCCTACGAGGTAGGCGCCAGCCAAGCCGGCCAGCACGAAGATGCCTTCGCCGACGGGCGTGAACCAGTCCTCACCAGAGTTGTAGATGCCAGGCAGGTCGACCGACAACTGGCCCGAAGGCGTGTTCTGTCTCTTGCCGTTATAGTCGTCTTCCTCCATGATGAACACCTGGGCCATGGCCGGTGCGGTGGCCATCATTAGTGCGGCTGCTATTGCGATTATTCTTTTCTTCATCGTATGTTGGTTTTATTTGATTATTATCTTCTGAACATTCACGTTCTGACCATTGGCCACGCGCATGAGGTAGATGCCGTTGGCGACGCCATTGAGGCTGACGCGGTTCTGGTCGTTCACGAGGTTGCTGGTGTAGACCGTGCGGCCCGTCATGTCGGTGACGGTGAGCTGGCCTTGGCCGTTGACAATCCAGTCGCTGCCATCGAAGAAGGCGAAGTTGTCGGTGACGACCTCTTCGTTCTCCTCAACGTCGGTGAAGCGGCCGATGACGACCTTGAAGCGTGAACGGTAGTCGTTGGCATTGCCTTGGAAGCTATAGCTGTCGTTGGCGAGCATGTCGTACTTCACGCCGGTGAGGTTGTCGACCAGGGTGAGGCTGCTGAAGTCGGCGTTGGCGGTGTTCCAGCTGAGGGTGAAGGTGCCGTCCTCGTCGGTGTCGAAGTAGAGGGGCTGGCTGCCTTCGGTGATGTCGCGGAACAGGATGCCGAAGTCCTGGTTGTCGTGGCGCAGGCTGATGCGACCCTTGGTGTCACCGACGCGGAGCTTCAGAGCACCATCGTTCTCGGGACGGCCGAGCTCGAGCACAGCCACATCGTTGGTGGTGCCGTTATTGAGCGTGAAGTTGATCAGCGGGTAATGGTTTTCAGTGCCACGGAATCCACTGCCTTTCGTGTTGGTACGCATGTCGTTGGTGAACTTGGCTGTGCCGGCCTTGCTTACACGGATCATAAAGCCTTGGTGCATGTTGATGTTCTGGTCGGCTGCTTTGGCCTCCTTCGAAGTGCTTTCCTTATATTGTAGGTAAGTGGCTGCTTCGGGGTCATAGACGGCATAGGTTTGTGCGAACGCTTCGTCGCCACTCCAAATCTTACCTTCACCGGTGTTCTCAGTAATGAACTTCTCAAAGTCCAAATAGCTTTGATAGGGGTTGCCTATGAGGTTGTAGCCCTTCAATCCCGTCCAGTCGGGAGCCGAGGCTGTGACTTTGATCTCTACATTACCGTTGTTCAGCGTGCCGCGGTTCTGGAGGAACTGCTCGTGCTTGACAGTAGCGGCCAGATAATGGTCGGTGAAGTACTCCATGGAGAGTGCAAGCAAATAACCCTTGCCAGGGGTGAATTGATCTTCGTTATCGTATGAGATGTTTACATCATAATTATCCATATGCCAGTGGCTAAGGCTATTGCGGCGGAAGTTGATCCAGTGGTACTGAGGCTCATAGAAGCAGTAGAAATCTGCGACATTAAAGGATCTTGCATCGGTGGGGAATATGGCTTCATCGTCATTGTTGGTTTCCAAGAACCACTCACACGGATTAGGATCCCAGCTGTGGGGCACTAGTTCATTGTTTCCATAGGTCCAACCAAACTTGCTGTCTTTCAGCGAGGAGCTGATGTTGTGCCAACGCTCGCCAGCGCCATCGCCAGGCCATGATTCGCTGAAGCTCTTCACGGTTTGGGCAGTGTATGCGTCGATGTTGGAAGAAGCGTCCTGCAGTAGGCTGACATCTTCGTCGATGTAAACCATAGTCTTGGCAGTCGTGGAAGTGCTCTTTGTAGTATTGTCGTTGGCGTACAGGTTGATGGCACCACCATAGATGGCCGGTGACTTAATGACAAGATAGGTGGTAACAGCATGTTCAGGGTCGGTGTACCAATCATCATCTGAAGGCATGCTTGTTCCGACATTCATCTTACCATCGTTATGACGGTCGAGCATCTCGTCCAAGGTGGCGGCATAGTCGACACGGATGCCATCGGCGGAAGCCAAGCATTTGAAATCGTCAAACTGCAAGACGGGATAGTCGCCGTTGATGTCACCGCCATTGGGCGAATTGAGATAACCGCCCGCTGAGGTACGTTTCCATGAGGCACCATTGCCTTTGCCGGCATTCAGTTGGTCAACCAGCGGGGTGCCACCATTAAGGAGCGGAACTAATCCTGCACTTGTTGAAACTGACGTCCAAACCGGCCAATCCGAAGCGCTGCTGACCATATTGTCGTTGCTGTGGGCCTCACGCATCAGTGAGGGGGAGCAGGTGGTGGAGTATTGGATGCCTTGGAGGCCTTCCAGTGGCACATTTCCTGGGACGGCCATCATCGTACCATCCTCATTATTCATGATAGCATACATAGGGCTGTAGCAACTCTCGGTGGTGAAACTACCATTACCTACGATGCGACCAAACTTGTTGGTGTTTTCGAGGTTGGTGTTCTCATCGCGGCTGAAGCGCACGTAACAATTCTTGATGTTGGCAGCAGTGGCGTTGATGGCCGCGATACCACCGACAGGTTTGTTTTGGGTATTGCCTTCTTCGCCAAGATAGTGGTAGATGCCGTTGGTGAAACCATTAGAGAAAGAACCTTTGTTTTCTCCAATCATGCCACCTATGGAGTAGGCCGTGAGTTCGGCCATGGCCATGCAGGAGTGCACAGTGCCTTGGTTGAGACCTACCAGGCCGCCGAAAATCAAGTTGACGTCGGTTTCAGGATTCTTGTTGTTGCAGGTGATGCGTCCCGCGGCTTCGCAGTTGAAGATTTGACCGCCAGCCAGCAGGGTATCGGCGATGATGCCATGGTGGACAAAACATTCTTTGCCATTTATAGTGCGTTGCTGACCACGGAAGTCGGCGTCAAGCACGAAGACGTTCTTCACTGTGCCGCTCACTTTATTGAACATGCCAGGGAATACCCAGCTCACCTTACCTTCCATGAATTTTTTTCCAGCGTTATTCTTAAGGCCGGTGATCACGTAGCCATTACCATCAAAGGTGCCGGTGTATGAGACGACAGTCCCGTCGATGGAGTTGATGCCGATGGGCACCCAGTTGTGTTGGCTCATGTCAACATCCGCCATCAGAATGGCATTAGCATTGGGGGTAGGATTCACATCAGGGTTGACTTCGTAGCCTTTACGGCCGTTCACAATGCTGATGAACCACGCAAGCTCTTCAGGTTTGGTAATTTTGTAATAAGTATCGCCATCAATGGTGGTTGTTTCTAAGGTTGTGGGCTCGTCGGTGACCACCTCTGTCCACACTTCACCAACCACGTCGGCAGTAGGCAAATTGAATTCAATGGGATGCAGCTCGTCGCCATTGGGAAGGACCACTGACATAGGACCATTGGTCTCGATGCCATCGCCCCAAGTGTTGCCTGAAATCTCAATAGGGATGATGATGACCAATTTACGACCATGAGGTTTGATAGTTCCATGGTCGTTTTCAGTACCGCACCACATTTCATTGAAGTTGAAATTTGTAAATGTCAGAGTTTGAGTGTCTTCGTTGTAACGTACACTTCCTGCAGGAAGCTTGTTTTCGCCGCCGCCGGTAACCACACCATCGACAACTGTCAGAGTGCCTGCGTCATTAATCTCCTGAAACTGGAGAACGTTGCCTGACTTTCCGGTGCACTTGGGTGCATAAGCCTGTATTTCAGTGACTCCTTCAGGGAGGCTAAGATGGAAGTCGGGAGCAATCACGTCTTGCACCACGGTTTCCGTTCCCATCTCGATGGCCGCACCACCACTTTGCTGGGCGATTTGACCGAAAACATTATTCAGCTCTTCGGTATTGGTGGCTGACATAAATTTACTATCTTCAAATTTGTTTGCCGTGTTTTGGTTGGATCTAGTAAGATCAGACCAACTAGTTGCTTCGCCAACCGCATAGTCACTGGAAATGAAATGCATCAAACCATTGGCGGCAGCAGTTCCCGTTGTCCAGTATGTGTAATTATTGTATTGCTGTCTTGTTGTTTGGAATGCTGCGTCAGGATCAGCACCAGTGTAAATACCAACGGAGAAAATGGTAGCGCCAGCTTGCTTAATTGCATTGGCTTGTGCAACTGCAGCATCTGCCTCAACTTGTTGGTCATAAGTCCTATTATTATATGTACCTTGATAGAATCTATTATTTGTAGGTTGATAACCACCTGGATAACCATCGGTAAAGAAGACCACTACTTGAGCACGATCATGAGTGACACCTTTGTCATCAACAAATGTAGTTACCGTTCTTTTAGCCAAAATATTCTTGGCCATTTCCAGACCATATTGCATATAAGTGCCACCGCTTGCTTGGATTCTATCAATTGCGTTATAATGTCTGCCGCCTTGAGCAATACTAGTCGTGGTGACTACTTGTAGGGCGTCTCTATATTCGTCATCTTCGATTTGACAATTATTATTTCCTGTTGCGTAAGGGACAACATTGGCTGTAGATAACATGTTAGTGTTTTCCCATCGAGTATTATTATACGAAGTTCTGCTACTTGCAAAACCAACAATAGCAATTTTGTGGTCGCAGCCAGTAGAATTGGCATCTGACTGGACGGAAGCGACAAAATTGGTCAATGCTAACTTCAATGCATCGATTCTAACGTTGTCTTCATCAAATTGCCATGAGCTGGACGTGTTCCCATCAAAATCATCAGCCATAGAACCAGACTGGTCCACCACCACAACGATATCGGTAGGGATATGGGCTTCAACCACCATGGATTCACCCGTCACAAAGGTTTCCAGACGAATGTGACCACAATCACCATCAGGGCAGTTTTCGGTGTCGGGCACCCAGGTCTTGTGCATATAGAGGCCACCAGTGGCTTCTTGTGCATACACGCCCAGACTCATCAGCACCATCCCTATAATTAATAAGGTGTGCCCGAGGGCGCTTTTCCATTTGCCGTGGCCAAGCAGGACCAGGCTTTTCTTCAGTTGTAATTCTTTTCTCATTTGCATTTTTTGTTAATATTTCTATTGTATCTTATTTTGTTGTCTATCAACTTATTTCATTTCATTCAAACATCACCGCCTCCAGGCGTTGCAGGAAGTCGGGGGTCACGGCCTCGCCCATCTGCACAAAGAGGGCGGCATCCATGTTGGACCGGCCGAGCAACTGCCTCACAGCCTCCTCCCCTATCCCAGTCTTGGCGGCAAGCCACTGCACATCATGCCCTTGGCCCTCCAGCATCTCGCTGAGGAACCGGCCGGCATGGAAGCATGTGGCGGTGTTGTCAACAGTCATTTTTCTTCAGTTATTGCAATACACTATAAATCGGCTGCAAAATTACCATTAATCAACAGATTAACAGCGTTTTAAAGCGGCAAATAAGGCAACATAAATGTGGTTAATTCTACCACAATCGTCGGGGTCAGAAGTCCTGCTCCCCAGCAGGCGCGCTGCCCGTCCAAGGTTGGGCGTTGGAACGGAGCGCATCGGAGCAGTCGCGGAAAAAGTCGTGGTGAAGCAGCTGGCAGATCTTGTTGAGCAAGGCCAGGTCGATGCTGTCGCGTTTCAGCATCTTGTAGGCATTAGAGCGGTCGCTGTGGATGGCGTTGGCAAACCAGGTCATGGTGCGCCCTTGGGCCTTCAACTCCCTGCGGATCATCTCCCCTATGTGTATCTTCATCATCGCGGTTTTCCCTCCCCAAAACAGGCACGAAAAAGGTCGTGAACCCGTTTCATTTGCTTGGAGGTTCTGGAATACCTGTTGTCCAAATAGAAAAAGCTCACGACCATAGCCGCAAGCATTCGTGTTTTTCTATTGGGACAACGCGAAATTTTCCAGATTTCCAAGCCCATAAAACGCACATCAAATGCCTATACTAATGTAAATGATATGTATTAAGTCCCGTTATTTACCTATACTTTGCCTGCTTTTTTGGTTTGACAAACAAAAATACACTAAAAAAGCATTTAGGAACCATTGCGTAGCAAAAAACACGGAAATTAGGCGAAATATTCCACAATATTGTGGTAGTTTTTACCACAATATTAATCTCACCATATATCCGACCAAGTCACCGAAATGACATGGTTGGTGGATTTCGCGCCTTCCTTGAAGACATTGGCCATGCCGAAGGTGTAGCGCACCTCGACAAACCAATAGCTTAAGGCCGCCGTGACGCCATAATCGATGCGGTTGAAGCTGCCTGACTCCCAAGGTGTGATGAACTGCTGTTTCTTTTTGCCTTTCACCTCCATAATGTCGTTGCCGCCTATGCAAAAGCCTACTTGTGGTCCGATGCGAAGCCGCGGGATCATGGATTCGTCCTCGTCGTCATCATTCCACCTGCGGAGGTAGATGTTGAGCAGCAGCGGCACATTGATGTAGTGCGACTTCTCCATGAAGCGCACTGTGTTGTTGCTTTCATCCAAGCCTTTTTTCGAACTCATGCCTTGTCGCGAATAAATCACATCGATTTCGGCGCCGATGATAGAATGCTCTGGAATGAGGGCAAGGCGCACACCACCCGTGAGATCGGGGCGAAAACGCGTGCTGTCGTTGCCGCTGATACGCATGGTGGAGATTGCTGGGCCTAGCATCAGGCCACCGCCGAGGCGCTGGGCAAACAAAGGCTGGACTCCGAAGAGCCAAAGGAAGAAAAATATGAGCAGTCTTTTGTCTTTCATGGATTGCAAAAGTACTTCTTTTTATAAAAAGAATGCAGGAAAAACCTATTTTTGCGACAAAATTGAAATAGTTTGACTAAGAAAACTTTTAAAATGACAG
>CACZER010000020.1:0-37740 GCA_902780195.1 uncultured Bacteroidia bacterium
ACTGAGCTATTTCCGCAAAAGCGGAGCGGAAAACGAGACTCGAACTCGCGACCCCGACCTTGGCAAGGTCGTGCTCTACCAACTGAGCTATTTCCGCTTGCGTTTAGCGCGGCAAAAGTACAACTTTTTTCGATACTGCAAACAATTTTGAGAAAATTTTTCTTTCTTTGTAGTTTTTCCGCTGGGTTTGCGTCTAATAGACAAACGATTCCGACCAAACTTCGAGGAGATCCGTAACCATGAAAGAGAAAGAAAAAGATTTTACCGACATCGTGAAAGCGCACAAAAACACCATCTTCACCGTGTGCTACCTCTTCTCGAAGGACCAAGACGAGGTGAACGACCTGTTTCAGGAAACACTCATCAACCTGTGGCGAGGCTTCGACTCGTTCAAGGGGCAATGCGACGTGAAGACCTGGATTTGGCGCGTCAGCCTCAACACCTGCCTCACCTCCGAGCGCAAAAAGAAACGCCGCATTGAGACCGTGCCACTTTCGATGGACATCAACCTCTTCACCGACACCGACACCGACACAAAACAAATCCAGCAACTCTACCAACGCATCAACAAACTCGGCGTAGTCGATAGGGCCATCATCCTGCTTTGGTTAGAAAACATGAGTTACGAGGAAATCGGGCAAATCATCGGCATCTCCACCAAGAATGTCTCCGTCAAATTGGTCAGAATCAAGGAACAACTCAAAAAAATGTCAAACGACTAAAACGCAAAGCCATGGAAAACGACGAATTAGAAGAAATGAAGGCGCAATTGGCCACCTTGAACGAAAAGCTGGAGAGCGAAAGCATCGTCAACGAAAGGCATTTTAGTGAGGCCACAAAAAAACACTTTTCCGAATTGCAGCGGAAACTGATTGGCAGAATTGTCTTAATTTCCGCTTGGGCAGTTTTCTTTTATTGGAAACTTGAACTTGGGATATTTCTACTATGGTGCGTGGGGCTACTCGTCATAAGCATTTACATGTATCTTTTGGTTCGCCAAGGCAATTCAGCCTCCATGCCTGTGACGGAATACGCACGGCGGCTCCGCAAGGCCTTGAAAATCTACAAAATAGGAAACAGGTTTTTATGGATTTTAACCATTTTGCTCATATTGGCTTGGGCAACATACGTGCTTGTCTTAAATTGGCCATCAAATTTAGAACAGGTATTGACCGTTTTCTTTGTGTGTTCTATGATCGCCCTAATCCTGCTGGTGGCCTATTTTATTAAAAATGTGTATGTTTCGCCTGAAGTTGAACTGAAGTTGGAGATGGTTTTGGAAGATTTGGAGAAAGACTCTAGCGATTCAACAACTTCTTAATCTCATTCAGCTTCATCAAAGCCTCGACAGGGGTCAAGGTATCAATGTTAGTGTTGAGAATGTCCTCCTTGATCTGCAAAAGCAGCGGGTCATCCAACTGGATGAAACTTAACTGCATGGCGTCATCCTGTTTCTTTGCCGCAGCCTTCTCCACATCCTCACTGGTGTGCGATTTCTCCAAAACCGTCAACAGAGAAGTGGCACGTTCGATAACCTTGCGTGGCATGCCAGCCATCTCGGCCACATGGATACCAAAACTGTGGGCACTGCCACCGCGCTTCAACTTACGCAAAAACACCACCTTGTTGCCGACTTCCTTCACCGAAACATGGTAGTTCTTGATGCGGGCGAAAGAGTCCTCCATCTCGTTCAGTTCGTGGTAGTGCGTGGCAAACATCACCTTGGCGCGACTTACGGGGTGGTCGTGCAAAAACTCAGTGATAGCCCAAGCGATGCTGATGCCATCGTAAGTGCTGGTACCACGCCCGATTTCGTCGAGCAGCACCAGGCTCCGCGACGACACATTATTCAAGATGCTCGCCGTCTCGTTCATCTCCACCATGAAGGTCGACTCGCCAGACGAGATGTTGTCGGAGGCGCCTACGCGGGTAAAGATCTTATCCACCAGACCAATACGTGCCGAAGCAGCGGGGACAAAACACCCCATCTGCGCCAAGAGAACAATTAATGCCGTCTGGCGTAACAATGCCGACTTACCCGACATGTTGGGACCCGTGATGATGATGATTTGCTGCTTGTCGCGGTCAAGGTAGACATCGTTGGCGATGTAGCTCTCCCCTACCGGCATCATCTGCTCAATGACAGGGTGGCGGCCTTCCTTGATATCAAGGACATATGAGTCGTCAATGACGGGCTGTACATAGTTGTTTTTCAACGAGATGTCGGCGAAGCTCACCAGGCAGTCGATGCGGGCCACGATGGATGCATCCACCTGGATGGGCTCCACAAACTCGGTCACGGCGGTGACCAGCTCGTTGTAAACCCTTTGCTCGATGACACTAATTTTTTCCTCGGCCCCAAGGATCTTCTGTTCGTATTCCTTCAATTCCTCGGTGATATAACGCTCTGCATTGGTCAACGTCTGCTTTCGAATCCACTCTGCTGGCACCTTGTCCTTGTGGGAATTGGTGACTTCGAGATAGTAACCAAACACATTGTTATAGCCCACCTTCAAAGAGGAGATGCCCGTGGCTTCCATCTCGCGGCGTTGTATGCCCATGAGGTATTCCTTGCCCGAGCGTGACAATCCGCGAAGCTCATCCAACTCAGCATCCACGCCATCAGCAATGAAATTACCTTTGGAAAGCAAGGCTGGCGCATCAGGATTGAGATCCTTCTTGATACGCTCGCGGATGGAGGCACAGGGATTGAACTGCTCGGAAAAACGATGCAGGGCAGGATGTTGACTCTCCTCACACGCCGTCTTCAGGACCTCAATTTGGTCTAAGGCACGCCCTACTTGCAAAAGCTCCCTTGGATTGACACGCGACAGTGAAACCTTAGAGATCAGGCGTTCCAGATCACCCACTTGCCTTATTGCATCCTGGAACTTTTGGATTTGCTCACGATGTTCCACAAAATAGTGTACCACTTCATAACGCGACTCGATTTGTTCCTTATTCTTCAAAGGCAAGCTCAGCCAGCGGCGCACCAATCGGCCTCCCATTGGCGACACAGTCTTATCAATGACATCAATCAAAGTTTTAGCATTCACATTGGAAGTATGCAGAAGCTCTAAATTGCGGATAGTAAACTTGTCGAGCCACACATATTGCCCTTGGTCGATGCGCGAAAGAGAAGTGATGTGATTCAGCTTATCATGCTGAGTTTCTATAAGATAATGGATAGCAGCACCCGCCGCGATGATGCCTTTGGGGAAATCATCAACGCCAAAACCTTTTAGCGAGACCGTATGGAAATGTTTGTTGAGAATCTCAATAGCATAATCCTCAGTGAAAACCCAGTCGTCAAAGACAGTCAAATAGTATTTTGCACTGAACAAGTCGATGAAATCCTTGCGTTTATTGCGCTGTAACAGCACTTCGGAAGGGTTAAAACTCTGCAATAGCTTATCAACATACTCGTTTGATCCTTGCGTCAGATAAAACTCACCTGTTGAGACATCGAGGAAAGCAACACCGGAAACTTCCTTGTCGAGATGTACTGAGGCCAAAAAATTATTCTCTTTTTGTTCAAGTACGTTGTCATTATAAGTTACTCCAGGAGTAACCAATTCGACAACTCCTCTTTTGACCAGTTTTTTAGTCAACTTCGGATCTTCAAGCTGTTCACAAACTGCCACTTTCAGTCCGGCACGAACCAACTTTGGCAAATAGGTATCCAAAGCATGGTGGGGAAATCCTGCCAATTCGATTGAATCTGCAATCGCACTCGACCGCTTGGTCAGCACGATACCCAATATCTCGGAAGATTTCACAGCATCCTCTCCGTAAGTCTCATAAAAATCGCCAACACGGAACAAAAGCATGGCATCTGGATACTTCGCCTTGAAGGAGAAATATTGCTTCATCAACGGGGTTTCGGTCGCTTTTTCTGCCATAAAAACACGGATTAAGGGGTACAAAAATACCATTTTGTTTGAAACAATCGGCCTGTTCATCCAAAAAAATCCCCATTCTTGTCGCACCGACCTCAATTTTCATTTACTTTGTCAAAAATTTGATTTAGCCATGCGAAAACTCAGTATGGATGAGCTGAAACGCATCAGCAAGGAAGACTTTGAACGAGCGGAGAAACTACCAATAGTCATCGTGCTCGATAATATCCGTTCGCTGAGCAACGTGGGCGCTTTCTTTCGCACCGCCGATGCTTTTCGCATTGGCGAGTTGTTTTTATGTGGCATTACAGCTTGTCCACCCCACCGTGAAATCCACAAGACTGCCTTAGGTGCTGACGAGACCGTGAAATGGCGTTATTTCGACACCACCGAAAAAGCATGCCAGGCTTTAAAGAACGAAGGCTACCGTATTTTCGCTGTCGAACAAGTACAGGGGAGCATCCCTTTGCAAGATTTTGTCTTTGAACCCCACACTGCTTACATTTTGGGCAACGAAGTAGATGGAGTAAGCGAGGATGTTTTACCTTATTGCGATAGTGCCATAGAGTTACCTCAGGAAGGCACCAAGCACTCCATCAATGTGTCTGTTTGCGCAGGCATAGTTATGTGGAAAATCTTCGAAAAACTTAAAATATGCACTTGAAACTGCCTAAAAAATGGCTTATTATTCTGAAAATTACGAAAAAAAGATGAAAAAAAGATGTTTTTTTTGTTGACAATTAAATAATTTCCTATTTTTGTCGCTAATTAGAGTTAATAGGAATGCTCCCCTAACCAGGGATTAGACCTCAACCTCAATAAAAAGAAACTCGGATATTGATAATAAAAAACTAACAAATTATTCATCATTACAAACCTAACATTATTACGTTATGAAGAAAAATCTGACTTTTTCGAAGCTTTTGATGCTGGTCATCATGGCTGTGCTTCCCTTCAGCATGTATGCTCAGGAAGGCAAAAAACATTCAAAACCTGCTGAAAAGTATTGGTACATCCAGGCTGACGGAGGTCTCTCCATCAACCATGGTGACTTGGCCAACTACGAAGGCTGGGTGTTCGATGATTTCAATCATTACAAGAGCATCGCTCTCCAGAACTGGAACGCTCATTTCGGAGTCGGTTACCAATTCGGCAAGGTGGTTGGTATGAACCTTAAGGGTGGCTACGGCCTCCTCTCTGGTCACAAACACGGTCAGAAACTCGTTCAGAACGGCACAGACGCTCCTGTCCTTACTGACCTTGCTCTCGACAAGACCAACTACATTGAAGGCAACCTGAACCTGACCTTCAACCTCTTCAACATGTTTAACTACAACCCGAGAAGAGTCATCAACTTCGTTCCTCACGTTGGTATTGGTGGTATTTACTACCAAGCTGGTGCTGTTAGCCATGTCGACGCTGACGACAACGCCGAGGCTACCGCTCTCATGGAAAAGAAGGCCGACCGCGAACTCAACTTCACTGTTCCCGCTGGTATGGAAATCACCTTCAACTTGGCTCCCAAGTTCGACCTCTTCCTGGATTACACCTACAACTTCACCGGCACCGACGCTCTTGACCAAGTTGCCAAGATCGCTTCCGACGAAGAAAAGCACATCATCAACGACAAGGACATGTACAGCCAGTTCAACCTGGGCTTCCGTGTCAAGTTCAACAACCCCTGCGACATCGACAAGATGGCTCGCGACGCCAAGAAGATCACCTATCGCGTGAATCCTGACCCGCTGGTTGCTGACGAAAATGGCAACGTTTGCTTCGACGTCATCACCACCATCCCGGCTGAGTACTTCGAAAAGCAAGCCGTCATGAACCTCACTCCTTACCTGGCTTACAAGGGTGGCCAAATCGACCTCGAGCCTATCACCTTCGTGGGTGAAAAAGTGAAGGGCGAAGGCGACTTCAGAGTCAACTATAAGGAAGGTGGCGAATTCACCAAGCACTACTGCATGCCTTACCAACCTGAAATGGAAAACTGCGAACTCATGGGCAACCCGATGTTCTATGTCTACGACGGCACCATCTATCCGACCCAAGACGAGATCGTGAAGAACACCTATTTCACTCAAGGTGGTGAAAGAAAACTCGCCGACGGCGTGATCTACAACAAGCCGGAACCCGAACCGGAACCCGAACCGGAACCGGAACCGGAACCTGTTGTTGAACCCACTCCCGACTTCATCTACTACTTCGATTACAACAAGAGCAACATCCTCGGCGCTGGTAAGGACGTTCGCGATCGCAACAAGATTGCCAGAAAGCAAGTGACCGAAAAGGTGACTGGCGATGTTAAGGGTCTGAGAATCGAAGGTTGGGCTTCACCTGAAGGTGAACACGGCCTCAACATGAACCTGTCTGACGACCGCGCCAATGCCGCTATCGCCGACATCAAGGCTCAACTCAAGAAGAACGCTGGTAACTATGAATACAACGGCAAGGGCAATGGTCCTGACTGGGATACCTTCATGAAACTCGTTGAAAACTCCGACCTGAAGGATAAGGATGCCATCCTGAACAACATCCGTAACTCCAGCAACAGAGAGAGAACCATCAAGGAAATGATTGCTATCTATCCTCAACTTGAAAAGGAAATCCTCCCGTTGATCCGTCGCGCTGAAGTTTACATCATCAAGTAAATTGAAGCTGACAAAGCTAAAAAAGCCGCTCAATTGAGCGGCTTTTTTTGTTATCATCCACAAGGTCACAAGGTCACACGATGCAGTCCGACATCATAAGGCTTGTCTATGGCCTCTATGATTTTAAGGTAATCGCTTTGGTTGGAAACAAAGTCAAGCTTGTTGGTATCGATCAACAAGATGCGCATGTTTCCCTGTTGCTGGCGTAAAAAATCAAAATATCCTTCCTGTATGCTCGCCAAATAAGCATCGCTGATTTCCTGCTCGTAACTGCGACCTCGCTTTCGAATGTTCTGCTGCAAACGCTCCACATCCGAATAAAGATACACCAACAGCTCTGGCTTAGGCATGTCGGAGAAAATGATGTTGAAAAAACGAGCAAATAACTGATACTCGTCCGCCTGCAAGTTATTCTTCGAAAAAATCAACGACTTGGCCACATAATAGTCTGATATGATGAAGTCATGAAAAAGATCGAGCACGCCCAACTTGTCTTTCAGCTGTTGGTAGCGTAAAGCCATAAAGGTCATCTCCAACTGGAAGGAATACTTGTCGGGTTCCTTATAGAACTTGGGGAGGAATGGGTTTTTGTCGCCTTCAAACTCCTCTAGCACCAGCTTCCCATTGAAATCGTTTGCTATACGCGTAGCCAAGGTGGTCTTGCCAGCACCAATCGTTCCTTCTATGGCTATATAATTGTATTGCATGAATGCAAAGATAAGAATTAACGGAATGCAAATCGACAGTTACTCACTTTTTCTTCACTACCGAATGGTCCGGACATTGCTCCAAAAGCATTTGCTGCGTCAGACCAAAAACGGGATGCACAAAATCAGGAGCCACCTCACACATGGGCATCAATGCAAACCGGCGCAGATGCATGCGTGGATGCGGAGCAATGACCCAATCCGTGAGAATAATGCGACTACCATAGTACAGAATATCAAGATCGATTGGGCGCGACTGGTATCCTTTATGCCTTCCGCTACGCTCACGTCCCAATTCCGCCTCTATCCTAAGTAACTCTTGCATCAAGCCGTCGGCCGACAAAGCAGTCTCAACCACAACCAATCGGTTCAGAAACCACTCGTGGCTTTCGAAGCCCCATGGCTCCGACACGTAGGCAGATGATTGGGCAACCATATTCCCGCACCTTATATTAATAAGGTGAATCGCCTTGTCATACAAAGCATCCTTGTCACCCATGTTACTCCCAAATAGAATAAAGCAACGTTCCATACCTGATCTTTCCGCAAAAATAATGCAAATCCTTAAAACCAAATTGAATTTTCATGTTTTGTCAAATAAAATGCTACTTTTGCATTGTAAACTTAAACACATAGCATTATGAAATTTTCTAAAGTAGTCCTTGCGGCCTTTATCGGTACGCTCATTGCATTGCTTATCAATTTCTTTGTCAAGATTGGAGTGATTTCATCCATGATTTCGAAGATGTCGAAATCAGACGCTGAAACAACGGCAACCATAAAGCCCAACTCCGTGCTTTACATGAAACTCGACTATGATATTCCAGACCGCACTGTTGACAACCCTTTTGGCGGCCTTGACTTCCAATCCATGGAATCTAAGGATATGACAGGCCTGAACGATATCTTGCGCAACATCGAGCATGCAAAAACCGACCCCAACATCAAAGGAATCTATTTGGAATTAAGTAGCATACCTACGTCCACCGCCACCTTGCAAGAGATACGCGACAAACTCTCAGAGTTCAAGGAGTCAGGCAAGTTCATCGTCAGTTATGCCGAAACATACAGCCAAAGCGCCTATTATATGGCTTCCATTGCCGACAAGATCTATCTGAATCCAGAAGGTTCTCTCGACCTGCATGGCATGGCCTCGCAAATCATGTTCTACAAGCACCTGTTTGAAAAACTTGATGTAGAAATGCAAATCGTCCGTGGTCCCAACAACCGCTTCAAGAGCGCCGTAGAGCCTTACTTCCTCGACAAGATGAGCGAGGCCAACCGCGAGCAGATGGATAAGCTGCTTGGCACTGTTTGGGGACAAATCCTTCAAGGCATCAGCCAAAGCCGCAATATTAGCGTAGAACAACTGAACCAGATCGCCAATAACATCGAGACTCTTTTCAATGCTGAAAAATCCCTGGAATTAGGTCTTGTCGATGAGTTGTACTACAAAGACCAAATTCTAAACACCTTAAAAGGTCTCACCGGCAGCAACAAGAGCATTAATGCCATTACCAATGCAAAGTATGCAAAATCATTAACGGACAAAAACGCCAGCAAAAATGAGGTGGCCGTTATTTATGCTTCTGGACAGATCTTCGATGGCAAGGGCAACGAGGATGAAAGCATCTACTCCGATAACCTGACCAAGATCATCAGAAAAGCCCGCGAAGACGATAATGTGAAAGCCGTCGTGTTGCGCGTCAACTCACCCGGAGGTAGCGCAATGGCATCTGGCATCATCGGCAGAGAGCTCGATCTAACCAAAGAAGTGAAGCCCCTCATTGTTTCAATGGGCAACTACGCTGCTTCTGGCGGCTATTGGATCTCTGCCAAAGCTGACTATATCTTTGCCGACCCGACCACCCTCACTGGTTCTATCGGTGTATTTGGCACTTTCCCCAATATTCAAGGTTTTATGAATAAAAAAGTTGGCCTGACTTTCGATGTTGCCAAGACCAACGAAAATGCCGACTTTGGTACCTTGACCCAGCCACTCACCCCCTTCCAATATGCCAAATTGCAAGAGATGGTAGTCAAAACATATGATGATTTCACCAAACGTGTTGCCGAAGGCCGTGGATTGCGCCAAACCTATGTCGATAGCATCGGACAAGGTCGCGTATGGGCTGGCGCCGATGCCATCGGTATTGGCCTTGTCGACCAGTTAGGCGACATGGAAGACGCCATAGCCTATGCCGCGCAAAAAGCAGAACTGGGCGGAGATTACAAAGTAGTGGAGATGCCCAAACAGAAAGACTTCTTCACCAAACTCATGGAACAGATGAATGGCTCTAACACTGACAAGCTGGATGCCGCCATGAAACAAAAACTTGGCGTCTACTACAACTATTTGCAAGGCCTGGATAACCTGCAAAAGAACACAGGCATCCAAGCGCGGTTGCCATTTGACATGATCATTGAATAATGAAAAAGGGCTGCAATTGCAGCCCTTTTTTAATACTCCGCCATTACTTCCTCGCGTTCCATCTGCTTCTCGCCCCAATCATCCATCAGGGCTTGCAGCTGTTCCTTTTTCTGTCCATAAGCCCAATACCAATCATTGTCTATCTTGACATCTGGATACTGCTCAGGATTAGCCATGATGGCATCTTGCTCGGCCAACTCTGCCTCCAATTTGCCGATGGCATCCTCAAGACGCTGAATTTCCTTATCCACCTTGCGTAACTTAGCATCGACTTGCTTCTTATGCTCATAGTTGATTTTATTCTGCGACTGAGTTGCCACCTCCTGTGCCTTGGGTTGTTTGGCTGCAATTTCCAATTCTTTCAGGTGATTGAGATTCTTTTGCTCCAAAAAGTCGTAGATGTCACCAATATATTCCTTGATGCTCGGCTTGCGGAATTCGTATACTTTGTTGGTCAACCCTTGCAAAAAGTCACGGTCATGCGAAACGATGATAAGGGTTCCATCGTATTGGATCAAAGCATTCTTCAAGATGTCTTTCGACAGCATGTCCAAATGGTTGGTCGGCTCGTCAAGGACCAATAAATTGGTCGGGAAAAGAAGCATCTTGGCCAACGACAGACGCGCTTTCTCACCGCCCGAAAGCACCTTCACCTTCTTGTCTATATCGTCACCACGAAACAAGAATGCGCCAAGCAATGCCTTTACCTTCAAGCGCATGTCGCCAACAGCCACATCGTCCAAAGTTTCAAAGACCGTCTTGTTCATGTCGAGCATGTCCTGCTGGTTTTGGGCGTAATACCCTATCTTGACTTCATGACCGAGTTTCACCTCGCCCTCATGATCGAGGACGCCGCAGATAATCTTTGACAAGGTGGATTTCCCTTCACCATTACGGCCCACAAAAGCAATCTTCTCACCTCTCGGAATCAGAAGGTCAATATCCTTAAGAATCACCTGATCGCCATAGGCTTTGCTCACGTGGTTCAGTTCCAAAGTCACCTTGCCAGAATGCGGCGCGGGTGGGAACTTGAAATGAATAGCCGTGCTATCAATATCATCCACCACAATCTCATCCATCCTCTCAAGCATCTTTACGCGACTCTGCACCTGTTTGGCCTTAGTTGCCTTGTATCGGAAACGCTCAATAAAAGCCTCTATGTTCTTGATTTCACGCTGCTGGTTCTCGTATGCTGAGCGCTGCATGTCAACACGTTCCTCTCGCAAGCCGACATAGTCGGAATAAGGCACCTTATAGTCGTAGATCTTTCCGTTGCTAATCTCCACGGTTCGGATGGTGATGTTATCCAAGAAAGCGCGGTCATGCGAGACCATCAAGATGGCTCCGTAATAGGCCTTCAGAAAGCTTTCGAGCCATTGAATGGATTCGATATCAAGATGGTTGGTAGGTTCGTCCAAAAGGAGCAAATTGGGCTTTTTCAACAGGATTTTAGCCAACTCCACACGCATCTGCCAGCCATTGCTGAACTCTCGCATGGGGCGTTGCATGTCGTCGTGTCCAAAACCCAAGCCAACCAAAATCCTTTCCGCTTCGCCTTCGATGGAGTTGCCACCGAGCATGGTCAAACGGTCATTCAGATTGTTCAGTTTGACAATGAGTTTCTCGTATTGAGGGCTCTCATAATCGGTTCGTTCGGCCAGTTCTTGCTGCAAACGCTCCGAGTCACGTTCCAACTGATGATATTCGTCAAAAGCGGTCAAAGCTTCGTCCAAAACGGTTTTCGTGCTGTTTACATTTTTTTCTTGGGGAAGATAACCAATAGTAACGCCTTGAGGAATAACAACATCTCCTTTCGAAGGTTGTTCCAATCCACAAATAAGTTTCAACAATGTGGTCTTGCCTGCACCGTTTTTGCCCACCAAACCGATACGGTCCTTCTCGCGAATCAAAAAGGAGATGTCGGTGAAGAGGTCATCACCCGTGAAATGCATGCTCAGATTCTGAATCGAAATCATGTCGGCCGATTTTAGGCAGCAAAGATACAGATTTTAAGCCTTTGCTCAACGCGAAATGACAAAAGGCCTGGTCGCAACACCATTTCCGGTGATAATGCGCATCAGATAAAGGCCATCCCTAAAGTCAGACAAATCAAGAAGTGTCATATTTGACGAGACCTCTTTTTCATATAGCCTCTGTCCGTTGGCATCATAAACCAGTATATGGCACAGGTCCAAAGCCTCTATCGACAACACTCCTTGATTTGGATTGGGATAAAGCTTTACTTCGATTTCATTATCATCATTTACTGATGAAGGATCGGTAACCAGCACATAATTCTGTGACGGGTCCAAAAGCGATGCTGCATAATCCGACTCGCACTCATCTCCTTCTTCCGATAAATATAGTGCTGTCAATCGATAATAGAAATCATTATGGGAATCATCCACCAGCCTGTCTTTGTATTGATAGAACAATTGTCCTTCAACAGCAGGAACAGAAGCTATCTGCTGATACTCCAAATTGTCATAGGAACGGTACAGATGATAGCTCTCCAGAGTAAAGTCTTCGTCACCAATAGAGAGCAGACGACCTGACCTATTAGCCACAAAAGCCCTCAACATCCATGTGTAATACATATTAAAATGATGCAGATCGAACCATTCTGTACCATTCAGAGAGGTCCAACGTCCATTGGGATTCCCCATATCGGCACAAGCTGCAGCAGGGCGGCTTAGTCCTTGTTGACCAATCACGATCCACAAAGGCTCATTGGAAGGAATATCCAACGCTGGTGTAATTTCGTGTTCTTTCCATGTATACGTTCCATCCATAGCCACTTCCTGGAACCTAACCAATGTACGAGGTGCCGTTTCGCCACCAATGTAAACCCACAACTGATAAGAACCTGCGCCAACATCATACAAAGAAACCTTTTTCAACGAAGTACCTTGATAAGCAATAAGATCTTCTGCCGAGAAACGGATACTCCAAAACATAGGCTCTCCGTTATTTCCCACTCTGTTTAGATACTCACCATCATCGTAATGCAACCATTCCTCAATAGGCTCAGGCCGCTCACCCCATGAAATCAATGCGCCATACCCATCTTCATCGACATACTTTTCCCCCTCTAATTTCACAGGAGGATCACAATAGGCGGAGAGGATCACAGAAACACATTGTTCGCATGACATGGAATAATAGTGACCATCATGGGCCCCGTTGTAAACATAGCGTATGCAGTATTCCATAGTACCATGGGTACCACTATCCACATCGAGATAGGATGTACCTTCAAAATAACCAAGGAACAATCCGTCACGGTACAAAACCACCCCCATAACGCTATCATTTTCAGGATAAGCCCAAGAAAGCTCAACTGCCTCGCCTCCAAACGACCATTGCAATTCGGCAGATGGGAAATGGGAACAATTACGATACACCCAATCCCTAGATGCCCACTCACATGTTCCAGTAATAAAAACCGGACGAACCTGGACCAAATAATGGTTGCCGTCAATCAATCCATCCGTGTCAAACTGATAATGCATTTGTGAGGTTGTATCTACGAGAACACCGCCCAACCTCAACTCAAAATATTGCAAATCTCGCAGATCACGTGTTTCAAGCTGCCATATTGCCCAACCTGTTGATGACACATAAAGGCTGTCAATCCCCAGCACGCTCTCTGTCAGTTCGATCTCAAGGAAAGTTTGATCAAATATAGAAATGGTGTCCAATTGATAATTCTCATAACCTTCCAGATGAACCATGAGAGAATAATTACCTCGATATATCTCTTGTATCCTCGTCCATCCATTGCCATCCAACGAAGCCTGGTAGGCAAGTTCCGGCACTTCAAGGGAGGTCAGCATCACCTGTGCCCCAACAGGAACTGAACCTGTATTTGTAGTAGCTTGCAGCTCAAATGGTATGGTCATATCCTTGTCAAGTCTGGCTGACCAAACCGTATCTGAGCTGCCTCTGTTTCCCTCATAATAACAACTCACGCCCCAGACATACTGGCCCCAGCCCAAACTGCCCCAATTCATATCCATAAAAGCAGTGTCTATGATATGCGACACCAACAGTGTTGGTTCTTCTTCGAAACGACGACGGAACAATTCATAATACTGAAAAACACGATTACCTTTTGCAATTGTGTCTATTTCACAGAAACAAATGTCATCGATATAGAAACAATCGTCTTCAGCATTGTTTAAAGCGTCTTTTTGGTATTTCCAAGTAAACAAATGCTCTCCCACAGTAATCGGGAAACAATGCTCTTGCCATTCACCTTGTCCAGAACACTCTAGCTTTTTGACACCGTCAATATAGAAAAGCCCCATATCCCAAGGCGACTCCGAAGAGATCCTCCCAAAAAAACGCATCTGACCTGATACAGGAACATATATCGAAACTTCAATTTGGGAATAACCTCCATCAACCCCTTCACAAGACGACTTCATGCAATAAGATCCATTGTGCGCATGGGTTGAATCAATTACCCATGGATGTTCAGACAATGTATTGCTCCAACTGAATTGAGTAAAATCTCCTGTTTCAAACCCCTCTTCCAGTCGCGGTTCGTTCATAGACCACGACACTCTCACCATGTCCTCACCATATTGTCGAGCAGCCACATAGTTTACTGGCAAATACAATTCATGTAGAATAAAATCATAATCTTCAACAACGTCACCATCCTCGATGAAAAGGGAATCAGACGACATAGAAGTGGCATAACCTTCCGCGCTCGCAGCAACAAGGTAAGTCCCAGCATCAACAACGGCTTCGTAATAGCCTATCGAATCCGACAAGAAAACAAAAAACACCGTATCACCCTCAGTGTTGACCCCAGAAAAACAGACGGAAGCCCCCTCGATGGGCGTGCTACCATCCAGCTCAAAGACACTTCCATCAACCCATGCTTCGGCTTTGCCCGACTTTGCAATAAGCGAAGCAATCAAGATGAACAATATGTACCAAAGTCTTCTCATGTCAATACTTTACAAATTTCAGATTCTTGCTTCCTGTCGAACCATTAATTGTGATGAAATACATTCCACTTTGCAGGTGATTCACAGAAATCACACACTGACCCAACATGTCAGTATGTAGAAGGGTCGATGGCATCACCACAGCACCTGCAACATCCACGACCGAAACAGAATAAGGCTTCAATGCTTTTAATCCATCTATCGTCAAGCAATCCTTGACAGGGTTGGGATACAATCTTGTCGAAGCAAACTGAGATTGGTCTTCTTCATGGCGCATGACGACACGTTTTTGATTGTCTATATAAAGATGCAAATCATCAACAAAGGGATGCTCAGGTGTTATCTCAATTTGTTCGCACAACCCATGACCATAACGTGGCACATCGGCCATGATAACATATGTGCCAAAAGGTAAATTCCTAAACCGGAACTCACCATGAGCATCGGTTAAAGCGAATCCCAACATCCTTTGTTTCGCCACATCCATTAGAAGCACGCTCACGTTTGACAAGCCTTCGGAACAAAACTCTTGCCCATCATCCTCACCAAACCAAGATGCACAATAAAAATCTTTTGCTCTGAACTGAGTCTCAGGATAATCGAAAACGCCCGCTATCACCCCTTGTCCTTGATCGAAGCCCTGCCGCAAGGCAGGCAGTTCGATGTCAACGTCATAAACAAAACCGTTCACATCAATCAAATTCGACTCATTCCATTGGAAATCACCCAAGTAATAAGCACCACCTGTCGTTGGATCCAAAGTATCAGCAAATGCGTATAGAATATAAGTGTCAGGAAGCAATGACGAGAATCTGAAATGTCCTTCTTCATCCGACACCGTCCTGTAGAACCCGGAGAAAAACGTGTTGTCGTCATCCAAACCGGCTGCAATCACATAGGAATTCGGCCTTTTGCTTCCCTGCAACCACGTAGTCCCCTCTAATGAATACTCTTTCAATAAGTCGAATTGGATGGAATCGCAGGCATAACCGCAATATGACCAAGCCTCAAGATAAAGCCTAACAAATCCCTCTACTTTCTCATTGGGCCCAGGAAAATACATGGTATGCAACGCATGATCGTCCTCAAAAACACCATCGCCGACAGTTCGCCAACAAATCGAATCACTATGGTAGGTTTCTGCTTCATTGAGCATAATCGGCCTATCAAAACCGCTATAGTAATCCGTACCAGCATACACAGTCGCTTCTTGGAATAATTGCAATTGCAATTGATCAGTTCTCACAATTCCATTGCCAAGCACCTCGAGGGTCAGCGTCACAGAACCGTTATCATAATCACCCTCAGATGGGTAATAAATGGGACGTAGTGTCAACGAGTCGGAAAAATGACCTGAACCACTCGTTTTCCATACAAATCGGTTATAAGTGTATGGAATAGTAGATTTGTTAAGGGAATAGCCAGCCTGGGAAGCACACAATTCCCCGTCTTCACCCGCATATGGATAAGCGACAGCAAAGGCATAAGCGCTCTGACCTTTAGAAGCATAGATGTCTGGATTATAGCCATGGTCGCAGGCTATAACCGCTACGTTTTCAGCTTGTTGCGACGACAAGACATAAGAAGTACCGTAAATCGGATTCGTGTGATTCGCAAATCTATAGTAATCGAAATCACCGTAAAACAGCACGTAATGGTCAACATCTTGTTCAGGATTCTCTTCCCAAGAAATACGATATGAGCCATTGACATATTGCTGCTTTACCATAAAAGGAGGCGAGATGGGAGCCGTGGTATCGCACACAGGCAAATAACCATCATATACAATTTCACCCAAAGTGGGGTTATCGTTCTTGTCGAAAATCACGCCATCAATAACCTCTTCCTGTTCCGTATCCCAATAGTTCGCACGCATATCCACGTCCTCAGAACCCAAATTGGCAAACAAAAGGGCGTCTTTCTTATAATGAAGGAAATTATTGCCATTCATACGTGACTTATCCGACTGAAATGTCACAATCCGTTTCTCGGCCTCACTGATGGTATTGTTTACAAAACAAGCAGAACCTGACGACAATAGATTGGTTAAGACCATTCCATTATCATAGAAAGAATTCCCTTCAAAGACCAAGTCACAGACGCGTAGCATTCTGACCGCCTCATCATTCTTCCAAAAGATGTTATTCCGTATCACTAGTGAATCCATAGCTGCCTTGATACCATAAGAGGAATAGGTACCACTCCCATCGGGAAGCTTCGAAGAAATCACGTTGTTAAGAATAAAGTTTTTGGCGTCCTTATCCGACAAACCTCCCACCGACTCGAATGAAATTGCAGTGGCAGCACCTTGGAAGCAATTGTCAGTAATGGTGTTTTTATTGCATTTAAAACCATACCCCACATTGGACATTTCGATATTTATCTGTCCTTGGTCGAAAATGCAATGAGCTATCCGGTTAAATTCACAATCACCTGTTCTTGCTTTTAATTCTATTCCTGAAATACATTGATTGAAGAAGCAGCTATCTATAGTGCAACCACTACAATCAGAGAGTTCCACTCCTTTCCCAGCATAATAGTTGTTAAAAGTAACATGGCTCATCTTCACGCCCAAGCAATTGGAAGCATTCACTGCCGTCAAAGCCCCCATGATCCTAACATAGGATAGGCTGATCGTATCGGATTCGGTTACATTTTTCAGTTGCAGGCCAGCCCAGTCATGTGAGAACTCATAGCAAAGCAGATAGATGGAATCGTTTGGTTGTCCATTCATGCTGAGGCTACCACCATCCACACGAAGATAGGCGGATTGTCCAAAAAAAAGCTTAACGCCAGCCTCCACTTTCAACTGTCCGCCGTCCACTACATTCAACGATTCATTTACAAGATAAACCGAATCAGCGCCCATTTTCGGAAGAACAAGTGTTGAATCCACCACACCACCCAAAGGAACATAATGCTGAGCTTGGGCAGTTAAGCCAAAGGCCAAACATGCCAAGCACAACAACGATCTCACTATGGACAAACGCACTTTCATCTTTAGAAATAATAGGTCAAGCCCAGCTTCAATTGCCATGCCTGTTTTTTCAAAGCGTATGGAAATTCTGCGGCATACAACGATCCTGAAGTCCAATGATAGCTCACCTCAGGCACTAGTTCCACACGATTCACCAACTTGAATGCAGCCCCCAAACCGGCATAGTATGAGAACTTATAAGGAGCCACCTGCTCACGGGTAATGGGAGCATAGAAGGGCATTTCTTCCGTATTGAACGAGCCAGCATAAGACACCAAGAAATCAACTTGAGCTCCTAACTTGAGAAACATCCTAATATGATTGTTCTTCCAAAAATCGAAAGTGGCAAAAACACCCACGCCCAGATACCCCAATTGGTTCATGTCACGATAGGAATAATGGGTCGTGGTTAACGGAATGTAGGTCGAATCCAAAATATACTGATAGGAGGTGTCGCCTTCCGGATGAACGACATAATACATGTCGAGCGTATCGTTTACATAATAGTCGCCGTCATAAACCACCTCATTCAGCAAAAAGCGGTATTTTACCGAACGGTATGAAAGACTCATCCCGACGCTCCAGCGATTCCGTTTATAGCCTCCGTCCAAACCTGCCATAATTTCGGATGAAGGATCAATTACAACCGAAGCATCCTCATCACGCAACGAATAATCAAGTCTGTCGAAGCCGAAGCCCAAGTATGGATTAATAAACCAACCATTATCCTTGAATTTGGGCCATGGTATTTCCAAACCTTTATATTTCACTTGATAAACCGTGTCCTTTTCAACTACTTTTTCATGTCTAACCACCGTATCATAATGTGTCACTGTCCTGATTATTTGCATAGTATCAAAGATGCGGATGGTATCAGAGGTTTTATTGACCACCGTGTCGACTTTATGTTGGACAACTGTCTTAGGCGGGTCGTCAGGTTGAGCTTTAGGCTCTTGAGTTGGAGGAGCTTGAGGCGTATACAGCTGGCTGTTTCTACGAATGACATACTGCTTCCCAATTCGCTTGAAGCCGTAATCTGTCCCCTTAAGCAGGTCAGAAAGCACTTCTTCTATGGGTTTATATGAGCAGGAATAACGATCTATCTTGATTTTGCTCAGCTCTGCCTTGCTGAATGCCACATTCAACTCATATTCTTGAAAGAGTTTGTCGAGTGCCTCATCGAGGGTGCACGATTCCACCGACATGCTAATAAGGGGGTTGAAAGTTTGAGCCAAGGCCTTGGTGGGGAAGGACAAAAACACAAGCAACATTGCGACAAGCACAATGCCACATTTCTTCATAATCCCTTGCTTTTTAGTGTATTTATATAATAAAAAAGACGCCATTTCCAAAAGCATATAACACGCCGCTAATGTACGACAAAAAATCGACATAGGGGAACACTTTGTTAAAAAAATGGAAATGGGGTCAGAGCAAGGGAGGCTTAACGAATCACATAGACATTGTCCGACTTGGTCACCTTCATGTCGAATACGGTGGCAATGGTCTCAAGCACTTCCTCGACAGAATCTTGATCGGTGAAACGAGCTGTGAGCTTGTCATTGGCATGTTCGGCAGCAAGGTCGATGTGGATGTTAAAGATATGCTCAAGCGCCTCGACGATTGTGTTCAGGCTTACATCATTGAAATCAAGCACATGGTCAGCAAGAAGTTCCTCCTCTTTCACTTCAGCATACGTCATGGTCATCAGTTGACCAGAGGCAAAAACGCCTCTTTGCTCAGGTAGTATCTCTTGTTCAGACAGAACGTTACCTTGCTCATCAATGGCAGTCATTCTAACCTTACCATTATACAGGTCGAGGATGAACTTATCAGATTCCAGGGGAGCATTCAGAAGGAATGATGTGCCAAGCACTTCAACGTCAAGGCCATCACAATGGATCACGAAAGGTCTTTGTTCATCTTTCGCAACGTCGAACAATGCCTTACCCTCAAATTTGACCTCGCGTTCACCTTTGGCAAATTGTTTGGGGTGTTTGATGATGGCGTCGCCAGTGAAAGTCACAGAACTTCCATCAGGCAAAACGTAAGGCGTTTCTGAATCCCAATCAGCAGAGGCAAGGGTAACATTCCCCATCGGCTTTGAAACCAGGAAGCCAAACACCAATGCTACAACGATAGCGGCAGCGGCACTAGCAACATATCTCACATTCCTTCTCAGCCATGGCATTTCGACCACCTTGGCAGTGGACTTCGATTCGGAAAGTTCAATGGATTGGTTGACCGAGTTGAGTGCTGACTCAACATCAATGGTCTCTGGCATAGGGAAGGCTGTCAGTTCCCAAACCTTTTTAAATGATTCGAAATAAGACTGATGCTCTTTTGAATCAGCAACCCATGACAACAACGAAACGGCTTCCTCAGGCGAGCAGAGCCCGTCGAGATAGCTCATTATCAGTGCGTCATATTGAATTGCAGCGTTCATTTTTCTTATCTTCCTTAATCGAATTCATCTATATGACTCGCAACTATGGTTTTACCCTTAGTCGTTTTTCAAAAAAATTACGTTTTATCAAATGTAATCTTTCAGCCCGTCTTTCAATTGTTTTATGGCTGCGCTCATATGAGTTTCAACTGTCTTTAACGAAATACCCATTTTATCGGCAATCTCCGCATATTTCAAACCATCGAAGCGGCTGGCCAGAAAGACCTCACGGCGTTTTTCAGGCATGGCAGCA
This sequence comes from uncultured Bacteroidia bacterium, assembly GCA_902780195.1. Classification (GTDB taxonomy): domain Bacteria; phylum Bacteroidota; class Bacteroidia; order Bacteroidales; family F082; genus Limimorpha. The sequence goes on from CACZER010000020.1 coordinate 20,329, forward strand.
AGCACCTGCTGATAGGAGTGTTCCAGATTTTTCGACTGAAGCTCCTCCGAAGGGTCATTGCTCTCCACATCATCAGTCACAAGATTCTGATGCACCTCATCATGTAGTTTCACCTTATTAATATATGTAAGCGCCCCGTTTCTCACAGAACGAACAATATAGGAATCAAAAGAACTGGTGATATTGAGTCTGGACCGACCCGTCCAAATCTTAACAAACAAATCTTGGACGATCTCGGCAGCCACGTCAGTATCGCCCACATAGCGAAGGCAATAACGCACCAAGGAGGGATAATAATGCCTGAAAATGGCATCAAATGACGGCTTGTCGCCTTTGATCATTTTCCCGTATAGTACATTTAACTCGCTATCGTTCATTAATTTGATGATAATAGTTGTGAGAAAATCGGCGGCAAAGGTACACTTTTTTACCATATCAGGGGCATTCCCTATGCAAAAGGAGTGTTAAAAAGACAAAAAAAGCCCTCTTTATTAATTAATTGGGCGCACTGATTGTTTAATAACAGAAAACAAAGTGGCCAAAAGAAACTCATAACCAAAAAATTACAAACATAACAAAGCGCCTGACGAAAAAAAGTTTCGAAAAAAAGATAAGAAAGGCTTGTGCTATCGAAAAAAGTTGTATTTTTGCAGTCCGAAAAAAAGAGAGATAGAGTATCTAATTTAAAGATATCGAGAAATGTACGCAATAGTAGAAATCGCAGGACAACAGTTCAAAGTGACGAAGGGACAGCAAATTTTCGTCAACAGACTGCATGAAGAAGAAGGAAGCAAGGTTTCTTTCGACAGAGTATTATTAATTGGAAACGAAGGCTCGACGAAAATAGGAGCCCCGACGGTAGCCGGCGCCAATGTCGAAGCCACTGTGCTTGAGCACCTCAAAGGCAACAAAATTATTGTTTTCAAGAAGAAGAGAAGAAAAGGCTATCAGACTTCTAACGGTCACCGTCAGTATCTGAGCAAGATTCAAATCGAGAATATCACTGAGTAAAAACCCGAAAAAATAAGAAGATATGGCACACAAAAAAGGCGTTGGTAGTTCCGAGAACGGTCGTGAGTCCGCTAGTAAGCGACTCGGAGTGAAACTTTTCGGTGGACAAGCCGCTATTGCTGGCAACATCATCGTTCGTCAGCGCGGCACTAAGCACTATCCCGGCAAGAATGTTGGCATGGGCAAAGACCATACTTTATATGCTTTATGCGACGGCATCGTGGAATTCACGAAGAAAAAAGACAATAAGTCTTTCGTTTCCATCAACCCTGTTGAAGCAGAAATTACCGAATAAGTTCTCATAATGATATGAAAACCCGATTTCCGATTGGAAGTCGGGTTTTTTCTTTTTCGGCAATACCATTTTCCAAAAATAAGTATCTTTGCATTTCTTACAACAGAATTATGTTAGACTATAAGTACAACACACTTCGGCTTGCATTCCTGCTTGCAACCATAATGCTCATTGCACCTTGCTGCAAGCAAAAATCCAATCCTACAACACAACAGATTGAATTAGTGAAAAGACAGGTCAGCGCCGACCGAGAAGCCTTACATGAAATCGAGTCGATTGACTACCATCAACTAGAAGACGACTTTTACCACTGTGACTCAATGCTTCAGTATGTCGACCAAGAGACCGCCGTACAGCAATTCGACAAGCTCAACTTGGCGAAGGCATATCTCATACAGTTTCAGGAAACGTTACCTCGCATGCAAGCCGACATAGACTCCTCCCTGCTCCAGCTCGACCGACTTGAGGCTGACGCCAACAGCCATTATTTGAGCGATTCACTGGTGCTTGTTTATCTCCAAGAAGAAAAAGACATTGCCAATCGGCTGCACGAACAGGTCCTCTATTTCAAAGACAGACTCGGCAACAGCCGAAAAGAGTTGGATATCCTCTCAAAACACTGACTCTAATATACAACCATGACACGACAGCTGCCCCTCCTACTGTTTCTGCTCTTTTTCACCTCATGGGTGACTGCTCAGTCATTGGACAGCGACAGCAAGAAAAAACAGAAACTGTCGCAGCAAGATGAACAAAGGCTTATTGACGAGCAACTCGCCAGCCAATACTTCAAAGAGCAAGACTATCAAAACGCCAGGGATCTATACCAAAAACTCTATAAAAAGACAGGACAAACCTATCATTTTCAGCAATATATCGAGTGTTCTTTGATTCTTAAAGAATATGAAGACGCCGAAAAAGCACTGAAATCGTTTTATAAGAGCAACCCCAACTATACGAAAAGTTTGGCCGACATCGTCTATGTCTATCTTTTGGAAGGCAAGACGGACAAAGCCGACCGGCAATTCAAGGAAATCCTAAACACGCTTCCTCCCAAGTCTCAAATCATCAGAAACCTCGGTTCGAATTTCCAGTCCAGAGGTCTAAACGACATGGCCAAGGCAATCTATGAGAAAGGCAACAAGCTCCTTGGTGATTCAGACAACCTCAACATGGACCTGGCATATCTAAGCCAGTCAACCGCCAACTATCAAGAAGCTTTCCGCTATTACTTCCTAGAGCTGGAAGCGCACCCCGGACAATACAACAATATACGCAACCGATTGCAGACCCTTTTGTTCTACGACGTGAACAACAGCATCACGGACGACCTACGTATTGCCTTGCTCAAGCAAACCCAAGAGAAACCCGATAACATTGAGTTCGCTCAATTGCTGGTATGGTTCGCTCTACAACAAGAAGACTATGATATCGCACTTGCCCAATGCCAAAGCATCGACAGAAAAACAAACAACCAAGATGCACAAATCAACAATCTTGCCAGCATCTGCCTTAACAACAAGCAATATGACATAGCCCGTGAAGGCTATGACTATATTTTGCGCAAAGGCAAAAACAACCCTTTCTACGGCCAAGCGCTCACGGGCACCATCAAAGCTGACTACCAAAAACTCATTGACGCAAATCTTCCTGACACAAAGGCTTTTGATAAAATCTCGAAACGTATTGATGAGGCTTATGAGGATATCAGCACCCGCGACTTATCAAGATTGTTACTGATCCAAGCCGACATCATGACCTATCAGCTCAACCAGTCTGAAGAAGCTGTCGATCTGCTTACGAATGCCATCGCAACAACTGAAAACAAGCAGGACCAAGCTGAACTCAAGCTGAAGTTAGCCGACATCTACCTCCGTGACAATGAGGTGTGGGAAGCCACACTGCTCTACAGCCAAGTCGACAAAAGTATGAAAGAAGAACCGCTCGGCCATGAAGCAAGGTTCAAAAATGCTCAACTTCGCTACTTCATTGGAGAATACGAGTGGGCAGAAAGCCAATTAAAGGTGCTGAAAGCCGCCACTTCGAAACTCATCGCTAACGACGCCATGACGCTTTCCCTAATCATCAAAGACAATTTGGAGGCTGACACCCTGGGATTAGAGCTCAACCGTTTGGCACAGGCCGATTATAGAATATACCAGCAAAAGGAAGACGAAGCCATCACATTGCTTGATGACATCATTGCCACCGGCAACGATGTCAGTAAACCCCATGCCCTGTTCCGAAAAGGAGAGATTGCAGAACACCGTAAAGAGTTCGAGACTGCTGAGCAATTGTTCTTACAAATTGTGGAACAGTTTCCTTACAGTTATATGGCCGATGCCGCTTTGATGCACGCAGCGTCGATAGAACAGAGCCATTTGAAAAACAAAGAATTGGCCAAGCAACACTACGAGAAACTGATTGACGAATACCCAACGAGCATTTATACTGCACAAGCGAAGAAAAACTACAGAAAGTTATGAGTGAGAAGTGAGGAGTGTTGAGTTTTTTTGCTATTAGCAACGTTGATGCTGTTAATGGCTAACAGCTCTCAACAGCCAAAACAGATGATAATATGCACAACGAAGTAAGACCAAAAAAAGCCTTAGGACAGCATTTCCTGACCGACCAGAATATCGCCCAACGCATCGTAGAGCAGTTGTCGTCTGATGTAGAAAGCGTCATCGAGGTGGGTGCCGGTACAGGCGTTTTGACCCAATATTTGGTGCAAAACGTCCTCGAAAAGTTCTACGTCATTGAGATCGACAAAGAGTCCATCGCCTATTTGGAGAAGCATTTTCCCATGCTCGGCGAGAGGCTGATTGAGGGCGACTTCCTCCGTACCGACCTCAGCCAGTTCGGGAAACAAAACATGGCCATCATAGGCAACTTCCCTTATAACATCAGCAGCCAGATTTTCTTCCAGGTGCTGAAATACAAGGAACAAGTCGTGGAGGTGGTCGGAATGGTGCAGAAAGAAATGGCCGAGCGCATGGCCGCTAAGGAAGGCAGCAAGACCTACGGCATTTTGAGTGTATTAATGCAGGCTTGGTACGACATTGACTACCTTTTCACCGTTCACGAGAACGTGTTCAATCCGCCTCCAAAGGTGAAGTCGGCGGTCATCAAGATGCGGCGCAACACCGTCACCGACTTGGGATGCGACGAGAAACTATTTGTGAGTATTGTCAAGCAAGCCTTCAATCAACGTCGCAAAACCATGCGCAACTCACTGCGTCCGATGCTCAGCCCTGAAATCATCGAAAACGAGGTCTTTAACAAACGACCTGAGCAGCTTTCAGTAAGAGATTTCATCGACTTGACAAATCTGATTGGAGGGAATCACGCCCAGCTTTAATTGGCTTTCAGCGAAAAGCTCTTTTTCCGCATGGCATGGCGCACAGTAAAGAAGGCCGAAGTACATCCCACCACTAGTATGGTGGCGAAAATCAGTAGCACATCTTTCAACTTCAAAAGTACGGGATAGGCATCCACGACATAGTTGCCGCCTGTGCCAAACTTCACGAAACCGAACTGTTGTTGCAAGAGCACCAAAATAATGCCCAACAGCAAGCCGATGATGCCGCCTGCAACCGAAATCAACAGTCCTTCATTGAGGAAAATTCTCTGTATCAATCGTTTGTCGGCACCCATTGACTTTAGGATTTCAGTATCCTTGCGCTTGTCGATCATCAGCATGGAGAGTGAACCAACCACATTGAAGGTGGCCAAAATCAGAATAAACGTAAGGATGACATACACTGCCCATTTCTCAGAGCGCATAATCCTGTAAAGTGTTTCCTGTTGTTCTTGTTGGTTCTTTACGGTGTAATCCTCCCCTATCACTGCTTTCACTTCTCTTTTCACCTTATTAATATCTACATTCGGGATAGTAAAAAGCTCCACATTCGAGGCTTTATTTTCATATTCAAGCAGTTCCGAAAGCCAATCGAAAGGCACTAGCACCAACTTTTCATCTTGTTCTTGTTCGGTGGAAAAAACACTGCATACGGTCAGAACATCGGAGTTGAAGCTGTTATCTAGGCTCATCTGAGAAGCGTTGCCTCGTTTAGGCACATAGACGCGTACCATCGCATAGGGATTATAGGCATTGATACCAAGATACCATGCCACACCTGCGCCTGGAACGGCGAAGCCATGTTCATCACCATCTGAGAGTCGCAAACCATCCCCACTGAATACGGCCTCATTCAAGCGGTCGATACTTTGATAATCCAATCCAACACCTTTCACCTGACCAATATGTTGTTTGTCGTTAGCACGGAAAAGTGCATCTTCAGTAATGGTCGGGATTACATAATTAACACCTTGTATTTCTTTAAGTTGTCCCAATGGAAAAGCGGTCAAATCAATGGTTTTGCCTTTCACAGCAGAAACTTGCAGGTCAGGTGTAAGGCGGTTGTTCATTGAGGAAATCACCTTCTCCAATCCGTTGAAGGCCGACAGCACCACGATAAGTGCAAATGAGCCAACACTAATACCAAAGATGGAAATCCATGTGATGATATTAATGAGATTGTGGCTCTTTTTTGCCACCAGATAACGGTTCGCTATGAATAGCGGTAGTCTCACTTGTCGGGATGCAGCAAGTTGTCAATGTTTTCAATATAATCCAGCGAGTCGTCCTCGATGAAACGTAATTCGGGAACCACTCTCATCTGATGACGGATACGGTTGCCAAGCAAACCTCGAATGGCTTTAGCATTTTGAGCCACTTCCTCAACCACCTTTTTTTTCTCTTCCACACCGAAAACGCTCAGATACACACGAGCGTATGAAAGGTCGGAAGTGACATTGACCCGGGTCACGGTTATCATAAGTGAAGGCACTTTCGGCTTCAGTTCCTTCTGGAAAATATCACCTAATTCTTTTAGCAACAGCTTGTTTACTTTCTCTAAGCGCTTACCTTCCATGTTATTCAGTTTACAGTTGTTCAGTTATCCGATAGTTGGGAATGCAAAAATAGGCAAATCTTTTGAAATCTATTGAAAAAGCCTAGTTTAAACTGAAAATGTTTATTTTTGCTATTCTAAAACCATGACAAATATCCCTTGATGAAATCATACATTAAAACCGCAATTGTCTTAGCCCTGATATTTTTGTCAGCACTTTCTTATGCGCAAGAAAAAGCAGGCACTTATGTGGAAAATGAGTTTATCATTTGGTTAGAGCAAGGCGTGGATGCATCAACCTTTGCCGCCAACTCCAACGCAGGAATTACGCCGAGCAGATTACTATCTAAAAGACTGAATATCTGGCTTTTTGAAATCTCAAGCAACAAAATGTCAAGAGATGAAATAATGCAATGTTTAACCAAGAATGCCGACGTGCGGATCATCCAAAACAACCATACGAATATTGTATTACGCGAAGCAATCCCAGATGACCCTTACTATGACCAACAATGGGCGCCTGCCATCATAGAACTGCCACAAGCATGGGACGAATTCACCACTGGCGGGACAACTGCAACAGGTGATACTATCGTGGTGGCCGTCATTGACGGAGGAGCCGATTGGACTCATGAAGACCTAAATTGTTGGGTTAACTACCATGAGATACCATATAACAGAATCGATGACGATGGCAACGGTTATATCGATGACTATTATGGTTGGAACGCATACAATCATAACGGATATGTAGGTTGCAATAACCATGGCACCCATGTTTCAGGCATCATCGGAGCGGTCGGCAACAACGGGAAAGGCGTCTGCGGCGTGAATTGGAATGTAAAGGTTTTGTCCATTTGCGGGAGTTCGACCAACGAGTCCATTGTTGTTGAAGCTTATGCCTATGCGTTAGAAATGCGTGCCCGATACAATGAGACCAATGGCGAAGAAGGTGCCTTCATCGTAGCCACCAACTCATCTTTTGGCGTCGATTATGGGGATCCTGACGACTATCCAATCTGGTGCTCAATGTACGATGAAATGGGCGATGTCGGCATCTTGAGTTGCGGTGCCGGTCCCAACATGAACGTGAATGTCGATATGGTAGGCGATGTGCCTTCTACCTGTCCAGGTAATTATTTGATCGGCATCACAAACACCAACGCCTCGGATGAAAAATATGGGGGTGCTGGTTATGGCGTTAACAATATCGATATTGGTGCACCGGGTACAAGCATCTATTCCACAACGCCCAACAACGGGTACAACGATTTAACCGGCACCTCGATGGCCACCCCTCAAGTATCAGGCACCATTGCGCTAATGTATGCCGCCTTGCCAGAGGAGATGATGCAAGTTTGCAAAAACAATCCAGCAAATTTCTGTCTCATAATGAAATACCATCTTCTTAATGGTGCCGACCACCTGCCTTCTTTGGATGGTTTAGTTGCCTCTAGCAGGCGATTGAATGCATACGGAGCCATTGAAAGTGTTTTATTTGATAGCATTACCCCCTCACTAATCGGTGAGGTCATCATAACAGGCGAGCCTTTCTTCGGAGAGACCCTGACTGCCGAAACGAACCTAAGTTCCATACCTTATACTTCTGATTTGGGAGAATTAAGCTACCAATGGCAAAGAGACGCAACAGCGATTGAAGGTGCCAGTTATCCGACCTACACCTTGACTGAAGACGACATATACAAGAGCATTTGCGTACAAGTCACTGCTGAAAACTGTACGGGGGCTATAACTTCGTCATTTTTCGGCCCCATTAAAAAGGCTGAGCAAGCCATGCCCGAGGCCCCTTTAATGGAAAACCACACCGACACAAGCATCGTTCTTACCGCGATAGAAAATGGCGAATACAAAATCGACGGCGAGGATTGGCAACAGTCTCCTATTTTCGAAGGTCTGTTGCCTAGTACTTCATACACCTTCAGCCAACGCAGAAAGGAAACAGGAACACATTACGCCTCACCTGCAAGTCCAGAATCGGTGTTCACCACCATGCCTTATGACCAACTCAATGAAAATCACAGAGATACTTTCAAGATCTACCCTAACCCTTCTAATGGCTCTATAACAGTGGAAGGCTCAGGAATGCTCATCGTCACAAACCTCTTTGGACAAACCATCTTGTCTAAAGAAATCGAAGGCAAAGACAAGGTGGAATTATCACCTGGATTGTATTTCGTAAGACTAGGAACCAAGACGCAAAAAGTCGTGGTGGAATAGTCTGTTATTCCTTTCGTTTCGAATCCATAATAATGGTCACTGGACCATCATTCAGCAATTCTACGGCCATCATGGCACCAAATTCACCGCTTTGTACTTCGCGACCTGAGATTTCCGCAAGTCGTTTCAGAAATCTTTCATACAAAGGGATAGCCTGTTCGGGGCGGGCAGCACGAATGAAACTCGGGCGGTTGCCTTTCTTAGTCAAGGCATGGAGGGTAAACTGACTCACCACGAGGAAAGACCCTACCACCTGATTAATGTCAAGGTTCATCGAATCAGTGCCGTCGTCAAAAATGCGAAGTTTGGTGAGTTTTTGGCAAAGCCATTCAATATCTTCCTCATCATCGGCTTCCTCAACACCAAGCAAAATCAACATGCCTAGTCCAATTTCAGACTTCACCTTGCCACCAATGGTGACGGAAGCATGGGTAACGCGTTGTGCTACAATTCTCATATGTCAAGATCCGTGAGCCCGTTGAGGGGCTGATTCAACAATGCATTATTTTAAAAATCATTTCGCGATACAAATCCTTTTCGCTGACTTCGCCGCTCTTGTAACCTTTAGACTTCATATCGAATTCTCGCAAAATAGAGATGCAACGGATACAAGCACCAGGCGAATAATTCCGTGCAGCTAGCTGATAGTCTTTTACAAAGAAGGGATTCACCCCCAATACACTGGCCAATGCACCTTGTGATTTGTCTGTGGCGAAATGAAACTTAAGAATCTTGGTAAAATAACCGTATAGCGTTATCGCTGTGACCAGCAGCGGGTTGTCTTTTCCATTGTCGCCAAAATAATTCACGATGCGGTTCGCTTTTAGTACATCGCGGCTGCCGATGGCATTCTGCAATTCGAAGACGTTGTAATCCTTAGAGATGCCAATATTGCGCTCCACATCAGCATCATCGATACTCTTGTTCTTCGGTAGGGCAATGGTGAGTTTTTTTAATTCATTAGTGATCTTGTGGAGGTCGGTACCGAGAAAATCGGCCAACATCTGGGTAGCTTTGGGCGTGATTGAAAAACCCTCAGCCATCAAGTAGTTTTGAATCCATCCAGGAATGTTGCTATCATACAGCTTCTTCGATTCAAACCAGACGCCTTTCTTGTCTATCTTTTTGGCAAGTGTCTTGCGCTTGTCAAACTTCTTATACTTATAGGCGAAAACAAGAAGTGTGGTCTCAGGGATGGTATCGAGATAGGCTTCAAAAGTCTCCAAGTTCTTCACGTCCTGGGCTTCCTTGACGATAACCACCATGCGTTCTCCCATCATCGGGAAGCTGCGGGCATGGTTGGCAATAGTCTCCACGTCCACATCGCGGCCATAAAGCACGATTTGGTTGAAAGCGCGGTCGGCCTCTTCCAAGGCTTCGTTCTCGATGGTGTCCGAAATCATGTCTATGAAATAGGGTTCTTCGCCCGTCAGGAAATAGACAGGTGCGAAGTTTTTCTTGTGGATCTCAGAAAGAATCTGCTCGTAAGTCATCAGAACTTCAAATGCTTGACGGTGATACCGTTATTGATCAATTGGCGTAGCGAATCGATGCCGATGCGCAAATGTTCGCCGACATAGTTCTTGCTCACCTTCTTATCACTCTCCTCAGTCTTCACCCCTTCAGGTACCATGGGGTTATCAGACACCAGCAACAATGCGCCTGTTGGGATTTCGTTATGGAAGCCGACCGTGAATATAGTCGCTGTCTCCATGTCGACTGCCATGCAACGAATTTTGCGAAGGTAATCCTTGAAATCGTCATCATGTTCCCACACACGACGGTTGGTAGTGTACACCGTCCCCGTCCAATAATCGCGTCCATAGTCGCGAATGGTTGTGGAAATAGCTTTTTCTAGACTGAATGCGGGCAAGGCGGGAACTTCAGGCGGGAAATAGTCGTTGGAAGTACCTTCACCGCGGATGGCCGCAATAGGCAATATCAAATCACCGACCTTGTTGATTCTCTTGATACCGCCACATTTGCCGAGAAACAGCACTGCTTTGGGCTGGATGGCGCTCAACAGATCCATGATGGTGGCGGCGTTTGCACTACCCATGCTGAAGTTGATGATGGTGATTTCGCCATCGGTGGCACAAGGCATGGAACGGTCGCGCCCCACCACCTCAACGCCTTGCCATTCAGCGAAACGATCGACATAATTCTGGAAATTGGTCAACAGGATGTATTTACCGAACTTATCCAAAGGCAAACCTGTATAACGTGGCAGCCAGTTTTCTACTATTTCTCGCTTGGTCTTCATTTTCTGTCTTTTATTTGCGCAAAGATAGAAAATCTATTTGAATTGTGTGTATCTTTGCCTTGAAATCGAAGAATGTACTAAGCCCGATGACACGCTATCCTATAAAAATATTAATGGCTTTCGGCTGCACCTTTGAGCCCGAGGGGGACGAGTTCTTCGACTGGCTGATGCGCAACGGCTATCCCGAGCTCGGCGCCTTGAGCCGGACCATTCAGGGCGACACCGAGGCCAAAGATTGGCTTATGAATCACGGCTTCCCTCAGCTGGCCGCCATCGACAGCGTTATCGACAAGGAAGAAAAAGCCGCCCAATGGCTCCTGAAGAACCATTTTGAAGTCAATTTGGCCTTTGCAAAAGCCATTAATCGAGACGATGATGCCATTATATGGCTGGAAAAAAACGAACTACAGGTTTTCATCGTTCTTGCCAACAAGATTCGCAAATATTTGGATGACAAATATTTAGACTATCATAAAATCCATTTTTAAAATGACTGAAAAAAAGTTGCGATTTGTAACAGAAAAAATCATAACTTTGCGGCCAATCCGATATTGCAAATAATAATCAGAAAAATCATAAAAACATGAAAAAAGGATTAAGCATCATCATCAACATTCTGCTATTCGCAGTGATTCTGTTTTTAGCATGGCAAGTCATCAAGAGCATCCAAGCCCCTATCAAGTTCGGTAACGAACAAAAGGCTCGTGAGTCAAAAGTCGTCGAACGTCTTATTGACATCCGTAACGCAGAGGTGCTTTACAAACAAGCCAACAACAAATACACTGCTAGTTTCGATACGTTGATCAACTTCTGCGAAACTGCAGAGATTCCGATTGTGAACATCATCCCTGACCCAACCGACACTACATTCACCCGTACTATCAACGATACCTTGGGTTATGTAAAGATTGCCGACTCTCTCTTCAAAGGAAGAGAAAACGTCAATCTCGAAGACCTCAGGTATGTCCCGTTCAGCGATCCTCAGGAAGAGTTTGAGCTTGAAGCTGGTGTTATCAACCGCAGCGGTATCAGTGTTCCTGTTTTCGAAGCCAAGACTCCCTATGAAGTTTATTTGAACGGCCTCGACCCGCAAAGAGTCCTTAACGCCAAAGCTGAAAAGGAAAGCATCTTCAGATATGCTGGCATGAAAGTCGGTTCCATGGAAGAAGCTACCACGGACGGTAACTGGGAAAAACTTTAAGCCTTATTGGATGACTGCAACATTGAATCCTTATATCTCCAAGTTTGACGCGGGTTTTGATGTTGAAAGGTCGTCGACATACAGAATGGCCATCCAACTTGCGTTGGGTGGTTATTCTTTTGCCGTATTCGATGGCAATGATATCATAGCGATAGAAGCCTATCGATCGGACTCCTTTACGGATTGGTTGGACGTCCAAACCGCTTTTGAGCGCACATTGGAATCTAAAAAGATGTTGGGCAAACCTTTCAACTCGGTTGCGTGTATCATCGACGACCGCACTTCCGTTTGGGTCCCTAACGCTTTATTTGACCTAGAAAAAGCGCCTACCTATCTCGGTTTCAACTTCCCAATGCCCAATGGGACAACGGTTCTTCACGATTCGATTCCCGAGGCAGATTGCGTCAACGTATACGGCATTCCACAATTGTTAATAAACAGATTGACAGACAGATGGCCACACATATCCATCGAGCATGCAGGAAGTTTGTTCGTTTCAACTGTTTTGGAGAAAAAATATGAAGAGGACCATGCCTATGTAAACGTCAGAAACCGCGATTTCGACTTGGTCATTATCAAAGACGGTGCTCTTGCGTTCGTCAACAACTTCAGATTCAACACCAAAGAAGATTTCGCCTATTTTCTTTTGTTCGCCTTAGAACAAAACCATTTGACGGGACAAGACCTCCCTGTCACTTTTTCAGGACTCATTCTCCCTGAATCAGAGATTGTAGACCTCTGCAGCCGTTACATCAAGACGATCGATTTTGTGGAGAAGCCAGAAGGGCTCAAGACTCGCGAAGCATTTAAAGAGATCCCGTATCAATACTATCACCTTTATTATCCATTGTTCAGATGAGAATCATCAGGGGGAGATTCCAAAGGCGGCAGATTATTGCACCCAACAATTTGCCTGTAAGGCCAACCACCGACATGGCCAAGGAAAGTCTGTTCAACATCCTGGAGAACTACTATGATTTCGAGGAAACCGATGCATTAGACTTGTTTGCAGGCACTGGCAACATCTCCTATGAATTGGTATCAAGAGGCTGCCCAAAGGTGGTTTCTGTCGATCAAGACTACGGTTGCGTAAAGTTCATTCGGGAGACCGCCAACAAACTGAATATGAACGAGTTGCTTGTGGTTCGCTCGGATGTATATCGTTTTCTCGAAAAGCACAAGATGCAATACGACCTCATCTTCGCCGACCCTCCCTATGACTGCGAACACTATGAAACCCTGGTACGACTTATTTTCGACAACAACCTGCTGAAAGATAATGGCATGTTCGTGCTAGAGCATGACAAATACCATAATTTTGAGGAACATCCCCATTTCATGGAGCAAAGACATTATGGCAAGGTTAACTTCAGTTTTTTCGCGCAGACCATTGAAGAAAGCGAAGCTGAAGAATCAAATGAATAACGCGTAATTAAATATACCCGAAACGTTTCCTAACGATTTCCTTCTCTTCATCGCTACTATCGCGGAAGAGCGGCATCACCTCGTCTTCCGGGAAGTCGGTGAACGTAAGGAAGAGAAGCGAATCCAAGGTGTCATTGAAATCTGGATCCACATTAAAGCAGAGGAACTTGGCATTCAGTTTCAGGTATTTCTTAAACAGTGTAGGCAGACGATACTGACCATTACTTAAGCGGAACATAAACTTGTCGAACTTATCTATCGACTCCATATTACCTTGCATCAGAACATCAGGATTCGCTTTCAGGAAGTCGGAATGGAAAGGTGTCAGTGGCGTTGCCATATGGGCCAAGTCCTCGCTCACAGGATGCTTCTCGGAAACATATTTCACGATCATGCTCATGTAGAACTTCGGATACCAAGCGCTGATGCTCACCGGGCCAATGAAATGGTTGATGTCGGGATAGCGAACAACCACATCCGACAAGCCTCGCAGCAGTAACACCAAAGGAAGCACCTCCTTTTGGTAATCGAGCGCTACGAAGGACCGTCCCAATTCTATGGTATGCGACAATTTCTCAGAGAAAGCCTCACTGATACTAAACAGCGTGCTGATATAAAAGCCTTTAATGCCATATCTAGGGATGATGTCACTTCCTATGCCAAGTCGATAGCAACCCGCAATCCTCTGTTTGGCATTATCCCAAAGAATCAAGTGTTTGAAATGCGTGTCAAACTCGTCATGATCAAGGCTCTTACCCGTACCCTCGCCGATGGCACGGAAGGCCTCCTCACGAAGACGGGCAATCTCATGCATCAAATTCGGTATATCTTCATAATCAGCGAGATAACAATCGTAATCGGAAGCGGAATAGAGAAACGACTTTTCGCGAATGGCTTCCAATTCTTTTAACATCAAAGCAACATCTGACGGAGCTTCTATCTCGGCCATATTGGACGTTCCACCAACAACTGTTTGCTCAGGAATATTAGCTTCAAGCGCATAAGTGCGGCTGCGCAAATAGGCAGCCAAATCAACAGGTTTCTCATAAAGAGTAATTTCAGCTGGTAAAATCGGCTTCCCAACCTGTAAATTGAAATTAGTATCATGCTTGTTGATCAGTTCCCTAGTCAAATGCGCCGTTCCCAACATGGGATGTATCTTGTCGACAACATAAAACAGCTTTGAATTGCGACCTTCCCAAAAAACAGGGATTACAGGAACGTTGGCGGTCTTGATGATACGGGCAATGGAAGTACTCCATGGCAAGTCTTCAGGGTAATCATGCCCATGATAACGCGACACTTCACCAGCAGGGAAAACACCCAATCCGTTGCCAGCTGCGATATGCTGTATTGCACCTTTAATGCCGTTCACACTGCTCTTCCATTCGGGGTTCTTCTCAAAAGGATTCACCGAGAAGAAGCATTCTTTAAGGTTCGGGATATGCGACAGAATGAAATTGGCCATCAACTTGAAATCGGGTCGCACCTTAGCAATGGCGCTCAAAAGCATCACACCTTCGATGCCACCAAAAGGATGGTTGCTTACCACGATGAAGCCCCCTTCTTTAGGAATATTGTCCAATTGTTCGGGACTGATATCAATGGTGATACCCATGTTCTCAATGAGATGGTCAGCAAACTCACGACCTTGATAATCAGCTGCTCCGTCAAACAAACGGTTGATTTTCCCCAAACGGAGATAGCCATATACCAATCCTGCGACACAAGTGCCAAAGAAGCCTTTCATGCCGAGAGCCTGCTTCAAATCCTTATTGGTAACTACTTTTCGCATAGGTTTCAAACGGCAAAGATACTGAAATAATCAATCAAACCATAATTAAAGGAGACAAATTGTATTATGAGGCAAACAAAAAAGTCCGCAGACGACTGCGGACTTTTTTGCATTAATAAGGTATCTGTATCAATCGACATCGGCACGAGCCATGGCGTCTTTGTAGTACTTCTGGTTGACGAAGACATCTTCCTTGTATGGATTGATGTGACGTTTCTTGGAAACCGAGATGATGTAGCAAAGAGCCACGATGTTCACTATCAGAGCGAGTGCGCTGATCACCATCATCATGGTAGGATTGGCTGCCACGACGGAAGGATCAACTGTAGTGCCCACAACGCCGTCAACGGCTGCCTGTCCGCCCGCAGCGTACAGCTTCTCAATGGTGGTAACACCTTCAGGATAGAGAACGGGGAGCGTAGCCCAGCTGAACCATTGACGACCGTCTTTGAAGGTCTCCTGGAAGAGCGGGAACACCTGTGCGAACATGCACCAGATGGCCAAGGTATTGGCACGGTTCTGGATCCAGCCACCACGGTTCCACAGCAAAGCAGCCACCGTAGGAGCCAGCAACAGGGCGATACCGCAGTACCAGCTGTGCGTGGGCAAGCAGTTGTAGGTGTATGCGAAGTTCCAGATGTCGTAGATGACGATGTAGACCCAGGTCATGTCGGCCCAAATCATGTCTTTTTTGTCCTTGGAACCATACACATTCCACCATGCGGTCATACAGAAGATGTTGAACAAACCGGCAACACCATTAAAGACATTGTGCCAGCCACCGTATTGCCAAACGCCTTCGGAGGTAAGCCACCACTTGTTCCATCCCATCACGGCGCTTTCGAAGTCGGAGACGCAGGCAATCAGGATGTTGATGGCCACGATGATGAACGGGAAAGGCTTGAACCAGTGCTTGGCACCGATGCCCCATTTGTACTTGATCATCATAAAGCCGATACATCCGGCTGTGGCTGCATATAGCTTGGCATAATGGAACCAGCCTTGCATATAGACATGGGTCTGGTTTTCCAACGCCCACTGTGCTCCACTGCGGACTCCAAGCCAAATGGCGAGGAAGTAGGCCGTCAAAGCAACGGGAACGACTAAAAATGTAAAGATGCCGCCGAACTTGGTGCGACGGGCAAACTCGTTCAGTAAGATAAGACCAGCGAGGACAACGAGCATCATTCCCCACTGAGACAGGGCATTAGCCCCATACACTTGGAAAAACATAGTGCAGTGATTTTTAATTATTTAACATTTGTTACGGTTATTCTATTCTTACGTTCTTTCAGGATGGCATAGCCCACCCATACTGCCGTCAGAACGATTGACATGGGCAGGCCTACAGTAAGCATCTCACGAAGCATTACCTGAAAGCCTCCCGCTTGCTCTAGAGCGGTGAAGAAAGGATAGCGCCAGGTGACCTCTCCATTGATGATATGATCCACGATGAGCATCACCGAGCCACCCCAAAGCATCTTTTCCAAAGCGGGCAGATTACGTTTGAGCGCCGATGCTTCCGCACTTTCGATGGAATTCTTATGCGTTTTGCGGTAAGCGCTTGTAGCAATGGCTTGCGTTAAAGGGACGATAAAACACGACATGATTATAAAGTTTTTATGATTAATGACTAAACAATGATACTATTGATTTCCACTTCGTTGCCTCGCAACAGCCAGGTGTTTTTGCTGTTACAATAGGGACATATCTTGCCGAACCTGACCGTTTCGTATTCCTTATTGCAGTCGCCGCAAAGCGTCACCGCAGGGATGGTGTTGACTTTCATCTCACAGCCCCTAAGGATGTCTTCCTTGTCGGCAGCCCAGCGCCAGCAGTCGGTGAGCAGATGCGGCACCACGGTCGACACCTCGCCGATGTCCATCACCACGCTGGAGACATGCTCAACATGGTTTTCTTCAGCTACTTGCTTGACGTCCTTGACGATATAGAGTACGATTCCTAGTTCGTGCACTGTTAATAATTGATAATTGAGGGGTGATAATTGATAATTATTTCTTACCGAAAATGATTTTACCAGTACGTTTAAGCATATAAGGCAGAATGCCACCGAACTTGTCCTCTGAGGTGCGCATGATGCTGGCATCGGGATTATCGCGGAAGAGGTGGATAGCGTCGAAGCCGCACTTGGTGGTACAGATGCCACAACCGATGCAGCGGTTCTCATCGACCACCGATGCGCCGCACGAGAGGCAGCGGGCTGTCTCTTTTCGCACCTGCTCCTCGGTGAGGGTGACCATATATTCG
>CACZER010000021.1:0-37676 GCA_902780195.1 uncultured Bacteroidia bacterium
GATGGTCGATAAGATAATGATGAGGTATTTCATGGCTTAGTGACTTTCTTTTTTGAGTTTGTTGACGATAGCGATAACGAAGCCGAGGCAGATGAAGGCGCCGGGAGGCAGGATGAACACCAGGATGTTGGCCGTCTCGGGCAGGATGGTAAGGCCAAAGATGGAACCACTGCCGAGGAACTCACGGATGCAGCCCAACAGCGTCAAGGCGAGGGTGAAGCCCAAGCCCATGCCGAGGCCGTCCAACAGTGAAGGCCAAACGGGGTTTTTCGAGGCGAAAGCCTCAGCACGACCCAATACGATGCAGTTCACCACGATGAGGGGGATGAACAGACCAAGGGTCTCATAAATGTCAGGCACATAGGCCTGCATCAGCAGCTGCACCAGGGTCACGAACGAAGCGATGACGACGATGAAGCAGGGGATACGCACCTTGTCGGGGATGAAGCCTTTCAACAAGGAGATGAAGATGTTTGACAGCACCAGCACGAAGGTGGTGGCCAAGCCCATCGACATGCCGTTGATGGCACTGGTGGTCGTTGCCAAGGTCGGGCAGCAGCCCAACAGCATGCTTTGTCCTCCTTCCTCAGTTTCGTTTGTTTCTTCCGCTTCGGTGACGATTTCCTCGGCGGGAGCATTGTTCATGAATTGTGCCTTGTTGGCCATGAAGGCTTGGTAAGCCTTGTCGACCGCCTTCGAGAAAGCTCTCGAGGTAATGGTGGCCGCGGTGATGGCATCGACGTTGCCGCCGTCTTTGGTGACGGTCAACTTGTAGTCAGCAGGGTTCTTGTCGACGAACTGGTCCTTGAACTTGCCGGTCATGTTGGCGCCGAGGCCAGGGGTCTCAGCGTGCGACAGCACCGACGTACCTTTGATGGTGCCGTCGGCGAGGAAGCCGACCATCATGTCGATCTTGCCACCGAAGCCGCTTTCGCTGGTCTTCACGGCAGCGCCTTGGAAGTTGCCGTTGGCGTCGAAGGCCAAGTTGCAAGGAAATGTCGTGTTGACACCTTCATAAGAGAATTGCATCGTGTCAGCCTCATAGTTGATTTCGCCTTCCAAGGGCAACACGGCCTGGATGGCTGCTTCGTTCTTTTTCTGGTCGACCTCGGCGATGGCGTCTTTGGTCATGCCATACACCAGGCCGAGCACACCGCCCGAAACTGCCGTAATGACGAGCAGGGCAACGAGCATATTAATCAATGTGGATTCTTTCTTCTTAGCCATGACGTTTACTTTTTAGAGGGTTTGACAACACCGAAAACTTTTGGCTTGAAGGCCTTGTTGATGAGCGGCGTGAAAGCGTTCATGATCAAGATGGCGAACGAGACGCCTTCGGGATAGGCACCCCACAGACGGATGATGACCGTGATGGCACCGATGCCGAAGCCAAACAATAGTTTGCCTCGTATCGTCATCGGCGAGGTCACCATGTCGGTAGCCATGAAGAAGGCACCGAGGATGAGACCGCCATATACCAGGTGGTACCAAGGAGCGATGTACGCCTCTGGGTTGATGAGGTAAAAGATGCCCGTGAAGACGAACACGGTGAGCAAGATACTCAACGGCGTAAAGATCTCGATGACCTTACGGCAGATGAGATAGAGGGCACCAATCAAAAGGGCGATGGCACATACCTCGCCGAAAGCACCGCCACGGTTACCCAGCACCATGTCGATGAATTGTGCGTGGTCAAGCGATGAGGCTCCTGATTCCTTCAAGAGACCGAGCGGGGTGGGACCCGTGACGGCATCGGTGAAGAATCCAGCCTTGAAGATAGGAGCGGCCTGCGGCCAGGTCGTCATGGCGGTCGGGAACGACACGAGCATGAACACACGGCCTACCAGGGCGGGGTTGAAGGGGTTCTTGCCCAAGCCGCCGAAGGCCATCTTGCCGATGCCGATGGCTACGACACTACCTACGATGGCCATCCAGATGGGAAGGTTGGCAGGTACGTTGAAGGCCAGCAGCACACCCGTCAGCGCGGCCGAGCCGTCGTTGATGGTCAAAGGGCCTTTGATAAGGAATTTCTGAATAAGCCATTCGGTCAGCATGCAAGCAGCCACCGTGACGATGGTCAGGCGGAGGGCATACCAGCCGAAATAGTAAATGGCCACAAGCAAGGCGGGAAGCAGGGCGAGGAGCACACGATACATGATCTTCCTCGTGTTTTCCGTCGAATGCACATGCGGCGAACCTGATATTGTGTATTTATTCATGGTCTTTTATTTTTGATTTCTAGCTTTAATGATGGCACCGGTCTTGGCCTTGCCGTAACGGATGTAGTCGAGCAGCGGGATGTTGGCGGGACAGGTAAACTCGCAGGAGCCACATTCGATGCAGTCCATGATATGGTTGCTCTCGGTCTCGTCGAAGTTGTTCTGCTTGGCCAATTTGTGGAGCAGGAAAGGCTGCAAGCCCATGGGGCAGGCGATGGCACAACGTCCGCAGCGGATGCAGTTGGTCTGACGACGGTCTTGCGCTTCCTTGAGGGTCATCAGCAGGATGCCCGACGTGCCTTTGATGCACGGGAAGTTGGTGACCGACACGCTCTTGCCCATCATGGGTCCACCGTTGATGACATCAGTAATGTCTTCGGGCAGACCGCCGGCGGCCTCTATGAGGAGGTCGGCAGGGGTGCCGAAGCGCACACGGAAGTTACCTGGCTTTTTGACCGACTTGCCAGTGACGGTGACGATGCGTTCGATCAAAGGCTTGTTCTTCTGCACGGCTTCGTAGACAGCGTATGTCGAGGCAACGTTGACCACGACACAACCCGTCTCGATGGGCAGCTTGCCCGAAGGCACCTCACGACCCGTGATAGCCTTGATGATCTGTTTTTCACCACCTTGTGGGTATTTGGTCTTCAGAGGCTGCACTTCGATGCCAGCATATAAGTCCTTGTGTTCGTTGATGGTCTTGTCCAACAGCTCGATGGCTTTCATCTTGTTCTGTTCGATGCCGATGATGCCCTTGTCGGTGTTGACAGCCTTCATGAGGATCTTGACACCCATGAGGAACTCTTGTGTTTTCTCGAGGAGCAGGCGGTAGTCGCAAGTCAGGTAAGGCTCGCATTCAGCCGCGTTGATGATGACATATTCGGCTTTCTTGCCTTCAGGTACCATCAGCTTGACATGGGTGGGGAAGGTGGCGCCGCCCATACCGACGATGCCGCAGTCCTTCACGCGGTCGATAATCTGTTTGGAGTCTAACTTGATGTCAGTGAGCAGCTCGTCGGTGACGAGGATGCCCTCGGCCCATTCGTCGTTATCCTCACGGTCGATGAAGACGGCGGGCTTGTAGTAGCCTGTGTGGTCCATCACTACGTCGATTTTGGCGACGGTGCCGGTGGCGGGCGAGTGGACGTTGGCCGAGACGAAACCCTTGGCGGTGCCGATGAGCTGACCCGTCAGCACACGGTCGCCTTTGTTGACGATGCATTCAGCCGGTGCGCCGAGGCATTGTCCCAACGGGACGATGATCTGCTTGGGCATCGGGAAGTCTTGTATAGGTAGCTCTGCCGAAAGCTTGTTCTCTTCCGGATGTACGCCACCCTTCTTAAAGGTCTTTATCGGGTTCATGCTGTGACGGTGTTTTCAGGTTTAACTTCAGTTTTCACTTCCACAGGTTGTGCTTGAGGCTCGATCTTGACAGCCGGCTCGGCGCCTTCCAGAGCTTTGGGTTCTGGCTTGGGAGCTGGGAAGTTGACAGTGTGGATGCAGCCGCGCGGACATACCTTGGCGCACTTGCCGCAGGCCTTGCACTTGGCCGGGTCGATGTAAGCGAGGTTGCCACGCATCTCGATGGCCTCGAAGGGACATTCCTTCAAGCACTTTTGGCAGCCGATGCAGCCCACCGAGCAGTTCTTGACGACCAAAGCACCTTTGTCGGTGTTGGAGCAGCACACATAGACACGACGGTCTTTCTTGCCACGCGGACGCACCTCGATGATGCCGCGAGGGCAGGTCTTGGCGCAGACGCCACAACCCACGCACTTGTCGGGGTCGACGACGGGCAATCCCGTCTCCTTGTCGATGTGCAACGCGTCGAAGTTACACTTCTTCACGCAGTCGCCAAGGCCTAAGCAGCCTTTCGAGCAGCCGCCTTCGCCGGCATAGAGCGTGTTGGCGAAAGCACAAATGTCGGCGCCTTCATAATGCACCTTGGAGGGCGAGTTCTGGCAACTGCCGTTGCAACGCACCACGGCGATCTTGGGCTCGAAGGTGCCAGCGGTCAGACCCAACACGGCAGCCACTTTGTTCATGTCGGTGCCAGGGCAGGCCAGGCCGTCGATGTTGCCTTTTTCGGCGGCTTGTTTCACACAAGCCTCGGCCAAGGCACGGCAGCCAGCGAAGCCGCAGCCGCCGCAGTTGGCGCCAGGCAGACAAGCCTCCGCTTCATCAATCAAAGGGTTCTCTTCCACCTTGAACCTCTGTGCTACAAAGTACAGAACCACGGCAAGAATGCCGCCCAAGATTCCGAGAACCGCTAAGGAAATTAGTAAAGTATTACTCATTTGTATAGAATTTTGAGTTTGTTTTCAATTTTTAGAACTTGCAAAAATACGGAATCTCCTTTTTTTGCAAAAGAAAAAAATACGCTTTTTTATTCGATGGTATACTCGAATTGTCTCTTCAGCTTGTCGCGTCGTAGGTAAAGGACGATATAATAAGGTACAAGCGAGATGAAGCTGATGATGGCGGAGAGGCCTTCGCCCAGCCCGAGACCGATGCAGACGAAAAGCACCGCTAAAAGGAGGATGATGGGCAAAAGATAAGCCAAGACAGCGGCCTTGTTGCCCTGTCCGATGGCCATCTTGACATTGACTTTTTGGTTGAGCGCAAATTCTTTGTCCTTGGGTCTTGGCACGGTAAGGGTCTTTTCAGCTTGCTCGCCCATGCCGCAGGCACTCTTGGCGTGACAAGCAGCACAAGCACTTTGTGCCAGTATCTTGATTTCCAATTCGTCGTCTGTGATCTTGGTCACAATGCCCTCGTGTGAGATGGTTTCTTCGTTTTTCATGCCGCAAAATTACGATTTTTGTGGGCTTGTTGCAATAAAACCATTATTTTTGCAAGTTAATTCATTAAGAATGATGGCAGAAAAAGAAAAGAAAGACGGAAAGTTGAAGCTGTGGGTCAACGCGAAGATTGATGCAGCCAAGGCATGGTACAACCGTGATGACAACTATCTTCGTAGGGTGCGCTTTCCTGGCACCAGACTACCGTTTCTGGATGTTGTCCGTGACTTTGTCAAATTGTTCACCAAAGGCCGTACAGTCGATCGTGCCGCAGGCGTGGCGTTCAATTTCTTCGTGGCGCTCTTTCCGCTTATCCTGTTTTTCTTTACTTTGATTCCATACATCCCGATCCCGCATCTCTATGAGCGTGTGATGATGCTCATCAACGACTTCCTCATTCCCTCGGGAACACTCGATTTTGTGACAGAGACCATCGATGGCATCATGAACCAACCCCACGACGGCTTGCTGTCGATAAGTATTATCTTGTGTATTGTTTTCGGGTCGAGTGGTGTGGTGGCCTTCTTTAATGGCTTCCGCAATGTTTACGCCAATTATCTCCGCAGCAAGAAATTGAACCTTCGCGACTGGTTTGAGCAGCGCCTCTTTGCCATCGTCATGTTGGTGATTATCGGAGCACTGATGGTCGTTTCCGTCCTCTTGATATCCTTGGGTGGCATGGCTTTGAAGTATCTGGTGACTCACGAGATCATCCAAGGAGGTACCTTTACCTTTTTCCTCTTCAGTGTCTTGCGTTGGGTGATTGGTGTTTTCGCGCTTTGTTTCGGCATCGCCTTGCTGTATTATTTCGGCAATGTGAAATACAAAGAGCATTATAGGGTGGAACTGAAACACCCCAGACGCAAAGGCAAGAAATATCGTGAGTTCGTCATCTTCAGTCCAGGTACTATCCTCGCCACCACCTTGTTTGTATTGGGCACCGTGGCTTTCAATACCTATATCTCCAACTTCTCACGCTACAATGCACTATACGGATCCATTGGAACGCTCATCATCCTCATGCTTTGGATCTGGGTGGTGGCCATCTTGATTTTGGCTGGCAACGACCTGAATTCGGGCATACGTAAACGAACGATGCAGCTGAGTGAGACGGAGACACAGAACCGCCGTAAGGAAATCGTCATCGAGGACCTGAGGAAGCATATCCAGACTTATCAGGCTGCCAACGAGTACCGCCAAAACCGCATTGATGAACTGAGGAAGAGAATTGAGGAGCAGAACACCTTGATTCAAAACTTGGAAGAGCAGTGCAAGGATTATGATTTGATCATCGGCGCTTACGAGGATTATGTCGAATACGAACGTAAGAGCACAGATGACGATTATCTGAAGATAGAAGGGGAATAAGGGCATGGGCATTGTGGCACGACAGAGCATCAAGGGCACCATTGCCACCTATATCGGGGTGGCAGTAGGCATCCTCACTACCTTCTTCATCCAGACGAAAGCCCTTCAGCCTGAACAGATTGGCCTTATCGACATCCTTCTGCAATGCTCGTTGCTCTTTGGTGGATTGGCACAGTTGGGTACCAATTCATCCGCCATGCGCTATTATCCTTTTTTCAAGGATGAGGAGCATCGCGACCACGGCTTCTTTGGCTGGACGCTGCTGGTTCCACTGATAGGTTTTGCTTTCTTCTTGATTGCATTTTTCCTTTTCAAGGGTGCCATCGTAGACTTTTTCACGAAAGATGCTGAAGTGGGTGCTGATTTGTTTGCAAAATACGTCAACTTCGTTATTCCGTTGGCGTTTTTTATGCTATATATCTCTGTCTTTGAGACAAATAGCAATCTTTTGCTGCGCATCGTGCTGCCCAAGTTTATCCGTGAGGTGGGATTGAGGGTGGCTACCTTGGTGGTATATCTTCTGTATTTTTACAAAGTCATTGATTTTGATGGTGTCATCATAGCTTTCTGTGTGTTCTATGGCCTCGCCACCCTTATCAACATCATCTATTTGCTCTCTTTGAAGCGGGTCTCTTTCAAGATCGAATGGGACTACATCAAGCCAGAGCTGAAACGCGACTTTTTGTTTTACACCTTGTTCATGATTACAGCGGCTTTGGCAGGCAATGTGATCCCGATGTTGAGCAAGTTCTTCGTGGCAGGTAAGACAGGCTTTCATCTAGCCGGTGTGTTCACCATAGCTTTTAATATCGCAGCTTTGGTCGAGATGCCATACCGTTCTTTGGGCGCCATTTCGAGACCACATATCTCCGAGGCCATGGCCAAACAGGATGTGAAACAAGCTGACTTCTTGTGCAAGACTGTGGCATTGCACCAGTTCATCGCCGGTACATTCGTGTTTTTCCTCATTTGGATTAACATCGATTATATCTTTGATTTGCTACCCAATGGCGATGTCTACCGTTTGGGCAAGTGGGCTGTTCTGATCTTGTCGTTGAGTCGTCTCGTCTATTCCACCCTTGGTGTGTCGACCACGGTTCTGAGTTATTCCAAATACTATTATTATTCCTTGATCTTTACCATTCTGCTGGCGGCCATGTCTATCGGACTGAACGCCTGGTTGGTGCCAAAATGGGATATCAACGGTGGCGCTTTGGCTCAAGTGGCATCGTATCTCGTCTATTTCATCTTGTTGGTGGCCTTCATCAGGTGGAAGATAGGTGTTCAACCCATGTCAAAGAAGCTGTTGCCCGTTGCGGTTGTGATTCTCGTCCTATTTGCACTCAATTGGTTATGGACAAGCACTTTAACTCCTTTGCTCGCCAAATTTTTTGCCAAGCCCATCTTCGGCCTTGCCATCGATGCGGTGCTGAAGACCACCCTTTTCATAGTTATGGGCATCACCGCAATTTACAAGCTGAAAGTCTCCCAGTCGGTGAATGATTTAATTGACAAAGCGAAGGGTTTGCTAATGGGAAAACGATAGCGGACGATATAACCTCTTTTATCAGTTTTTTACCACCTTTGCTGCCTCAAATTGTAGATTATAATGATACCTACCATCGAACAACTGACATGAAGGCCAGATCTTTGACCGCAAGTGGCTTTTATGATTGTTGGGACGGCATATTCTGTGTTTCGTGATGTTACAGAGTTGAATTTACCAACTCCAGTTGTATTGTAAATATGTTGCGGGAGTGCTTTTGATGACTTTTTTGGAAATCGCGTGGGATTGATTGATGACTCTAACAATATAAACGCCTGCCGCCTTGCCAATTAGTGAGTAGGGTACAACAAGGTCTTCAACATTCGTGTCAACAGAGAGACGCTCTATGAATTGCCCTATGTAATTGTAAATTATGATAACAGCTTCGCCTTCCATTCCTGAGAGAATGATACTGAAGTCGCTTTGCGTAGGATTGGGGTAGATGGTTACATTAGGTTGGATGTCGTGTCTGATGTAAAAGCTGCGCTCTATGTAGCCACATTCAGTGTAAACCCTCACTTTCAGCGTGCCAGCCCCAGGTGAATTGATGTCTAATGTGCATTCTGGTGAGTTGGAGGAGTATGTTAGTTTCCACGTTCCATCAAAACTCCATTCATAGCCGAAGCATCCTTCGACAGGGTCGATGTAATAGGTATATTGTCCATTAGTCTGGTAATAAATGAGGTTTTCTCCATGTATGGGGCTGACGTATGAAGAAGAATTAATAGTTAAGTTGAGAATGACAATACTGTCGCATCCATTCGCAGAGGGATAGACATGCTCATAAACTCCTGTTTCATAATAGGTTGTTCCGTCAAAAGTATAACTATCACAGGCATTAATGACAAGGTTTGTAAATATTTGTTCATCGACATGAAGATAGAGCGTGACAATGCTGTCACATCCTTGAGAGGAAGTAAAGTGTTGTTCGTAGACACCAGATTCTTGGTATGTTATTCCGTTCCATGTATAGGATTGGCAAACACTCTTGTATTGGCTGGTGTGAATGGTGTCACCTATTTGGACATGAACAAATAGAAGGGTGTCACACCCCCACGGGTTCTCAATCATATACTCATAGTCGCCGCTTTCGGTATATGTGACGCCATGAAAACTATATGTTGTACAGCCTTCACCGAAGTGCTCTGCTTCAACATAGCCTGAAGGATTGTAAAGTTCACCAGTAGGTGTGATGTAGGTGGCTTGATACAAAAAGTTGTTGTAGGGGTGGCGGACAGTGCCATCAGGGGCGGTGAAAACAGTAGCATTGTTGAAACTGATAGAAGGAACGGTTAAGTCGTTGTTGATGTTCGTAACATTATAGGCATACTGGTTCCAAACCGATCGAGACGAAGGCCAATTATCGTTACCGAAGAGACATAAACTGCCATGACCATTGTTTCCATAATAATCAGTCAACAAACCCGTAACGATGATTTCAACATGGCCATCGTTGTTGACATCAGCCACTATGGGATGCTCGGAGGCTGTCCCAGAACGCATTGGATAAGAATACAAAAGGCTTCCATTGGATCCGTTGAATATGTTCAGATTATTGGAGTCGCGGAAGACAATTTCTGGGATTTCGTCTCTGTTGAAGTCAAAAAAGGTCATCGTGGTCATGCCCGAAGGGTCGTTGTGGTGGATTTCCCAAACGGTACTGAGTCCGCTGCCGGTCACATAACGTAGGCAACGCATCTGTTCTGAGGGTAGATTGTATTGGTAGTCAACGAACAGAATTTCAGGGTGCGGTTCATTGTCGATGTTGCAGATGGCAGGGAAACCAACGCTGCGGCAAAACAGCGTAAAATTGAATAGAATTTCTCCGTTTGAGGGTCTGTATGCATACATGTAAGCGTCATCTTCCGTGCAGTCATCGGTAGGATCCTTGGTAACCACGATTTCCACTTCTCCATCTAAGTCAAGGTCGGCAATGGCAACCTGTCCGTCTTGGGGATAACCGTAAGGTGGTGTGATGGTCTTATTAACGGTAACAGAGTTCAATGAAGGGTCGGTACGACTCACAATGTTGACATTGTAAATGGTGTTTCCGCAGACGAGTTCTAGTTTATCATCTCCAATAACGTTGTAGGCGTACGGGATGGCATAATTGGCATGGTGTGGGTAAGGATTGTTGGGTGAACCTCGATAACTCAATCCTTTGTTGCCGTTGATTGGACCGGCACAAAGCCTTTTTAAGGTGGCGGCATCATAAATGGCATTGCCAACATAAACTTCAGGGTATCCATCATTGTTGAAGTCAGCAAAAGAGGGTGTCCCGTCGCAAGGAGGGTCAATGTCTGCTGTGTTTAGTAGCTGCCCGTTCTTTGAGTATGAACGTAACTTGCCGTCATCGCAAAGGGCGACGATAGCTCCTTGCATTGTACCATCGTCTAAGGGGTATCTGATTAATCCTAAGGGGCAGAAAGTTAAATACAACTGTTGGGGAACTGATATAGTGCTTTGCAAGGAGAGGCCATTGCCGCTATATACGCCTATCTGATTTGACCATTGTCTGTAGTCAAAATCAGTTGCGGTGAAAAGTGGAACTACAATTTCAATGACGCCATCATCATCGAGGTCGCCGCATAGTGGCGTGGCGTACACATTAATGTTGTCGGGAGTACTGTACTTCAATTGTCCTCCATAAAACGGAATGGGCGTGTTGTTGTTGCAGTCGCTTTCAAAGACATTGTCCGGGAAAACGATGCCTGGGGCGTTTTCGTTGCGAACAGATTGCCCGAATCCTATCACTGAAGATAATAAGATGACTAAATACATAATGAGTTTTCTCATTGTGTTTCTTTTGCTTATTATCCGAATGCCAAAAGAGTCTCGTGAAACTGACTGCTGTTGTTGAATAGTGATTAGGGGAGACCTCATTGTCTTTGATTTGTTAATAGTGAACTGCAAATTTAAGAAAATTCTTTATTTTTGCATTAAAATGATTTTGCCATTCCTGTTTTCTTTGAAGAAAAAGCTTGGAAGGGCAAAAAACGTTTCTGGGATTTTATGACGTCATGGCTTCTTATAAGGGCAATGTATTCCTCTTGGTCGGTAAAGCTTGATGAGGATGCTTTGTTGTATTCATATTGGGGGGGGATAAATCGGCGTTGTTGTTGCCGTTGCTAAAGAAGAGGTTCCACTGTAAATGCATTTCACGATTCCATGGCACCGATATATATGAGGAGGCCTGTGGAGGATATAAACCTTTTAGAAGATGGTTGTATAATGAATTGGATGTAGCCATACCGATTTCAGAGAACGGGAAGCGGTATTTGCAGGATCGTTATGGCATAAACGCACCTAAGATGATCGAAGTGCACCGCTTGGGCGTATTTGATCATGGATTGAATCCGGAAAAAGAAGAAACGGAATTCCATATTGTTAGTTGCTCAAATAGTGCCGGTGAAAAGAGTGCCTCTTCTTGCAGAAGCTATAGGCAAGCTTGATTTCAAAGTCAGATGGACTCACATAGGTGATGGCCCTTTGCGCAGCGAGGTGGAGTTTGTTGCTGAGAAGTATCCAGAATATGTCACGTGTGAGTTGTTGGGAGTAATTCCCAATGCCCAAGTGATTCGATATTACGCAGAGCATCATGTGGATTTGTTTGTGAATGCAAGCAGGTCGGAAGGCGTTCCGGTTTCTATCATGGAGGCTTTTTCGTTTGGTATCCCCGTGATAGCAACGGATGTTGGTGGCCTTCATTAGGTGGAAGATAGGTGTTCAACCCATGTCAAAGAAGCTGTTGCCCGTTGCGGTTGTAATTCTCGTCCTATTTGCGCTCAATTGGTTATGGACAAGCACTTTGACGCCGTTATTCACCCAGCTTTTTGACAAGCCAATCATCGGTTTGACCATCCATGCCGCCTTGAAAACAATGCTATTCCTTTCCGTTGGCTTGACGGCAATCTATAAGCTGAAAGTCTCTCAATCGGTGAATGACTTGATCGACAAAAGGTTGAGGTGGTTGAGAAAGGAAAAATGATTATTTCTTGATGGCTGACAAGGCTTCGCGAAGTTGGCTGCTGCTAGTTCCCTGCGTATAGGGGAAATAAATGATCTTTACTCCTTTGTCTGCGAAGATTTGCTCGTATCGGTTGAAACGTTCTGTGCCTTTATAATCAGAACCCACGAACAAGAAATCATATTTAACAATTCCCTTCAGATAGACGTCGCAGTCTTCTTTTTCTGAAGGAATCACACGATCGACATACTTAATGCTTTTGACGATCTCAACTCGTTCCTCATAGGAAATGAATGTCGCTTTGCCTTTGTGGGAGGCGTCTCTGTGTACGCCAACTACAAGATAATCGCAATACTCTTTTGCGCGACGCAATAGATTGAGGTGACCGATATGAAAGAGGTCGAAAGTGCCACTCAAATATCCGATTGTAAGTTGTGGTTGACTACTGGTCCTTCCGCTTTCCAGCTTGTATTGGTAGCTTTGTAAACCAAATTGACGAGGGTTTTGGCGGTAGCGTTCCAACACGCCTTGATACACTTCCTTGTATTGGGGAATAAAGAGCGTCTGCCTTTCCTCCATCTTGTTGATGATGGTTTGCGCCAATTCTTCTGTTTTGCTTAGGTCATTATCGCCTCCATTGAACTTTGTGCCCTTGATGGAACCAGGTGAAACATTCAGAATCCTATTGTCGGTTCCCGCCATTTCCAATTCTATGTTGAGGCTTTCTATGGTGTTGCATACGGCTGCTTTTGTGGCGCCATAAGTGGCAAACAATGGTGAACTGACGAGCCCGGCAATACTTCCCATCACGGCGCAATGGAATGGCGCTTTCTGCTTCATCTTGGGAAAGAAGAAATGGAGCACCTTCATGACGGCAATGCTGTTCACCCGAAAGTTGTTTTCTATCTCTGGCTCAAGAATTTGTTCGAAGGGAGCAATGCGCCCGAATCCTGCTGTGATAATCAGAGTGTCTACCTTGTCGTAGTCCTTCAAGAATAAAAAATCCGTGTTAATCAGATTGGCTTGGCAGAAACGAACATTAGTGTAAGCGTCCAGAAGGCTGTTTTTTTCTCTGTCTACAACATGGACATGCTGACACTTTTTCTGTAATTCCAATACGATGGCCAGACCAATGCCGTTGCTTCCACCAATAACCAAAGATTCATTCATGGTTTTGATTTGTTGATTTGGGCCGCAAATTTAATAAAAATCTATATTTTTGCATTCTCAATGGAAAATGCAGTATAAAAAAGATCGTCATGGATCAAGTGGATAAGGAGAAAGAGCTTTTTGTTTTTACGGACAATTATCCGTTTGGTATGGGTGAGTCTTTCCTAAACAGTGAATCTGTTTTTTTGTCCAAGCAGTTTGGTACGGTTCATTATTTCCCTTTATGGAAGAATGGTGAGATGCGTCAACTTCCATCTGGCTCTGTTGTTGAAAAGCCGTTATTAAACTTCAATCCGAAGGGGAATGTAAAACTGATCATAAAAGGCCTATTTTGCTTGTCACCATTCTTTTTCGCTGTTCCCGTTTTTTTTCAGGAGAAGGCTTGGAAAAGTAAGAAACGCTTTTGGGATTTTATGACATCATGGCTGCTCATTCGCGCTGCATACGCTTCGTTGCATATAAATCCCCAAAAGAAAACAGTATTGTATTCATATTGGGGAGACCGAGCTGCTTTATTGCTTCCTTTATTGAAGAAAAAGTTTGATGTGGTCACTGTCGCCCGATTCCATGGTACGGACCTGTATGAAGAAGCATGCCAAGGTTACAAACCATTCAGGAAATGGTTGTTTATGGCCTTGGATATGGCAGCACCAATTTCGGAGAACGGGGAAAGGTATCTACGTGAACACTATGGCAAAGATGCTCCACGAAGGATTAAAGTGTGTCGTTTGGGCGTGTTCGATCATGGACTCAACCCATCTGACGGTGGACCTGTTTTTCAGATTGTCAGCTGCTCAAATTTGGTTTCTGTAAAGCGTGTGACCCTTCTTGCAAAAGCTATTGGAACTTTAGACATTAAAGTCAGTTGGTTGCATATGGGTGATGGACCGCTCCGAAGTGAAGTGGAAGCAGTGATTTCTTCTTTTCCAGACCATGTTGAAGGTACCCTTCTCGGAGCAATTCCTAATGAAGAGGTAATGACATACTATAAGGAACATCACATTGACATTTTCGTCAATGTGAGCGAGTCGGAAGGCATTCCTGTCTCCATCATGGAAGCATTTTCGTTTGGAATACCTGTAATGGCTACTAATGTGGGTGGCGTTTATGAAATTGTTGACGATTCGGTTGGAAAACTATTGTCCAAAGATATCACACCTCAACAACTTGCTGAGTTCATAACCGAGTTTTATTCCAATCCATACAGACAAACTATCCGAGATAATGCTCGTCAAAGGTGGATGACAATGAGTGATGCCACTAGGAATTATACGGATTTCTGCCGCATGTTGGAGGAGTTGGCCAAATAACTCTTCATGAAACCTAGGATCCTTTCACTGCTCCTCCCGTCTTGGTATTTATTGAACTTTCTGCAAACCTCATCCGACGGGTTAAAGTATTTGTGTTCGTCAATGGCTTTGATAAATTCGTTCCAATTGTATACCACGCATCCTTCGATGTTTTCAAAGTAATCGTAATAGAAGGGGCGCATGGCTTGATAGATGTCAATGTCGAAAGGTGCCAAAATGATGGGCTTTTTCGTCAAAAGAAAATCAAAGTATACGCTTGAATAGTCAGTCACAAGAATGTCAACGTCTTTTAGGAGGGTATATGGGTCATGATACTTTTCTGGGGTAAGGATGATAAATCTTTCACTAAGATTGGAAACTTTGACTATGCCATCGTGATTATGACATTTATAAAGGAAAACGGCATTGTTTCTTTCTAGCATTTCCATGATTCCTTTTGTGTCAAAACCGAACTCGTCAAACGGGTTGAATTGTTTGCCGGAATTACGTAAATCATCACGAAAAGTCGGCATATATATTATTTTTAAAGGATCTTTGAATTTCTCATTGAGGTGACTGATTAGCTTTTCCGTGGTTTCATAGAAGAACGCATCGTTTTTTGGCTGTCCGAGAGGGATGACTTTTTCGGGAGGCAATTTAAAGGCTGAAGCAAAAATGGGTATGAAAAACTCGGAGGTGACGAATGCACACTCGGCATTCAGATTGAAAAGATATGGCATGCAAAACTTTTCAAATCGAGTAAGAGCAGTTTCCTTTTTGCTCATTTTCTTTTGGTGGAAGGCTTCCATGTCATATGCAATTTGTTTTATGGCCATAGAATGCCATAATACTATTTGCCTAATGCCATTGATATATTTTTTGTTGGTTTCAGTTGGGCCGATGCTTATGAAGCAAACTCCGGCACGCAAACAAGCGAGTTTCCCTTTAAGCGAGTTGCTCATTTCGACATTGTAATATCCCTCTGCCCGCATTCTCTCGTAAACAGACGGTTGCTGAGTAACCCAAACAGTCTTTACGTTGTTATAGTTCTTGTTGACGAATTCAAAAAAAGTGTAACCATTGTCAGAATCAGTGTTGCTGTTTGTCGAACCAAACAACCATAAATTTTCATCTCGTTTCAATAGTTTTTGTAAGTGCCAAAAAGGGAGAAAATATAGTGAAGCAAAACAAGTTGCAATTCGTTTTATTAATGTTTTTTTCATGCTGTTTTTTATTGACTCAGTCATTTGATCTATCCAACAATTTCGCGTATTTTCCCGCCAATGCCCTTCTCGAATACCGCTCAACCTCCATGTACTCAGTCGATGGTAGTCCGTTCTCCGAATACTTCTGGTAAAGGTCGATAACGACTTCTTTTATTTTCTCCTTGTTTCCGAAACTAACTGTTTGTCCAGAGCCGGTCTCGGTGAGGATTCTCGCCGCATCGCCGTCTTCAGGGCCGATGCAGAGGATGGGACGGCCCGAGGCGAGATATTCGAACAACTTGCCCGTCAGAATTCCCTTGGCATTGGGCGTGTTGTTGATGAGCAACAGCAATACCTGCGAGGATTGTTGCATCTGTAAGATTTCGTCGTGCGGAATATAGGGGATGATCTCGGTGTTGCCCTTCAAGCCAGCAGCTTCCAGGCTTTCTGTGACAGATTGGTCCACTTGACCGACCAGTCTGATTTTCAGGTTGCTCCCAAAATCTGCGTTTTCTTCTTTTAGCTCTTTCAACGCACTCCACAGTTGAGGCGTATTGCGAGAGGGAGTGACAACGCCTAAATGCGTCAGTGTAAATTCTTGTGACAATGGTGCAGGTTGTTGGTTGGCGTCGATTTCCCAATCGTAGCCGTTGGGCACCACGCGTACGTTCCTGTTGCCAAACCTGCCGAGGCTTCTGGCACAATCCCAACCTACGGTGACTACCTTGTCGGCTTGGGTGAGCACTTGACGCTCCAACTTATGGTGCTTGCGGTCGGCACAGCGTGAGAGATGCAAGTCTTGGTAATAATCGATTTCAGTCCAAGGGTCGCGGAAGTCGGCAATCCAAGGGATGCCCAATTCCTTTTTCAGCTTCATGGCGATCAGGTGCATGGAGTGGGGCGGCCCCGTGCTGATGATGGCATCAACGGGGTGCTCTTTCAAGTATTCTTTCAGGTAACGAACCGAAGGCCTTACCCACCAACAACGGGCGTCGGGGATGAAGAGATTGCCGCGAATCCACAGCGAGAGGTCCGTTTTCCAGCCTTTCTTTTTCCCCTTTTCTTCAATGAAGCCCGCCTTGACGGTCTCTTCCTTTTTGATGCCTAGGAATCGTTTGTAAAACGTGTATGGCTCAACGATAGGGCGCCTGATGACTTCGGCCTCGGGGGCGATATCCTTCTCCAGCGAAGGGTCGACAATGGGGTATTCTGCGTTTTCCGTAGTATAGATTACGGGTTGCCATCCGTTTTCAGGAAGGTATTTCGACATCTTCAGCCAGCGTTGTACGCCGCTGCCACCTGAAGGCGGCCAATAGTAGGTGATGATCAGGACCCGTTTCATGCTTTTTCCTCTTTCTTGGGTTTAAAGGTAAAAATGAGGGCGACGATCAGTCCCAGAATCATGATTAGGGAGCTAGCAAACGAAACGGCATTGCCAGTCGAATAGGCCTTGGGCGCATATTCCATCACGATTTCATGCTCGCCACTTGGAATAAGAGCCGCACGTAATAGATAGTTGGCTCTGAGCAAAGGCTGCTCTTGACCGTCTACATATATCTTCCAGCCTCGTTCGGTCCAAATCTCAGAGAAGACGACCAACTGGTCTTCACTTGCTTTGAAGCTATATGATAGTTTGTTAGGAAGATAATCAGTTAATGTGATTTGTCCGCGGATACTGTCGGTAAATTGATAGCTCCCAACTTGTTGCTCAAATTCCTTGTTGATGATGGCTGTATGCTCCAAGTCGGTGTCGCCAATGGCGTCAATCTCTTCGTTGGGGGTGTCAACCCATCGGATGTTATTGACTGCCCAGGCATTGCCCATGGCGAAAGGATTTTCAAAAGGCTGGGCATTGGGGTTGTAGATGACGTACTTGGTGTTCATCATGTTGAGCACCTTTTGCTGTGCAAGCGTCTGCAGGAGTGCCGGAGCACTTTGGGCCCCTCTGAGTTGGTTGAGTTCGCCGTTGAGGTATTGCGTGATGACATCCTGATAGCGGCGTAGCTTGGCTCCGCAATATCCGCCCAATGACTTATGGAAATAACAGGTGCTGGCATCATTGAACATGTCCTTGGTGATGTCGGCTACGCGGAAATCCAAGGTGTTGTCTTCTAAGATGTATTGGTCGGCAGCGGAGGCAGTGAATGGCTTGTCGTATTTCTGCTTGCTGACGAACTTGTCGTTGTTGAGGTAGCGTTTGTCGATGGGGAACATGTCGACAATGACGAGTACTGCGAGGATGGGGAAGGCGATGTAGCCTTCCAGTTTGCCCTTGCCATAAAGGAAGATTGGGATTGCGGCGAGGATGATGAACAGCAGGCTTCGTAGGGTGTCCTTGCGGAAAATGGCCACGCGGACATCTTCAAGCTGAGCAGCGAAGCTGGCATAAAGAGCGCCATCTTTGCCTTTCATCATGGCGGCAAACTGTTCTGCTTCGCCTTGGCTAAGGAAGTTAAAGAAGACCTTCGGAGCCAGGTAGAACAAGAGACAGATGCCCGCGGTGAGGCCAAAGGCGATGTATAGTTTTTTGATGTTTTGCTTGAAGCTCTCTGGGCTTTTTGCAATTTCAGCTAAACCTAGGAATCCCAAGAGTGGCATGCATATTTCGGCGATGACCAAGGTCATGGAGACAGCCCTGAATTTGTCGTAGCCAGGGATGTAATCCAAGAAGAAGTTGGTGAAGCCCATGAAGTTCTTGCCCCAGCTGAGTAGGATGGAAAGCAAGGTGGCTGTCAACAAAGCCCATTTCAATTTGCCTTTCACGGTCAAAGCGCCCAAGACGAATAGAAAGACGACGATGGCTCCCACATATACAGGGCCGCTGGTGCCAGGTTGGTCGCCCCAATAGGCGTTGCTTTGGGCTATGCTATCCTTGAACTGCCTGTCGGCCTTTTCGAGGGCAGGGTTTTGTCTGCCGATATAAGCCGAGGCGCCTCCTTTGGCATTGGGGATCAGCAGGCTCCAAGTCTCACCCTTGCCGTAACTCCATTGCGTGATGTAGTCGCGGTCGAGGCCCTTGGTTTGGTTGTCTTCATTGCGGGTCAGTACCGGTTTGCCGCGCGTGGTTTCTTTGCCGAATTCGTAGTTGCCATACAGCGTGGTGGAACATGTCAGCACGCCGATAATGGCGGCCACTACCAATCCAATGGAAGCTTTGAAGAAATGCCCCAACTTCTTGTTTTTGATGTCGCTGATGAGCTCGGCAATGACCAAAATGACGATGATCAAAGCCAGATAGTAGGTGATTTGTAGGTGGTTAGTGCGCACCTCAAAGGCCATGGCAAAAGCTGTCAGCAGGCAGCCCCATAGGTATTTGCCTTTATAGGCGAGTAATACGCCTGCGATGACAGGCGCCATATAAGCCATGGCCATGGCTTTGGCGTTATGGCCTGCACCAATGACTATGAATAAGTAGGATGTAAATCCGTATGCGATGGCTCCAATAAAACTAATCCAGAAACCGCAGTCAAGCGCCAAGAGCAGTACGAAAAAACCTAACATGCAGATGAATACAGAACCGAGCGATTGGGGCAGTCTGATTCTCAAAGCTTGGTAGATGGGTTCGGTAAGATTGCCTTTTGGTGTAACGGAAATATTCCATGCAGGCATGCCTCCAAAGGGGGCGTTGGTCCAAAGTGTCTGCTCGCCAGTGGCCTCGCGATATTGGTTGATTTCCTGCGACATGCCAAGGTGCATTTCGATGTCGTGCTGTTTGATGCGTTTTCCTTCCAATACGGGATTGAAATACACCAGGGTGATGACCGCGAAAGCGACGATAGCTGCTATAATGCTAAGAGCGCTCTTGTTCTTTTGGAAAAAAGTATTTTTCATGATGTGGTGGTTTTCTATTCAACTTCTTCGTAATCGGTGTATTCGCCTATGTTTGGGTCGACATGTGGCGTATTTTGCGTTTTTTGGGTGGCTTCGGTCTCGTCTTTAACGGCTTGTTCCATTTTACGGGTGAGCTTTTTCATTTTATGCTTAAAAAGCATTCTGACTACCATGCTGAAAGCGTAGAAAATCAGGACGATGATGAGTAAGGATTTAAGTAAGCCCATGGTACGTTGTTAATATGCGGCGAAATTACGATTTTTCTGTTTGCGAAATTTGTTTTTTATGAAGAATGTCGCGGTAGGAAGCTGCGAGAAATCCCGTACCATAGCCGAAAAGCTGGCAGTAGGCGGCGGGGATGCTGAGCAATGCGACTTTCAGGCTCTTGTTCTTGACGAGGGAATCAATAAAAACCAAAGTGGCATAGAATAAGATGGGAATGAACCATAGCCAATGATGAAAGATGCCCAACAGGACCAACAGCAGGTTGCCGACCACAAAAGCGGCGGGTAAGAGGTGAACGAGTTTGAAGGTTTCGGGATATTTGTTTTTCAGTACGACACGTGCCTCACCCGAGTGTTTCACCTGACGGAAGAACGAACTGAACCTGACGCGTCTTTTGTGATAGACAAAGGCATCTGGGAAGAGACGACAGCTGTAACCGCCTTTGAAAATCCTGGTGCTTAGGTCGATATCTTCGCCATAACGCATGGGAGCGAAGCCTCCTAAAGCTTCGTATACGCTTTTCTTAATGCCGAGGTTGAAGCTGCGAGGGTAGAACTTGTCCATTTTTTTCTTGCCACCCCGTATGCCGCCCGTGGTGAAAAACGAGGTCATCGCATAATTGATGGCCTTTTGTATGGGCGTAAACGAGGCATGGGCGCGGTCGGGACCGCCGAAGGCATCGCAGGGTTCGCGGTCGAGTTCGGCTTGGATGTTCTCAAGATAGTCTTCTGGCACGATGACGTCGGAGTCAAGGATGATAAGGTATTCGCCTTGGCTACGTTCGGCGCCATAGTTGCGAGAGGGGCCTGGGCCAGAGTTGGGTTTGAAGTAATAGCTGACGGGGAGGCGGTCGGCGTTTTTTTGACAAATAGTGTCGCATTTTTCCGTCGAGCCGTCTTCCACCACAACGACTTCAAAGTCCTTGACGGTCTGGCGGCAAAGGCTCTCAAGCAGTTCGTCGACTTCCTGGGGTCGGTTAAAGACAGGTATGATGATTGAAAACTGCATTTTCAAACTTTTTTGCAAAGATAGGGATTCTTTCCTTATTTTTGCAGTATCAAATGCGATAATACGAAAATGAAGAAATTGATTGCCTTATTCACCAAGATATTCCCCCGTCAGTGGCTTATCAAGTTGAGTTACCTTTTCAGCTTGTTGGTGCGCCCGTTTTACATCGGCAACAAGGTGGAATGTCCGGTGTGTGGCGGCCATTTCCGCAAGTTTTTGCCTTATGGTTATGGGAAGGCTATGGACAACCGTTTGTGCCCCAAGTGTTTGTCGCTCGAAAGGCATCGTCTGTTGTGGCTTTATTTGAAAGAGAAAACCGATTTCTTTACGGCGCCGCTCAAGGTGTTGCATTTTGCCCCTGAGCAGCCTTTTTTAAAGCGTTTTCGCGCATTGAAGAACCTCGATTATACCACTGCCGACCTCGATTCGCCCATCGCCGACCTGCATCTTGACGTGACGGCCATCGACCAGCCGAGCGACACCTATGATGTGGTCATATGCAACCATGTGTTGGAGCATGTCGACGACGCCAACAAGGCTTTTTCGGAAATCAAGAGGATTCTAAAACCAGGCGGATGGGCCATCCTGTTGGTGCCTATCAATCCCGATGTCGATACCTTCGAGGATCCGAGTATCACCGATCCGAAAGAACGTGAGCGCTTGTTTGGACAATACGATCATGTGCGGCAGTTCGGCCGCGACTATGCCGAGGTGCTACGCGGGGCAGGGTTCAAGGTGACAGAAGACAGGGTTTACTACGAGATTTCAGCGGAACAGCGTGAGCGGATGCGTTTGGCTCGGAGGGGAGAGGAGATTATTTACCGTTGTGAAAAATAAATGCGGAAACTTTCCCCCAAACGACTTCGTAAATGTAAAAACAACAAAAGGCGATTCCCTAATGGGGGTCGCCTTCTTGTTACCTTAAATAAGAAATATAACGGCTTCTTGAAATTAATACTCGTCAGAAACTGTAAGTTTTTTTCTGCCTTTGGCTCTTCTGCGGGCCAAAACCTTACGGCCGTTAGCCGTTGACATTCTTTCTCTGAAACCGTGTTTGTTTCTACGTTTTCTGTTCGAAGGTTGATAAGTGCGCTTCATCTCTCTATCTTATTTATTTGTTATTTTTCGCTAAAAACCCTTTGAATTGGGCTGCAAAATTACAAAGAATTTCCTTTGCTGCAACACTTTTCTTAAAAAAAATGTAAAAGGCAAAACCAAATTTGATTTTGCCTTTTACAAACCATTGACATTTAGTCAATTATGCGATAACTCCTTTTTCGGGGATGTTTCTCAGAGTTTCAACGAGGAAGTCCCAGAAAGGCTGTACGCTTTCGATGAGAAGCGCTTCGTCGGGCGAATGGGGGTGCACCAGGGTGGGGCCGAAACTCACCATGTCCCAATGCGGATACTTCGATCCGAGGATACCGCATTCCAGACCGGCATGGATGACCATAACCTTAGGCTCTTTGCCAAATTTGTCTTGATAGACTTTCTTCATCAGGTTAAGGATGGTGGAATTGATGTTGGGCTTCCAGCCTGGGTAGTCGCCAGTGGAGTAGGCCTCCGCACCGTTGTCGGTGAGGTTCTTGCGGATTTGTTCTGCGAGTTTGTCCTTAGCGGCGTCGACGAGGCTACGGGTCAGAGAAGCGGTGACGATCTTTCCGCCTTCCATCTTCCATGTAGCCAGGTTGCTGGAGGTCTCGGTGGTGCCTTCGAAGTCTTCCGACATGGCGATGACGCCGTTGGGATAGCGGGCGATGGCAGTGAACATCTGATTTTGGGTCTTTACGTCGATGACCTGTTTGGGCATGGCGGCAGGCTCACAAAGGATGGCCAATTCTGGCTCTACCTCGGCAAACTCCTCTTTAGCGATGGCTTCAAACTCGGTGGCATATTTCTCGAATGCCATGGTGTTGTCGGCAGGCACCACGACGATGGCTTCGGCTTCTCTTGGGATGGCATTGCGAAGACTTCCACCGTCGATGGTGGCGAGGCGTAGTCCGTATTTCTCAGCAGCCATCAGCAGCATGGTGTTCAATACCTTGTTGGCGTTGGCACGACCCAAGTTGATGTCCATGCCTGAATGTCCGCCCTTCAAGCCTTTCACGAAGAGACGATAGGCTTTCATGCCAGCGGGGACGGCTTCAAAGGTGGGCGTCCAAGTGCCAATGTTGTCGACACCACCGGCGCATCCCACGTAAAGTTCGCCTTCCGTTTCCGAGTCCATGTTCATCAGGATGTCGCCTTGTAAGAGGCCGGGCTGTAACTTGTTGGCTCCTGTCATGCCGGTTTCTTCATCGATGGTGAAGAGGGCTTCGATGGGACCATGTTGAAGGTCTGTGGCCTCAAGTACTGCCATGGTGGCAGCGGCTCCCAGACCGTCGTCGGCGCCGAGGGTGGTGCCATTGGCCTTCACCCAACCGCCTTCGATACGGGTTTCAATCGGGTCGTTTTCGAAATCGTGTACTTTGTCGGCGTTCTTTTGCGGGACCATGTCCAAGTGGGCCTGAAGGATGACGCCTTGACGGTTCTCCATGCCAGGCGTAGCCGGTTTGCGAATGATGATATTGCCGCATTCTTCAACGATGGTTTCCAAGCCGTGCTCTTCGCCCCATTGTTTCATGAAGGCAATCACCTTGGCTTCTTTTTTCGAAGGGCGTGGAATCTGGGTAAGACTGTAAAAATTCCTCCATACGCCATTCGGTTCTAATTCTTTGATAGTACTCATGTTTAATTGTTTTTATTTGTGTAATGTTTGTTCTCGATTTGTTTCCCGCTAAACGGGAAATTAGTCGGCTAAATTACGTTTTTTTTCTGAATCCAATAGAAAAATAGCTATTTTTGCACCAAATATCTACTGGAATGAAAAAAGTATTACCTCTTCTGTTATTTGTCCTGCTCGCTTTTGCAGGATGCCAGCCTTCGGGTCCTGTTGAATACCAAATTGCCCATAATCCTCACCAAGTTGCCTTGAACGCCGAGAACTTTGTTCAGCAGACCGTGAAGAAATCAAGAAGATACAAGGCTGAAGATTGGCAAATGGCTGTTGACCAGTTTATTACGATGAGTAAGAACTATTACGAGTACCATAAAGGCATGACTCAAGAAGAGGTGAGCCGTTTCGATGCAGCCCGCCTTGAATTCATGAAAGCAGTCAATGCTCATGGTAGTGAGGAACTGGCTATCCAGATCAAGGAGGCTTACGGGAAAATCGTCGAATAAGCGTCAGCGTCGGCTGTTTCCGAGTCCGATGTAATATAGCAACGACACCAACGACGACAGGGCTGCTACCACATAGGTGCTGGCGGCCCAGCCAAGGGCTTCTTTGGCTTGTGCCACTTCGGTCTGCTGGAGTGAGTTGGACGACTGCAGCCATGCTAAGGCCCGTTTCGAGGCGTTGAACTCAACGGGTAGCGTGATCACGCTGAACAGAAACACCATGGCAAACATGGCGATGCCAATCCAGAACAAGGCCGGAAAGACTTGGATGACGGCCAGACCGATTAGAATGACAATCATAGACAGTTTCGAAGAGATGTTGACGGTGGGCACCAAGGCGGAACGAAGCTTTAAAGGAGCATAGCCAACCTTATGTTGTATGGCGTGGCCGCATTCGTGAGCAGCTACGGCGGCAGCTGAAACGCTATTCATGCGGTAGACGTCCTCGCTGAGGTTGACGGTCTTCTTTGTGGGGTCGTAATGGTCGGTGAGCTGTCCCTTGATGCAGGTGACTGAGACGTCATAGATGCCATTGTCGTTCAGCATTTTCTGCGCGATTTGGGCTCCTGTAAGACCTCCGGGAGAAAGCACTTTTGAGTATTTGGCAAAGACGCTTTTCAAGCGCCATTGGACCAACATTCCTACGATACCGATGACGATAATGAGAATCCAATTCATTCCTATTGACATAGCATTTCCTTTTATTGGTTAATGGTGCAAAAATAATGGATTTTTTTGATTGTTTGGTGAAAAAACCGCAAGCCGATGTCTATTTTCCTTATTTTTGACACATATTATTTCAAAAATGACTTTACACGCGTTTTATGTTTTCCTTGCCATTATGGCTGTTGTGGCCGTGGTGGTTTTTGTGAGCCTCTTTTTTGTGGATGCTGGGTATGGCAAGTTTTATAACCCGAAATGGGGCCCTGCTGTCAACAACAAGTTGGGATGGGTGCTGATGGAATCGCCTGTGTTTCTTGCCATGTTGCTGCTATGGTTCTTTTCTGATCGTCGTGGTGATTTGGTGCGCCTGGCTTTCTTGTTCTTGTTCGAACTCCATTATATCCAGCGTTCTTTTGTTTTCCCCTTCCGTATGCGAGGCAATAGCATGATGCCGCTTTCCATCGTTTTGATGGGCGTGACCTTTAATGTGCTGAATGCTTTGATGCAGGGCGGCTGGATCTTCTATCTTTCTCCTGTTGATTATTATCCAGCAGATTGGCTTACCAATCCGAGGTTTATCTTTGGGTTCCTTTTGTTTATCATCGGCATGTATGTCAACATCCAGTCTGACGACATCATCCGTAACTTGCGTAAGGACGGTGATACTAAGCATTATCTGCCAAAAAATGGTATGTTCCGTTATGTGACCTCCGCCAATTATTTTGGCGAGTTTGTGGAATGGGTGGGCTTTGCCATCCTTACCTGGTCATGGTCGGGTGCCGTGTTTGCCTTGTGGACCTTTGCCAACCTTTGCCCGCGAGCAGCACGGATATACGATCATTACAAACTGGAGTTTGGTGATGAGTTAGATACGAAAAAAGTTAAGAGAATCATCCCCTTTATATATTGATCTATGGAAACTTCGCTGATATTCACACCCTGTCAGATTGGTCCTATTACCTTGCGTAACAGGGTGATACGCTCTGCAGCCTTTGAAAATATGGCCTATGGCAACCGGCCTTCCGACGATTTGCTCGAGTATCATGAGGCTGTGGCCCGTGGCGGCGTTGGCATGACGACAGTGGCCTATGCCGCTGTTAACCAGTCTGGTCTTTCATTTGACGGACAGCTTTGGATGCGCGAGGAGATTGTGCCTGACCTGAAACGCCTCACCGATGCTGTTCATAGTCATGGCGCCAAAGCGTCCATACAACTGGGACATTGCGGCAATATGACGCATCGAGCTACCTGTGGCTGCATGCCTGTGGGCGCTTCAAGAGGATTCAACTTGTATTCACCGACATTTCATAGAAAACTGAAGAAGTCAGAGATCTATGAGTTGGTGTTGGATTTCGGCAAGGCCGTTGACTTGGCACGAAAGGCTGGTTTCGACTGCGTTGAAATCCATGCAGGGCATGGTTATCTTATTAGCCAGTTCCTGTCGCCATATACCAACCATCGTCATGATGAGTTTGGCGGGACGCTTTCCAACCGCATGCGCTTCATGAAACTTGTCATAGAGGAGGTGATGCGCGCTGCAGGAAACGACATGGCCGTAGTGGTCAAGGTGAATATGCACGACGGTTTCCGCAAGGGTATGGATGAGGATGATTGCATCATTGTGGCCAAAGAGTTGGAGAAACTGGGCGTTCACGCCTTAGTGCTGACGGCTGGTTTCGTCAGCAAGGCTCCTATGGAGGTGATGCGTGGTGCCATGCCTCTTAAGACCTTGCGCTATTACATGGATCCCAAGAAGTTTTGGTGGCTCAAGGCGGGCTTGGCCCTGTTTGGCCGTGCCGTGATACCTAGTGTGCCTTATAGCGAAGGCTATTTCTTGGAAGACGCCAAAGTGTTTCGCGCCAACTTGAAACTTCCTCTGATTTATGTGGGTGGTATGGTGTCGAAAGAAAAGATGGAAGAAGTGCTCGATTCGGGCTTTGTGGCCTTGCAGATGGCTCGCGCGTTGATCAATGATACGGATTTCGTCAATAAATTGCACAGCGGCGAGGTCACTCGTAGTGAGTGCAAGCATTCCAACTACTGCATCGGACGCATGTACACACTGAACATGAAGTGTCACCATTGCGTGGATGAGGAATTACCTAGAAGTATACGCAAGGAAATAAAAAGAGCGGAAAAGAAAGGATGAACACAGAAGAATGGTTGTGCCGGTTTCAGGAAGCTCATGGGCATAAGCCTTGTGCCTTGATTACGGGCGGCAGCTCTGGCATGGGCCTGGAGTATGCGCGTCAGTTGGCAGAAATTGGCTGTAACTTGTTGCTGGTCAGCAATCAGGAGGTAGAACTGAAAAACGCTGCTGAGGAGCTGAAGCAAGACAGGTCCATCCTGATAGCAACTCGTTATCAGGATCTTGCGACTGAAACAGCTGCTGAAGAATTGTTGGAGTTTTGCCAGTCGAAAGGCCTTGCCATTGACATTCTTATTAACAATGCTGGGATGTTCTTTTTTGAGGAGTTAACCCCTGAGAATGAATCCAAAGCGTTGACAATGTTGCGCTTGCATGTTTACACTCCATCTCGACTCTGCATTTTGTTTGGAGAAGAGATGAAGAAACGCGGCTATGGATACATTATTAATATGTCGTCTATGGCAGCCAAATTGCCTTGCCCGGGTATTACCGTTTATTCAGCCTCCAAGGCCTATCTAAAAAGCTTTGGCAAATCACTTTATTATGAGATGCGGCCTTGGGGAGTCGGTGTGACCACAGTTTGCCCTGCTGCCATTGCGACACCGCTTTACAGGTTGAAGCCCAGCTTGCTGAATATGGGGGTTAAGATAGGTCTGATAGGCACCCCGCAGTGGTTGGTGCGTAGGGCACTGAAGGGCATGATCAGA
This sequence comes from uncultured Bacteroidia bacterium, assembly GCA_902780195.1. Taxonomy (GTDB): domain Bacteria; phylum Bacteroidota; class Bacteroidia; order Bacteroidales; family F082; genus Limimorpha. Next base: position 27,368 of record CACZER010000021.1, read on the forward strand.
AAGAAAAGGGTAGTGAAGCCGGGTTTTATGAATGTATACCTTCCGCCTTTGATTGCTTTGTTGCCCAAAAAACTAGTGGATAGGATTTGGAAGAAGGTGAAGTAGAAAAAAAGATGTCGTTATCAATCTTTTTTCTATTTTTGCACCCGTTTTGAATAATAGAATGAATTATGGATTTAAGTAAGATCGTTTCGATATCTGGAAAACCGGGGCTTTATCAAGTTAAGTCTCAGGCCATTGGAAGAATTATTGTTGAATCAGTTGTCGATGGCAAGTGCATTCCCGCCTTCGCTAATGACCGCATGAGCTCGCTTGAAGAGATATCCATTTTCTCTACCGATGAAGACCGTCCGTTGAAGGAAGTTTTTAAGATGATCCACGAGAAGATGGGAGACAAAGTGGATTTCGATTTCAAGAAGGCTAAACCTGAAGAGTTGCGCGAGAAGTTTGCGCTTGTCATGCCAGACTATGATGAAGAGGCTGTGTATCCTTCGGATATGAAGAAAGTGTTTGCCTGGTATCAGATGCTGATGGACAAGAACTTGCTTGACTTCACTGAAGAAGAAAAGCCGGAGGAACCTGCCGAGAAAGCAGAATGATTCCTTTGATTGCCTAAAAAGAAGCTGCTTCGGCAGCTTTTTTTGTATATTTGTGCCCGAATCCAAGGAGTCATTGCGGGTTTGCCCCGCAATCTCCTGAGCAAATGGAGTTATATGAAACAGATTGCAGATTTCAAGTTAATAGCAAAGCATGACTTCGGCCGTTCGGTGTTGCTTAGATTGCGTTCCTTGCAGTCTTTGCCCGATATCATGCCTGGGCAGTTCGTTCAGGTGCGCGTCGATGGCTCGCCAAGCACTTATCTTCGTCGCCCCATCTCCATACATGACGTGGAGCTCGAACAGAATGAAATAACGCTGCTGGTGCAGCAGGTGGGCGAGGGGACAAGGCATCTGGCCGCAGCTGAAGAGGGTGATACAATTAATATGGTGTTGCCGTTGGGCAATGGCTTCAGCCTTCCTGAAAAAGAGGAGAGATGCCTGCTCGTCGGGGGCGGCATAGGCTTCGCGCCCTTGTATTATTTTGCAAAGGTGTTGAATGAGAAAGGCGTTCGTCCGACTTTGTTACTGGGAGGAAAGGCGGAGACCGATCTGCTTCGTCTGGCTGACTATCAAAACCTTGGTGAGACCTTTGTCACCACCGAAGACGGCTCACTTGGCGAGAAAGGCTTTGTGACAATGCATTCGGTCTGGCAAAAGCAAAGTTTTGACAAGATCTACGTCTGTGGCCCGAAACCCATGATGAAGGCCGTGGCAAAACTGGCTGCCGAAAAGAACGTCTGGTGCGAGGTCTCGCTCGAGAATCTAATGGCCTGTGGCTTGGGTGCTTGCCTCTGCTGTGTGGAGGACACCGTCGACGGCCATGTGTGCGTCTGCAAGGAAGGTCCGGTATTTAACACAAGGAGGTTGAAATGGTGAACATGAAAATAGACTTAGGCCGTGGCTTGGTGCTACGCAACCCAGTGATGACGGCATCGGGTACCTTCGGCTACGGCGAAGAATACACCGATTTCGTGGATTTGGCCCAGTTGGGTGGCATCATCGTGAAAGGTACGACGCTCAATCCGCGTGAGGGCAATCCCTATCCGCGTATGGCCGAGACGCCTTCGGGAATGCTGAACTGCGTCGGACTGCAAAACAAAGGCGTCCAGTATTTCATCGACACGATATATCCTCGTATCAAGGACTTCGACACCAATGTGTTGCTCAATCTTTCTGGTTCTTGTTTGGATGACTATGTAAAGGGTGCCGAGATGGTGGATGCCTTGGACAAGATTCCTGCCATCGAGCTGAATGTCTCATGCCCCAACGTGAAGCAAGGCGGCATGGCCTTCGGTGTGACCACGACGGGTATTTCGCAAGTGGTTTCCGAGGTGCGCAAAGTGTATCACAAACACCTGATGGTCAAGCTGTCACCAAATGTGACCAACATTGCAGAGATTGCATTGGCAGCCGAGGAGGCTGGTGCCGACTCGGTCTCCCTTATCAACACCTTGATGGGAATGGCCATCGATGCGGAGAGACGCAAGCCAAAACTGTCAGTAATAACTGGTGGTCTTTCGGGTGCCTGCGTGAAGCCTGTGGCATTGCGCATGGTGTGGCAGGTGGCTAAGGCGGTGAAGATCCCCGTAGTGGGCTTGGGCGGTATCTCCAATGCCACCGATGCCGTGGAGTTCATGCTCGCCGGTGCCTCAGCCATCGAAATCGGCACGGCCAATTTCATCGATCCTGCTGTCTCAGCGAAGGTCGCTTGGGGAATCAACGAATATTGTGAACGGCATGGATTCCAAAAGGTGACGGATTTGATTGGGGCTTTGGAAGCTTAGACGAAATTCACTTCTGGACTGATTCTTATCCCAAACTTTTTCTCCACGGAGTCTTGGATTTTGTGGGCTAGTTCCACTATGTCGAAGCCTTTGCCGCCGCCATAATGTACTAGGACGAGTGCCTGCTTTTCGTACACGCCTACATGATTGTCTCGCCAGCCTTTCCAACTTTTGGCTTCTTCGGTCCCTGAGCCTGTCGAAGGGCCGCTATGTTCGATCAGCCATCCCGCCGGGACTTTCACCATGCCATTAGGCTCATCATAGTGTGGCATCGTGGGATGATCCTTCAGCAAAGCTTCAAATTGCTCCCTCTCAATGACGGGATTTTTGAAGAAGCTGCCAGCGCTGCCAATCAGCTTCACGTCAGGCAATTTGGCGTCGCGGATGGCGCAGATGGCGTCGTGGAGTTGCTGCAAAGTGGGATGCTCAATACCGTTTTGCTCCAGATAGGCTTTGATGTTGCCATATTCAAGATGGAGCGGTGCATTTTTTTTCAGCAGGAAGTCCACCGAAGTGATGATATAGCGCCCTTTCAGTTCGCCTTTGAAAATGCTTTCTCTATAGCCGAAACGGCATTCCGCTTTGTTGAAAACCTTGGTCTCGCCTGTAGCCATGTCAATGGCTTCACACTGCGAAAAGCCGTCCTTTAACTCCATGCCGTAAGCACCAATGTTTTGTATAGGGGCGGCACCCACCTTGCCAGGAATGTGGGCCAGGTTTTCCACGCCATGCCATCCTTTGCCGACGCAGAAGCGCACGAAGTCAGGCCAATCCTCGCCAGCCTGTGCGCGAACCACGACCTCATTTCCATCTTCTCTAAGGATTTCGATGCCCTTTGTGTTGATGTAGATGACGATGCCGTCAAACACCTCGTTTTGGAAAAGGATGTTGTTGCCTCCGCTGAGAATCAGATGCTTTTCCTGTTTGAACACGTCAGAACAAAGCAATGCCTCAAGTTCCTGAAGGTCATTGATTTCAACGAAATGCTTCGCCACGGCGTGAAAGCCGAAGCTGTTGTAAGCCTGGAGGTCGACGTTGGTTTTCATGGCTGCAAAAATACACAATAGAAGCGAAATCTCATCGTTTCAATAAAAACATTCGTATCTTTGTCCCATGAAACGCGCCATCGTATCGGTGATCAACGACTTGGTCACGGACCAAAGGGTCAATAAGTCGTGCCTGGCCTTGCAAAAGGCTGGATATGAGGTGCTTTTAGTAGGGCGGAAGCAACGAAAGAGTCCGCCTATGGACGAGCGTCCTTATGCATCCCACCGCATGAAACTGCTCTTTGAGAAAGGACCGTTGTTTTATGCCGAATACAACATTCGATTGTTTCTCTTCCTGCTGTTTCATCGCGCCCATCTGTTGCTGTCCAACGACTTGGATACCATCCTGCCCAATTATTTCATCTCACGCCTAAATGGCAGCAAGATGGTTTTCGACAGCCATGAGTACTTTACCGAGACGCCCGAATTGGTCGGCCGGCCCAAGGTGCAACGTGTGTGGAAACGGATCGAAGGTTATGTGGTGCCGAAGTTGGATGAGATGATTACGGTTTGCGACAGCATCGCCGAGCTGTTTCGCGAGAAATATGGTGTCAAGTGTCATGTTATCCGCAATATTCCGCCTCGCAAGGCCCTGCCTCCCAAAGGTGACAAAACGGAATTGGGCCTGCCTGCTGACAAGCACTTGCTGGTATTGCAAGGCTCGGGCATCAACATACAGCGTGGAGCTGAGGAATTGGTGCAGGCTATGGCTCAACTTGACGACTGTTTCCTCATGATTATCGGAGGCGGTGATGTGCTGCCTGTTTTGAAGCAGATGGTTGAGGAATTGAAGATTACCGACGGTGTGCGCTTTTTCCCAAGGATGCCTTATCAGCAGATGATGGCTTATACGCAACTCGCCGAATTGGGTTTCTGCCTCGACAAAGACACCAACCTTAACTACCGCTTCAGCTTGCCTAACAAACTGTTCGATTTCATCCAAGCAGGCGTGCCGATTGTAGCTTCGCATCTGACTGAGATTGAGAAGATCATCCGACAATATGACTTGGGCATGTTCATCGAAAACCACGAGCCAGCAACTATCGCTTCCACCATCCGTGAGGCATTGGCTGATGACGTGAGAAAGGTACAATGGAAGCAAAACTTGTCCGTTGCGGCACGGGATTTGTGCTGGGAAAACGAGGAACAAAAACTGCTTGAAATCTACAAAAATTATGAATGATACTGATTATCACCTACATGTCATAGCTTTCGATGTGCCTTATCCAGCCAACTATGGCGGGGTCATCGATGTGTTTTATCGAGTCAAGGCTCTCGTTGAAGCAGGCGTCAAGGTGCACCTGCATTGCTTTGAGTATGGACGTGGCGAACAGGATGTCTTGAATCGATGCTATGAGGTGAAGTACTATAAGCGTGATATTTCCTTTGGAAAGCAACTAAGTTTTACGCCTTTCATCGTTAATTCACGTCGTTCCGAGGCTTTGGCGCAAGACCTTTTGAAAGACGATTATCCTATTCTTTGTGAGGGTTTGCATTCAACGGCAGTCATGCTAGACAAACGCTTGAAGAACAGGAAGATCTATGTGCGTGCCCATAATGTGGAACATGATTATTACAAAGGATTGGGCGATAAGGAACGCTGTGGTTGGAAACGGTTTTTCTATCATGCTGAAGCATGGAAACTAAGACGTTATGAGCCTGTATTGAAAAAAGCAGCGGGTATTTTTGCCATCTCTCAGAAAGACGCAGATTATTTCAACCAGCATTATAAAAATGTGTCGGTTGTGCCAGGCTTCAATTCTGCTGATTCAGTGTGCTCTGAAACGGGTAGGGGGGACTATGTGTTATATCACGGCAACCTCTCCGTCCGTGAGAATGAAGATGCTGCCGAGTGGCTGATTGAGAATGTGTTTTCTGAACTCGACCTGCATTGCATCGTTTCGGGCTTGAATCCTTCTGACAAGTTGATGAAGTTGGCTGACAAATACAGCAATGTCACCTTGGTGGCCAATCCCGACGACGCCGAGATGATTGACCTCTTACGGCAAGCACAGGTGAATATTTTAGTGACGAACCAGCCTACAGGATTGAAGCTGAAGCTGTTGAATGCTCTTTACAATGGCCGTTTCTGCTTGGTTAATGCCGACATGGTGAAAGGAACCTCGTTGGAGAATCTATGTGTGGTGGCTGACGAACCTGAGCAGATGATTGCCGAAATCAAACGACTAATGGAAGAGGACTTCACCGAAGACCACATCGAAGAGCGTGATGCGCAGATGCAGCAGCTGTATGACAATGAGTCGAATGCAAAGAAAATCATTAGAGCTGTTTTCTCTTAACTCTCAACTCTAAACTTTCAACTGACTCTAAACACTAAACTCTCAACTCTAAACTTATTCCATTTCCGAGCAAATCACCGTCCCATTCTTACAATTGGCGATGCGGGAGGGGTATTTCTGCATGAGGGTATAGTTGTGCGTGGCCATCAGCACGGCTTGTCCGTTCTCGCTGATGCGACGCAGCAGTTTCATCACCTCGAGGGTGGTGTCGGGGTCGAGATTGCCGGTAGGCTCGTCTGCAAGGATGACATCAGGGTCGTTGAGCAGGGCTCGGGCGATGGCGATGCCTTGCTGTTCGCCGCCCGACATTTGGTGCGGCATGCTCTTACGCTTGTCGCTCAATCCCACCTTGGCAAGCACCTCGTCGATGCGGCGCGAAATCTCGGCTTGTTCTGTCCAGCCTGTGGCTCCCAGCACAAATTCCAGGTTCTTTTCCACGCTGCGGTCGAAAAGAAGTTGGAAGTCCTGAAAAACGATGCCGATTTTACGGCGCAGGTAGGGGATGTCTTTCCGTTTGAGCTTGGTGAGGTCGTAGCCGGCCACGCGCACAATGCCGTCGCGGGCAGGCAACTCGCCGTACAAAGTCTTTAGCAAGGAGGACTTGCCGCTTCCTGTGCGACCGATGAGGTAAATGAATTCACCCTTGTTCAGCGTCAGGTTGACATCGCTGAGCACCAGGTTCTCCCTTTGGAAAACGGAAGCGTGTTTAATTTCTATGATGGGTTCCGACATATTCTTTCTCTAAACTCTAAACTCTGAACTCTAAACTAATACTACCAGCTTCCGCTCGCTCCGCCGCCTCCGAAGCCGCCGCCTCCGAAGCCGCCGAAGCCTCCTCCACCTCCGAAGCCGCCGCCTCCGCCAAAGCCTCCACCGCCTCCGAAGCCTCCACTGCCCATGGGAATCCAGATGGTGCGGGTGCCGCCACCAGAGTAGTTTTGGCCGTTGTTATCGGAGAACTTGGAGAAGATGATCGCGATGGCGATAATAAAGAGGATGATGAGCCATAATGGGAAGCCTTCTTCGCCTGAATATTCGTCTTGCGTGAACTTGCCCGAGCAAAGATCCATGATGGTGTTCACGGCATTGTCGATGCCCGTGTAGTAGTCGTCTTCCTTGAAGGCGGGAATCATCTCCCTGTCAATGATACGTTTGGCCGTGGCATCGGTGACGTATTGCTCCATGCCATAGCCAGGACTAATGTTGACTTGACCTCTTTCAGTGCCTTTCTTGGGCTTGACCAAGATGACGGCGCCGTTACCTTTGCTCTTTTGTCCCACACCCCAGCTGTGGCCAATCTCGGTGGCATACTGCTCGATGCTCATGTCCTGCAGGTCGTCGACCAGCATGACGAGGATCTGTGTGGAGGTGCTGTCGTCATAGGCTACTAGTTTTCGCTCCAAGGTCTCGATTTGGCTAGCAGTCAAAGTGCCTGTGTAGTCATTGACCAGACGGGGTGGGTTGGGCGGTGATGGCAGTTGTGCCTTTAATGCCGAGCCGAAGGCCAGAAAGATGAACAGCAGGCTTAAAACAAGGGCGTATCGTTGTCTATCAATTGTCTTCATAGGATATCTCATCGGGAATTTCGTTAACGTCATCGGATTGATAGGGGAAGAAGGCCTTCAGTTTCTCGCCACAACGTTGGATGCCAGCTTCGAGCCCTTCGGTGAAGCGGCCTTCCTTGAAATGGGCTTGCATGAGGTCTTTCACATCGTTCCAAAAGCCGTCTTCCACCACGTTGTTGATGCCTTCGTCACCGAGGATGGCAAACTTGTGGTCGCGGACGGCGAGATAGATGAGCACACCGTTGCGAAGCTTGGTCTCGTTAAGCTTCAACTTGTCGAAAACAAAGAGGCTACGTTCTTCCACGTCGCCTTTGCAACGGTTTTCGATATGCACCTTGATCTCACCCGAGGTGTTGAGCTCAGCCTGCCGTATGGCTTCAACCACGCGGTGGTCTTCGTCTCTGTTAAGTATAGTGATGGCGTTTGACATGGTCAATCTGTTTAGAGCGCAAAAATAATCATTTTCCGTAATTTTACATTCATCAGTCGCTGATGAGACGTTTTTTTGTTTCTTTGCAGTATGTTTAGGATGATTTGTGACATGAATGGATCTATGAAGGCGCTTATGGCCGTAATGCTGATGACGGTTTTTGCTGCGGGTTGCAACAAACCTGACGAGCCGAACCAGGGAGGCGGTGCCCCAGGGAATGAGGTCATCGAGCACGAATATGTCGACCTGGGCTTGCCGAGCGGAATGCTTTGGGCCGCTTGCAATGTGGGCGCCGAAACGCCGGAAGACTTTGGGAGTTTTTTTGCTTGGGGCGAGACAGAACCAAAGGAGCTCTATGATTGGAAGAGTTACAAATACGGCATTTTCTACCATGAACGTTATGAATTGAACAAGTATTGCACCGATTCGGTTTATGGACTCAACGGATTTGTTGACAATTTAACGCTTTTGGAACCTGTTGACGATGCTGCTGGAGCCAACTGGGGCGTGAACTGGCGCATGCCTACCATCGCCGATTGGGAGGAACTTTTTGAGCATACTACCAATGAGTGGACTACCCAAAACCACGTGGGCGGATGGCGCTTCACTGCCTTGAACGGCAACAGCATCTTTTTGCCTGCGGCCGGCTATTGGTGGGACGGTGAATACAATTGTGCTGACCTCGGCGTTTACTGGTCGGCCACGCTAAACACTGATTACCCCAACCGTGCGTGGAGCTTCCACTTCGGTTTGTACAACGGCCACCTTTGCGGCAGCAGCGACCGCAACCGAGGACAAACAGTGAGGGCGGTGTACTTGAAAGTTGATGATTTTTTCGTTTCTTTGCAATGTCAAATAACTAAAACAGAATCGATATGAACAGAACTTTGAAGGCGACAGCAGCCATAATGCTAATGATGGTTTTTGCGGTGGGTTGCAACAAACCAGATGAGCCGAATAATGCTGGAAACAGCGGTGCTGATGTTAGTGGAAATATAAATGGCCATGATTATGTTGACCTTGGTTTGCCGAGCGGAACATTGTGGGCTACTTGTAATATCGGGGCAGACAATCCTAAAGGTTGTGGTGACTATTTCGCATGGGGTGAAACTAGCCCTAAAGAGGATTATTCTTGGGATACCTATAGGTATGGTAGATGGGGAAGTGTTTTTACAAAATATTTTTTGAGTCCGTTTGAAGGCTACCAAGGATTTGCAGATAATCTAAAAGTTTTGGAGGAATGCGATGATGCTGCATCGGTCTTATGGGGTGGAGGATGGCATATTCCGACATATAGACAATGGAATGAATTAATCAATAATTGTACGCTTGATGGCCCTCATGTCAACGGGATAAACGATTGGGCTTTTGTTGGACCAAACGGGAATCGGCTTGTTTTGCCTTTTGCAGGTTTTAAGGACGGGACGACCGTATCAGGCTATTATGGCTATTATTGGTCTAGTTCTTTGTATGCTGAGTATCCTGACGACTCCGGAAGTGCGTGGCTCTTTTTCAATGAAGGGGATGAATATAGTATGTCGTTTGATTTTCGAAATCTTGGGTTGACTATTCGTCCTGTGCATTCAGCAGAATGATTTTGCTATGAAAAACAAACCCTCCACAAAGAAGTTCCTTTGCGGAGGGTTTTTGTTTTGCAAATCGTTGATAATTAAAGTTTCTCAAGATTCCGTTTGACAAATTCGCTCAAATCCTTGCCCTTCAACAAGTTCTTTGAGAGCAAAGCAAGGTCGTAGATTTGTCGAATCGTGGCTTCTTGTGCGGCTTCGTCTTTGTCTAATAGGCCAGTGATGACGGGGCTGTTCGTATTGAGCATCAGCGTATAGCTGTCGGGCATCGATCCGTAGAACGACATCGGGCCACCGCCCATCTGCTCCATCTCCTTCATTCGGCGCATCCACTCGTTTTGGGTGACCTCCACGGGCGCGGCTTCGGCACCTTCGTTGCTGAACTCCACATTGAACTTCATCTTGTCGATGACCTTCTCGAAGGCGGCCTTCACGGTCTCTTTCTGCTTGTCGTCGAGGCCCGAGGTGGCTTCTTTGTCGTCCTTCAGGATGAGCTTGTCGATGGTGTTGGAGTCCACACGGGCAAACATCGCACGGTTGTCGTCGCCTTTCTCGCCTTCCTTCTGCTCGTAGGCGCTGATGAAATGCGGGTCGAGGATGCCGTCCATCATCAAGACGTTGTAACCCTTGGCCTTGGCGTTCTCGATGTTGGTGTACTGGTCGTCCTTGTCGGTGGCATACAGATACACCAGCATCTTGTCCTTGTTGGTCTGGTTTTCCTTAATCAAGGCTTTGTACTCCTCGATGGTGTAGTACTTGTCGTCGGTGTCCTTGAAGAGGAAGAACTTCTCGGCGCGCTCGTAGAACTTCGGGTCGCTCATCATGCCATATTCGATGAACACGCGAATGTCGTCCCAGTTCTTCTCGTAGGCCTCGCGGTCTTTCTTGAAGAGCTCTTCCAGTTTCTCGGCCACCTTCTTGGTGATGTAGGTCGAGATTTTCTTCACGTTCTGGTCGCTTTGCAGGAACGAGCGGCTGACGTTCAGCGGGATGTCGGGC
>CACZER010000022.1:0-93709 GCA_902780195.1 uncultured Bacteroidia bacterium
ACTTTGCTCAGCAACCTCGAGCTCAGGGACCTGGGAAGGTCGGGTGCAGGCGGCCAAGAAGCCTAATAGAAGCACTATGAAATTACACCTTGCTTTCATGTCTGCAAATATAATAAAAATATAGGGATACGAGCTTTGCCGAACACAAAAAAATCCCCGCCACAAGGTGGTAGCGGGGATTGTTGTTGCAAAAGGGAAGAAGAATTATTCTTCGTCCTTTTGGCTTTCTTCGTACTCCTTCAGCAGACGGTTCTGGACGTCGGTAGGAACTTGCTGGTATTCAGCATACTTCATGGTGAAGGTTCCACGGCCAGAGGTCAGCGAGCTGAGGGTGGTCGAATAACGGTCCATTTCTGCCAACGGCACCTTGGCGTGGATGGTCTGGTAGTTGTGGTCGCTATCCATACCCATCACGATGGCACGGCGGCCTTGCAGGTCGGTCATCACGGCACCCATGAGGTCGGCGGGCATGCGCACGTCGAGGTCGTAGATAGGCTCCATGATCTTCGGGCCAGCGTTCTTGAAGGCGGCGCTGAAGGCCATACGACCGGCGATCTTAAAGGCCATTTCGTTGGAGTCGACCGGGTGCATCTTACCATCATAGATGTAGCAGATGATGTCGCGGGCGTAGGAACCCGTCAGAGGACCTTGCTCGAGGCGCTCGTTGATACCCTTCAGGATGGCGGGCATGAAACGGGCGTCGATGGCACCACCGACGACGCAGTTGGCGAAGATGAGCTTACCGCCCCAAGGCAGTTCATACTCCTGCTTGTCGCGCACCTGCAGTTCGCTCGGGTCGGTGTAACCCTCGAAGTAAGGCGACAGCTGCATGTGGACTTCACCGAACTGACCGCTACCACCGGATTGTTTCTTGTGACGGTAGTCGGCGCGAGCGCTCTTGGTGATGGTCTCACGATACGGGATCTTCGGCGAAGCCGTTTCGATGGCGATCTTATAAACATTGTCGAAGTACCATTTCAAGGTGTTGAAGTGGTATTCGCCCTGGCATTGCAGAATGTTCTGACGCAGTTCGCGCGACATGCCGCTGATGACGGTGGGGTCGGTCTTGTGGATGTCGTTGAGGATGCTGCCCAGCTTTTCGTCTTCCTGTGAGTTGACGGCCTTGACGGCGATCGAGAAGATCGGGGTCGGGAACGGGATTTCGGGGAAGATGGCTTCACCGGCTTTGGCGTCAACCAAAGAGTCGCCGATGCGACCGTCTTTCAGCTTGATGGTGCAGATGATGTCGCCAGCGTTGGCTTTCTCGATTTCTTCACGGTTCTTGCCGCGGAAGACGAGGAGCTGTGAGAGACGTTCCTTGTTGCCCGTACGCGGGTTGATGAGGTCTTGGCTCTTCACGACGGAACCGCCGTAGATACGCATCCAAGCCACGTCGCCGAGGTTTTGCTCGGTGGTCACCTTGAAGATGAACAAAGCGGTGGGATCGTCGTTGCTGTTGTGGAACTCTTGTCCGTTGTTGGCTTTGATGGCCGGCATGTCGGCAGGCGACGGGCAGGCGTTGATGAGGAATTCCATCAAGCGGCTCACACCTACGCCGCGCTTGGCAGCGCCGCAGATGACGGGGAACATCTCACGGTTGACGATACCCAGATGGATACCGCGTTCCATGTCTTCCTCGCTCAGGGTCATCTCCTCGAAGAACTTCTCCATCAGGGATTCTTCGCCTTCGGCGGCATGCTCGATGAGGTTGTTGTGCAGCTCTTCGGCTTTGGCCATCTCGGCGGCCGGGATGTCTTGGATTTCAGGAGCGCCATTGCCGTTCTTGAAGACCAACATCTTCATCATGATGAGGTCGATGACGGCGTTGAAATCTTCACCGGCGTTGACGGGATACTGGATGGGCGTCACCTTGTCGCCGAAGTATTCCTTCATTTCGCGGATGGTGTTGTCGAAGTTGGCGTTGCTGTGGTCGAGTTGGTTCATGAAGAACACAACGGGCTTGTTGGTGTTGGCAGCATGACGCCAGGCGTTTTCGGTCGTGGCTTCAACGCCCGATTGTGCGTTGATGGTGCAAACGGCCATATCGGCAGCGTAGAGGCAGCTGACGATGTCGCCCGAGAAGTCGCTGAAACCAGGCGTGTCCAGGATGTTGATTTTCTTGTCGTTGTAGAGCGTGTACATCATGGAAGCGTTCACCGAAATCTGACGCTCCATTTCGATCTGACGGTAGTCTGACACGGTGTTCTTCTCATCGGTGCTACCTTTTCTGTTGATGAGCTTGCCTTCGAAAAGCATGTTTTCGGCAAGCGTGGTCTTACCCGACTTTGCTGCGCCGATGAGGGCAACATTGCGGATGTCTTTTGTCTGGAATTCCTTCATTGTTTATCTAACTAGCTAATTATTAAATATTTACTTTTCGCGAAAAATACTTAAGTGGGCGCAAAGGTACAAAATATAATGATAACTTCAACCAAGAATGCAATAAAATATGAAAAAGAGATTCCCTTTGGGAATGGAAAGCAATTATACTGTAAACAGCGGCGGCAAATAACGTTCACAACCCGTAAGCGTTACAAACCGCCGCATGTTAGACAAGCATACTAATGCCATTCCCGAAGGGAATCTTACATCATAGTGATGCTATGGCTTCATGAATTTTGTTCCAGCGCGCGTCATCCATCTTGGCGCCCATCACTTCTATGATGTTCTTGGCTACGATGGCACCCATCATGCCGCATTTGTGCAAGCTTTCGCCTTTGACGAGACCTGCGAGGAATCCTGCTGCCCACATGTCGCCAGCACCCGTAGTGTCAACCACGTCGGCTTGCATCGGCGGGATGGTGACGATTTCTTTGTCGCGTTGGATATAAGCCCCCTTGGCCCCTACTTTCACCACTGCGATTTGGCAACGATCGGCAATGAAGTGCAAGGCAGCTTCAGGGTCCATGCCCGTGAGCGCGTGAGCCTCCTGCTCGTTGGCGAAGACGATGTCGACGTAATTGTCGATGAGGTCGAGCAAGAAGTCGCGACTTTCCTCCACAACGTTGTAGCTGGCCAGGTCGATGGCTATGGTCATGCCTTGAGCTTTGGCGGTTTCGATGGCTCTCCTAAGCATGGTTGGGTTGGCTACGAGATAGCCTTCCACGTAGAATATATCCCAACCTTCAAAAAGCGCAGGACGGATGTCGTCGGCACACATCTCGGCGGCGGCGCCAAGGCAGGTGGCAAAGGTGCGTTCGCCGTCGGCAGTAACAAGGGCCTGCACACGGCCCGAAGGCGTCGCGCTCTTCAGCATCAGCGGTTTGACATGGGTTTCAGCCATCTGTTTTTCAAAGAAACGGCCCACCTCATCGTCACCGACCTTGCTGAGAAAACCTGCTTCGATGTCGAGTTTTGCCAGACCGCTCATGGTGTTGGCCGCCGAGCCTCCTGAAGCCATTTGGCTGCCGAGATAAGCCAATCTTTTGCCGATTTCGACGGATGTCTGGGCATCGACGTAGGTCATGCTGCCTTTGGGTAAGTTAAGCTCTTGAAGGATGCTTTCGTCGGGAACTTGGGTCAATATGTCGACCAAAGCACTTCCAATTCCGAGGATTTTTTTCATGGTGGATTCAAAGATTTAAAATTTGTGCAAAAGTAAGAAAAAAGAGATTCTTTGCGAGCCCGTAGGGAATCTCTGTTATAAGTGATAATTTTCCACATTGATTATCAGTTAGATATAAAATATTTGAAAAATTTTATCGGAAAAATATTGTCAGTAATGAAAAAAGCCGTACTTTTGCAGCCGCAAATCGAAAGATTCAGCGTAGCTAAAACAGAAAATAGTTCTGTGAAATAGTGCAGCCTCCTTAGCTCAGTTGGTTAGAGCATCTGACTGTTAATCAGGGGGTCTCAGGTTCAAGTCCTGAAGGGGGCGCTTTTATGTTTCATGTTATTAATTTTTTGGCCTTGTAATTCCCTTGTGGTTTTATAGGGTTTTTTTTTGCTTATTTCTCTCCCCTTCGCATGGCTTCCATGTTCAATATCGCCTTGACTCGTGGTAAGCTTATGATGTTTCGGAAAGGGTATAAGGCCTTAACCATTAATTTCATCCATCTGTTGTAATGGACCTCCAAATGGCAATACGCCTTTCGGAAAAGGAAGTTTTGGATGAGGAAGTCTTGAATGTGGGAATGCTCGGTGATGGAACGGGCGCCGTCGGCAACATATCGAAAGCCTTTCTCCCCTAGGTAATGGGCGTTTAAAGTATAGAAAAGGCCATAATAAGGATAGGTGTTATTATGCTTGTATTCGGGTTGTATTCCTATCAGTCCATATTCACAACTGTCGGATGACCAAAGCCACACCGTGCAAAAGCCGACGAGCCGTTCCTTGTCGTAAACGCCCCAATAGTCGAAGGCTTGTTTTTCGCACGACTCGAGGTAGTCAAGAAACACCTCTTTGCTCATGCTTCGATCCGATACGGCATAATCGGCATAAGTGGCTTGCAGGATGCCCCAGCCTTCCTGTTTCAGCAATTCGATATCAATCATCCTGAAAGTCAATTCTTTGGTTGAACGATTGATTTTGTTTCTTTCGTTGGATGAGAATTCTTCCAATCCCCCAAAGCGGTCTTTGATGACATACCAAAAGCAGCTTTCTTCTTGTTGGTCGAAATCATAGGTGTTCCTGACCAATAAACCACCCTGCTTCAACAAGGCCTGCCAATCGCTTTTGGCAAGTTTTGTCTCCTGGTCGGGTGCTCCCTCATAACGCCAAGCATTACGATATAAGTAGTATCTTTTCATCACAACCGTTTTTTGATGGCATTGAAAGCATAGCTGAAGAAACACTCCATGGCTTTAAAAATCGGCAGTTTTTCTTGTTGACGATAGACTTTCCAAAGGTCGTAAGAAGCTTTCAGTTTGTTGGAGCTGGCCGATTTCTTACGGATGCGGTAGGAAGTTAAGGGTTGTTCGATGGCATAAGCCAAGAAGCCTTTTTTTAGGATATTAAGCCAGGTGGCTGCGTCTTCGCTGGTTCGGAAGTTGGGTACTGTCACATCGCCTACAATGGCTTTGTCGATCATCACCGTTGAACAGCCGATGATGGTGTTGTGCAGATAGGCATCGTGGTCCAAGTTACCAGCGGTTTTTATGGTTTTGTCCAATGGCTTGTTGTATTCGTCGACGCAATGGTAGGCAGTGTAACTGAATCCAATGTTCTTGCTTGTCATGAATTGAAGCTGTGACTCCAGCTTGTCAGGATGCCAGAGGTCGTCGGCATCGAGAAAGGCCAAAAAACGGCCTTGTGCCATATGGATACATTGATTTCGGGTGTCTGCGATGCCTGTGTGTTGGGGTTTGACGATGAACCGAATGCGGTCGTCGTTCGAACACAGTTCTTTGATGATGGCAACGGTTCCGTCAGTCGAGGCGTCGTCCACAATGAGCAGTTCCCAATGGGAATAAGTTTGCCGCAATACCGATGTTATGGTATCGGAAACAAAGTGCTCCATATTATAGCAAGGCATGATGACCGAAACCAGTTGCTTTTCCACGGCGAAAGGCTTTATTTTAGTTTTTCAATCCAAGCTTTGATTTGTTGCTCGTCGTGAAGCCGGCACACGAGCAGCGAATTGTCGCGGTAGGCAACGAGATAATCATCGAGACCTTGCACGATGGCTTCGGTTCCATCTTCGATATTGACGATGGTGTTTCGGTTGTCGATTGCGACTACCTTGCCGCGCAAGGCATTGCCGTTTTCGTCTTTCTTGGCATGGGTGAACAGCGATCCCCAGGTGCCAATGTCGCTCCAGCCGAAGTCGGCAGGGATGGTGAAGGTGTCGGGCGATTTCTCCATGACGCCATAATCGATGCTGATGTTAGGGCAGTCAACGAAATGCTTGTCGATGAAGTCCTGCTCTTCGTTGGTACCGAAATATGCCTTGCCCTTTTCGAACACATCGACCAGCGTGGGGAGATATTGTCCAAAAGCATGCATGATGCCCTCCAAGGTCCACAGGAAAATGCCACTGTTCCAATAATAATTGCCATCGGCAACAAACTGTACAGCGGTGTCATAATCAGGTTTTTCCTTGAACTTTTCCACTTTCACCACTTCGGGCAAGCGGTCTTGCTTGGGCACTTGGATGTAGCCATATCCGGTCTCGGGTCGGCTGGGTTTGATGCCGATGGTCATCAAGGCTGTCGGGTTTTTCGACAGGAAATCGAAACCCAAGCGGATGATACGCTGAAACTCGATTTCGTTGGTCACCAAGTGGTCGGCAGGAGTGACAACGATGTTGGCTTCCTTGCAGCGGCTTTGGATGTGATAGGCGGCATAAGCGATGCACGGGGCAGTATTGCGTCGTGCCGGTTCACAAAGCACCTGGTCGGCTTTGAGCATGGGCAGATGCTCCAAGACAAGTTGTTTGTATGCCTTGTTGGTCACCACCAAGAAATTCTCGTCAGGGATGACTGGGCTGAAACGTTCGTAGGTGCTGCGGATGAAACTCTTACCCGTTCCGAGGATGTCGAGAAATTGTTTGGGATAGTTGTCTTTGCTAAGCGGCCAGAAGCGACTTCCGATGCCACCCGCCATGATGATGCAAAAGTTGTGGTTCATTTGGGCTCTCATTCGAAGGTAAACAAGGATTTCCCTTTCTCGCTAAGATAGGGAAGCAGGGTGTTTTTGGAGATTTTGCACAAAGGCATGCCGGCAGCATACGGGGCGATCTCGTATGGGCCATAGCAAAACACCACGCTGTCGGTTTCAATCCATGGCAGGTTGGTAGGCAGCTGGAAAGGCTCGTCGGGGTCGAAAAGATATTCTTCTTCTTCGGTGTTGAATGGCTCGAAATATTGGGTGCGGATGTTCTCCGAAATCAAGTCAATCAAGTCTTCAGGATGAACGAACATGTCGTAACCGACAATGCTGCCGTCGATTTTGCTGAAAGTGGTACCCGAGTACCAAGGCAGGGGATGTGCGCCGCCAGTGTACATATAACCTTCGGAGATATAGGTTACATATTGCTGGGTTTGTTCCGAAAGCGAGTACTCCGAATCGAAGGCGGCCCTGGGTTCGTTGCCTTCTTCAGTGAAGAAACGCTCTTTATCTGCCTTGACATAGGCTTTGTAGTCATCGCCTCGTGAGTCAAACATCCAGTTCATGATGTTGAGTCGTAAGGAGTCGTTTTTGGTGATGGGCAGGTCGGCCTGCATGGAATAATAGGAATAGTCTTCCTCGAATTCGTTTTGAACGAGGATGCTGTCGGTAAAAACATAAGGTTCGGTCAAAACGTCATTGCTGTTGCTACGATTGCAGCCGAAGGCTACCAAAAGCAGCAAGAAGAATATCACTTGTTTTTTCATGATGCTTGTGTTTTGTTGTTCTATGATGCAAAGATACTTCTTTTTCTTTTGAACGTCAAAAAAACATGTTTATTTCGCCCAGCGGTATAGGATTTCAATGGGATGAACGGCATGGACACCTGTTCCGTCAAGGATTTGCTGTCGGCATGAGGTGCCAGGTGCGGATACGATACAAGGCGTTACCTTGTCAGCTTGGTCCAAAGCCTTGCGGATGGTGGGGAAAAGCACCATCTCACCGATAGCCAACGAAGTCTTGTAATGCTCTTTTTCGTAGCCAAACGAACCCGCCATACCACAGCAGCCGCTGGGGATGACGTGGATTTTGGCGTTTTTTATTAGTTGTAAGGCTGCCACCGTTTTTTCTGTTCCCACCAAGGCTTTTTGATGGCAGTGGCCGTGGAGCCATATCTCAACGGCATCAGCCTTGAAGTCGTCGGCAACGATACGTCCGGCCTTCACCTCACGCATGATGAATTCGTCGAACAACAGGGCATTTCGACCCAATTGTTGGGCTTGACGGCGCAGTTCGGCAGGCACCAAATCGGGGTATTCGTCGCGGAAGCTTAGGATACATGAGGGCTCAATGCCCACGAGAGGAGTCTCTTCCGAAATCATATCTTTCAACAGGTTGACATTCTTCAAGGCGAACTTCTTGGCCAGCTTGAGGTTGCCTTTCGAGATGGCGGCGCGGCCGCTTTCTACATGTTTCGGGATTTCGACTTCATAACCCAGTCGGAGTAACAATTGGGCAAAAGTGAGGCCTAGCTCTGCTTCTTGGAAGTTGGTGAACTCATCGGCGAAGAGGAAAACCTTGCCTTTGGTGGCTTGCCCTGCGTGTTTTCTGCATTCCTGTTTTACGGCTTTGCGCATTGTCATGCGGCTGAGCGTCGGGATGTCTCTCTCGGTGGAGAACTTGATGATACGCTTGATGATGTTTGACGAGAACTTCCAAGAGGCGAAGAAATTATAAATAGGCCGGACGAGATGTCCGAATTGCTCCACCGTGGCCATCCTTGACACGGCAAAGGAACGCAAAGGCATGCCGCTGACATTGTATTTGTGCTGTAAGATCTCGGAGCGTAGACGGGTCATGTCGACGTTGGAGGGACACTCGCTGCGGCAGCCTTTGCAAGCCAGGCAGCTGTCCAACACCTCGGCTAGCTCCTCCGATTTCAGAATGCTCTTGTCTTTGTTGAGGGCTTGAGAGAATGCTTCACTCCCCCACCCTCTCGTCAGGATTTCGCGAAGCACATTAGCGCGAGCACGGGTAGCCTTGGTCTCGTCGCCGCTGACCTTGAAGGCGGGACAGAGTGTGCCGCCAATGAGGTTCGACTTGCGGCAATCGCCGGCGCCGTTGCATTGCTCTATGCTGCACATCAGGGCATGCAGCTGGTTTTTGGCTCCCGTGGCACCTTCCACCTTGCATTCGTCGAAGGCCGCCTTCCAGTTGTAGTAGGTCTTACCCTCGCCAAGTTCTTTCTCGATGGCATATTGTTGCTCCACATCGAAGCGCAACATGCTATCCATGGGCAGGGTGTCGACAATCTTGTGCAGGTTGAAGACTTGTTTGGGATCCCAGCATTTTTTAAGGTCTTGCATCAAGGCGTAGACCTCGTCACCATAGAGTAACTGGATGAACTCGCCACGCAAACGGCCGTCGCCGTGTTCGCCGCTCAGCGAGCCCTTGTATTTCTTGACCAGCAGGGCGGTCTGGTAGGCCACCTCGCGGAACTTTCGTTTGCCTTCCGCTTCCTTGATGTTGATGATGGGTCGCAGGTGCAGCTCGCCCGTGCTGATATGGGCGTGATAGACACAACTCAAGCCGAGGTTATCAAGCATCGCCGCGAAGTCGGCCATATAGGCGGGCAGTTTCTCGGGTGCCACGGCTGTGTCTTCAATGACGCCGATGGGTTTGGCATCGCCTTTCATGCCGGTAAGCAGGCCCAGACCTGCCTTACGCAGGCTCCACACCTTGCTGATCTCGGAGCCATAGACGCGTGAACAGGCATAAACCAACTTCTCGTTGTTTTCCATTAATGCCTTTTCGAGTTCGTCGGCGATGGCATCGATTTCGGCTTTCGTCTCGCCACGCAATTCGATGATGAGGATGGCGGCAGGGTCGCCTTGCACGAAGAAACGGTTTTTTTGTTGCTCTACATTCTGTTTGCTGAGTTCTAGAATGTTGCGGTCCATCAGCTCGACAGCGGTAGGATGGTATTTCAAGGCAACGAGATTGCCCAAAAAGCTTTTTTGCAAAGAGTCGCAATGGGCGCATACCACCATTTTTTCCTTGGGTGGCAACGGATCGAGGTCGACTTTGATCTCGGTGATGAAGGCCAAAGTACCTTCGCTGCCTGCCAGCACTTTGCAAAGATTGATGGAACGTTGTTCAAATGGCTTGGAAGCGTTGTGCAGGTCTTCGATAACCTCGTCGATGGCATAACCGCAGGAACGGCGTTGTAGGCTTTTGTCAGGATAGTTCTCCTCAATCAGCCGGACCGTTTCGTCATCCAAGGCCCAACGAATGAGTTGGGCATAGATGTTTTGTATGAGCAGGTCGGATTCGGTTTCCCAAAAGCGTTCGCCAAAACGGTCTTGCAGTTCAAGGGTCGTATAGGCTTTGAAAACTTCGATGCTACCATCGCATAGCACACCGCGGGCTTCCAAGACATGATGGCGCGTGCTGCCGTATACCAATGAATGTGAGCCACAGGAATTGTTGCCAAACATGCCGCCAATGCAGCAGCGGTTGCTCGTAGAGGTTTCGGGTGAGAAGAAAAGCCCATAAGGCTCTAGTGCCAGGTTCAATTCATCAAGAACGACCCCTGGTTGCACCCTTGCCCATCGTTCTTTTTGGTTGATTTCCAGAATCTTCTTGAAATGCTTGCTGATGTCGACCACGATGCCGTTGCCCACCACTTGGCCGGCGATGGAAGTGCCGCCAGCTCTCGGAATGAGATGGGTTTTTTGTTTGCGTGCTTCCTCAATGAGATTGACAATATCCTGTTCGTTTTCTGGGAATGCCACGCCTTGTGGTATTTCACGATAGGCTGAAGCATCGGTGGCGTACGCGATGCGATGTAAGGCGTCGGTGAGTAAAGTATACATTTCGGTTTATTTGTCCAACTGGCTGAAGATACTGTTATTGCTTTTGAATTCGGGCACGATGACTTTCATTTGAGCAACGATTCTCATCGGGTCGCTGGTGGCAAGTTCGTTACGTAACGTCTCAATCATGTCGTCCACCTCTTTGGTTTCATATTTTCTCACCACGGCGTGCATGATCTTTTCATTCTCGGTCTTGATGGTGTTTTCTTCGTTGGCCAGCACTTCTTCATAGAGTTTTTCACCGGGGCGGAGGCCTGTTTCAATGATTTCGACTTCGGGGCGGTGTGCCAGTTGACGCATTTTTTCGGCTAGGTCCCAAATCCTGACTTTTTCTCCCATGTCGAAGACGAAGATGTCGCCGCCTTCTCCGATAGACCCTGCTTCTAAAACGAGGCTGCAGGCTTCGGGGATGGTCATGAAATAACGGGTGATGCGACGGTCGGTGACGGTGATGGGACCTCCTTGCTCGATTTGCTTTTGGAACAAGGGAACTACGGAACCGTTTGAGCCCAACACATTACCGAATCGAGTGGTGATGAACTTGGTTGAACCTTGTCGGCTTTGGGTATAGATTTCGGCGATTCGTTTGGTGGCGCCCATCACATTGGTTGGGTTGACAGCCTTGTCGGTCGAAATCATAACAAACTTCTCGACGCCATATTCTGTAGCCAGGTCAGCAACTAACTTGGTTCCAAACACGTTGACAAAGACGGCTTCATAAGCGTTTTCTTCCATAAAAGGCACGTGTTTGTAGGCTGCGGCATGGAACACCACTTGCGGGTGGAATGACTCGAAGACCTGTCTCATGTGGACGGGGTCTTTCACATTGGTGATCACAAACGCCATCTTGTCGCGTTTTTCCTTGAACTCGGGCGTGTTGTTCATCTCGAATTGGAAGTCATACAATGGCGACTCGGCCTGGTCGAGCATGATGAGCTTTGTAGGGTTGTAATGCATCACCTGACGGCATATTTCACTGCCAATGGAGCCTGCGGCTCCTGTGACGAGCACCACTTTATTGTCGATTTCGCGGACGACATTGCTCTTTCCCAAGATGATAGGATTGCGCCCCAACAAGTCTTCGATCTTGATGTCCTGGATCTGATTGGTCGAAATCTTCCCGTCCACCCACTTGTCGAAAGAGGGCACCGATTTGACGATAAGATTGAGCGCCAAACCCTGTTCGATGATTTCCCTATTGCGTTTTTCCGAGATGCTCGGGATGGCGATGATCATCACCTCAATCTTGTTTCTTTGGACAAAATCTTCCGAAAGAACAACATTCGGAGCGAGCACCTTGATGGTATTGATCTGTGAGCCTATGCGTTTTTGATCGTCATCAACGAAAGCCTTGATTCTGTATCTTGAATTGGTGTCTTGGCTGAGGGTTCTCAAAAGAATGGTTCCAGCATCTCCCGCACCGTAAATGATGGTGTTCTGTTTGTTGCTGGCGGTTTTGTAGACTTCGTTGTACAAGCGTCGTATGGTAAAACGCATGATGATCATCAGCACCAGTGTTATCAGATAGTGGTAGCCGATGATGGTAAAAGGGGGATAATAGTTGGCGGCAAAAGGATGATAGAGTTTTATTAATACCCATTTGCTAACCACAATAAAGATAAACGTCCACGTGCACGAAAAGAAAATCTTTCGGATGTCGTTGAACCCCGAATAGCGCAACATGCCGTCATAGGTCTTGCTGATCAGGAAAGAGACGAGGTAAAAACACGGGAACAGCCATATGCGTTTCCAATCAACGATGAGGTTCAGCTTGGTGATGTCGTTAAAATAGACCATGACCACCGCGATGACATAGGCGAGCAAGACAATGGCCATATCGGCAGCCAAAATCCAAATACGAGGAAGCGTATTGTTTTTGTGTTTCCCGAATATGAAATTACAAAAGCGTGTAATCAGCTTGCGCATAAAACGTTGCGGTAATGAACGAGCAAAAATACAACTTTTTCTCTAACGAAGAGACATATACCACCATAAGTGTGTTTATAACAACCTTTTGACTTCTGCCAAGGCCGACACGAAATACCAGCGTCCGTTGCTCTCGCAATAGCATTTGTAGCGGGTGCGAAGCTTCTCCCCTTTCTGAAATACTTGCCCGTTTTTGAGCATGAATTTGGCGTTGTTGGGAAGACTTTCCACGGTGGTCATGGAATCGGAGTCCTTGTCATACTTGTGGAGCACTCTTTGCAGGTTTTGGTCGGCATTGCTGCTGGCTTTGATGTGTTGCAAATGGAACCGTAATGCTGTCAGCACGTCTTCGGGGAAGACGGTTTCGGTCATGAAAGGCGATAGCAACGCTGAAAACTGTCTTTGCCATTCCTGGCCGTGGGGGAGAACATTTCTTGTCCCATATTGTTGGTACACATCATAATGTGCCACCTCATGGACGTAGGTGATGAGCATTTGATAAGGATTGAGATCCAAATTGAGCGTGATGGCGCAAATGCCGTTTTTTGTGCGGGGAGGACGAAAATCACCCAATTTGGAATTACGTGGTCTTTTGAAGTGCAGCTTGAATCGGCGTTGACTGAACATTTCGCCTACTCTTTGCACGGCTGTTTCAGGGAAATAGCGTTTCAGAAGTTGGAGTTCTTCAGCCTTCATTGTCGTGCAAGAGTTCGTAATCTATGGCTTCTTGGGGTACATAGCTCCACTTGGTGCATGAATTGCAATTGCGAGGTGCGCGGCGACGGCCTGGCACGTCTTTGGTCTTGCAAGAGCCTATCATGAGCATCAAACCCAATAATGACAATATCAAAAGTTTTCTTTTCATTTCGATAACCAGTTGGAAGGATTTTGTCGGCTTTGTTCTTTCAATAACTCGAAGTGTAGTTCTGTTTTGTTCTCGGTTTTGTTGGTGTGTACCGTACCTATGTTTTGCTTGGTCTTCACCTTGTCGCCGCGTTTCACGGTCACATTTTCAAGGTTGGAATAAACGGTGAAATATTCGCCATGACGGATGATGACGACGGTATTGGAACCCACTAGTTTGGCTACGCTGGCCACTTCGCCGTCGAAGACGGCGCGAGCCTTGGCGCCTTCGGTGGTGGCAATGTCGATGCCGTTGTTGGTGACGGTGACTTTGTCGGAAACAACGGAAGCATGTTTGCCATAGGAGGAAGAAATGACTCCCCGCTCAACAGGCCATGGCAGTTTTCCTTTGTTGCTGACAAAGTTGGAAGAGAGGGTCTTTTCAGAAGGCGTCAGCGCCATGCCCTTCTCCTTGCTTGGAGCCGGGGTTGAAGGCGAAGCCGTTTTACCCTTGTCTTTGTTGGAAGCAGCTTTCTTTTCGGCTTCTTTTCGTTTTCTTTCGGCTTCGGCATTGGCCTTGCGTATTTCTTCGGCGATGATGTCGTCGATGGCTTTTTGCAGTTTTTGGGTCTGTTGTTGCTTATTCTTGATGTCTTGCTGTATGCTGCCTTCTTTTTTCTTCAGTTTGGCCACCTGTCCGTTGAGTTCTTCCTTTTCTTTTTTCAGGGCATCTTGTTGTGTCTTTTCATCTTTCAACATGGCTGCCTGCTGTTCGCGAGCTTGTTGGCTGGCTTCTACTTCTCCGCTGATGCGACGTTCGGTGCTGGCAATCTGGTCCATCTTGACTTTTCGTGCATCGCTGAACTCTCGGATGTAACGCAGTCGGCTGAAAGCCTGGTTAAAGTCTTTAGATGCAAAGATAAAGCCGAGTCTGTCGTATTTGCTTCGGTTTTTGTTGGCAAAGGTGAGCATCTTGGCGTATTCCTTGCGAAGCTTGCTAAGGTCGGAGTTGAGCGACTTGATGTTGTTTTGTCCGGCGTTGATTTCTTCGTCGAGGACGGCTATCTGTTCGTTATACGCTTTGATGAGTTGCTCGCGTTGCTTGATTTTTTTGTCGAGGAGGTTGACTTCGTTGAGGGTCATCTCCTTGTCTTTTTTGGTCTTTTTCAGCAGCTGGTTGGCCGTCGAGATTTCCTTTTGCAAAGAAGTAATCTCGCTCTGCAACTGTTTCTTCGACTTGCCTTTCGTCTTTTGGCAATAGATAGGATTGGCAAGGGCCAACAATAACAGAACTAATATGACAGGTAGTTTTTTCAAGCCTTAGTATCCTTTCTTTTTTAGATGGTAGCGTTCCATCTTATCTGTGATTTTCAGTGGGAAGGCGGTCTTTTCGTCAAGTTTGATGTTATGGTATTTGATTTTGGCGGACAGATTGCCCCAAACGAAGGATTTCAATTGTACCGTTTGGTTCTCAACGGGTGGAAGGCCTTCGTTATTGTCCAAAAGCAGGGTTTGCAATAAAGCAAGGCTGAGCGGAATGCCGAGTGTTTCGGAGATGTTTTTCATGGGTTCGGCCAGATAAGTCTTCTCAATGCGGTTGACGATCCAAACAGAATCTGTGCTGACTTTGGCACGCAACACTTCGACGCCCAAGGTGGCAGTCACGCTGAGCCAGACGAGGCTGTCCTTGCGCATACGCAGTTGCCCCGAGAGGTCGTCGAAGTTCATGCCATTGCCCTCAGCCTGGATGTCCATGTTGGCGGTAAGCCATTCGAAGGGTTGTGGTTGAACGGGCGCAACGGTTTTCTTGCGCGAGGCGCAAGAAGTGGAGGCCAGCAACAGGGCGAGGAATGCTATTTTCGTCAGGTGTTTCACAGAATGTCTTTCTCCAAAATGTGTTCCAAATCAGTTCTTTTCGAGTTTGTTCATTATGGCATCATAATGGTCACGATATTCTTTGGTAGGTTCTTTCAATAGTTTCAGGGCTTTTTTCATGTGTTTTTCGGCTTCCTTGTAGTCGCCTTTTGTGTAAAGCACCCAAGCATGTGTGTCGAGATAAGTCGGGTTGTCGGGCTCAAGTGCAATGGCTTTTGTCGACATCTCCAAAGCCTTATCCAGGTCTTGGTTTTTCAAGGCGAGGAAGTAGGCGTAGTTGTTAAGGACCAATGCATTATCAGGGTCATTGCGCAAGGTTCGATCGTAGGCATCGAATGCTTTTTCTTCTTCGCCCAGTTCATGGTAGATATCGCCAAGGAAAGCATCAAAATTGGCCATCTGCAGCTTATCGGTGGTGTATCTCCTCCCCTTTTCCAAAAAAGTTACGGCATCTTCGTCGTTTTTCAACACCGCATTGGCAACTCCAGCATACCAATAAAACACAGGCTGCATGGGGTAATACTTCAAGGCGGCAACGGCATGGTCGCGTACGGCTTCGTTTTCGTTGAGCCGTGATTCGCTGATGATGAGGTTTTGCCAGGAGATGAAGTCGGTGCTGTCGATGGAGAGAGATTTCTTATAGTAGGTTCTGGCCAAAGAGGGGTTCTCGGTGATGATGTAATAGGATCCCAAGATGAGATACCCGATTTTTTCGTCCGGATGGGTCTCACTAAAAGCCAATCCGCATTGTTTGGCTTGCTCGTTGAGGTTCTTGGAGTCCTGGTTTCGGTTCATCCAATAATCATAGATGTTGGCTTTTGTAGTCAAGTCAAGCTTCTTGTTGCGGATGGCGGCAATCAATGCTTCAAAAGCCTTGTCTTTATTGCCGTTTTTATCGTAAAACTCCAAAAGCGAGACATTAATGTATGGGTCATCAGGGTTGATTTCTTGTATCTTCTCATACAGTTTCAAGGCGTCTTTTTCCTTGCCGCTTTCGGTGTAGACTTGTGCCAACATGCTGTAATAGCGTGATGTTCCAGGGTTTTGTTGGATGAGCTTTTCGAGTTCTGAAATGAGTTTTTTCGTGTCGCCTTTCTGTTTGAGGATGCTGAGCCTCTGTTCGGTGATCAGTTCGTTTTGACCAACTTGTTTTTCCAAGAGCTCCAACTTGTCTATCGCCTTGTCGTAGTTTCCGGTAACCAAGTACATGTCGATGAGTTCGCTGAGCATGTCGGGGTCTTCCGGGTATTTTTGGGTCAGACCTTCATAAAGCTTGATGAAGTCATCGTATTGTTCAAGATTGCGGTAAAACTGTCCCAAGCGCAGCTGATACCATTTATTCTCCGGGTCTATTTTGACAGCTTGCTGGATCATTTTGAAGGCATCTTCTATGCGCCCGGCATCAACATATTGTTGACTTAATTCAAACATGGAAGCGGCATCGTTGGGCATATAACGAAGAGCCTGTTCGAAATTGCGGATGGCGCCTTCGGTGTCTTCGCGGTATTTGCTCTGCAAGCCGTTCGAGAAATAAGTAGCGTTCTTTTTCTTGTCGGGCTTGCCTTCATATTCCGATGACATGGTTTGAGCGAAGCCTATGGTGATACAACCACCCAACAACAACAATAATAATACTCTTTTCATTTGTGTTTAGTTTTTTCCAGTGTGACCAAAACCGCCTGCGCCGCGCTCGGTTTCTGTAAGCGTTTCCACCTGCACGGGCTCGGCCTGTTCGCATTTGGCAATGACCATCTGCGCGATGCGGTCGCCACTATTGATGACAAACGCCTTGTCGGAGAGATTGATCAGGATGACGCAGATCTGTCCGCGATAGTCGGCGTCGATGGTGCCGGGTGAGTTGAGCACGGTGATGCCGCTCTTGAGGGCCAAACCGCTACGGGGGCGCACCTGTCCTTCATAGCCTTCTGGGATTTCCATGTAAAGTCCCGTCGGCACGAGGCCGCGCTGCATGGGTTCGAGGGTGATGGGACCTTCGGGCAGATAGGCGCGGAGGTCCATGCCGGCCGAGTTTTTGGTCTCGTAGGCGGGCATTGGGTTATTTGAAGTGTTGACGATGTTGAGTTTCATATCTATTTCTTTTTCAAAATTTTACTATTCACTACATGCAAGACGCTATTCATCAGGTCTTTTTCTTTCCAGCAGATGAAAGCGAAGAAGACCAGCAGCAGGCCCGTATTGATTACCAAGGTCCAAATGGTACTCTCGATATGGATGTTTTTTTGGACGAAAAACAGGGCGATAGCTACGGCAAAATAGAGGAATGCCGACTTCAAGTCATAAGGTATGGGGGCTTTCTTCTGTCCGACAAAGTAAGATAGCACCATACAAGTGGCGTAGCCTGCAAAGCCGCCCCAAGCACAGGCCATGTAACCGTATTGGGGCACAAAGATGAAGTTGATGGCGAGCAATACCGCACAACCGATAGCGGAAAAAATGGCACCCCACCAGGTCTCGTCGATAAGTTTGTACCAGAACGAGAGGTTGAAATAGATGCCCATGAAAATCTCGGCCATCATCACGATGGGCACCACACGCAGACCTGCGTGGTAGTCTTCACCGACAAGATATTTCAATATAGGCATGTACATCACCACGGCAAGGAATGCCAGCAATGTGAAGATGATGAAATACTTCATCACCTTAGCTTGCAGCACTTTGTCGTTTTTGTCGCGCTGACCGCCGAAGACAAAAGGCTCATAAGCATAACGGAAGGCTTGTGTAATCATCGCCATGATCATCGCTATCTTAACGCAGGCGCCATAGATGCCAAGTTGTTCTTCACCTTCGAGACCGGGAACAATTTTCTTGAAAACGATCTTGTCGGCCACTTGATTGAGGATACCCGCCAAACCCAAAAGGAGGATGGGCCAAGTATAGTTCAGCATTTGCTTCAATAGCGTAAAGTCGATTCCGGATTTCAGCTTCTTGATTTCAGGAATGAATCCGAAGGTAACCAACACGGTACAAATCAGATTGGCGATGAAGATATAGCCGACCTGGTAGCTGGGTTGGTACCATTCTATCATGGCGGGGAAATGCGCTTTCAAATAGGGCGCCAGATAGAAGATAAACAGGTTGAGCAACAAACTCATGATGATGAAAGAAAGTTTCAGCACCATGAATTTAACAGGGCGGTTTTCATAACGCAGTCTTGCAAACAGAATGGCTTGAAAAGCATCGAAAGCCACGATGATGGCCATGATTTCCACAAACTCGGGATGTGTGGCGTAATCTAAAGCCGCAGCAATAGGTTGGAGGAAAATGGATACCAGCAATAGGAAAACCAGTGAGACGAAACCGACTGAAAGTCCTGCAGTAGAGAAAGCTTTGTTGGGGTTGACGCCTTCTTTGTTGGAGAAACGGAAGAAGGTGGTCTCCATGCCAAAGGTCAGGATGACTAGAAGCAAAGCGGTATAGGCATATAGGTTGGTCACAATGCCATATCCACCCGATTCAGCAGCCATCCTATGGGTGTGGATGGGCACCAGCATGTAGTTCAAGAACCTGCCGATGATGCTGCTCAAGCCGTAGATGGCGGTTTGCTTCGCCAAGGATCCTAATCTGTTTTCTGCCATGTCATTTTCTCCTATCCTTTCAAAAACGTTGTTTTACGCTTTATATTGGGTTGATTTTAATTTTTTGGCAATTCGATGATAAACTCAGCCCCCTCCCCTTCTTTGCTTTCAAAGGTAATGGTTCCTTCAGCAGCTTGCACGATGTTGTAGGTCAGCGAGAGGCCCACACCCGAACCTCCCGTCTTGGTGGTGAAATTGGGCAAGAAGATTTGTCCTTTGTCCTCATCCTTGATCCCTTTGCCATTGTCTTTTACACTGATAATGAAGGCATTTGCTGTTGATTTCAGCGAGACGTCAATCTGCCCGTCAGGTTTAGAGCCAATGGCCTGAACGGAATTTTTCACAAGGTTGCTGACGGCGCTATTGAGGTTGGTCTTGTCACCGTTGAAGGTATGGTCTGTCAACTCGTCGTATATGTAGTTGAACTTGATGTTTTCCGAATTGTCGTAAAGATTCACCACGTTACCTACCAATTCTGCCAAATCCAGGGGCTGAGGATGGTTTTCAGGCAATTTGGCATAGGTTGAGAAAGATGAAGCGATATCGGAAAGCGCGTCGATTTGTTCAATGAGCGTGTTTGTGGTGCGTTGTATTTGCTCGGGTGTTGCTTCTCCGTTTTCTATGTTGCGTTGTAGCATTTGTACACTGAGCCGCATCGGAGTGAGCGAGTTTTTGATTTCGTGGGCTACCTGGCGTGCCACGCCTCTCCATGCTGACTCTGCTGTAGTACGTTTCAGTTCGGCGGCACTTTTCTCCAATTCTTCGATTAACTGATTGTATTGTTTTACCAATGCTCCGATCTCGTCATTGCCTTTCCATTCAATGGGCTCATTCTTTTGGTCGATTTTGATGTCACCAAGCTTGTTTTGTATTAATGATAATGGCTGTGTGAAGCGTTTGGTGATGCTGAGCACAAAAATCAACGCGATTCCAAAGAGAGCTAGAATGATGTTCAAATACGTTAGGACGAAATTCTTGATTTCATTATGTAGATCAGTGGCACTGGAGAAATACGGCGTATTAAGATATGCCAAATTGTTGCCATAATCGTCTGTTATTGGAATATACGCCGATTCGTAATTGCCCTCACCAAGATGTTCTTCATGTGTGTAGAATAAGGCTTTGTTTCGGTGAATATTTTGATAGGCCTCGGCGTTCATAATTGGTGCTTGTAGATTGAGGTCTTGGATTTCGGGTCGTGTGGTCGCTAATAGTTGTCCGTTGAGTTTATAGAGATTCAAGTCCGTGAAAAAGGTTGAGGCGTAATGATCGAGGATTTCATCCCATTTTTCTTTGGAAGCCGTTCTTAATAGATTGTTGAAATCTAAGTCATTACGCATCTCTAATGCCAGGGTTCTTGTGGTCTCGAATTCCGCAGCCTTGGTCTTTTGGTTATACAAACCACGCATGAATATTACGGATACGGGTCCTACTGCCAAGAATGAAATGCCTAGTGTTGATAGGATGATCGTTTGTAGTTTTTGTCGAAAACTTCTGTCATGCCATTTACGTCTTTCTTTAGGACGTATAATCCATACAATTGCCAAATATGCTATTGCAAGCCCAAGGAATATCAATGCGAATGGGGCTGTTATCTCTGACCAGCTTTTTCGGGGTGTGCTGATTACTAGAATGCTATCGTCATCTTGTTTTATAGCATAGTGTTTGTACTTATGGCTGTTTGTGTATGTTCGATCTTCAACATTTAAGCTATTGAGTAGCGTTGGGTAAATGTACTTTCCATTCTTGTAAACAAGTTGGTTGTTTCTATAGTTTGCTATCGAGTAATCGTTTGTTTCTTGACCCTTGCCTGCCTTTAATAGCTTTGGGAAACCGAAGCTTTCCGGTGTTATGGGTTTGTAAAACTCGTAATACAGTGTTTTTTGTTGTAATGAATCTTTTGATGCGATGTTTATGATTCCAAGGTAGTTAGGGTCAAATGTATAGTAATCCATAAAATATAATCCCTCTCCTACTTTACTGTGCTTCGTGTTGGCTAATTTATCTTGAAAATACTTATCGCATGGTGTTATGTATCCTTCTGGTTGTATGGTGATTTCTTCTTCTGGCGAGCAGAGTGTCAATGTAGTGTTATAGGGCTTCATTACCTCATCGAAAAGCAGTTCTTTTGAATAGCCCAATATAACATCTGCCAAAATGTTGCTTTCAGCAAACAGCATCTCCCTTATGTTCGTATCAATTTTTATGAGTTGAGAAAAATTGGTAAAGCTTTTTTCAAATTCCTGGTCCCGTTCTTCCAGCAATCTCTCTGCTTGCCTTTTCATTTCCTCATTTTCGCGTTTTGACACCGTTTTATCGTAAATAATGGTAGCAATAATAGATAGCAATAGTATGGCACCGATACCGATCTCTATCGCATATGTTTTTTTGTTGTTTCTGATTAAGCTTTTAGACTTCCTTTTAGTGTTAAGTATTAATCCGATTATCAACAATAGTAGAAATGGCAATGGCCACAAATAGCGGAAAGGCTCTTTGATCCTTGGTTTGTTTGTGATTTGGTATTGTGCCAAAGCTTTACCGCTGCTGTTATACAGTGTCTTTCCTTCTTTGTTGCTTATGAGTGAAATATCGGCTTCTATGTATTGGGGTAAAGCTTTGTTTTTGTTTGTGAAGTAGCGGTTGTTGATGGGATAGGTTGTGTTGACCATGTTGAAGATGTAGTAGGTCATCGCACCGCTTTCATAGGATTTTAAATAATAATTACCAGAGAAAAGATGACATATTGTATCATGTCCGATTTTGACTTTTCTTTTAACCAGTTTTGGGTTTACCTCATTTTGGTTCCAAAATACCAGCGTGTCATTCATGAAGACAAACAGACCCGTTTGTTTTTTTTCTAACTCTTCGTGATTTAACCCCTTTTCGATCAACCTTCCCATCTCCCGGTCCATCTTTTCTATTGAGGTTTGGACTTTTTGTTGAATCCTATCTTCTTTTAATGATAGATAGAAGAACAAACCTGTAGCTATGGCCAAAGCTATGCTCAGGTAACAAAATGCGTTTCCTGTTTTTTTCACGGTGTTCTTCATCTTTTTCATTTTTTGTTTGTTTTGCTCTGATTGTGAGTTATTTATAAAAACAACCTCGCTCTTCGCTTTTTTTTCGATTTTTGTCTCCTTGTTCCTCTTATGGTCAAAAGTGTTCCATATTCGCTAAAAACGGTCAAATTTTTGATTTCATCATTTTTTCTCGAAAACGTATACTTTGCTTGACCATTCCCCTGAATTTCTTGCTTTCCAGTTTGAGACAAGCCCTCTGAAAGCCCCCTTTATCATTGGAAATCTGTGTCTTAGATACATTTCACTCATATAAGAAATGTAATATGCATCCCAGATTAGCTTGTCATATCCTATTAAATCCAGGTTTGTCTTTTTAAAAATCTTAATAATTGATTCTTTGCAAAAATGATTTAAGTGTCTGGGTACATCGTACGCGGCCCAGTGTGTGTTGTAGTATTGGGCATCGTAAGATTTAAAGTTTGGGACTGCTACGATTAGCTTACCACCCTTTTTCAATAGTCTTTCCAGTTGTCCGATCTCCTCTTTTAGATTGTCTACGTGTTCCAATACATGCCACATGGTGATCAAGTCGTATTCATCCTCTTTAAGTTCAGCCAAATGTTCTGGGTTTATCATTTTGGCTTTTATCCTTTTTGTCGCGATGGACTTTGCTTGTTCTGAAGGTTCAACACCAACACAATCCCAGCCTTTTTTCTCCATCATTTGGATGAAATCTCCTACCCCACATCCGATGTCGAGCATTTTCCCTGCTTCGTGTTTGTTTGCTGCTATTTTGTATTTTTTCTTGAGGTTGATGGATTTGACCGTTTCGTAGATTTTTGGGATAAAGCCTTTGGTGTTCTCTTGGTGACTGTAGTACTCCTCTGATTTGTAGTATTGGCCAATCTTCTCTTTATCAGGTCTAGGTTCCGTATATAGCAATCCACATTGGAGGCATTCATAGATTTGGAAGTCCTCTTTCGTTAAAAACTCATCTTTGAGCCATAAGTGGATTTGTGCTTTTTCTGATCCGCACCAGGGACATTTTTTATTCATGTTTTCTCAGTGTTTCATGTGGAACAATTCTTCTATCTTCCTAAAAATATGGCTAATACGTTGATATCAGCTGGTGAAATACCGCTAATTCTTGACGCTTGTCCAAGCGTTTGTGGTTTATATCGATTCAGCTTTTCGCGGCTTTCGTATGATAATGATTGTATAGAATGGTAATCAAAATCTTTGGGTAGTTTTACGTTTTCGAGTCGATTTAGCTTTTCCGCTAGCTCGTTTTCCTTTTGTATGTAACTGTCGTATTTAATTTCTATCTCTGCTTCTTCTAGACATTCTTTTTCGAATCGATCTTGTGTTCTATACGCCTCTAGTTGTGGTAATCTTTCGATCAATTCTGATAGGTTGATCTGTGGTCTTAATAAGACATAAGACAATTTGAGTTTTTGCTCTATCTTGGAGCTCCCTTTTTGTTCGAGAAGCATATTAATTTCTTGTGGATAGACATAAGTCTCGTTTAACACCTGTTTAATACCTTCTACTTTAGCTTGTTTATTTTTGTATTTCGTGTAGCGTTCTTCTGTCGCTAATCCTAGTTTATAGGCTTTTTCGGTTAGTCTTGCATCTGCATTGTCTTGCCTTAATAAGATACGGTATTCTGCCCTGCTGGTGAACATTCTGTACGGTTCGTCTACACCTTTCGTTATTAAATCATCGATGAGGACGCCAATATATGCTTCTGTTCTCGATAGTACTAAGGGTTCTTCGTCTCTGATCGATAAAGCCGCATTGATTCCTGCCATCATGCCTTGGCAAGCTGCTTCTTCATATCCCGTTGTGCCATTGATTTGACCTGCGAAATATAACCCATGCATTCTTTTTGTTTCTAGAGAATGGAATAATTGTTCTGGTGGGAAATAGTCGTATTCGATGGCATAACCCGGTCTGTAAATCTTTGCATTCTCAAATCCCTCAATTTGTCGCAAGGCTTCGTATTGTATATAATCTGGTAATGAGGAGCTGAATCCGTTCAGGTAGTATTCTTCCGTCGTCCATCCTTCGGGTTCAACAAAGAGTTGGTGACTATCCTTGCCCGCAAAACGTTCTATTTTGTCTTCAATGCTTGGGCAATACCTTGGTCCCACGCCTTGGATTCGTCCGTTGAACATGGGGGAATATTTGAATCCTTTTCTGAGCGTTTCGTGGACCTTAAGAGAAGTATGTGCGATCCAGCAGCTTCTTTGTTTTTTTATTCTGAAAGGTTCCAGATATGAAAACCCGGTCACTTCCTCGTCACCTTTTTGTTCTATGAGTTTGCTGAAATCAATAGTACGTCCATCGATTCTTACCGGAGTACCTGTTTTCAGCCTTTTGGCTTCAAATCCAAGGTCTTTTAGTTGTTCGGTGATGCCATGGCTTGCCACTTCTCCCATCCTACCTCCTGGGAAGTGCTGTTCGCCTATGTGAATCAATCCATTGAGGAAAGTGCCATTGGTCAGGATCACAGCTTTGCTTTCGATATCTCCTCCTATCCTAGTTTTAACGCCTTTGATCCGGTCGCCTTCTACCAATAAACCTATAGCGATATCTTGCCAGAAGTCCACGTTGGGTGTTTTCTCCAACAGGCTTCTCCATTCTGCTGAGAACATCATCTTGTCACTTTGGCAACGTGGACTCCACATGGCAGGACCTTTGGATTTGTTTAACATACGGAATTGGATCATGGTCCGATCCGACACGATGCCTGAGTAACCGCCCATGGCGTCAATTTCACGCACAATCTGTCCTTTGGCGATACCGCCCATGGCAGGATTGCACGACATGGAGGCCATCAGGCGCAAATCCATGGTGATGAGCAGGACTTTGCTTCCCATATTGGCAGCCGCAGCCGCAGCTTCGCACCCGGCGTGGCCTGCTCCTACAACAATGATATCGTAAGGTTCAAAATACATCTTTTTGTCAATGTTTCACGGGAAACAATATGTTTAATATTTTGATAATCACTTAATTAAATAATAATTTCAAGGCTTCTTCCTCTTTTTCATGCATCTCTTTCTCTTCCTCATCGGTAAGATCATCGAAGCCGATGAGATGCAGCACACCGTGGATGATGACCCGGTGCAACTCGCTCTCATAGCTGCGGCCAAAAGTCTCCGCATTGTCTTGGATGCGTTCGATGCTAATGCAAAACTCACTGGAAAGCACCGTTTCACAATCGGTCAGCGGAAAGGTGACAATGTCGGTGTAGAAGTCATGACCAAGTCTTTCCCTGTTGATTTCCAATAGTTTCTCGTCACTACAGAAATAGTAATACAACTCCCCTATCGTCTTGTCATGTCTTTCTGCCACTTCTTCTATCCATGTCTTGACGCGTTGTGAGTCGATGGGGGGCATTGCCACATCCAAAGTGTTGAATCGAATCATTTCAATGTGTGTTTTTCTTTATGTAATAGTCGTTGATCTTGTCCTTGTAGTAGGGTGTGTATTCAATCGGATGGGTTTTTAGGAATTCTTGGTTTTTCTTCAGCGTTTCCTTAAACAAGAGCTCGTCCACCTTTCTGTTAAACTGTGAGCCCTTGTATTCATTCGATTTGCGCTTTTCCTCTTGTTCGCGTTTTTCTTGGGCTTTTTGTGATTCCAGCATCCTGGTTTCAATCCTTTGGCTGCGTTCTATCATTTGGCGGTTGATCTTCTTGTTCACCAGCTCCTCTTCTAGTTTTTCCATGTCTTTGATGATGTCGTTCAAACCGTCATCACCTATTTGCCCGTTTTCTTTCATGTCGTTGAGCATTTGCTGCATGCCTTGTCGTAGCATTTCCTGTTCGGCCGCCATGCGGGCAAACTGCTCGCTCATGGAGTTGGGTTGTTGTTGTCCCGACTTCTCCATCTGCTGCTGCATTTGTTTCAGCTGTTGGCTGAGTTGCTGCTGCAATTGTTGCATGTTTTTCATGTCTTTCTTGCCTTGCCCGCTTTTCGAGTTGCAGCTTTGCATGGGCATTCCCATGCCCATCGACGACATGTCGTTTTCCATGTGTTCGAGCGATTCGGCAAGCATGAGCGCCAAATTGTTCATTGACATCATGGCGGTTTGTTGGTGGCGTGCCGCCTGTGAGAGCTTCAAGTCGTTGAGATGCTTCATGGCATTTCCTGTTTGGTTCTCAATGATATGTAGCTCGTCGAACACGAAGTTTTGTATGGTGGGCTGTCGCATGGCTATGCTACGCAGCGAATCACGAACGATATTGAAATTATCGGCAATCTCTTTTTGTGTGATGATTTTTTGCACCAATGACGGATCGTCGGTTCTAATACTGCCAATTTCTGTCATAAGGGCTTCTTGTTCATGTGAGGCATGGACTACATTTTCCAAAAGGATTCGGAGCAAATGCGCGTCTTCGGCCATCTGTTGCATACCACCCATCATCATCTGCTGCATCATGTCGTTAGCCATTTGCTGCATCTTTTGTCCCGCCTTTTGCTTTTGCTGTGACGACTGCTGCTGGTCGCCAGTTTCCTCATTTTGCATGGCATCATCGAGGTCTTGGTCGATGCTTTCCTGCATTTCTTCATCTTTTTCAAGGTTGAACGGCTGTTGCAAGTCTTGGTTTTTATCTAGCAACTGATCGAGTTCATCCATCATTTTGTCGAATTCCTTTTTGGCTTCCTCGGCCGATTTTTTGTCCGTCTCCTCCCCTGCTTTATTCTGATTGTCAGATTCTTGCTTCTGTAAATCCTCACCTAGTTTGTTCAGTTTATCGGCCAAGTCGTTGAGGTCTTTTTCCATTTTCAGTTGTTCCAACAAAGAAAGGTTACGGTCAAGAAGCTCCTGCATCGACTGGTTGTTTTTCTTGATGTTTTGCATCATCTGCTGCATTTGCTCGCGTGGCATTTCTTCAAGGAGTTTGTCGATTTGCTCCATCATTTTGCGAAGCTCGTCAGGGATCACTTCATCGAACAATTTGTTGATCTGTTCCTGTTTTTTGATCAGGTCTTCGTTAGTGATCTCATGTTCTTTCATGAAATCAGACAGCTTTTCCTGTTCTTCTTGAAGCTTGTTCCATTCCTCTTGGATTTGCTGCTGCTTTTGCATGAGTTCTTTCATTTTTTCCTTGTCCGACCAATCCAAATCTTTTTTCTGGATGAGGTCTTGCAGCATCTTTTCTATAGCATCTTGCAATTTGTCGGCTTCATGCGATTTCTCGGAAAGGCGTTCCATGATATCCTCCGACTCTTGGTTGGCAATGCTGTCTAAAGCAGCCTCAGAGGGTTTGTAGTAGGAGAGGACCTCGGATCGTTTCGACTTGGGTCCATGGAACCCGTCGTTGTCCCACACTTCGAAATAAACTTCCATGTTTTGTCCTGGCAGGATGCCCAAGCTGTCCATGTTCATGTGATAGAAAAACGAAGAACGGGTTTGCTTGGAGTCGAAAGGTACCGTCTTAACAAAGCTTTTCTCGACGGGCTCTTTGACCTTGCAATTGAATGTCAGGCGGCTGAATCCGTAATCATCGGTAACAATACCCGAGAAATAGACGTCGGAAGAAAGTTGTTCGTCGAACGATTCAACACGAATGTCAGGATAGGCGTCGGGTATTACATCCACAGAGAAGGGCAGGGGGTCAATGGTAAGGTTCCAGCTGTTTTGAACCCCAATCTCAAATTTGGTGGATTGGGCGGCGATAAACTGGTATTCAAACACATCATCTTTCGCCATCAGAGGGTTGCTCATAGTATCACGGGTCACAGTCATCTGTTCCGTGTCGCGTGTCGTGAAGCTGAATCGTAACGATGTGCCTTGGGGGACGATGAGACGGGTTTTGCCTTCAAGGGTCTCGTTGGTGCGATGTATGTAAGCTGGATATCGCAATTCGCAACGATAGGAGAGGAGGGCGGGGTTGGGATGTACCGTGATGTGAAGAGGGCGGCTGGTATAATCGCCACCTACCACCTGGAAGGACAGGTCGTCAAAAAGGTTTTTGAAGGTATAACCGAAATCGTTGGCCGATGTCTTGGTCATCAGCTGCTGTCCGAGCTTGCTTTTCACATAGAAGGCATCGGGAATCCTGTCGCCCGTAACTTTGATGGCAAATTTGACGTCCTCGCCCTGACAAGATTCGATGTCGTCTTGTATGATTTCGACTTGGTAGGGTAGGGGCTTTTCAAACACTTGTTCGTAGTTGACGATGCGCTGCGTGGGTTGCACCGCAAAGGATGGCAAAAACACCATGAGGAGAACCAACAAAAGAAGTGTGCCGAAAAACAAGCCGAGCCATTTTAGGTTGCCGCGTAAGTTGACAGCGTCGCTGAAATGAATAGGGGAGAGTTGGGCGCTGCGTTGCTCGATGGTGGCGACGAGCAAATCGCTTTCTGAAGATTTGTCGAGCAGATCGCTTAATTGAATGGTGTTCAACAGTTTGTCTTTGATTTCCGGGAAGAACTTACCTATCATCACAGAGGCTTGTTCTATCGACATTTTCTTCCGGAATCGGATTAGATTGATGAGCGGTATGATAAAATGATACACCAAAACAAAGGCGCTACCAGCCAATAAAAACAAAAACAAAACAAAACGTCCCTTAGGCGGGAACCAGGACACATATTCCAACCCGTTGATGAGCAAATAGAAGACGATCCACAATACAGCTCCCACCAACACGCCTTGTATCAGGCGGTTGAGGTAGTACTTCTTGGTGAAGCCTTCGATCTTTTCTATCAATAGCTTAGGCGCAGACATATCCAAAATAGAATAACCTGCAAAAATAGTGAATTTCGTTGAAAGAAGCGGAATGTTGCGAAAAGATACTTATTTTTGCAGCCTCAAAACGAAATGTTCACAATAAAATGAAAGAAGTCAGAGTAAGATTTGCCCCCAGCCCGACGGGTCCCTTACACATCGGGGGTGTGCGTACCGCATTATATAACTACTTGTTTGCCAAGAAGAACGGTGGCAAAATGATCCTTCGCATCGAGGACACCGACCAAACGCGTTTCGTGCCAGGAGCCGAGCAATATATCGTCGAGTCGCTCGACTGGTGCGGCATCAAGTTCGACGAGAGCGATTATGTCGGTGGTGAGTTTGGTCCTTACAAGCAGAGCAACCGCAAACACCTCTACAAGCAATACAGCGACGAGCTGCTGGCCAAAGGCTGCGCCTACATCGCCTTCGACACCGCCGAGGAGCTTGACAAATACCGCAAGGAGGCTGAAGCCAACAAACAGACTTTCATTTACAATTGCCAAAGCCGTAAGCATCTGCGTAACAGCTTGACGATGAGCAAGGAAGAAGTCGACAAACTGATGGCCGATGGCACGCCTTACACAGTTCGTTTTATGATTCCTGAGGACCGTGAGATCGTCATGCATGACCTCATCCGCGGTGAGGTGCGTGTGCAAACCAACACTCTCGACGACAAGGTCTTGTTCAAGAGCGACGGCATGCCCACCTACCACCTGGCTAATATCGTCGACGACCACTTGATGCAAATCAGCCACGTCATCCGTGGTGAGGAATGGCTGCCTTCGATGCCGTTGCACGTCATGCTCTATGAGGCCTTCGGTTGGGAGGCACCGCAGTTTGCACACCTGCCGCTGTTGCTTAAACCCGATGGCAACGGCAAACTCAGCAAACGTGACGGCGATCGCCTTGGCTTCCCCGTGTTTCCGATGTATTGGGTGGATCCGAAGACGGGCGACACCGCCATGGGTTACAAGCAGTCGGGTTACTACCCCGAGGCTTTCATCAATATGCTGGCTTTGTTAGGCTGGAACCCCGGCACCGAGCAGGAAATCTTCACCATGGAGGAGCTCATCCAGGCCTTCTCGCTGGAGCGTTGCAGCAAGAGCGGCGCTAAGTTCAACGTGGAGAAGACCAAGTGGTTCAACCACGAATGGCTTATGCGCAAGTCGAACGAAGAGGTCGGTAAGGATTATCAGGCTTGGCTGAAAGCTGAGAAAAATCTCGACGTGCCGCTCGATTTCGCAGTGAAAGTGGCTGGCCTTGTGAAAGATAGAGTTAACTTCGTGAAGGAGATTTGGGACCAAAGTTTCTTCTTCTTTGAAGCACCTACCGAATACGACCCAGTGACA
This sequence comes from uncultured Bacteroidia bacterium, assembly GCA_902780195.1. GTDB lineage: Bacteria > Bacteroidota > Bacteroidia > Bacteroidales > F082 > Limimorpha. The sequence goes on from CACZER010000022.1 coordinate 29,776, forward strand.
GTGAAGAAACGTTGGAAAGAGAACTCAGCCGAGACCATGCTTAAGGTGAAGGAAGTCATCAACGGTATCGAGCCTTTCAGTTTGGCCAATATCGACGAAACCTTGAACAACTGGATCACCTCCAACGAATTGAATATGGGTCTCGTAATGAACGGTCTTCGCTTGATGGTGGTGGGAGCTGGAAAAGGCCCGCACATCGGAGAGATATTGGAACTCTTGGGCAAAGAAGAGACGCTCAAGCGTATTGACGCGGGTGTCAAGGCCTTGGGTTAAGCCAAGACTTTCAAAACCTTCAAAACAACGGGTAGGTTTATTCAACCACCAAACGCTTGGTGGAAAAGCCTTTTTCTGTCGTAATACTGACCACGTATATTCCAGAAATAAAACCACTTGTGTTAAGCTTGTATTGGTTTTGGCCGTTCAAGTCTTGGATGATTATGGGTTGTCCAAGGAGATTGCAGATTACAATATGACGCAAACCTTCTTCAGCCAAAACCTGGACTTCGTCTTTGGCTGGGTTGGGGAACAAAGCCACAGCGGTCGTTTTGTGTTCTTCGACCGAAGCGTTGTTGAGTCCAGCCAAATGCGCCACAGCCCCAAGATTAAGTTGAGCAAAGCGTTTGGATTGCTCCAAGTTGTTGACACTCAGACCTAAAACATCCTGTCGCGTATGGATATACGGCGAGTAGCTGTGTACGTCTTCGAAAGGATGGAGTGCCGCGTAGCCGTTACGGTTAAAAGAGGAAAAATCGCTGTCGCCCGACACCATCCAGTTTTGCCGTATGGGCATTTCGGGATAGTATATATCGCATAAATTGTAATAGAAATTGGCCAACAGAGAGTCGCGGTTGACATAAATCAAATGGATGTGAATATCGGTGCCTTCTTCAAGATAGCCAGTCATGTCAAGGTTGAAATAACCCACGATATCCATCTGTTTTTCAGCGCATTCCTTGGCGTAGGCGGCGCTCCCTATCAAGCCGATTTCCTCGGCGCACCAATTGGCATAGATGATGGAGCGGTCGAACTTGTGCTGACTGAGCAAACGTGCCGTCTCCCAGATGCCTGCAACTCCAGTGGCATTGTCGTCGGCCCCCGGTGCGCGAACTGTGTCGGGGTCGGCGGTGTCGCCGTTCCATGAGTCGTAATGTGCGCCACAAATCACAAACTCCTCGGGTTTCGTCATGCCCCATTGGATGGCTATAACGTTGTCGCCCGTCTCCTCAGGATAGCCCGGCTTGTTGATTTTGAAGTCGTGCAACATCACCGTGTCGATGCCTTCAAGACTATTATAACGTGCTGAAATCCAATCTTGTACATCATAGATGTAGCGACTGTCACAACGACGGTTGTAATACGAGCACAAATGCGAAATGGATGCCTCGAGACTGTCCACGGAGACAGCATCCATCATGGCGCGGATGGTCGGATGTTCCTCTGTAATGACGGGATAGTCATGTTCATGGAGATGTTGAGCGAAGCCATTGATGCTTGCTGCAATCAACAATGTGATCAGTAATACTTTTCTATTCATGACTCATAATTCAAAAACTTCTCACTTACAATCCTTTGACATGCGGCTTGCCTGCGATGAAATCCTTCAAATAGAACGGCTCAAAATAGGCTACATCCACAAACTGCTGTTTTTGTAAAACCTGCTCTGCCAAGACACGCATATAAGATGCGGAAGGTTTAAAACCTTTGACTATGTTTATGTTTTCTTGATTTTCAAATAATTCGCACAGCTTGGGTGCACCATCGCCAAAGAGCCAGAGCCGATGGTCTTTTCTCAGGTCTTCGAACGAGTTTTCATCGATGACCAAAGCAGCTGTATCGTTGATTTTGTTCAAGTTGGCATCGAAGACGGAGGCATACACTTCCATGCGGCGAGCGTCAATCATGGGGATAAGCAAGTCGTCGGGCTCAATTTGGCTTCCCAGTTTCTCCTTCATGCCATGTGCCATGGCTTCTAAGGTGTCAATGGCCATCAATGGCAGGTCTGCGGCATAGCAGATGCCTTTGGCCGTGCTTACTCCGATGCGCAAACCCGTATAAGAACCCGGACCTTGGCTCACGGCCACGGCATCCAACTTCGAGTAATCGATGCCTACCTCCTCCATCACGGCTTTGATGAAGTTTGTAATTTTTTCAGAATGAGCATTTTGTCCTTCCGTTTCGCGCATGGCCAACGTACAACAAGCCGAGTTGAGTGCGACCGAACAAACAGGGGTCGCAGTTTCCAAACAAAGAATCATTACCTTGAGTTTTAATGAGGCAAAAATAGGTAAAAAACGCATGAAAAACACCCCTTGTTTATTTTATTAATAAAATAGTTGCAAAACCTAATAAATTCTTATATTTGCAAGATTAATATGCCGTATTAGGCGGTTTTGTATATGATTGAATTACAGTCCATTAAGTATTCTTGGTGTGACTTAGGAGGCGAAGCTGTATCATGACGGAAGCAAACATTTTCATTTCAAAGGCAACAAAAAGGAACTGGGACAAGCTGAAAAATGGCAGTGACGGTCGCCTGATGCGGAGGGCTAACAAGAGCCGTTCGCAGAAAATCATTACTCCAGAGGGCTATGTTTTGGCAGGGAGTTTGCCTCGTTTTGTCGAAGATTTGAAATTGGTAGACTGTCCAATTGACAGCCTGATCTTCAGTCTCTGTGCTTCTTATCTGGAACATAACAAGGTCAACGAGGAAAACAAGCGCCGTTTCTTCGATGAGTACAGCCATTATGAACGAATCGACCTTGAAATACCGCGTCAAATACTGAAAAACAGGCAGGATGACTGGATGGGATATGTTTACCAGTCATTGACGGCAGAGGGCAGCCGCATCTTGAAAGGGCTTTATTACACCAAACCGGCCATTGTCAAAGAGATGCTTTCGGATATTCGTGTCCTAAAGGGAGAGAAGTTCCTTGACCCTTGTTGCGGAAGCGGTATCTTCTTGTTGAAGGTTGAGCATGCTGAAATGGAACAGCTTTATGGTATCGATAACGACCCGCTCGCTGTCATGATCGCCAAAGCCAACCTGATGGTGAAGTATAACGAATCAGCCATTTATCCGCAGATTTTCCAATTGGATTTCCTCTTGCACGCCCCTGCCGCTTTGGGCGATATGCGTTTTGATTACATTATCACCAACCCTCCATGGGGGACTGAGAAAGGAAAGCAACATGCATCTGAAATGGTCCAATCGAAAGAAAAGGCGTCCTTGTTTTTCACGGAGTCGTTTAAGTGGTTGAATAAAAACGGCATACAGCATTTCCTTTTGCCATCGTCAACGATGAAAATCAAAGTGCATTCGGATTTGCGACGTTTTGTGATGCAAGAAACGCGTGTAGAAAGCATAAAATGCTATCGAGAACGCTTCAAAGGTGTGTTTACTGATTTCATCAGCTTGAAGGTTAGTAAAAAACCTGTTTTCGGAAGTCAGAATTATGTGGTGTATGGTGCAAACAATGAAGTATCGAGGAAAGAGTATGTGCCACTCGAGGATGATTTCTGTGCCATACCCATGCTTAACGACCAAGTGGAGGCCATCCTCGACAAGGCAGAGCGTTTGCGTCACGATGACTTGTCGCACAGCCAATGGGCCCTGGGTATCATCACTGGCAATAATGCCAAAGTATTGAAAGACTATCCGCGCAAAGGCTTGGAACCCATTTTTACTGGCAAGGATGTTGTCAAATATGGTTTGAAGAAAGCCAGCCGTTATATCAAATACAACCGTGCCGATTTCCAGCAGTGTGCCAAAGACGAATTCTATCGCGCCAAGGAGAAACTAGTATATAAGTTCGTGTCGAGTCGCCTTTGTTTCACCTACGATGACAAGCAGCGCCTTTTCCTCAATAGCGCTAACATCCTCATTCCTGAGGTAGACGGCATGAGCATCAAGACTGTGCTGGCGTTCCTCAATTCAGCATTGTTCAATTATATCTACATCAAACGGTTCAACGACCTCAAGATTCTAAAAGGCAACCTATCTGCTTTGCCTTTCCCGAAGATCACGCCAAAGCAGAACCAACAACTTTCTGTTCTTGTGGACCTAGCATTAAAAGGCGATAAAGAAGCTCCCGAAAAGATTGATAATTTGATTTATGACCTGTATCGGTTTGATGCAGAAGAAATAGCGTTAGTAAACTCATTATGAAAATATTAGTCACAGGTGGTGCCGGTTTCATCGGCTCCCATACTTTGGTTGAACTCAACGCCGCAGGCCACGACACGGTAGTGGTCGATAACCTCAGCAACAGCAACCGCAAGTCGCTCGAGCGCGTGGCAGAGCTGACAGGGAAGGAGATCCCATTCTATGAAGTCGACATCCGCGACCGCGAAGGCCTCAACCGCGTGATGGGAGCCCATCACTTCGATGCCTGCATCCACTTCGCTGGGCTGAAAGCCGTGGGCGAGAGCGTGGAAAAGCCTTGGGAATACTACGAAAACAACATCGGCGGCACGCTGACGCTCCTCGACGTGATGCGCCAACACAGCTGCAAGAACATCATCTTCTCATCTTCAGCTACGGTATATGGCGACCCAGCCATCATTCCCATCACAGAGGAATGTCCCAAAGGCCATTGTACCAACCCTTACGGCCAGACCAAGAGCATGCTCGAGGAAATCATGATGGACATGCAGAAGGCCGACAAGGAATGGAACATCGTACTGCTGCGCTATTTCAACCCCATCGGCGCCCACCCGAGCGGTAGGATAGGGGAGAACCCCAACGGCATCCCTAACAATTTGATGCCATACGTCACCCAGGTGGCCGTGGGCAAACGTGCTGAGTTAGGCGTGTTCGGCAATGATTACCCGACTCCCGATGGCACAGGTGTCCGCGACTACATCCATGTCGTTGACTTGGCCAAAGGCCACGTGGCGGCCTTGCAGGCTATCGAACGCAAATGTGGCTGCGCTATCTATAACCTTGGTACTGGACATGGATACTCAGTGCTTGACGTGGTAAAGACTTTTGAAAAAGTCAACGGTATCAAGATCCCATATAGCATCAAGCCGCGACGTGCGGGCGACATCGCCACCTGCTACTCCGACCCCACCAAGGCGGAACGCGAGCTGGGCTGGAAGGCTCAGTATGGCCTCGAGGAGATGTGCCGCGACTCATGGAACTGGCAACGTAACAACCCCAATGGATATTAAAAACAACAGATAAATGAAAGGTATCGTATTAGCAGGCGGTTCTGGAACCCGTCTTTATCCTATCACTAAGGGCGTCAGCAAGCAGCTGCTCCCCATCTACGACAAGCCGATGGTCTATTATCCCATCAGTGCATTGATGCTCGCAGGCATCCGCGACATCCTCATCATCAGCACCCCGTATGACCTGCCTGGCTTCCAGCGTCTGCTGGGCGACGGCTCCGACTACGGCGTCCACTTCGAGTATGCCGAACAGCCCTCACCCGATGGCCTGGCCCAAGCCTTCATTATCGGCGAGAAGTTCATCGGCGACGACTGCGCTTGCCTCGTATTGGGCGACAACATCTTCTACGGTAGCGGCTTCACCAGCCTGCTTCGTAATGCCGTCAGAGACGCCGAGGAAAACAAAAAAGCCACCGTGTTTGGCTACTGGGTTAGCGATCCAGAGCGTTACGGCGTGGCCGAGTTCGACCGTCAAGGCAACTGCCTCAGCATCGAGGAGAAACCCAAAGAGCCTAAGAGCAACTATGCCGTGGTGGGACTTTATTTCTATCCCAACAAGGTTGTCGAAGTAGCAAAGAACATCAAACCGTCGGCACGCGGAGAGTTGGAGATCACCACGGTGAACCAACGCTTCCTTGAAGACGGCGAGCTGAAGGTACAGGTGTTCGGTCGTGGATTCGCTTGGCTCGACACAGGAACACACGACAGCCTCTCGGAGGCCTCCACCTTCGTGGAAGTCATCGAGAAACGCCAAGGCTTGAAGATTGCTTGCCTCGAAGGCATCGCCTATCGCAATGGCTGGATTAGCGAAGAGAAGATGCGCGAACTGGCCAAGCCCATGCTGAAGAACCAATATGGACAATACCTGCTGAAGGTCATCGATGAATACAAGTCGGAGATCACTTCCGATACCTTAACGCATCCGCATAGAAACGAATAATAGCTTCAACCATGAAACGTACAATCATCATCACTGGAGGCGCAGGCTTCATCGGCAACCACGTCGTCCGCCTCTTCGTCAACAAATATCCCGAATACAAGATCATCAACCTCGACAAGCTGACCTACGCCGGCAACCTCGCTAACCTGAAAGACATCGAGGACAAGCCGAATTATAGCTTCGTCAAGATGGACATATGCGACTTCGAGGGTGTCTACAAGCTGATGCAGGACGAACACGTCGACGGCATCATACACCTCGCCGCCGAGAGCCATGTGGACCGCTCCATCAAAGACCCGTTCACCTTCGCTCAGACCAATGTGATGGGTACGCTGAGCCTGCTACAGGCCGCCAAACTCTATTGGGAGAGTTTGCCTGAGAAATGGGAAGGCAAACGTTTCTACCACATCAGCACCGATGAGGTCTATGGCGCCCTGGAGCTGACCGACCCCGAAGGCATCATGCCGCCCTTCAGCACCAAGGCCAGCAGCGGACAGCACCATCTGGCCTACGGCAGCAAGTTCTTCACCGAAGATTTGAAATACCAACCCCATAGCCCTTACAGCGCCGCCAAGGCCAGCAGCGACCACTTCGTGCGCGCCTTCCACGACACCTACGGCATGCCCACAGTGGTGACCAACTGCTCCAACAATTACGGCCCGTACCAGTTCCCTGAGAAGCTGATCCCGCTGTTCATCAACAACATCCGTCACCGCAAGCCGCTGCCCGTCTACGGCAAAGGTGAGAACGTGCGCGACTGGCTCTATGTGGAAGACCATGCTCGTGCCATCGACCTCATCTTCCACGAAGGTAAGGTGGCCGAAACCTACAATATCGGCGGCTTCAACGAATGGAAGAACATCGACCTCATCAAGGTGCTCATCAACACGGTGGACCGCCTGCTGGGTCGCCCCGAAGGTGCCGACATGGACCTTATCACCTACGTCACCGACCGTGCCGGACATGACATGCGCTATGCCATCGACTCGACCAAGCTCCAGAAAGAACTGGGTTGGGAGCCCAGCCTGCAATTTGAAGAGGGCATTGAAAAGACGGTCCGTTGGTATCTCGACAACCAGGAATGGATGGACAACGTCACCAGCGGTGACTATCAGAAGTACTACGACGACATGTACAAAAACAGATAAATGGACAAAGTAACTATCATTGACTACGACCGGATCTACAAGAACTTCATCGATGAGAAGTACTTGCACGACGGTCACGACGAATACTACTACCGCAACCAACAGGTGAAGAAACCCGAAGGCGGCTGGCGTCACCTTGACACCAATATGGTGCGCAACAACCACTTCTTTGGCATGGTGCGTATCGGTCGCGTGACGCGTAACGTATTGCAGTACCACGACCTGCGCGTGCCCATCGGCATCACCGACAGCAGCATCATCTCGTGCGATATCGGTGACGACGTAGCCATCCACGACGTGCATTACATGGCCAACTACATCATCGGCGACCGTGCCATACTCTTCAATATTCAGGAAATCTCCACCACCGACCACTCCAAGTTCGGCAATGGTACCATCAAGGAAGGCGAGCCGGAGAGTGTGCGCGTGTGGCTTGAGGTGATGAACGAGATCGGGAGCCGTAAAATCATGCCTTTCGATGGCATGATTACCGCGGATGCCTATCTCTGGGCAAAATATACCGACGACACCCAGCTGCAAGCAAGACTAAAAGAGATTACCCAGGCCAGCGTCGACTTCCACCGTGGCTATTACGGCACCGTGGGCGAGTCATGTGTCATCAAGAACTGCTGGATCCTGAAGGATGCCAAGGTGGGATCACATTGTTACATCAAAGGTGCAAGCAAGCTGAAAAACGTCACCATCAACTCATCGGAAGAGGAGCCTTCACAGATTGGTGAAGGTGTCATCCTCGTCAACGGTGTTACGGGCTATGGTTGTCGTATTTTCTATTCTGTGACAGCGACTCGGTTCGTATTAGGAGACAATTGTAACCTGAAATATGGCGCCCGCCTGATCAATTCCGTGTTGGGTGACAACTCCACCATCTCGTGCTGCGAGGTGTTGAACAACCTTATCTTCCCCTCGCACGAACAGCACCACAACAACTCCTTCCTCATCTCCGCCTGTGTGATGGGACAGAGCAACATGGCCGCCGGTGCCACCATAGGCTCCAACCACAACAGCCGCGCCACCGATGGCGAGATCGTAGCCTCTCGTGGTTTCTGGCCAGGCCTTTGCTCCAGCATCAAGCACTCGTCGAGGTTCGCCTCCTTTACCCTGTTGTCGAAGGCCGACTACCCCAACGAGCTCAACATCATGCTGCCGTTCTGCCTTGTCAATAACAATACGACGGCCAATGAGTTGGAAGTCATGCCTGCCTACTGGTGGATGTATAACATGTATGCCATCGCTCGCAACACCTCAAAATACGTAAGCCGCGACAAACGCAAGCGAAAGATCCAAAATATCGAGTTTGAGACCCTTGCCCCCGATACCGTGGAGGAGATCATAGAAGGCCGCAAGCTGCTTGAGGTTTGGGTCGCCAAAGCCTATCTCCGAAAGAAAGGCGAAGACCCCAATAAATACGAATATTACGACCTGCGTGAATGCGGCAAGAACCTGCTCGACAACGAGCCCACTACGGTAAAATCCCTGGAGGTCTTCGGCGAACACATGGAAAAAGGCAAACGTAAAGTTCGTATCCTCAAGCCTTTGGAGGCTTATCATGCCTATGGCGACATGATTACTTATTATGCTGTCACCAACTTACTTCATTATCTGGAGACCCATCCTGAATTGGATATAGAATCCATCGTCAATCAAATGAAAGGCAAACGCCTACGGAAATGGGTTAACCTTGGCGGACAGACCATGCCCGAGGATGACGTCGACCAGCTGCGTGCCGACATCCGCGAAGGCAAGCTCAATAATTGGGACGAGATCCATCGCCGTTATGATACGTTATGGGAAGATTATCCTGCGGAAAAGATGCGTCATGCCTACTTCTCGTTGATGTTCCTCTATAAGGACGATGCCGATGTGCTCACCAAGGAGATGTGGCAAGAGAACTTGGAAAGAGCCATATGCATCCAACATTTCATCTGCGATCAGGTGTATGAGAGCCGTAAGAAAGACTACGACAACGAGTTCCGAAACGCCACCTTCCGCAACGAAGCCGAAAAACTGGCTGTGGTCGGGAAGATTGACGATGTCTCCTTCGTCAAGCAGATCCGCCAAGAAACCGAAGATTTCGTATCCCTAATCCAAAAATACAGAACTACTCACTAATTCTCAATTAACCATACATCATGAGAGTCATTATCGAAAAAAACTACGACGCCATGTCGCGTTGGGCCGCCCACCACATTGTGGAACGCATCAAGGCTTTCAAGCCTACGGCCAAGAAACCCTTCATCCTGGGCCTGCCTACGGGCTCCACGCCTATTGGCACTTATAAAGAACTAGTGCGTCTCTACAAAAAAGGTGAGATTTCCTTCAAGAATGTGGTCACCTTCAACATGGACGAATATGTCCGCATCCCTGAGGACCATCCCGAGAGCTACCACAGCTTCATGTGGAACAACTTCTTCAAGCACATCGACATCAAGAAGGAGAATGTCAACATCCTCAACGGCAATGCCAAAGACCTGGAGAAAGAATGTGCCGACTATGAAGCCAAGATCAAGAGCTACGGTGGCATCGACCTCTTTATGGGTGGCATCGGCCCTGATGGTCACATCGCTTTCAACGAGCCCGGCAGCAGCCTGACTTCGCGCACCCGTGTGAAGACCCTTACCTCCGACACCATCATCGCCAACTCACGTTTCTTCGACAACGACATCAATAAAGTGCCGAAGACCGCCCTCACCGTGGGGGTGGGTACCGTCATGGACAGCCGAGAGGTGATGATCCTGGCCAACGGTCACGGCAAGGCCCGCGCCTTGGCACACGCCATCGAAGGTGGTGTCAGCCAGATGTGGACTGTCAGCGTGCTGCAGATGCACCCCAAGGGCATCATCGTCTGCGACGATGCCGCCTGCGACGAGCTCAAATACGGCACAGTGAAATACTTTAAGGATATTGAGAAAAACAACATATAATGAAAAATTTTGCATTAATCGGCGTAGGAGGCTACATCGCCCCGCGCCACCTCAAAGCCATCAAAGACACGGGTAACACCCTCGTCTCCGCCTACGACAAGAGCGACAGCGTCGGCATCATGGACAGCTACTTCCCCAAGGCTGCCTTCTTTACCGAACAGGAGCTCTTCGACCGTCACAACACCAAGTTGCGTGACAGCGGCACCAACATTGACTATGTGAGCATCTGCACGCCCAACTACCTGCACGATGCCCACACGCGCTACGGCCTTCGCCTCGGTGCCGACGTCATCTGCGAGAAGCCCCTCGTGCTCAACCCGTGGAACATCGACGCCCTCCAAAAAGTAGAAGAACGTCAAGGCCATAAGGCCTACACCATCCTTCAGCTCCGTCTTCACGACAAAATCAAGGCCTTGAAGAAGAAAGTGGAAGAAGGTCCCAAGGATAAGATCTACGATGTCGACCTGACCTACATCACCTCGCGCGGCTATTGGTATTATGCCTCGTGGAAAGGCGACATCAACAAGAGCGGCGGCATCGCCACCAACATCGGCGTGCATTTCTATGACATGCTGAGTTGGATCTTCGGCGACGTGCAGAAAAACATCGTCCACGTGGCCTCGCACGACCGTGTGGCGGGTTACCTTGAGCTGAAGCGCGCCCGTGTGCGTTACTTCCTCAGCATCAACGCCGACACCTTGCCGCCCAATGCCGTGGAAGGCGAAAAGCGCACCTACCGCACCATCATGATCGACGGCGATGAGTTTGAGTTCAGCCAAGGCTTCACCGAGCTGCATACCGAGAGCTACAAGGAAATCCTCGCTGGTCGCGGTTTCGGCATCGAAGAAGCCCGCAACTGCATCAACATCGTCTACGAGATTCGAAATGCCAAGCCCATCGGCCTCACGGGTGACTATCATCCCATGGCGAAATTGCCGTTGAGTGGCCATCCGTTTGGGTGGAAATAATCTTGTAGAGACGCGAGCGTCTCTACCAATCATTTAAAACAAAACCTATGAAAATAGCAGTAGCAGGTACCGGCTACGTCGGCCTCAGCATTGCCACTTTGTTGGCCCAACACAACCACGTCACCGCGGTGGATGTCATTCCCGAGAAGGTGGACTTGATCAACCATAAGAAGTCACCCATCCAGGACGAATACATCGAAAAATACCTGGCCGAGAAAGACTTAGACCTCACGGCCACCCTCGATGGCGCCGCAGCCTATCGCGACGCCGAGTTCATCGTCATTGCCGCCCCAACCAACTATGACCCGCAGAAGAACTTCTTCGACACGAGCCATGTGGAAGAGGTCATCGACCTCGTTTTGAGCGTCAACCCCGACGCGGTGATGGTCATCAAGAGCACCATCCCAGTGGGTTATACCCGTAGCCTCTACGTGAAATATGCCGCCAAAGGCGTGAAGAAGTTCAACCTCTTGTTCTCGCCCGAATTCCTCCGCGAGAGCAAAGCCTTATACGACAACCTCTATCCCAGCCGTATCATCGTGGGCTATCCCAAACCTATTTCGGGTTATGTCGAGGAAAATGAAGCCATCCGCAAGGTGGTTTCCCACGATCTGGAAGCCAAGGCGCATCAATTTGCCGATTTGCTGAAACAGGGTGCCATCAAGCAGGATGTGCCCACGCTCTTCATGGGTATGAAGGAAGCCGAGGCAGTGAAGCTCTTTGCCAACACCTATCTGGCTCTGCGTGTGAGTTATTTCAATGAACTCGACACCTATGCCGAGGTGAAAGGCCTCGACCCGCAGGCCATCATCGAAGGCATCTGCCTCGACCCGCGTATCGGCACGCATTACAACAACCCCTCGTTCGGTTACGGCGGTTACTGTCTGCCCAAAGATACCAAGCAGCTGCTGGCCAATTATGAGGACGTGCCGCAAAACATGATGACTGCCATCGTGGAGAGCAACCGCACCCGTAAGGACTTCATCGCCGATCAGGTGCTGAAGAAAGCAGGATACTACGACTACTACGATCAAGGACAGTATAACGCTGCCCAGGAGAAGCATTGCGTCATCGGCGTGTACCGCCTGACGATGAAGTCGAACAGCGACAACTTCCGTCAGAGCTCCATACAAGGTGTGATGAAACGCATCAAAGCCAAAGGAGCCGTCGTCATCATCTACGAACCCACGCTGAAGGACGGCTCAACCTTCTTTGGTAGCCTGGTGGTTAACGACCTTGACAAGTTCAAGTCGCAGAGCCAAGCCATTATCGCCAATCGGTATGACGCCTGCCTGGATGATGTAATCGATAAAGTCTATACAAGGGATATTTTTAAACGCGATTAATGTTTCACAAAACTGATCCTACTTACTTTGACGGTCCATGGACCTTTGAGAAGACCGAACATGCTGTGCTCGGCCTCTGCAAGATTATCGACCGTTATGCCCATAAGCTGACGCTGGAAGACCTGCAAAATGACCCCCGTTGCGCCCGCATTCCAGACCTCAGCCTCGATAGGGTGCAAGAGGTCATCGCCGCCGTGGAAGCCAAGCTCTGGCGTGGTGCCAGGTTCTTCGAGAACGAGGTGATCTATCACACTGGTCCGCATCACGACGACATCATGTTGGGTCTCATGCCCTTCATCAACAGGCAGCTGCGGACACCTACCAATCAGGTGCACTTTGCCATCATGACCTCGGGTTACCACTCCGTCACCGATGAATTCCTCCAAAAGGCCTTGGAAGACACCTTGGACTATCTGCATCAAGGTCGCATCCAGATGGTGCTTTACCCCGATTTCTTTGAGCGAGGCTACCGTTTCAAGCAGGAGAAAGACATCCATCATTATCTCGACAACGTGGCCCGCAAAAACCCCGACGAGATGCGTCGTGGCTTCTGCCATCGCATCCTTCGTGACGCGGTAGGGCTATGGGGGCTAAAGAGCGTCGCCGATGTCGAATCGCGCTTCACGACGGAGATAGAAAACCTCAAGGCAGGCAAACCCAACAGCCCCGAGCTCCAGAAGCTCAAAGGTGAGATCCGCGAATTTGAAGAGGAGCTCGTTTGGGCCTATGCCGGCACCGCCTTGGACCATATCCATCATCTTAGGCTCGGTTTCTATAGCAATGGGGAAGGCTTCCCCAACCGTCAACGTGACGTTGAGCCCATCCTCAACCAATTGCGTGTGCTGAAGCCTACTGTCATCACCGTGGCCATCGACTCGGAGGGACAGGGTCCCAACACGCACTACAAGGTCATGCAGAGCATTGCCGAGGCCGTCAGGCTGTGGGGCGAGGAAGCCGACCTCAGCAAGCTGAGGATCTTCGGCTACCGCAACGTGTGGTCGACCTTCCATCCTGCTGAGGCCAACGTATATGTACCCGTGTCGCTCAATTCATTCGCCGTGTTCGAGAAAGCCTTCAGGGACAGCTATCTGACCCAATATAAGGCAGAGTTTCCCAATCCTGACTTCGACGGACCTTTCAGCGAATTGGCGGAGCAGATCTGGGTGAAGAACTATAAGGATATCCAGTTCATCCTTGGGAAGAACTACTTCTACGAAAACGATCACCCGCTCATCCGTGCCACGCATGGGTTGATTTTCTTGAAGGAAATGGACGCGAAGGGATTTGTTGCCTTGGCGGAAGAGATGAAACAAAAATTGCATTGACATGGACTTCTTATCTCAACATTGGCTCGACATTACCACCACGGCCTTAGGTCTGGCCTACATCCTTCTGGAATACAAGGCCAGCGTCTGGATGTGGGTTGTCGGCTTCGTGATGCAGAGCCTCGGCATCGTCTTATATTACCAGAAAGGCCTCTATGCCGATTGCGGCATGGAGTTCTACTACCTCGCCATGACCGTCTACGGTTTCATCGCCTGGATGCGTCACAAGCAGAAGGTCGCCGACCTCCCCATCCGTCACATGCCCAAGAAGATGGCCTTCATCTGGCTGGGCGTCGGTTTGGTGATCTGGGCTCTCATCTATTTCGTCTTGAGCCGATTCACCAACTCCAACGTCCCTGTGGCCGACGCCTTCACCACCGCCTTGAGCATCGTGGGCATCTGGGCTTTGGCACGCAAGTACCTCGAGCAGTGGTTCGTGTGGATCGTGGTCGACATCGTCACCAGCGCCTTGTATTTCTACAAGGACATCCCCTTCAAGGCCAGCCTTTATGCCTTGTATGTCATCATCGCCGTGTTCGGCTACCTCAAGTGGAAGAAGATGATGCAGGAAAAAGCCACAGTGGCCTAGTAGCATAGCAAGAACAACAAATCATAAAAACATATAGTCATGGAAAAAGTAAAAGATCAGATTCAGAACACCATCGAGCAAGCCAAGGCGATGGGCGACAGATTCCCTGCCCCCGTCATCGACAGAAAAGACGTCCACGTCGAAGAGACGAAACTGAGAGCCTGCGGCTCCACCCTCTACAAGAGGAAGTATAAGATCGACTTCGACAACGGCGATTGGCTCTTGGTGGAATATGCTTCGAAAGCCCCGACACGTACCTCTGCTACAGCCGCCAAACGCAGCGAAGTGAAGGTCACCAGCAGCAACCCCGCGCTCAACTTCACCGATAACTGGGAAGAGAAGGCGTGAAAAGGCTGGAGGAGCTCGTTTCATTATAATAACAACTATTTATGTACTCGAATCTTCAATTTCCAAAAGATTCTCTTTTTCTCGTCACAGGGGGAGCCGGCTTCATCGGTTCCAACCTCTGTGAGGCCATTCTTAAACTAGGCTACAAAGTCCGTTGTCTCGATGATTTAAGTACAGGCAAGCAGTCTAACGTGGATCCATTTGTGGGCCATCCTAACTATGAGTTCGTCAAAGGCGATATCAAGGATTTTGACACATGCATGAAAGCCTGCAAAGGTGTTGACTATGTGCTTAACGAAGCCGCTTGGGGCAGTGTGCCCCGAAGCATTGAGATGCCTTTGTTTTATAGCCTAAACAACATCCAAGGCACTTTAAATATGCTTGAAGCCGCACGACAGAACAAAGTGAAAGCCTTTGTTTATGCTTCGAGCTCATCTGTTTATGGCGACGAAGCCCATCTTCCCAAGCAAGAAGGCGTGGAAGGCAATCTGCTTAGTCCATACGCTGTCTGCAAACGTTGCGATGAAGAATGGGCCAAGCAATATGCGCAACATTTTGGGTTAAAGACCATAGGTCTGCGATACTTTAATGTGTTTGGTAGACGCCAAGACCCCGATGGCGCCTATGCTGCGGTTTTGCCGAAGTTCATCAAGATGTTATTGAACGATGAAAGGCCGACCATCAACGGTGATGGTAAGCAAAGTCGTGATTTTACCTATATCGAAAACGTAATAGAAGCCAACTTGAAGGCATGCTTGGCTCCTGATGAGGCTAGTGGAGAGGTTTTCAATATAGCCTATGGTGGTAGGGAGTATCTCATCGACATCTATCATACCTTGACCAAGGCATTAGGAAAAGATATTGAGCCTATCTTTGGCCCCGAAAGGCCTGGCGACATCAAACATAGCAATGCGGATATCAGCAAGGCCAAACGCTTGTTGGACTATCATCCCGAATATGATTTTGAAAGAGGTCTGAATGAAGCCATTGAATGGTATAAAAACAATTTGTAAACAATTAAAACACACAATACAATGAAAGAGACAAGAATTTGTGTAATCGGACTCGGTTACGTCGGTCTGCCTTTGGCACGCCTTTTTTCCACCAAGTATCCCACCGTTGGTTTTGACATGAGTCAAGCCCGTGTGGATGCCTTGATGAGCGGTCATGATGCCACACTTGAAGTGGCTGACGACCTCTTGCAGGATGCCATCAAAAACCATGGCTTCAAATGCACCTGCAAGCTCGAAGACATCAAAGACTGCAACTTCTATGTGGTTGCTGTTCCCACACCAGTCGACAGCGATAACAACCCCGACTTGACTCCGCTTGTGGGTGCGAGCACCACCGTGGGTAAAGTCATCGGCAAGGGCGATGTAGTGGTGTATGAATCCACCGTCTATCCTGGTGTCACCGAAGACGAGTGCATCCCCGTGGTGGAAAAAGTCTCAGGCTTGAAGATGAACGTCGACTTTTATGGCGGCTATTCTCCTGAGCGTATCAACCCTGGTGACAAGCTGCACACCGTGGAGCACATCAAAAAAGTGACGAGCGGCAGCACACCTGAAATCGGCAAGTACATCAATGAAGTGTACAGCTCGGTAATTACTGCAGGCACGCATCTCGCTCCGACCATCAAGGTGGCTGAGGCTGCCAAAGTGATTGAGAACTCGCAGCGCGACATCAACATCGCTTTTGTGAACGAGTTGAGCAAGATCTTCAACAAGATGGGTATCGACACTTTGGATGTGTTGGAGGCTGCTGGCACCAAGTGGAACTTCCTGCCTTTCCGTCCGGGACTCGTGGGTGGTCACTGCATCGGTGTGGACCCGTATTATCTTGCCCAATGTGCCAAGCGTTACGGTTACAACCCTGAGATTATCCTTGCAGGCCGTAGGATGAACGACGGCATGGGAGAGTATGTGGCTACGGAGACCATCAAGTTGATGCTGAAGAAAGGCATCCAGGTCTTGAACAGCGACATCCTCATCCTTGGTTTCACTTTCAAGGAGAACTGCCCCGATGTGCGCAACACCAAGGTCATCGACATCTACAAAGCCTTGAAGGAGTACAACCTCAACATCATGGTCTACGATCCATGGGCTAACCCTGCCATCGTGAAGCACGAATACGGCATTGACGTGGTGAACGAGTTACCCAACAAGAAATTCGATGCCTGCATCGCCGCCGTTGCCCACAAGAAGTTCGAAGGCTTGGACATCCTCAGCCTGCTGAAGGAACACCATGTGGTGTATGACGTGAAGTGCACGCTTGATAGGAAGATAGTGGACGGAAGACTATAATTATCAAACTGTTTTTTATGAAAGTTACCATAATTGCAGGGGCGCGTCCAAATTTTATGAAGATAGCGCCTTTGATTCATGCTATTCAAAAGGCTCAAGCTGAAGGCAAGAATATAAACTTTCGTTTGGTTCACACAGGACAACATTATGACAGGAATATGAGCGACACATTTTTTGAGGAGCTCAATATTCCAATGCCAGATGTTAATTTGGGCGTGGGTGGTGGAACACAAGCGGAGCAGACAGCTGGCATTATGGTGGCTTTCGAGAAAGATTTGATAGAGCACCCAACAGATTTGGTCATAGTGGTGGGTGATGTTACCTCCACTATGGCCTGTTCGATTGTAGCAAAAAAACTCTGTACTAAAGTAGCCCATATTGAGGCTGGTATTAGGAGTTGGGATTTGACTATGCCAGAGGAAATCAACCGAATGGTGACAGATGCTTTGGCTGATTTGTATTTCACAACTTCAGAAGTTGCCAATACCAATCTTAGAAATTCTGGTGCTAAGCCGGAACAGATTCATTTTGTTGGTAATGTGATGATTGATACTTTGCTTGCCAATATAAATAAATTGCGTCAACCAGAAGTATTCGTCCAATTGGGGCTGAAAGAAAATGAATATTTGATGCTTACAATGCATCGTCCTGCCAATGTGGATGAAGGAGGCAAACTCAAAAGAACGATGAGCGAGATTCTCAACAATGTTCATAGTCTTCCAGTTATATTTCCGATCCATCCTCGCACAGCGAAAATCTTTAATGATTTAGACATAAAGGCACCTAATCTGCACATTGTAGACCCAATGGGTTATCTTGAATTCAATTATATGGTGAAGCATTGTAAAGCGGTCATTACCGATTCGGGGGGTATAACTGAGGAAACTACAATAATGGGCGTTCCTTGCATCACTTTGCGTGACAATACTGAAAGACCAGAAACTTGCACGGTTGGCACCAATGAATTGATAGGTACCAATCCCAATGCTATTAAGCCAGCATTGGACATCTTGTTTGCTGGTGAATGGAAAAAAGGTGGAATCCCAGAATTATGGGACGGGAAGGCCGCTGAAAGAATTGTAAAAATATTGACAACAAGTAATAGTGTCAACCAACAACACTAAACAAGCAGCATGGGTGGCCATTGGAAGTTTATGTTCCTTTGGCTTTTCTATTGTAAGTTCCATGATTCTCAGCCGATATTTCAACAAGGCTGATTATGGTACTTATAAGCAGGTAATGTATGTGTACAACACATTACTTACCATTTTTACCCTTGGCTTACCTAAGGCTTTTTCCTATTTCCTTCCAAGAGTTGAATTGACTCAATCGAAGAGCCTTATTCGAAAAATTACCAATCTATTCTTCTTACTAGGAGGAGTCTTTTCATTGCTGCTTTTTGTTTTTGCTCCACAGATTGCAGCGTTCTTGAAGAATCCTAATTTGGTGAAGGCTTTAAGGGTGTTTGCCATCGTTCCATTCTTTTTGCTTCCCACAATGGGCCTGGATGGTATTTTGGCAACCTTCAAGCAAACGAAGTTTATCGCCTTATATAACATTTTAACTAATATATTTAAACTCGTATGCGTGGCTTTGCCTGTTATGATATGGGACTTGGGCTATGTTGAGGCTTTGTGGGGGTTCGTTGTTGCTTCTTTTGTTACTTTTGTTTTGGCTTTGTATCTCAAGAACTATCCTGTAAGGAAGCAAGCTAACGAAAAGTGTTCAATTACATATAAAGACATATTCAAGTTCTCAATACCGCTTTTGACAGCCAGTATTTGGGGAATTATAATTTCATCATCAGACCAGTTCTTCATTAGCCGTTATTTTGGAAATGAAATATTTGCAGATTTTTCTAACGGCTCAATGGAATTACCTTTTGTAGGTATGATTACTGGAGCGTGTGCTACGGTGTTATCTCCTATTTTCTCACGCATGAGTCATCAAAAAGTTGATCCTAAGAAGGAGATTTATCCTTTGTGGATGAGTGTGTTTGAAAAAACGGCAAAGCTTATCTATCCTTTAGTCATCTATTGTATGGTTTTTGCCGATGTTGTTATGGTTGTATTATTCGGACAGAAATATGTTACATCTGACAATTATTTCAGAATCAAGCTGATCACAAATTTCTTCACACTTATTGCATATGGCCCATTAATAATTAATATTGGTAAGGTAAAATACTATTCACGCGTTCATATGATCACAGCTATTTTGATTGTTGTGCTTGAGTTTATTAGTGTAAAAACTGTAAATTCTCCTTATGCTATCAGTTGGATTTCCATGTTATGTCATGTAGGTAAGATATTTGCCATGTTATTCTTAGTGACAAGATTTTTCGGTGTGAAACTGTATCAATTATTTCCTCTAAAATTAATTGGACAAATCTTGATTCCCTCCGCTTTATTGTTATTGTTGGAAAGATGGATATTCATGGATTTGTGTCAATGGAACAACCTTATTGTACTGATTGTTAGTGTCACTATTTATTCGGTTCTATTTTATGGCTATAGCGTTCTTATGAAAATGGACTATCTTGGATTAATAAGGCCCTTAATCAAAAAGACATGAAGACTTTAATAAAAACAATTATTTACTTTTTCTTTCC
The DNA here is from genome assembly GCA_902780195.1 of uncultured Bacteroidia bacterium. GTDB lineage: Bacteria > Bacteroidota > Bacteroidia > Bacteroidales > F082 > Limimorpha. The sequence goes on from CACZER010000022.1 coordinate 49,468, forward strand.
TCCTTTGAAAAGATTTCATCGTTTTTCCAGATCTCAATCAAATAAGGTTACATTTTGGCAGTGGTTAAACTTTTGGTTTCATCGAGATAAAAGAGTGTATTGGCCTGTTCATAGAAATAGTGAAGTTACGCATCCAAATAATATCTATGTAGGCATCAATTCAAATGCAGGTACAAGACCCGGTTGTTATTTGCAAGGTAATGGAGGTTTATTTATCGGTAACTATGTACACTTTGCTTCAAATATAGGAGTTATTAGCGGTAATCATGGGTTGTATAATCATATGGTTCATGATAACAAAGAGGTTCGCATTGATGATTATTGTTGGATAGGAATGAATGTGGTGATTATGCCCGGCGTACATTTGGGGCCACGTACAGTAGTTGGAGCAGGTAGCGTTGTGACCAAGAGCTTTCCCGATGGATTTTGTGTGATTGGTGGTAATCCGGCAAAACTTATTAAGGAATTGGATAAGGAAAAATTTGTGCCAACGAAGTATGAGGAAGAGTATTATGGGTTTGTGCCCAAAGAAGTTTTTAAGAGGTTTTCGAAGAAGCATTTGACCAAGAACAAGTTTTTAAATCAATGAACAATGCATAAAGTAACAAGCTTCTTGGTACTATGAAAATTGTCATTATTAGTAGTGTTATTTTTCCTCGGCAATCGCCTAGGTCATTTCGGGCAACAGAGTTGGCAAAATTTTTTGCCAAACAAGGGCATGATGTTTATTTGTATGCGGTGTTAGGGAAATATGATTATCACGAATTCGAAAAAAACACAGGAATAAAGGTTTGTTCGTTAGGCAAGGTGCATTTTGTTACTTTAAACAGTGATGGCTATGTTAGAAACAATGCGATTGACAGATTATTAAAAAGGATGTTGGGTAATAGTCTTGAGTTTCCAGGTATAGAATTATTATGGAAAACGAAAAAAGTTGTTAGCCAACTACGCAATGTTGATTTACTTGTAACCATAGCTATACCTTATCCTATTCATTGGGGAGCGGCATGGGCAAAAAAGAAATATCCATTATCTTTTCCAAAAGTTTGGGTTTCGGATTGTGGCGATCCCTTTATGGGTAATTCGGTCGGGAAAGCACACCCTGCTTATTTTCAAAAAATTGAAGACTTTTGGGGTCAACAAACAGATTATATTTCTGTTCCTCTTGTAGAGGCGAAACAAGCCTATTCAAAAAAGGTTCAAGACAAAATCAGGGTTATTCCTCAAGGGTTTGATTTTTCGAATGTCAAAATTGACAAATGTTTTAAAGAAAACGATGTTCCTCGTTTTGCCTATGCTGGTGCCATATATCCTGGATACAGAGATCCTACTAAAATGTTGGAATATCTTTGTAGTCGAAATGATATAAACTTTGAGTTTATCGTTTATACTAAGAATCATGTGTTTTTTGAAAAACACAAATCTATATTAGGTGAAAAACTGATAATAAAAGACTATGTTCCACGAGAGCAACTGCTTTGGGAATTATCACAAATGGATTTTTTGGTTAATATCAAAAACAATAGCAGTGTTCAGTCACCAAGTAAACTTATTGATTATTATTTGACAGGAAGGCCTATCATTGACATTACAACGGAATATAAAGAAGAAGTTGTTTTTGAGGAATTTTTATCAAAAAACTATGTGCATCAGCATATAAAAACAGATATATCTCAATTTGACATAAACAACGTGGGGCAACAATTTTTACAAATAGCAAGATTATAGTTTCTAGCAAAGGTTAATAAGGCTTATCTGATTATAAGAAATGAAAATAGCTATTCATCAACATGATGGCAGCTTCAGCGAAAGCTGGATTGATTATTGTAAATACAATAACATCGAGTATAAGATTGTCAATGCATACGATTCGGATATCGTGGAACAAGTGAAAGATTGTGATGCTTTTATGTGGCATCATAATCATGGGGATTATCGTGATGTACTATTTGCAAAACAATTGATTTATTCTTTGGAAACGGCTGGGATTAAATGTTTTCCTAATTATCATACCACCTGGCATTTTGATGATAAGGTAGGGCAGAAATATCTCTTAGAAGCTATTCATGCCCCGCTGGTTCCTTCTTATGTTTTTTATACAAAAAAGGAAGCGCTTCAATGGATTGATCATACTAGTTTTCCAAAAGTTTTCAAATTACGTGGTGGTGCAGGGGCGGCCAACGTAAAAATGGTGGATTCGGCCGATAAAGCAAAAAAACTAGTTAAAAAAGCTTTTGGCAAAGGTTTTCTGCAATTTGACCGTATTGGGTATCTAAAAGAACGTTATCGCAAGTGGCGTGAGGGGAAAGATTCATTTATTGGCGTGTTAAAGGGCTTGGGGCGTGTTTTAATCATTACAGATTTTGCAAAAATGCATCCAAGAGAAAAAGGATATGCTTATTTTCAAGAATTTATCCCAAACAACGAATTTGATACTAGGGTAGTAGTCATAGGAGGTGAGCGTGCTTTATATGAAAGAAGGTATTGTCGAAAAGGTGATTTCAGGGCTTCGGGGAGCGGCTTTTTCGAATATGTTGAAGCAGACAAACGAGTATTGGAGATTGCATTTCGGGTTGCTCGGCAACTCTGTCTGCAATCTGTTGCTTTTGATTTTATATATGACCAAGAGGTGCCTTTAATTGTGGAAATGAGTTATGGTTTTGGTACAAAAGGCATTTCACAATGTTTGGGTTACTATACTCAAGATTTGAAATGGCATGATGAGCCCCAACCCAATTTTTATGGTTGGATGGTTGATTTATTATTAGAATAATATGGGAATAAACAAATATAAGATTATTCGTAATGTTGCGCTATTATTAATAGCATTTAATATGTTGTATTGGTTATTCCCGGTTCCTCCTTTGTTTTGGCGTGTCGGTTTAGTTTTGTTATCACTATATGTTATTATTTTTAAAGAAGGAAATCATTTATCATGTGAGAAAGCCGTATTGTTCTTTACATTATTTAATGTAATCCATTTTTTTGTCAGTTTTCTATGGCAGGATCCCTCTACTTCTCAAATTGGTAACATTCTTTGGGCCATGCTTTCGTTGAGTCTTTTTACTTGTTTGTCAGAAAAAGGCGTTATGAATGATAAAGCTTTCTTTGTAACGGGATTGTTATTATTGGTAGGAGCGATTATGAAATATTATCATTCTGAAAGAATAGCTTTAGAGGAATTAATCAATGATAATATTACAGATGTTACAAATAATTCATCAGTGGTTTTTCTCATGTTGCTTCCCATGCTTTTTTTAATGAAAAGCAATTTTCAAAAATGGATTTCTTTATTAGTTTGTATCTTTTTCTTGATTTCAGGTGCCAAAAGAGGTAATATTATTGCAGCAATAATACCCCTGATTCTATTTGTTCATTATTCATTTAGAAATAGCCGACGTTCAATCCTAAAAACAATCATGGTACTTCTTGTGATAGCCGGCGCTTCGTATCTCACTTATCATTGGGCTGTTACCGATGATTTTTTGATGTATCGAATAGAGCAAACGGCGGAAGGTAATAGTTCAGGACGTGATGTAATTTATGCTGGAGCGTGGCATACATGGTTTAATTCCAATAATTTCTTCCATTATTTATTTGGATATGGTTTTGATGGGACAGTTCACCAATCATTAACCCTTTATCATTATGCACATAATGATTGGTTGGAAATCCTTGTTGACTATGGGTTACTAGGTATACCTTTTTATTTAATGATTTTTTTGTCTTTTATAAAGCCAATAAGGAAAGTGCATGCATATGAAATGAAAATGGTTCTAGTTTCTTCTGTTTTTATTTGGCTGTTTAAATCTGTTTATTCTATGGGATTCACAGAAGAAGCTTTGTCGGTTATGATGATTAGTATGGGAACAGCTTTGGGAAGATATAAGGTAGAAATGCAAATGGGATGAAACGTATCCTCTGTTTAATAGAAAGTCTTGGTTCTGGGGGTGCTGAACGACAGTTGTCCGGCCTTGCCGTTATGCTGAAACAGCGGGGTTATGAAGTTGAAGTATGGTATTATATCAAACAAGAGTTTTATTTACCATTTTTAAAAGAGAATGGTGTATGCGGGCGGTATTTATCAGATGCCGCTAAACCATGGAAACGTTATTTTGTACTAAGAAAACATATCAAAACGTTTAAGCCTGAAGCCATCATCTCATACTCCGCTTCTCCAAGTATGATAGCTTGTTTGCTAAAGTGTTTGGGTTTGGCATTTCATCTTATTGTATCTGAAAGAAGTACTACACAGACCATCACCAATAGGGTTAAGTTGCGCTTCTTTTTGTATCGTTGGGCAAGCCATATTGTGCCTAATTCTAGTTCTCAAGAAGCGTTTATCAAACAACAATTTCCAAAACTAAAGGATAAAGTTTCCGTAATTCATAACTATGTTGACACTGGACTATTTACTCCTTTAGCCGATGAATTACCTTTAGCCGATGAGACAAAGATTATTTGTGTTGGAAGATTGGTGTTACCCAAAAACATTCCTAATTTTATACTTGCTATAGCCAAGGTGATCAATAAAGGCTATAAGGTTAAAGTGGATTGGTTTGGTCAAGACCTGTATGATGATTATTCTTCCGAATGCTATAAAACATTGAAGGAACAAAGTATAAGTAACGTATTTACTTTTCACGAGCCATCTGCTTTTATTCAAGAGGAGTATACAAAAGCAGATGTTTTTTGTTTGCCATCAATTTATGAAGGTTTTCCAAATGTGCTTTGTGAAGCTATGAGTTGTGGTTTACCAGTACTTTGTAGTGATGTTTGTGATAACCCCAATATAATTCAAGACGGAGAGAATGGGTTGCTTTTTGATCCATATAGTGTTGAGGATATTGCTGATACAATTATCCGTTTTATCAATTTGGATATAGACACCAAAAAAACGATGGGACAAAAAAGCAGACAAATTGCGCTTTCGTGTTTTTCTCCAGACTCTTTTGTAAATAAATACATAGATATTCTTTAATAGAGATAAGAAGTCTAATACAATAATGATTTATTTATACACAAGCCGGTTCCCCTATGAGCAAATAGCTGAAAGTTTTTTGTCTGCTGAGCTTAAAGTAGCTTCATCATTAGGGCAAGAGGTGACGCTTGTTCCAATGAAAGATGACAAAAAGAAACGCCAAGTACCTGGTTCTGTATTGGTTGATCGCCCCTTGTGTAAAATGGGAGTTTGGTTGAAAGCATTAGCGTTATTAAAGGTTTTTCTTCCTGGTTCTTTGTCTTTTTGGCGTTGTTGCAAAGATGATGAGTTTTCCTGGCGGTATATTGGTGATGCTGTAAAGTATTTGTTTGCCGCACAATTGGTTTATGAGGATATAAGGCAAAAGACCAGTTTAAGCAATCAGAGCGTTTTTTATAGTTATTGGCTTTCTTATGGTCCATTGGCTTTTGCGGCTTACAAGCAGGAGTACCCAAATTGTCAACATGTTTTTATTAGTAGAGGGCACGGTTCTGACATATACTCAACGTTGGTAGGGGTTTATTATCCTATGCGAAAATTTGTGTTGCAAGGTCTTGATAGGGTTTTTGTGGTATCAGATTATGGAAGATCTTTCTTGCAAAAGAAATATGCTGAGTTTTCCAGCAAAATAGAATTATCTCGTTTAGGCGTAATACAACCATCCTCGATTTCACCTTCTGGAAGCGACTCGGTAAAACGAGTGGTTTCGTGTTCTTCTTTGGTGAGTTTGAAAAGGATAGACTTGCTTTACGCCTCTTTAATTTCGTTTGTTGAGGCTACTGGTATCAGCATTGAATGGCATCATTTTGGAGGTGGAGAGTTGTTTGATGATATGCAACAAAAGATCAAGCAAAAGACAACTTCTCAATTACATTGTTGTTTACATGGAATGGTGGACAATGAAAAAATATTGGAGTTTTATGAGTACAATCATATAGACTGTCTTATTTCGGTTAGTACAACAGAAGGCGTCCCCGTGTCGATGATGGAGGCGATTTCACACGGTATTCCACTTTTATCAACGGATGTAGGTGGGTGCAAAGAGATTGTTACCAACGAAACAGGACTGCTCTTGCCTCAAAACTATTCTCAAGAAGAGTTTAATTCAAAGTTATCCGAAATCATTGAGAATAGAGAAACATATACAAAATCAACGATAGATTTTTATAATGCAACGTTTAATGCTGAACACAATTATTCAGCTTTCTACCAAATAATACATAGTTTAAGTCATGCGGATTCTTCTCATTAATCACTACGTTGGTGGTGGTGAGTTGGGCATGGAATATCGCCCCTATTATCTTGCCAAAGAATGGGTAAAACAAGGACATCAAGTCTATTTGTTAGGGGCATCTTTTTCTCATTTGAGATTGAAGAATCCTGATGTAAAAAGAGATTTTACCCATGAGGTTAGAGATGGACTGAACTATATTTGGGTTAAGACACCTTCTTACACCTCTTCTTCGAAAAGGGTTCTCAACATGGGGCTGTTTGTTTCCAAGCTACAAAGTCATACAAGGAAGATTGCAAAAACTTGTGCCCCTGACCTAGTTATAGCCTCTTCCACATATCCTTTAGATATTTATCCCGCAAAAAGAATCGCCAAATTAACTGGAGCAAAACTAAGTTATGAGGTTCATGATCTGTGGCCCATGTCTCCAATGCTGATAGGTGGATATTCGAAGAAGCATCCTTTTATCCGCGTTATGCAAAAGGCAGAAAATGATTGTTACAAGTATTCAGACAAAGTGGTTTCTCTTTTATGGAATGCCGAAGAACATATGCGGGAACACGGCTTGGCAGAAGGTAAATTTGTGTGTGTCCCTAATGGGTATGACCCCGAAGATTGGACTGATGAAAAGCGCAACTTACCATTACCAGATGAGCATCAAAAAGCTTTCAATACCTTGGAAGGAAAGGTCGTTGTGGGTTTTGCCGGTGGTTTTGCCGCGTCTGGTGCGTTGATGTCTTTGATTGAAACCGCTGCTTTGTTGAAGAATGATGAAAGAATCCATTTCGTGTTAGTAGGTAAAGGTCCAGAAGAAGAAAGTTTACGAAATGAGGTAAAAACAATGGTATTGAATAATGTGACGTTTTTGCCTGCAGTCTCCAAAAACTTAATCCCATCCGTGATTTCTCATTTTGATATTGGTTATATGGGTGGCATTCATTCTGAATTGCATAAATACGGGACGTCATATAATAAAATGACTGATTATATGCTTTCTGGTATTCCTATTCTTCAAGCAATAGACGAGCCTGGTTCAATTATTTCAAGAATCGGATGTGGAATACAAGTGAATGCTGAGAACCCTTTGGATAATTCAAAAGCCATTCTTCAGTTTGTTGAAATGACATCAGAGGAGAGAACAAGAATGGGTCAGATAGGGAAGGATTATGCCATAAAAAACTTGACTTGGAAGAAACTATCAGAAGACTTTTTAAAAGCGTTTGAATAAACCATGTCTTTAAAATTCCTCTTCGACCGCCTCCTTTCCTTCCTTGGCCTCATCGTCCTTTCGCCGGTGATGCTGGTCGTGGCTATCCTCATCATGGTTAAGATGGGTGGCCCCGTGCTGTTCAAGCAGCAACGTGTAGGGAAAGAGGGCAAGCGTTTCACCATGTTCAAGTTCCGCACGATGAAGGCTGACCACAGCGGATCGTCGGTGAGCGTGGCAGGAGAGAGCCGCATCACCCCCTTAGGCGCCAAGCTGCGCAAATACAAGCTGGATGAGCTGCCCGAGCTGTGGAACGTGCTGAAAGGCGACATGAGCTTCGTCGGCCCGCGACCCGATGTGCCCGGCTATGCCGATAGGCTGCAAGGCGACGACCGCGAGGTTTTGCTATTGCGCCCAGGCATCACAGGACCCGCCTCGCTGAAGTACCGCAACGAAGAAGAAATGATCGCCGAGTATGTCGCACAAGCCAAAACACAAGGCGATTCCCGCTCAGAACAAGAGATAGCACTTTGGTATAACGACAACGTGATTTGGCCCGACAAGGTCAGGATCAATTGCTATTACTATAGGCATTATAGCTTCGTCAAGGATATCCAGATGATATTCTGTACGGTACTGGGAAGGAAGATGGAATATGGTGGGGAGGTGATTTAGTTGAAATAGAAATGGAACGCAAAAGAATCTACCTCTGCCTCGCCCATATGAGCGACGCAGGACTCGAACAGAAATATATCCAAGAAGCCTTCGACACCAACTGGGTGGTGCCGCTGGGACCTAATGTCAATGGGTTTGAAAAGGATTTGGAATCCTTTGTGAATGAGATTGCGGGTCAAGCCCGCAATGACTATTCATTGGACAAGAAAGTTGTTGCTTTGTCCGCCGGTACGGCGGCCGTGCATCTCGCCTTAATCGCCTGCGGCGTGGGGCCTGGCGACGAGGTCATCGTGCAGTCGTTCACCTTCTGCGCCTCGTCCAACCCCATTACCTACCTCGGCGCGACGCCCGTCTTCGTCGACAGCGAGAAGGACTCTTGGAACATCGACCCCGAGCTGATGGAGGAGGCCATCCGCGACCGCATCGCCAAGACGGGCCGTAAGCCTAAGGCCATCATGCCCGTGGCGCTCTATGGCATGCCCTACGACATCGACCGTATCATGGAGGTCGCCGCGAGATACGACATCCCCGTCATCGAAGATGCCGCCGAAGGCTTCGGCAGCCGCTGGAAGGGACAGGTGCTGGGCACCTTCGGCCGCTACGGCGTGCTCTCCTTCAACGGCAACAAGATGATCACCACCTCGGGCGGCGGCGCACTCATCTGCCCCAACCAAGAGGCTTGGCAGAAGATCATGTGGTTGGCCACACAAGCCCGCGAGGCCTATCCTTACTACCAACATGAGGCCATAGGCTACAATTATCGTATGTCGAACATCTGCGCTGGCATTGGTCGCGGACAGATGACCGTCCTCAATGACCATATCAACCACCACAAGCATGTGCAGAAGATGTATGAGGAGCTACTGGCTGGTGTGCCGGGCATACATGTCCACTCGCAGCCTTGTTCCCTTTACGACAGTAACTATTGGTTATGCACCATCACCCTCGACCCGAGCCTACGTGTCAAAGGACAAGAAAACGCTTATCAGACCGTTATACAAGGTGCGGTGGGTGGTGCGGCAGGCGTGGTGCATGCCACCGAGAGCGCCCACACCGACTGCGAGCCCAACGCCAACGTGGAGGCCATGCGTGTCATCCTCGACCAGGCGGGCATCGAGGCAAGGCCCTTGTGGAAACCTATGCACAAACAGCCTGTCTATAAGGACGCTCCCGCCTACGTCAACGGCGTCAGCGAAAGCCTCTTCAAGATGGGGATGTGCCTGCCCAGCGGACCATGCGTCAGCGATGAGGATGTGCGTTATATCGTGGAAAACATCAAAGCGGCAATCATTTAAAACGAATTGTTTATGGAAAAGAGAATAGGTACTGCCATCATCTATGTGGAAAACAGGGAAGCTGCCCCGCAATTGAACGAAGTGCTCTCGCGTCATGCGGAGATCATCATCTGCAGGCAGGGCTTCCCGAGAAAACACGAAGGCATCATCTCGGTGATCTTTGAAGGCACCACCGATGAAATCGGATCGCTAACAGGGCAGCTGGGTCGCATCGAAGGCATCGAGGTGAAGTCGGTGCTGCTGAAAACAAGAGTTATTGAAAACTGAAACTAATAATAGTTCTATGAGACATTCATTTTTAAACCGATGGTTTGTCGTCATTGGTTTTTTGTTGGTTTGCATTCCAGCACTTGCGCAAAAGCGCACCATCAGCGGTTATGTGATGGATGCTGCCAGCAAAGAAACGCTTATTGGAGCGACCATTTTTGACAAGAATTCAGGAAAGGGGTGTGCCACCAACAATTATGGCTTTTACACCCTTACTTTGGATCAAGGTCAGGTGGACCTGCAAGTGTCCTATGTGGGCTATACGCAACAAAACCAAACCTTCGACCTGAAAGAAAACACAAACCTCAACTTTACTCTTACCACCAACATCGAACTCGGAGAGGTGGTGGTGGAGGCAACCCGTGCCACGGTGAGTGCCCGCAGCCCGCAGATGAGCGTGGTGGAGTTGCCGGTGCAACAGATCAAGAGCATCCCGACTTTGTTTGGCGAAGCCGACGTGTTGAAAGCCATACAGCTGCTACCTGGCGTGCAAAACGGCTCGGAAGGCTCGGCAGGTATGTATGTGCGTGGTGGCGGTCCCGACGAGAACCTGCTGCTTCTCGACGGCGTGCCCGTCTATAACGTCAACCACATGATGGGCTTCTTCTCCGTCTTCAACCCCGACGCCTTGAAAAATGTCACTTTGTATAAAGGCAGTTTTCCTGCGCATTTCGGCGGTCGCCTGTCGTCAGTGGTCGACATCCGCATGAAGGAAGGTGATATGCAAAACTACCATGGCAACGTCAGCGTAGGCTTGATCTCATCGAAACTGAATGTGGAAGGTCCTATCGTGAAGGACAAGTTGTCGTTCAATCTATCCTTCCGTCGTACCTACAGCGACTTGCTGATGAAGCCCGCCCTATGGATTGCCAGGACTCAAATCGAGGACGTCGACAAGCTGAAAGCAGGTTACTACTTTTACGACCTCAACACGAAATTCAACTGGAAGATTTCTGACAAGGACCGCCTTTACTTGAGTTTCTATTCTGGCGATGATGCCATTTATCTAGGCGTGAAAAACAAAGATTACTCCTATGACAATTCCCAATACAAAGAACAGGTCGGAATGGATTGGAAATGGGGCAACAAGGTGGCAGCATTGCGATGGAACCATGTGATGTCGCAGCAGCTCTTCATGGATGCCTCGGTCAACTACACGCAATACCGCCACGACCTCGGCATGAGCATCGAGGAATCAGAAACCTATCTAAGTCAGCCTCCTGTCACCATAAAGGACGAGTTTGCCATGGCCTATAAGTCGGGAATCAACGACCTGACGGCCAAGGTCGACTTCGACTATACGCCGCTGCCGAACCATGAGATACGCTTCGGTGGCAACTATATCTTCCACCAGTTCCGCCCGGAGGTGCAGTCAATGAAGATCATTGCTGGCGAGGACTTCGATATTGACACCACAGCGGGATCGCCCAAGGTGTTTGCCCATGAAACAGCACTTTATGTGGAGGACAACATGACCTTTGGCGACATCTTCCGCGTTAACGCAGGCGTGCATTACTCCACCTTCACCGTTGAGGGCAAGACCTACCAAAGCGTGCAACCCCGTCTCAGCACCAGCGTGATGCTGGCCTCCAACCTCTCGCTCAAGGCGGGTTATGCCTACATGACGCAATATGTGCACTTGCTTTCCAACAGCAGCGTCAGCTTGCCTACCGACCTATGGGTGCCGGTTACGTCCAACATCGTTCCAATGAACGCCCACCAGGTGTCGTTGGGTGCCTTTTATGAGATGCCGCGTTTGTTCGATATCTCCATCGAAGGTTACTACAAAACCATGGACAACCTGCTGGAGTATAAGGACGGAGCCTCATTCTTCGGCTCTTCGGAGCGTTGGGATGAAAAAGTATGTATGGGCAAAGGCTGGTCGTATGGCGTGGAGTTTCTGGTGCAACGCAGTTTCGGCAAGACCACGGGCTGGGTCGGCTACACATGGTCGCATGCCAAGAGGCTCTTCGACCGCGAAGGTATGGTCATCAACCAAGGCAAGGTGTTTCCTGCCAAATACGACCGCCGTCATGACCTCAGCATCACGGTGCAACACAAGTTCAGCGACCGTTTCGACCTGAGCGGCACTTGGGTCTTCAGCAGTGGCAACTGCGGCACGCTCGGTACCCAGATTTACGAAGGCTTCCCCGATGAGTGGGGTAACGCTTCTACCATCAATGCATTGGAACGCAACAACTTCCGCTTGGGTAACTACCACCGCTTGGATGTGGGCATGAACTTCCACAAGCAGAAGAAACATGGTCTCCGCACTTGGAACCTCAGTGTTTATAATGCTTATAATCACAACAACCCATTTATCGTTTACACCAGATATAATTGGGATGAAGCCACGCAACAAGAGAAGAAAGTGTTGATGCAGGCCAGCCTGTTCCCGATTATTCCGTCAGTGAGTTATAGTTATAAATTCTAAAACATTATGAAACAACACATCCGAAACACAATAAGCCACACTATAAACCGTCATTGCGGGCTTGACCCTCAATCTCCCACAGCGAAGGCTTCCTCTTCTCGTTTAGGAGATGGCGGATCGCTGTCCGCCATGACGACAAAGGCATTAGCAATGATAATAATAGCCACTTTGATGGCCTCCTGCGAGAAGGAAATCGAATTCAATGGTGATCAGACCGACTCCAAATTGGTCATCAACAGCTTGGTGGAGCCAGGAAAACCTGTTTCGGCCAACATCAGCAAGAGCGTTTTCTTCTTGGACAACAACGGAAACACCACTGCTCCCGATGATTTGGTGGCCTCTCTTTCTGTGAACGGAAACCTCATAGGTGAGATGATACGGCAAATTGATACGGTTTGGAATGGCTGGTACGACTACGATGATCAAGGAAACATGTATCAGAATTACCGGATCGTCACCACTTATAGCAATGATTATTGTCCGGCAGTAGGCGATGTGGTCAAAATCACAGCTTCAGCGAATGGTTTTGATGATGTGGAGGGTGAAACCAGTTCGCTGCCTGGTGCTTTGTCTTGCGCGGTCACGAATAGCAAAGTGTCCAACTGGGATTCCCATTATGAGCCTAACTATTATACTGAGATAGAAGATGATAGCGTGTTCTATGCTGGTTTTGTCATAGAGTTAACCATCGAAATCACTGACGCCAACCCAGGACAGACCGATTACTATAGACTCCGTGTCGACGAAGGAAGCAAGTATGATGACGAGGTGAATTACTTGTCATATTTTGCGGAGTATAACGATCCTGTGTTCGGCTCACTTGTCGCTGAAAACGATTATTTCGACATCAACGACCTGGACATGGCCCCCGAAGGCGTGTTTACGGATATGCTTTTCGATGGCAGGTCCTATCAAATCAAGGTTCCTATCAGTGTCTCATTGAGGAGGGATGATGAATACGATCCCGACTTTTTCCGCTTCGGCATTGCCTTGGAACACATGGGTAAGGAATACTACTATTACCTTAACACCTGCAAACAAATCGATGAAGTCTTGCAATTTTTCATGGAGCCGGTCCAGACCTATTCCAACGTAAAAGGAGGCTATGGCCTTGTAAGTGGCCTTTCCATAGACTCTTTATGGTTCCCTGTTCCTTTTGAGCCTTGAAAAAAATCGGATTTTGTGCTTGTTTTTTTCGATTCTTTGGTACATTTGCAGTCTAAGAGAACTAAATATTATTCTTAATACACATTAATATGGATTTAACAAACATCTTAGGTGCTTTGACAGGCAATGATGCTGTCGGCGCCATCGCAGAAAACTTGAACATTGACTCGAAGCAAGTGTCTTCGGTAATCACAAATGCACTGCCCTCATTGTTGGGTGCCATGCAGAAGAATGCTTCCACTCCTGGCGGTGCCGAAGCTTTGGCTAAAGCTCTCGGTGACCATGCCGGTAGTGCAGGTAACCTTATCAGCAACTTGAAGATCTCTGATCTGACAGACGGTAACAAGATTTTGGGTCATATCTTCGGTGGCGACCTTAACAATGTTTTGGGTGGCATTTCGAAGAAGAGCGGCGTGGCTTCCGGTCTGGTTGGCAAGATTTTGGCTTCCATCGCCCCGAGCCTCTTGGCTCTTCTTGGCAAAGGTCAACAGGGCAGTGGTACGAGTGCAGCTAACTTAGCTGGCATGCTTGGCACCATCCTTGGCGCTACGCAAGGCAACAGCAACAGCGGCCTTGGCGGTCTCGGCGGTCTGCTTGGCGGCCTTGGCAAGATCTTTGGCGGTAAGTAAAGTCTTGTGTTATTTGATAAAAAAAGGCGGGGTGACCCGCCTTTTTTTATTCCACAATGGTCATCTCATCGATGAGGTGCCCGGCACCGGCAAACTTGTCGATGATGAAGAGCACGTATCGGATGTCGACGCTGATGTTGCGGCAGATGTCGGGGTCGTAGATGAGGTCGCTCATCGTGCCTTCCCAGCAGCGGTCGAAGTTGAGGCCGAGGAGTTGGCCTTCGGCATTCAGAATCGGGCTGCCTGAGTTGCCGCCCGTGGTATGTACGCTTGCAGTAAAGGCCACATGCATGGTGCCGTCCTTGTCGGCATAACGGCCATAGTCTTTCTTGTTGTACAACTCCTTCAAGCGAGGCTCCACCACATAGTCATAGATGTCGGGGTTCTCTTTTTGCATGATGCCTTCGAGTGTGGTGAAATGGCGGTAGGTCTTGCCGTCCTGAGGCTTGAAGCCTTCCACCTTGCCGTAGGTGACACGCAGCGTGAAGTTGGCATCGGGCGAAAAGCGTTTGTCGGGCTGCATCTCCATCTGTCCTTTCATGTAGATGCGGCGTAGGCGGTCGTTGTCTTTGGTGATGCTAGAGATGCGGTCATAGACCTTGTCTTGGTAGAAGCCAATAAGGCTTTTGTATACTTGCAAGGCGGGGTCGTTGGCCAGTTTCTTTGCACTTTTCGGCTTGAAGTTATCCAATAGCTCAGTGACTTTGGCCTGTTCCGTAAACATCGACTTGGTGAAGAGTTTGTTGACATATTCGTCCACGTTCTTGATGTCGTTGAGGAAAGCAGGGCGGAAGTCAGCAGGTTGGGCTTTCAGGTATTCTTTCAGTAACATGGAAGCAACTTCGCGGTCTATGGGCTCGTAATAGTCCTTGAAGAAGGTCTCGGAAGTGCCTTTCAGTTGGTTCACCATGCGGTCGATATCTTCCTGTGGCGTGTCTTTGTTCACCTCTGAGAGTCGGGCAAAGCGTCCTGCAAAGTTGATGAGTTCGATACGCAAGCCAGCTTCTGCCATGTAAGTGTAAGCCAACTCATAGGGTTCCAAATCCTTATAGTTTTTCTTGAAATCCTTGAGCAGGTCGATGTACATGTAACGGTTGCGTGCACCCAAGGCCCATTCTTGGAAGTCCTTTTCAAAAGCTTGTTTCTTCTCCACGCCATGGAAGTGGTTGATGCCCTCGGTGACACCCATCCATTTCTTCCAGCCGTTGCCGATGCTAGCATGCTTGGAAGCGTATTGGATGCGCACCTTGGGATCTTGTTCCTGGTATTTGTTGTAGATATCAAGCACCTTGCCACGCAGGTCGACAGTGATAGGGTCGATGAGGTTGGCTTCTTGGTCGACAGCCACGGCAGGCAGGTATTCGTTGGTACGGGCGGGATAGCCGAACACGAAAGCGAAGTCGCCCTCCTCGGCACCCTTCAGTGAGATGTCGAGGTGTTTGGCGGGCTTATAAGGCACGTTATCCTTGCTGTAGGCGGCAGGATGCCCGTCTTTGTCGGCATAGACACGGAAGATACTGAAGTCGCCTGTGTGGCGAGGCCATACCCAGTTGTCGGTGTCGCCGCCAAACTTGCCGATATTGCTCGGGGGACAGCCCACCAAGCGTACGTCGGTGTAGACTTCGTTGAGCAACAGATAGTATTCATTGCCCAAGAAATAAGGTTTGATGCTGACTTTATATTGGGTCTCTTTTTCGACCGAGGCAACGATTTTTTTGATGTTCTCGTCAATTTTGGCCTGACGTTCACTCTCAGGCATGTCAACGGTGATGCCAGTCAGCACTTTTTCAGTCACGTCGCGCATCTCGCGGAGGAAGATGACGCTGAGGCCAGGGCAGGGTAGCTCCTCGCTGCGTTTCATGGCCCAGAAGCCGTTGGTGAGGTAATCGTGTTCTACCGAACTGTGCTTTTGGATGTAGTCGAAACCGCAGTGGTGGTTGGTGAGCAGCAGGCCATAGTCGCTGACAATCTCGCCCGTGCAGCCGCCACCAAAGAGCACGATGGCGTCTTTCAGGCTGCTGTGGTTGATACTGTAGATGTCTTCAGCACTGATTTTCATGCCCATCTCCTGCATCTCTTTCTCGTTGTATTGAAGCAGCATGGGAATCCACATGCCTTCACCGGCGAAGAGGAGGGTGGGGAAAAGGAGTAGGAGAGTCGTCAAAAAGTTGATACGTTTCATGGGAAGGTTGTTAGGGTTAGTGATGAAAAAAGCTGATGCGGGCAAACAGTGTTTACCCGCATCATGTGTAAGTAAGGCAATTACCTAATGCGTTTGTAGCCATAAACGGCTTGTGCACCAAGCTCTTCCTCGATACGGATGAGTTGGTTGTACTTGGCCATACGGTCGGTGCGGCTCAGTGAACCGGTCTTGATTTGACCTGAGTTGGTGGCCACGGCAATGTCGGCGATGGTGGTGTCTTCGGTCTCGCCCGAACGGTGGCTTGTCACGGTATTGTAACCATGGCGGTGGGCCATCTCGATGGCATCGAGAGTCTCGGAGAGTGAGCCGATTTGGTTGACCTTGATGAGGATGGCGTTGCCGGCACCCATGGCGATGCCTTTTTCGAGGAACTTCACGTTGGTCACAAAGAGGTCGTCACCAACCAACTGGCAGCGGTCGCCGATGGCTTTGGTGAGTTTCACCCAGCTTTCCCAGTCGTTTTCATCCAAGCCGTCTTCGATGGAGTCAATAGGATACTTGGTGATGAGTTCTTCGAGGAACTTGATTTGTTCGTCGGCCGTCAGTCTCTTGCCGTTCGGGTCTTTCTTCTTGCCGTCTTTCAGTTGGCTGTAATCGTAGAAGTATTGACCATTCTCTTTGAAGGCGAATTCTGAGGCAGCGCAGTCCAAGGCGATCTTCACGTCCTTGCCGGGTTCATATCCGGCTTCGCGGATGGCTTGGCAGATGATGTCGAGGGCGTCTTCGGTGCTGTTGAGGGCAGGGGCAAAGCCTCCTTCATCGCCAACGGCAGTGGAAAGACCGCGTTTCTTCAGCAACTTGGCCAAGGCGTGAAACACTTCGGCGCCCATGCGCACTGCTTCTTTCAAGGTAGGAGCTCCGACAGGACGGATCATGAATTCCTGGAAGGCGATGGGGGCGTCAGAGTGGGCACCACCGTTGATGATGTTCATCATGGGCACAGGCAGGGTGTAGGTGTTGGTGCCGCCGATATATCTGTAAAGAGGCATGTGGAGAGCCAGAGAAGCAGCTTTGGCCGCGGCCAAAGAGACGCCCAAAATGGCGTTGGCGCCCAGTTTGCTCTTGGTGGGAGTGCCATCCAAGGCAATCATTTTGGCATCCAAAGCACGTTGATTGAAAACGCAGTCGCCGATAAGGGCGGGAGCGATGATTTTATTTACGTTGTCGACAGCCTTCTGAGTGCCTTTGCCACCGTAACGGTTCTTGTCGCCGTCGCGGAGCTCAAGGGCTTCATTCTCACCGGTAGAAGCACCTGACGGGACGCTGGCGCGACCCATGATGCCGTTTTCTAATGTCACTTCCACTTCAACAGTGGGGTTGCCTCTCGAATCGAGGATCTCTCTTGCATGAATATTTTCGATTTTCATGGTATCGTTGATTTTTAGAATTGTTTTTTAATTTGATTGGGTGGCAAAGATACGGAATCTTTTATGTTTTTTTCTTAGAATGGTCATTTTTCTCTATTTTTGTAGTCTATAAAGCAATGAAATTAACTTAAAATATTAAAAATGAAGAATTTAACTAGACTCTTCTCAAAGAGCATGCTGTTGCTTGGAGCGGCAGCGCTCATGCTGTTTTCTGGCTGCAAGAAGGCCGACAGCAAGTACAAGTATGAAACCGTGAAGGGCGACCTCACCGAAGCCCGTATCTACACGCTCGACAACGGTTTGACCGTCTATCTGAGCGTCAACAAGGAAGAACCTCGCATCCAGACCTACATCGCGGTGCGCACGGGTTCTAAGAACGATCCCGCCGAGACTACGGGCCTCGCACATTACCTCGAACATATTATGTTCAAGGGAACGACCCATTTCGGCACTACCGATTATGAAGCCGAGAAGCCTTTCTTGGATGACATTGAAGCGCGTTACGAGAAATATCGCACCCTCACCGATCCTGAGGAACGTCGTATCGCCTACCACGAAATCGACTCGGTGAGCCAATTGGCTGCCCAGTATTTCATCCCCAACGAATACGATAAACTCATGTCGACCATTGGCGCTGAAGGTACCAACGCATACACCTCAGAAGACGTGACCTGCTATACCGAGGACATCCCTTCCAACGAAATCGAGAACTGGGCCAAGATCCAGGCTGACCGTTTCCAGAACATGGTCATCCGTGGTTTCCACACCGAGCTGGAAGCTGTTTATGAAGAGTACAACATCGGTATTGCACAGGACAGCCGCAAGGTATGGGAAGCCCTTAACGCCATGCTCTTCCCGACGCACCCTTACGGCACGCAGACAACTATTGGCACTCAGGAACACTTGAAGAATCCTTCGATTACCAACATCAAGAACTATTTTAACAAATGGTACCGCCCGAACAACGTGGCCATCTGCATGGCTGGCGACTTCAATCCCGATGAGGTCATCGCCATCATCGACAAGTACTTTGGTGAGTGGCAACCTGGAGAAGATGTGAAACAACCTGAGTTTGCTCCGCTGGAGCCTATCACCTCGCCCCAAGACACCACCATCTATGGCCTTGAAGCCGAGAATTTGATGATGGGTTGGCGCTTCGACCGTGGCAACTCAATGCAATGCGACACCCTCGACATCATCGGTGAAATGCTCAGCAACGGCACTGCAGGTCTCATCGATTTGGACATCAACCAACAGATGCAGATGCTAGGCGCATGGGGTGGCTCAAGCAGCAACCGCGACTACACCACTTTCCTCGTTGGCGGAACGCCTAAAGATGGGCAGTCCCTTGAAGAAGCCAAGGACTTACTTCTTGCCGAAATCGAGAAGCTGAAGGCCGGCGATTTCTCCGACGACCTGCTACCTTCCATTATCAACAATCTTAAGCTCAGGCAATACACCTCCCTTGAGCGCAACTCAAGCCGTGCCAACATGTTCGTCAGCACTTTTATTAATGAGATTCCTTGGGAGCAACAAGTCGGCTATCTCGACCGTGTTTCCAACATGACCAAAGAGCAAATCGTGGACTTCGCTAACAAGCATTTTAACGACAACTATGTGGTGGTCTACAAGCGTCAAGGTGTTGACGAAAACCAGAAAAAAATCGACAAGCCCGCCATCACCCCAATCCCTACCAACCGTGACCTCGTCAGCGATTTCGTTACCGAAGTGCAAAACTCCGAAGTGCCGGATATCCAACCCCGTTTCGTCGATTTCAAGAAAGATTTAACCTTTGGCAAGACTGAGGCTGGACTGCCTTATATCTACGTGCAGAACAAAGAAAACGGACGCTTCACACTGAGTTTCCGCTATGAGTTTGGCGATGAGGCAGACCTTCGCTATGGTGTCGCCTCCGATTATCTCGAATACCTAGGCACTGACCAGATGAGCAACGAGGAGATCAAGCAACAATTCTACAAACTTGCCTGCAACTACTATATCAGTGTGGGCGCACGCAACATCACGGTCACCTTGGGTGGTCTTGGCGAGAACATGCCCGAAGCCTTGGCCTTGCTTGAGAATGTGATGCAAAACGCCAAAGCCGACCCGATGGTAGCAGAGATGTGCATCCAACAATTGGAGAAATCACGCATAGATGCCAAATTGAACCAGCGCAACAATTTCAATGCCTTGGTGCAGTATGGACTTTATGGCTCCTACAACTCGCAACGCAACCGACTCTCACCCGAGCAAATCCGCCAACTCGACCCACAGGAACTCCTCGACCTCTTGAAGAACCTCAAGAACTATGAGCATACTGTGCTGTATTACGGTCCGATGACCGCTGAAGAGATGGCCAAGGCTGTCACCGAGAACCATCAAACCGTGGCTGAGTTGCAGGCTGTCCCGCAAGGGAAGCACTACGAACTGCAAGCTACGCCCGAAAACGAAGTGCTGATTGCTCCTTACGATGCCAAGAACATCTACATGCGCATGATCCACAATGAAAACCGTGAATGGAATCCCGACGAGGCTGCCGTGAAGGCTTTGTTCAATGAGTATTATGGTGGTGGCATGAACACCATTGTGTTCCAGGAGATGCGTGAAGCCCGCGGATTGGCTTACAATGCCTTCGCCGCTTATATGGAACCCAACTACACCGATCAGTCTGAGTATTTCTTCACCCACATCATCACCCAGAACGACAAGATGATGGATGCCGTGAATCATTTCTTGGAGATCCTCAACGAAATGCCTGAGAGTGAGCAAGCCTTTGGCATCGCTAAAGATGCCCTCACGAAACGCTTGGCCAGCATGCGCACCACCAAGTTCGGCCTTATCAATGCCTGGCTGAACGCCCAAATGAAGGGTGTTGACTACGACCTCAACGAGCGCATTTACAACGCCTTGCCTAACGTCACTCTGCAAGACATTGTGAAGTTTGAGCAGGAACAGATGGCCAACAAGCCTTACCGTTTTGTCATCCTCGGTAATGAGAAGGAACTCGACATGAAGGCCCTTCAGGAACTCGGTCCCATCAAGCGCTTGAGCACAGAGGAGATCTTCGGTTACTAATTTAACTATGGCTTATGACTATGGCCAATAGTCAAGGTTTTAAACACAATGGCCGCTCTCACACAATGTGGGGGCGGCCATTTTACTGAATCCGATTGCAGGCTCGGCTCAATTACTCTAAACTATCGCCAGTTTCGCTATCGCCTTCCTTCGCCTTTTGTTCCAGTTCTAGCTTACCGAAACGCAACGTAAAGCCTGCTGAGATGTAGCGGCTGTTGAGCATCTTGCGCGTGTTGTCGCTGAGATAATACGGGTTGGTGTTGCTTGAACCTGAACCGATGCGGGCACCCCAGTTGAAGAGGTCCTGCACGTTGACGAACACCGACAAGCGGCGGTTGAAAAAGTCACTGCGCAAGCCCATGTTGAGGAAATAGCGCGCCTTGCGCTCGCTCATCAGGCTGATGGTCGGCGAGTTGTAGTTGGCCGAAGCCGTGACTTGCAGCTGATTGAAGAGTTTGGCCCAAGCGTTGACGCGAACGCTCCATGACCATTTGTCTCGTTGGTCAATCTGATGCACTCCATTACGATCGTATTCCATGCGATATCCATAATCATACAAGTTGGCATACAGACGTACGTTGAAGAATCCCGTGGGACGGTAGGTCATATTGAGTGAAGTGCCATAACGCCATGAGGTGCCCATATTGTAAGGTATAGAATAACTGACAATACGATCCAGATAATCATCATATTCAGCATCGGTCAGCCTGCTGATTTCGTTGGTGCTCCAGCGACCATAGGCCTCAAGGCCGATGTTGCCAAAACGTTCGAAAAACTTCTGCCAGCCGGCCTCCACATTATGGGTATAAGCATTTTTCAAGCCGAGTGGGTTGCCCGTGGAATAGCTATCATCGCCATACCTGCGGAAGGTGCTGATCTGGTCTTCTCCGGGGTGCGACATACGCATCGAATAGTTGAGTTTCCAGTTGTGCATCGATTCCGTACGATAGGTCAAGTGGATGGAAGGACGCACATTGAGGAAATACAGGGTACTATCGTCGGCAAATGGCATATCGCTTTGGTAGTTGTAGTCAATACGGTCACCGCCAAAGCCCAAGCCTGTGCTTAGGGTGAAACCACCCCAACGATGCGTCCAGTTGACATCACCATTGACACCTGTTTCAGCGCCCTTGAAATGATAGGTGCGAAGGACGTCGATGCTGTCATAAGTGATACCGCCATCATCGGAATAGAAACGCTTATAGTCACTATTGTCTAGCTGATTGTCGACACGCAAGCCATAACTGAGCTCGCCGTCTTCGCTGTAGGGTCGGTTGTAACGGGCATCGAGATTAAAGCCATATCCACTTTGATTACTCAATAGATATCGGTTTTCATCAAAGTCGCTGTAAACATCATAGAATCGGTTGTTGTAATAGTCGGATGCATTCTTGTTGAATCTGCCATTCAAACCGATGCGGAGATTGTGTCCCTTATCATCAAACTTCTTGGTGTAGTCCGCACCAAAATGACCGAAGCCGGATTGCGAAAGGGTCGTGTCGCCCATGCTGTAGGCCAAAACGCTGTCAACGGGCTGCAAATAGAAGGTTTGTTCTTCGCGACGACTGCCGAGACTACGGTTGTTATTGTAGAAGCCACCACCATCGAAAGAAATGTCGCTTGTTGAGTCAATCTCATAGTCGATGTTCATGAAAACATTGCCGCTGATGCTACGGTTGTTTTCTTTTTGGGTGGTAGTCTTGTACCATACAGAATCATACAAACCTTCAGTTGCGGCGTCCTCGCGTTTCAGTTCCCAGCTGTCGGTCGTGTTGATTCTGTTGCTATAACGTCCCGAAGCAAATAGGTTGACGCTCAGTTTCTCCTTCTTCCACATATAGCTAACCCAGGGCGAGACAAAGGGCTGGTTGGAGCCGTTCACGCCAAAGCTGATGAATTGGTTGCTCTTGATATGCGCCGAGGTCACGATGTTGATAACGGCTTCAGCATCGGTGGCATATTTTGCCGAAGGGTTGGTGATGGTCTCGATGCGTGCGATGGCATTGGCGGGCAAGGTCTGGAGGTAGGTCTTCAGGTTCTCCTCGGTGAGTTTCGAGGGCTTGTCGTTGACCCAAATCTCCACGCTTGACACACCGCGCAGCGTGATGTTGCCCTCCACGTCGACCTCCACGCCTGGCGCATTTTGCAAGGCATCCTCGGTGGTACCTGTCTGGATGGACGGGTCTTCGCTGACGTTGTAGATCAGTTTCTCACCCTCCATGGCATACAACGGTCTTTCGGCCGCCACAGTAACCTCGCCCAACGAAGTCACGCCAGGATTGACGCGTAAAGTGCCGAGATTAACATTATTAGTCACCTTGAAAGGATGCATATAACTCTCATAACCGATGGCCGAAACGCGCAATACGAAAGACCCTTGTGGCACATCGTTGATCTCAAAGACACCATCCATGTTGCTGATGCCGCCTTTGACAAACTCGTTGTCGATGGAATCGAGTACGGCCACGTTGACGAAAGGCAGAAACTCTCCTGTCTTGGCATCACGCAACATACCAACGACTTGGAAGGTGTCGCCTTCTCGCACTTTCTTTTTAGGCTTCACGGTGGGCATGTTACCCTCAGTTTGCCCCCACTGACGGTCACCGCCGAAAGGAGGACGGCCTCCCGGAGGACGACCACCACCGCCTGGAGGTCTGCCGCCTGGAGGTTGTGCAACAGACAAAAGGGTTGACAAAGCTAATATCGTGAAAAACAAGAATTTTAAATACGGGGATTTTCTCATATAAGATGATATAATTTAGGCTGCAAAGGTAAAAAAATGTACCTTTGCAAAAACAATTAACCGCAATAATTATACCATTTTATACTATGAAAAAGCTACTATTTTCCTTGATATTGACCATCTGCGCAATTCCCGCTTTGGCATGTACCAACCTCATCGTAGGCAAGAAAGCATCTACCGACGGCAGCGTGATGTGCACTTACAACTGCGACGGATTCGGTTTCTCTGGTTCGCTGTTCTACAGCCCTTCCTGTCGGCATGAGAAAGGTGAGCTTATAGAGATTCGTGGATGGGGACCTCAGCATAAGGGGCAATATGTTAAGCAAGTAGATTACACCTATAATGTGGTTGGCTTGATGAACGAGAAACAAGTGACCATAGTGGAGACCACCTTCGATGGGAGGTTGATATTGATCAACAACGAAGGGCTGCTGGACTATTTTTCATTGATGCGTCTGGCCTTGCAGCGTTCCTCCACGGCCCGTGAAGCCATCCGTTGTATGGCTGAACTCGTTGAAGAATATGGTTACAACAGCAGTGGTGAGACCCTCACCGTTTGCGACCCTAACGAGGCTTGGATCATGGAAATCATCGGCAAGGGACCAGGACACAAGGGAGCCGTTTGGGTGGCTTTGCGCATCCCCGACGACTGCATCTGCGCCCATGCCAACCTGAGCCGCATCCGTCAATTCCCCTTGGAGAAGCACTCCAAAAACAGCATCAGCAGCAAGAACCTCAAGAAGATCAACAACCCGGAGATTGAATGTGTCTATGCCGCCGATGTCATCAGCTTCGCCAAGGAATGGGGTTTTTACAATGGCAAAGACGAAGACTTCTCGTTCCGTGATGCCTATTGCCCCATCGACTTCGAGAATGTGCGTTATGCCGATGCGCGCGTGTGGAGTTTCTTCCGACATCATTACAGTCACGAGGAAATGGACAAATACTTACCATACATCAACGGCGAATTTGACCAATGCGACCATCTCCCGTTGTGGATCAAGCCCGACAAACCGCTTTCGTTGCGTGACCTGCAGAACGACATGCGTGACCATTTTGAAAATACGCCTTTGGACATGACTTCCGACATGACCGCTGGTCCCTGGGGTATGCCCATACGACCCTTACCCATGCATTTTCGTGACAGCGATAGCGTCGACTACTATCGTGAGCGTCCCATCGCCACACAGCAATCGGGCTTTACCATGACCTGCCAAATGCGTTCTTGGCTGCCCGACGACGTGGGTGGTGTCACTTGGTTCAACTGCGACGATGCCAATATGGTAGCCTATGTGCCGCTTTACTGCTGCATCACCCAGGTGCCCGACTGTTTCCGTCCTGAGAACAACCCACGCAACGAGTTCAGCGACAAGTCAGCCTTCTGGATGAACAATTGGGTGGCCAATATGGTCTACCCACGCTATTCCATGATGATTGGCGACCTGCGGGAGGCACAGAAGGAACTGGAAAACTTTTATTTCACCGACCAGGACGAAGTGCTCTCCGCTATAGAAGAGATGATGCCCGCCGACCGCCGCAGCTATCTCAACAACAAAAGCATCGCCTACGCCGACCGCATGATGCAGCGCTGGGACAAGCTGGCCAAGTTCCTCATCGTAAGATACAACGACCAGATAGTACGTCCTGCTAAAGATGGCGAACTCCTACGCGGCCGCTACACTACGCCTGGCTACGACCAAAAGTTCATTGACGCCATTGGCAAATCCACCGGCGATAGGTATAAATTAAAGAAAGTGATTGAACGAAGAGAACGTTAATCCTTCGCAAAACGTTTCAAGGCCTCCTCATCGAGGCGTTGCACTGTCCATTCATCCATAGGAACGGCACCGATGCTACGGTAGACCGTCAAAGCAGGCTTGTTCCAGTCGAGGCAGATCCATTCCATACGGCCGCAGTTGCGTTCAACAGCAAGGTTGGCAAGATGTTTCAGCAAAGCCTTGCCATAGCCCAAACCGCGTCTCTCTGGAATGATGAAAAGGTCTTCGAGATACAAACCCTTACGTCCCACAAAAGTGGAGAAGTTATGGAAATATAAGGCAAAACCTATGACCACGCTGTCTTCTTCGGCAAAGACCACTTCGGCTGATTTTTCCTCAAACAAAGAATGGTACAAGGTGGCCTCATCGGCAACGACTTCGTCGGCACATTTTTCATACACAGCGAGTTTCTGGATGAATTCAAGAACGAGACCTGTTTCTTCAGGCTTCGCTGGACGTATGGTGAACGTATGGTTTTCTTTATTATTCATATCTTAAAGCATTGATTGGGTCGGTGCGCGAGGCTTTCAAGGCGGGGAAGAATCCCGAAATAAGGCCTAAGATGGCGCATGAGACGAAGGAAATAATCATCCATCCGACATTGACGACATAAGGTAGCGACATGGCCAAGGAGACCACGTAGGAAAGTAACAAACCCAACAAAAGGCCTATCACACCACCGATGAGGCTCAGGATGATACTCTCGGTGAGGAACTGCATCAAAATCGCAGAATTCTTGGCACCAATGGACATACGTAAGCCGATTTCCTTGGTGCGTTCGGTCACCGTGACGTACATGATGTTCATGATGCCAATACAGCCTACTAGCAAGGAAATCAAGGCGATAGCAACTAAGACGGTGGTGATCATGCCCGTCATCGACGACATCATCTCCAACATTTCCTGTTGGGTACGTACTTCGAAGTCATCATTACCGCCTTCTGGGATTTTATGCGAAGCCCGCAAAATGTTCTCGATCTCCTCCACAGCAGCTTCGGCCACGTCTTCAGAGGCAGCTGAGCAAACAATCTGCTGGATGTAATCGACACCCAACATGCGCTTCTGCACAGTGCTGTATGGCATCACAACAAGGTCGTCTTGGTCCATGCCCATACCGTTCTCACCGCGTTCTTTCAAGGTACCGATGACTCTGAACGGCATATTACCCACACGGATGGTTTTGCCGATAGGGTCCTCACCATCGTCGAACAACTCTTCAACAATAGTCTGGCCTATTAAGCCGACCTTGGCGTATTTCTTTACGTCTTCTTCCGTGAAGTTGACGCCTGTGGCAATTTCGTATTTGCGGATTTCAAGATAATCCGGCGAACCGCCATAAACGGTACCCGACCAGTTCTTGGAGCCATTGACCAACTGTCCCCCGCTATTCACCACGGGACTGACCATCGTCACGTTTTTGGCACCTTTGGCTATCAACTTGGCACGCATCACCATGATGAGGTTGGTGCCCATGTCCGACAATTGATTGGCCGTACTCTGTTTCAGGCCTTCACCCAAGTTGACCACGGCGATGACGGCGGCGATACCAATCACGATGCCGAGCATGGATAGGGCCGTGCGCGTCTTGTTGCGCAGCAGGGCTTTCACCGAAATTCTTATAAGATTCAGTATATCCATATCAATAATCGTTTTCTACCGGCAAGGCCGCAAGAGCCTCCGCTGCCGATTTGGTTGCTACGGGTTCATCACGGAGGATGTGACCATCGCGCAAGAATATCGTTCTACTGGTAAACACTGCGATGTCGGACTCGTGCGTCACGAAAGCAATGGTTTTTCCTTGTTCATGAAGACTTTGGAACAGACTCATGATTTCGTATGAAGTACGCGTGTCCAAGTTACCTGTGGCTTCGTCTGCCAACACAATGACGGGATCGTTGACCAAGGCACGAGCAATGGCCACACGCTGCTGCTGACCACCCGATAGCTGGTTGGGCATATGTCCCATACGGTCTTTCAAGCCTACCAGTTCCAAGGCATGTTGGGCCTTCTCGTGACGCTCACGATGCGACACCTCGGGATTGTACACCAAGGGCAACTCCACGTTTTCCAAAGCAGAGGTGCGCGGCAAGAGGTTATATGACTGAAACACGAAGCCAATCTTACGATTACGGATGTCCGACAACTCGTTTTTCGTGCGCTCACGCACCGAGATGCCGTCAATGTAATACTCGCCCGAAGTAGGTTGGTCGAGGCAGCCAAGGATGTTGAGTAAAGTGGACTTGCCACTACCCGATGAGCCCATGATGCTCACGAACTCGCCTTGACAGATATCGAACGACACGCCTTTGAGGGCATGCACCTCCTCACTGCCGACGATGAAGGTCCGCTTCAGATTCTCAACTCTGATGATGGATTGACGCTCGCTCATGGTCATTTTTTGGCATTACTGCCATTGTTATTGTTTCTATTCCTACCGGGAGGGCCAGGCATAAAGGGGTTTTCGCCCTTTTTCACAGCTTTCTCCTTGGTGACAAACTGCGCCGACAGCACGACTGAATCGCCAGCCTGCACGCCTTGTTCGATGATTTTGTAAGCGCCATCGCTCATGCCCACCTTGACGGAGCGCGGCATCATGTCATCTCCTTTTTTGAGCCAAACCATAGTATGATCAGCTTGTTTTTCTCCTTCTTGGATCATAGGTCGTTCTGGGCGTTGGCCTTCGGGTTTTTCGGCTTTCTGAATGGCTTTCAGCACTTGTTCATCTGGGGTGAAGTTGAAAGCTTCAGCGGGAACGGCCAACCCAGTTTGCTCCTCGGTGACGATGGTCACGCTGGCCGTCATGCCAGGGAAGAGTTTCTGTTCTGGATTGGGTGCATCGATGATGACGGTGTAGGTTACCACATTACTTGTGGTGGTGGGTTTCATGCGAATCTGGTTCACGGTGCCGTTAAACACTTCGTCCATATAGGCGTCAACGGTGAAAGTCACTCGTTGTCCTTCTTTCACCTGCCCAATGTCGGCTTCGTCGACATCGGCTTCCACCTGCATCTTGGTCAGGTCGTTGGCAAGCGTGAACAGCGTAGGTGTGCTGAACGAGGCGGCCACCGTTTGGCCCACCTCAACGGCACGGTCGAGCACGATGCCGTCGATAGGCGAATAGATTTCAGCGTAGGCCAAATCGACCCTTGCCTGGTCGTAGGAAGCCTGAGCGTTTCTCTTGCTCATCTGAGCCTGCGTATATGCGTTTTGTGCCTCTTGATAAGCGGCCAACGTGGCAGCGTTTGCTTCATACAATTGCTTGGTGCGTTCGTAAGTGAGTTTGGCATAATTCAGCTGGCTTTCGGCTGAGGTAAGGCTTGCTCTGGCACGACTCAAGCTCTGGTTGAGCGTCTGCTTGTCCAATTCCGCCATCAGTTGTCCTTTCTTCACCACATCGTTGAAGTCCACATAGATTTTTTCCACCTTGCCTGACACCTGCGTGCCGACTTCGACAGTTTCCACTGGTTCTATGGTACCCGTCGCAGTGACAGTGTTTTCAACCGTATACTCTTCAACTACATGCGTGCGGATAACCAACTCCTTGTTGGCCGATTTCGTGGCTTTCACAATCGCCATTATGGCAATGGCCAAAGCAACAATGCCAAGAATAATCCACCAAATTCTTCTTTTCTTCTTCATAGTTATAGTGTTATTTGTTTACCCATATACACATCCAAAATCTTCCGTTTCATCAACAAGGAGTATTTATTCTGTATATAGGAATTCAAAGCGTTCAAATAATTGTTTTGCTGCTGCAGTAACTCCACCGTGGTGATGACACCATACTGATATTGGGTATTAAAGGCATTAAAACTCTTTCCATAGGCTTCCTCCTTCAGTTGCGAGACCTTGTAAGCATTATAGGCCGCCACCACATTACGATAGGCTTGCACCACCGTCTGGCGCACCATGAGGGTCGATTGCTCATAATCCAACTGGGCCTGTTCCAAGGCGATGCGACTCTTCTTCACGTTGGCTTTTGTCTGTCCACGGCTGTAGATGGGGATGCTCATCGAGATGCCGGCAGACTCCGTCGGTGTGTTGTACCATTTGTGGTTGCCTTCGCTGTCATACGACAGCACCCCCATGCCAACATTGGCGTTGGCCGAGATGGACGGGAAATAATTACCCCGTGCCATGTCCACACTCTTCTCCGCAAGGCGGATGTCATAATTCCCCATACGTAGGTCGGGCATGTATTCCATGGCGAGGCCGACGGCTTCTTCTTCTGTCGGCAAAGATGCTTTCAAGTCGTCTAGATTGTCGGTATCCGGGGCGATAATTTCCAATTCGTCGGAAGGGTTCATGGAAAGCAGTACCTTCAAATCCAGTAGGTTGTTGTCGATGTTGATGCGCGTGTCGACCACATTATTAGAATCGCTGTAATATTGCGCCTCAAGCAGCAGCAAGTCGCTCTCAAGGATGGCACCGACGCGATGACGCGCTCTGCCTTGTTTCACCTGCTCGCGGCTTGTGTTGAGCACTTCCTGTTGGTAGTTTAACAATTCCTGGTTGCCGAGTATGGTGAGAAAACTCTGCAAAATCTGGGTGGTGAGTTGGTTGTCGTATCGCTCCAATTGCACCTCATTGCGCTCCATGTTGAGACGGTTTTGCTCGATGGTATTGTTGATGTTGCCACCTTGGTAGATCGTCACCGACGAGCCCACGCCTACGTTGCCCGAAGTAGACCAGCCATTTTCGTTGTTATTGATATTCTGTCCTACTGAAGCGTTTAAGTTGGGCAATCTTTGCTGTTTCGATTGTTCGTATGTCGTCTCCAGCGTTTTTCCCGTCAGTTCCATCGACTTTCGTTCGTAACTGTTGGTCTGTGCAAAGTGCAGGCAATCTCCCAGTGAAAACCGGTAAAAATGATTGTCTTGGGCCACCGCTGGGAGCAATAACAAAAGCATCAATATTGATGTTAAAACTTTCTTTATCACTGCCATAGATCTTTAATTTTTGGTTGCAAAAATACAAAAAACATACTTAAAATGCCATGGTTTCATTATTAAAATCTTTTTTATTATTATTCGTGGTTTTGTACAGAAATAACAAACGTATATGGACAATGAAATGGACTTTTTCGTGATTTTCCTTATCTTTGCGGCCAATTATAGCCAGCCCTGTTATCGTAACAGGAGTTGGGATCCTCACAGCGGTTTTTGCGTTTGTGAGGTGGTGTTCGTTTTGTATAAAAACTAATCAAATATAGTATGAAAGATTATTTCCAAAGTATGCTTCCTTCCGAGGAACTTGCGCAATTGAAGTTTATCCCAACATTTCCCGAATTTGTAACATGGATTGAACAAAAGTGGGCTGACCTGCCTTGCCTATCCGATACGGTAAACACATTAACTTATAAACAAATGTGTGACATTGTGGCCCGTAAAAGAGCCTTGTTGAACGATTTAGGCCTGCAGAAAGGTGACAAGGTGGCCATTCTTGACAACATTACTGTTGAGGCCGTAGAGATGTTTCTCGCCGTCACTTCGGCAGGCTATGTGGCCATCAACTTGCCTTCCCAACTTCCTCCCCAAGCCATTGTGGGCTGCTGCATGAAGTTTGGCGTAAAAGTGTTGGCTTTCGGCAAGGACTTCGCCGAGGCTGTAAAGGGTGTGCCTTGCAAGGCTATCGCCATCACAGATTGTGCCGACCGTACTGCCTCTGTGGCTACAGTCGACAAGGAAGACCCCGCTGCCATCTTCTTCACGGGTGGCACTACGGGTGCTCCCAAGGGGGCTGTCTTACCGCATCGTGCCTTAATGCGTGGCGCCTTGAATGGTGTTTATGCCCCTGGCAGCCAACTTGGCCATCACCGTTATGCATGCGTTTTGCCTTTGAGTCATGTGTTTGGCCTCATACGTAGCACTTTGTCCGTCCTGATGGAAGGTGGTGTCTGGTTCTCAGCTGGCAACACCAAAGAAACCATCACGAAGTTTCCCGTCATTCGCCCCACCTGTCTCGTTGCCGTTCCAGGTATCTGCGAGATCCTGCTCGGTTTGGTGAAGATGTACGGAAAGCCCTTCTTGGGTGGACAATTGGGATTTATCATCTCAGGTGCAGCCAACGTCCCTCCGAAACTTATCGCTGAGTTCGATGAACTTGGCATCCAGCTTTTTGAAGGCTATGGCATGACAGAAGGTGCTAACCTTACAACAGGCAATATCGATGTGAAGACTCGTCCCACCTCGGTCGGCAAGCTCTATCCCGAGCAAGAGGCTAAAGTGGTTGATGGCGAATTGTGGTTCCGTGGCGACAATGTATTCCTCGGATACTACGGCGATCCCGAAAAAACGGCCGAAACCCTTACTAAAGACGGTTGGATCAAGACAGGCGACCTCGTGCGTTTCGACGAGGAAGGATACATGTACATCGTTGGCCGTATCAAGAACCTGATCATCCTCTCCAACGGTGAGAATGTCAGCCCCGAGAGCATCGAAGAGCCTTTCTACAAGGACCCGAAGCTCCGCGACTGCCTCGTCAAGGAAGACGAACTGGACGGCCGTCAGGTGATTGCCATCGAGATCTTGCCCCGTATGGAGGAGTTTGGCAATGGTCCATGGGAAGAAGTGGAAGCCTATTTCAAGGATTTGGTCGGCAAAGTGAATGCTGAGTTACCTTCAACCCATCGTGTTAGTAAAGTCACAGTGCGTAAGGAGGACTTCAAGCGTACTGGTGCCATGAAAGTTTCAAGAAACCAATAAGCCATGGAAAGAGAGAAGATATTCAACGAGCTGAAGGAAATCCTGAAACTCATCAAGCCATCCGCTGATTTCAGCAACATTAACGAAGACTCACAACTAGTTCGCGACGTGGGCTTGGATTCACTGACCATCTTGTTGCTTAGCCTCGCTATCGAGAACAAGTTTGCCTTCAAATTTGAAGGCAACCCCAAGTTCACTACTGTGGGTGAAGTCATAGACTTTATCAATTCTAATACAACAATTTAAGACAATGTCGATAGATATCGTAAAGGTGGAAAGTCACAAACAGTTGAAAAAGTTTGTGACTTTTCCACTCCACTTATACAAAAACTGCCCCAATTGGGTGCCTGCTTTGGAAGGTGACGAATATGACACCTTTAACCCTGAGAAAAATGGGGCCTACGACTTCTGTGAGGCGGACTGCTTTTTGGCCTATCGAGGCAATGAAATCGTAGGACGCGTAGCCGCCATCATCAACCACAAAGCCGACGACGCTGAGAATATCGTCCGTTTTGGCTGGCTCGACTTCATCGAGGAAGAAGAAGTATTGCGTGCTTTAATCGATACCGTTGCCGATTGGGGTAAACAACGAGGACGCACCGAGATGCGTGGTCCTTGGGGATTCACCGACATGGACAAGGAAGGCCTCTTGGTGGAAGGCTATGAGCACCTCAGTCCGTTCACCTGCCTCTACAACTATCCTTATTATGGCGAAATGCTGGAACGCATTGGCTTCACGAAAGACGTTGACTGGACACAGCGGACGCTTGAGGTGAGCAAGGAGCTGCCATCGATGTTCCAGTTTGCCAATCTGATAGAGGAACGTTTCAAGGTGCATGTGGTGCAGCCGCGAAGCATGAAAGATATGGCCAACCGATATGGAATGGAGATTTTCCACATGTACAATGAAGCCTTTGCGCCTCTTAATGGGTTTTCTCCTTTGACCGACAAGCAAATTGACGCCTATCTAAAGACGTACGTTCCCATTCTTGACAAGGACTTTGTCGCTTTGGCCGTCAATGCCGACGATAAGCCTGTGGGTTTTGTCTTCTGCGTGCCTTCGTTATCCAAAGCGGTGAAGAAATCGAACGGTCGGTTGTTCCCGTTTGGTTTTATCAACATCCTGAAAGCTTTAAAGAAAAACGACACCCTTGAGGCCTTAATCATGGGCGTAATGCCCGAGTATCAACAATGCGGTATCCCGGTACTTTTGTTCAAATACCTTCATGAGAACTGCATCAAGCGGGGCATCGACACCATCGTCATGAACCCGCAGTTGGAGGAGAACTACAAGGTGCAGTCACTTTTCGGTGACTACAAGACTGAGCCATTTATGCGGCGCCGTGCCTACAAAAAGACACTTGGTCAGTAACAACTACTTAAAAAGAAGCAAGCCGTTGAATTAGCGTGTCGAAAGGATAAAATGCGGGGCGAACACGGAATCCATCTTACCAAGTTGGCAATGGTGCTCGATGCGGATGTTGGCCACGGGCAGCATCCCCGCAGAGAAATATTGTGCTGTGGCAATGGTACGTTGCAGGGAGTTGGCGTAGAAACGCATGGTGCCCTCAGGAGGAATCTCGTTTTCTTGCATCAATCCCTTGCTGACGAGCCATTTGCGGAAATACTGACCCATCATCGTCTCTAGTGCGCCACCTCGTAACGATAGTTCGCTTGGTGCGAACATAGGCCGTGTTTGCTTGCAAAAATAAATAATTGTGCGAGACAGAACCTTCTGTCTCGCACAATAAAACTAACTCAAAACTCATTCTAAAAACTAATGACAAAAATCTGCTGCAAAAATACGGCGGCCTTTTCAACTGTGAAATCCCCTTTGATGGTTATTTTTCAAGTGTTGCCATCCCCAATTTCGGTGATTACCGAATAGCAAAACCGCCACAAAGGCCTTTGTGGCGGTTATAATCATCGGGATACGACATCATTTGGCCGGTTCCCACTTGCAGCGGACAGGCGATACGATGGTGCCTTCCTTCTTCAGGGCGTCGAAAGCCTTGTCGACGACTTTACGGTCGAGGCCGGTCACTTCGGCGATTTTGCCTGCGTTGACGGGTGTGCCAATCTCACGCATGGCTTGCAGAACTTGATCTTTTGCTTCCATTGTTTTCAGTAATTTTGATGAATTATTTCAGCATGGCCTCAATATCGGCTTCCATTTCCTCGGGTTTGGTAACAGGAGCAAAACGCTTGATGAGGCTGCCGTCCTTGGAGATGAGGAATTTGGTGAAATTCCAACGCACGCCACCTTCTTCACGACCTTCGGATTTGCTCAGGCCATCAACCAATTTCATCGTGGCTTTGTCCTTCAGACCGTGCACTTCTTCGGTCGGTACTTGCTGCGTCAGATACTTGAAAATCGGGTGGGCATTCTCGCCAAAGACGTCGATTTTCTTCATCAGCGGGAAGGTGACGCCATGGTTGAGGCGGCAGAACTCGGCGATCTCTTTGTCGGAGCCGGGTTCTTGGTGCTTGAATTGGTCACAGGGGAAGCCGAGAATCACCAGACCTTGGTCTTTGTACTTCTTGTAGAGGGCTTCCAAGCCGTCGTATTGAGGAGTGAAACCGCATTTCGAGGCGGTGTTGACAATCATGAGGACTTTGCCCTTGTATTGAGCCATGTCCACTTCTTCGCCCTTGTTGTTCAGGGCCTTAAAGTCATAAATCGTAGCCATTTCTTTAGTGTTTATTGATTTGTTTATTGTTGCTTAAGTCCCTGGATGAGTTTGTCGAGGGTGGGAATCATCTGGGAGATTTCTTCTACCGAGCCCTCGTTTTTGATGATGTCGGCACTGAGACATTCAGGGATGTGCTTGGCCTGTTCGCGCATTTCGATGCCTTTTTTCGTCAACGAGACGATGCGCTGACGGGTGTCTTCCTTGCCTTTGGTGCGTTTGACCAATCCCGCTTTTTCCATGCGTTGCAGGAGCGGCGTGACGGTGTTGGTCTCCAAATACAGCTTGTGTGCAATGTCATTCACTGGCTGCTTGTCCTTTTCCCACAACACTAATAATACAAGGTATTGAGGATAGGTGATGCCAAGCGGGTCGAGATAGGGGTGATAAGCCCCCATCGTGAGCCGCGCCGCCGTGTATAGACGGAAGCAAAGTTGATTGTCCAATTTGAGTTGTTCGTCTTTCATCTCAATAATTTATATCGTTCACGATGCAAAAGTACACATTTATTTTTATATCGCAAGCGATATTTTGATATTTTTTTCAAGAAAAAAAATTGTATCTTTGCGACCTGTAAATGAATGCATTATGACACTACAAGAAGCTATCATTGCCCGCCATTCGGTGAGGCAATACTTGGAAAAACCTATCGAATCGGAAAAGGTTGCGCAGTTGCAGGCCTTGATTGACGAATGCAACAAGGAAGGTCAACTGCACCTCCAACTGGTTACTAACGAGCCGAAAGCCTTTGCCAGCGGCATGGCAAAATATGGCGGTTTTAAAGGGGTAAGCAACTACATCGCTGTTGTTGGGCCTAAAGGTGAAGATGTGAAACTGGGTTACTATGGCGAGAAAGTGGTACTGTTGGCCCAGACCCTCGGCCTGAACACCTGTTGGGTGGGCTTGTCTTACAAGAAGCAGCCTGATCAATACCAAGTGCTTGACGGTGAGTCGTTAGTGGCTGTCATCGCATTGGGTTATGGTGCCAATCAGGGCAATGCCCATCCGCAAAAGAAGGGCATCGAGCATTTCTGCCGCGTCGAAGGGGAAATGCCTGAATGGTTCCGTCGGGGCATGGAAGCCGCTTTGTTGGCACCCACGGCTGTCAACCAACAGAAATTCGAGTTCATCCTTCACGATGGCAACCAAGTGGAAGCCAAGGCGAAGTTCTCGTTCATCGGCTATGCTGCCCTTGACCTTGGCATCGCCAAGTGCCATTTCGAGATTGGGGCAGGAGAGGAGAACTTTAGCTGGGCGTAAAGGTCACTCTCTTTTCCTTTTTAATTAATCAGCCAGGACACACCGCCGCTGACAATATGATGCTTCCCTAGGTTTTGGAAGTCGAGGTCGGCGGCGAGGTCGAGTTGTACGCGGCGCGACACCAGCCAGGTGAGTCCGAGCTCCGTCAGGTATTGGTTGCCGTCATCGGGATGAAGACGGTTATAGGTCTCCACAAAGGTACCTATTTGGTCTGTGATGTCGAAATACAGTCCCAACCCCAGGAAGGTGGTGGGAGTGGCTGTCTCACCATCCCATTCCGCGCCAACGTTATAGCCGATGCAAAACCAGTCGTTCACGCTATGTTCAAATAAGAAGTGCAATGACGGCATGAGATGCTGTGGAAGCAGTTCCTTCGTCCCGACATGTGGCGACTTCAACTCGGCCAACAGCGCCACGGAGGGCAAGAGGCCTGTGCCTTCATAGAAGCGAGCCTTCATCCCCACGCTAAGCGGAGCTACACCAAAAGTAGGTTCCATGGCTTGACCTTCGTTGAACATCAGTAAATCAGTTCCAACACGAATCTCGGCATTCTCGAAGAGGCCGAACCTGAGCAAGGTGTTGTTGAGGGTAAGGGTGTGTGGGCCGTCGGTCGTCGATTCATATCCCACACCCGTCTCCCATTGGAGTTTGAAGCGGGGCATTACATCTGTGCCAGTCAGGGCGCCAGGTCGGTCGGCGGAGATAGTAGGCAGTTCATCTTGTGCATTGCAAAGACTGCAAATAAGGACCAGTGCGGTCAAAAGGAGGTGCCTAGCGTTGCTCATTGGATTAGTTCAGGTAAAGAGACAGCTATTAATGCTAAAAGGAAGGCAAGAAGTAATATAATTTTTATTCTTCACTTCCTTTTTCGTGGCTTATTCGTTCATCAGCCTGCTTTCGCCCCACGTGTATTGCGGATAGGCATTCTTGAGGTCGTTGGCCGAGCCTTTCACGTCGCTGCCGCCGCTGGTGGCAAACACGTTGAGAGTCTTGCCGCTGAGGTCGTGGGCCTCGATGAAGGTGTTGACGATGGTTGGGGCGGTGTACCACCACACGGGGAAGCCGATCCACACGACATCATAGTCGGCAATGTTCTCGCAGCGGCCTTGGATGGCGGGACGAGAGGTCTTGTCCTGCATCTCGATGGTCGAGCGTGAGGTCTTGTCGCGCCAGTCGAGGTCGGCGTCGGTGTATGGTTGTTCGGGAGTGATTTCATAGAGGTTGGCGTTGAATTCTTCTGCCAGCTTTTGGGCAGCGGCCTTGGTGGTTCCTGTGGCCGAGAAGTAAACTATAAGGGTCTTCATTTCCTTGTTCTCCTGTGTTTCAGTGGTTTGTGTTGTTTCTTTGTTTTCTTTCTTGTTGTTGTTCTGTGCGCAGCCAGCTAGTATCATACAGCAAGCGGCAATAATCAAAGTGATGCGTTTCATGATATGTTGATTTCGTGATATATTAACGATGCAAAACTACACATTTCTTTTGTATATTACAACGTGAAATAGACTTGCCGTCTATTGAATAGTGTATGTTGGATTGAGATTTAACCCGCAAGACATTCTTGCTATTTCTCTCTAACTCGCTTGCCACTCATGTGCTCGATTTGCAGTTCGAGTACAAAGGCATTGGGCGCATCCTGTGCCATATCTGCATCTATGTCATAGCTTTGTGGGAAATATTTGGCCCCCAACAGGCGTAATAAAGCATTCTTTTTGGCTGAGTCTTCCACGATGTGCATCCTACCGAAACAAACCACGCTCTCGAAATGATACCACCAGCTGTCGGGTTCTTTCACGCCTTCGCTGAGGACACAGAACGAGACCTTGTCGCAAGCCCTGATGGCATCCAGTTTGTGACCCTCTTTGGCGCAGTGGAAATAAATCTTGCCGTCGGCATACACAAAGTCGAGCGGCACGGTGTAAGGGTAGCCGCCGTCGCCCAACACGGCGAGCACGCCGCGTGGGGTTGACTGGAGGATGGCGATGCACGCCTCGTCAGACAGTTGTTGTTTGAAACGCCGCATTGGGCGGAATGAGGGGTTGTTGTCCATATTGTCGTGTTTATTATGTTCTTAGATTTGAGCTTTACTTTTGACGTTATGCATCAATTGCCTTCTATCTTGGACAAAACAATATTAGCCAAGCAAACAGCATATTCCGTTTCTGAGTCTTTTGGCCGCCAAGCCAAAGTATAACTTACCTTTGCACTGGTTACCTCATAGCCTTTGTCAGTCCAAGACTTTATTTTGTCTTTTCCTGCCGCTGACAATGCAACCACACTAATGCCTTGTTGATTATACAAATAGTCGTCTTTGTATTGGAGGCTATCCCCGCTTCTGAGGCAAAGCACTGTGTCCTTTCGACCTTTGAAGTAGTCAAGCCAAATGTCGTGCATGTTTAGTGCAATTGATATGGAGGAATATTCTGTAGGAGGATTGGTTACGAGATAGAGGTTTCGCTTGGCACGGGTGAGCCCCACATAGTAGGCTCGCATATCTTCAACTTGTCTTCCATCAGGTATTGTTGACATGAGATAAACGGTATCAAACTCACGCCCTTTCGCCTTGTGGATGGTGCTCACAAAGACTGATTTGTCATCGGAAGCAATGAAGTCCTCTATTTCTGACTCGATAATGAACTCACGCAAATCACTAAGATAATAGACTCTGTTGATGGCCTCAAAGTCAGCAAAGAAATGCCGCATAACATCCAAACAAGTGCTTGAAGCATACGTTTTAAGTGTGCGTTTTTTTGCTTCTTGCCATTTTTCTTTCGATATGGTCACTTCGTCATCCTTGCCAATCTGTTTGATGAAATAACGCACTTCAGCAAGGTTGCCAAAACGGAATCCTCCCATGGATTGGGCAACGGTAGCATGCAGTCCTCTTTGCTCCAATTCGTAGGCGACTTGCATGGTTTCCTCGTTGGTGCGGGTAAGAATCGCCGTGCCACCTTGGACTTTTATTTCTGTGTTCTGCAGTGACTTTAATGTCATGACCTTGCCTTCTTCTCCTGTAGCCGACTGAATGGTAGCATGTTTCATTCGATTAGGGATGCGCTGCACGAAACGGTTGGCGCAGTCGACTATAGCTTTTGCCGAGCGATAGTTGTCTGTCATTTCGTACAACTTGGCACCCTCTTGGCTGACGAGCGATTGCATATACCTGGAATCGGAGCCACGGAAGGCATAGATGTTTTGGTCATCATCGCCTACTGCAATCACGCGCATCTCCTCGTTTTGCCGCATCAGTGCTTGTACCAGTCGGAAATCATCTTGCCCCATGTCTTGTGCTTCGTCGATGACGAGCACACTCTTGGCAATCTTCGAAGGCTCCACTTCACCTTTTTCTATCATTTCTGCCGCATGGCGCACCACATCCTTTGCCTCATCCAGACTGCCTTGTTTGCCAATAAGGTCAAAACTGTAGGAATGGAAGGTCTTGATCTCAACATAGTGAGCAACATTGCCCACCAAATCGATAAGCCGTTTTTTGAACTCGGTGGCAGCGGCTCTTGAGAAGGTAAGCATCAATAGTTGTTCGTGTTTTACGTCTTCCAGCAAGAGCAATGAGGCCAACTTGTGAACCAACACACGCGTCTTGCCGCTTCCAGGTCCTGCGGCCACCACGATATATTTCGACTGGTTGTCATCAATAATCTCGCATTGACGATTGGAGAGCTCTCCAAAGAGTTTGTCGTATTTGGCGGGGGTGATATTCAAGTCTATCTGCGCACGTCGCTCATCCTTGAAATAATGGTTGATGAACTTGCGGAAGTCCATGGTGAAATAGTCATTAACAAAACGAAGTGCGGCATTGTAGTCACGGACCATCAGGTTGGCATATTCACCCACGATATGAATCTGGCGTATGCGCTGTTTGTAAAACTCATCCAACAGGCGATATTGTTCCTTGCCATAACGAGCGCGACGGTCAGCGATACGACCTATCTGCATGGTGTTATAGATAACGATGAAGCCGCCTTCAATCTTCATCAACTCGGTCTTGGTCAGATAAAGCAACGCTTCCTCAATGTCAGCAATTTCGGGCTTTTCTTTTTCGGAAAACATCGTTTCCTGTTGGCTGGCAATAAATTGTTTTAGCAGCTCAACAACGGAGAAGTCCACCAGCGTCATCTCTTTGGTGGGGTCTCGGCTGACATTAAGCGTGTCAATGATAAACCGACAAATCTCCATGCGTCGCTCAAATCGAGCCATGGTGACCTCTTGAGAAGCTTGAAGTCGAACACCCACACTGTCCCTATAACCTTCTTGTTTGTAGATATAGCCTTTCAGCGAAAGGAAATGGAGCAACATCCTCAGCCGTTTGATGTTGGAGAAGGTAAGGCCTTCTTTCTGAGCCTCTTCGTTCAACTCCTTATAGTTCATCATTTGTGCCTTTTCTCCAAATCGTTGCAAAAGGAACCGTTCCAGTTTCAGGATGATGTCAAGGTTGCGTTGGGAAGTGCTTTTGGATACCCACGCTTGCATGTCGCGGCTGTCGGCCAACAGGCCTTCTTGACGCATCAGATTGATGTTTCTAATCACCGTCGCTTTGTTCAATCCAAGGATGTCGGCCAGATAATCCACACGACTTTCGGCTTCGGCCCCGCGACCTTCGGCAGTAGCCCGGGCACTGATGAGCGACTTTATGATGCGGGCTGCCTCTTCACGAGATTGGTCGTCAAAAAGTGGCGAGAGCGTCAACTTGCGACGCGCTTCGTCCATGTTCTTTACCGCTATGCCCGTTGCAAAAACATGTGGTGAATTGCTACCTCGTTGTATGAATCCTGCATCCTCTAATGCTGCAATAGCTGCCTTTACGCGTGTCTCTATGTCGTCGATTTCCTCACCCCATCCAGCCTGACGGGCGATGTCCAACGGCGAGCAAGTGATATGGTTTCTTTTTGCCGTAAGGTCTTTGATGGCTTTCCAAACCTGTTGGATTTCGCTGATGCTCAGTTTGGTTTGATTGAGGAGTATGAAGTGCTTGTCCAAATCGTTATCATCGTAAAGCACAAAGCATTCGGCCTGCATTTCGGGATCACGCCCTGCACGACCAGCCTCTTGCACATAGTTCTCCAACGAGTCGCTGATGTTATAGTGAACAACAAGCCCAACATCTTTCTTGTCAACGCCCATGCCAAAGGCGGAAGTGGCCACAATCACCTGAGCCTCACCGTTCATAAAAGCATTTTGGTTCTCTACCTTCTTGTCGGCTTCCATCTTACCATTGAACGGCAATGCTAAGATGCCGTCGCTTTTCAGATGTTGTGCCAATTCATGCGTAATACGAGTGCGCGACACGTAAACAATCGTCGGGCAGTTATGCCCAATTATCAGTGAACGCAGTAAATTGTATTTCTCCTCAGGTGTATCTGCATGGAGTACAGAATAACGCAGGTTCTTTCTTTCTGCATTGGCAGCGAATATCTTCAGTTCCAAACCGAGTTTCGCTCTAAAATAATCGCAGATGTCGCTGATAACCTTTTGTTTGGCAGTGGCCGTAAAACACGACACCGCAATAGGCTGGCTCAGTTGTTTCTTGTTTTGTAAGTTGCGGATGAAATCTCCGATATACAAATAGTCAACCCGGAAATCGTGGCCCCAAGCCGAGAAACAATGTGCCTCATCGATGACAAAGCGAACCACATTTCTGCTGATAAGCAACTTTTCGATGGTCTTGCTTCGCAACATCTCTGGAGCGATATAAAGCAGGTTGGCTCTCCCGTCGGCCACTTGTTCGATGGCCGTAGCCCGTTCTATGGGGTCAAGCAAGCCATTGATGGTCACCACCTCGCTGATGCCACGAGCCGCCAAATTGTCCACTTGGTCTTTCATCAAAGACTGTAGAGGCGAAATAACCACCGTCAGACCATGAGTGTTTCTTCCTTCCATCAAGGCGGGCAGTTGGAAGGTGAGGCTCTTTCCTCCACCAGTAGGGAATATCGTCAACAATGATTCTCCACGTATGGCC
Organism: uncultured Bacteroidia bacterium; assembly: GCA_902780195.1. Classification (GTDB taxonomy): domain Bacteria; phylum Bacteroidota; class Bacteroidia; order Bacteroidales; family F082; genus Limimorpha. The sequence continues at coordinate 91,142 of CACZER010000022.1, forward strand.
GATTCCACGGCTTGTTGCTGCATGGGAATTCCATCGAAGGTGCGAAACTCGTCATAGCCAAAGAACTCCTTTAGACCGTTGTGGGCATCCAATCTTTGGCGGCAATAGTTGCATTCTCCACACGATGTGTTGCGCAACATTTTCATCACATTCACCACCTGAGGATAGTTGCGCGTCACCCATGCAGGAGTGATAGAGAAAATGTCGTCGGCTCCAATCACGGCTAAACAATAGGCCAATTCAACCGGATACTGCTTGAGCAATGTGTAGAAATCTGCATGACTACAAATTCTGTCATTAAACTCATCAAGAATCAATGATCTGCAATCTTGTTGGAGCCTCAGAATTTTACCCAAAAAGGAAGATGGCTTGGAGTAGTCTACGTATTTGAAAAACCCTTCAAATTCCCGTGTTTGATGCAACAATTGAAAATAGATTTCCTGCCTATTATGTGAAAGCTGGTTCCATTCAGCAATTTCATCGTTCAGCAAGTCACGAGCCTTCAGGGAATCGTTCGCTGGATTATTCAACTCGTCCACCTGCAACTTGTCGTCTTTCACCAGCTTGTGATAAGGACGTTTGGGGAACAACAGCGGCGATAGAAACAACGTATCGATAATCGTGGGATTGCCCCTCAACGCCGTGTACTTCAGATCATGGTTGATGATATTATGGCCGCATATCGTGTCGCACTTCGACACAAAGGCATCGAAGTCGGCTTTGGAATAAGAGTGCAACACTGCGCCATCCTCCCTCACTGCTCCGTAATCCGCCACTTTTTTTGTTTGCGGATCAACCTCTGTATCAATGAATGCTATCATAATTTGCTTGCAAAAATAAGTAGAATAAGTATACCTTTGCAAAAAAATACATATTTCATGGACACCAGAAAACACATAGCCGCAGAGAAACTGGAGAACGGTACACACAACTGCGCCCAAGCCATCATTTGTACTTATGCCGACTTGGTCGGGATCGATGAAGAAACAGGTCGTAACTTGGGCAATGCCTTTGGCTCGGGTATGGGCAACATGGAAGGCACCTGCGGCGCACTTGTCGGGGCAGGCATTGTGTTAGGATTGGCTAAAAAGGATAGGGTAGAAGCTAGAAAAGCCATGCGCCAAATCATGACCCAGTTCCAGCAACGCAACGGCTCCACCCAATGCAAGATGCTCAAAGGGGTAGGTACAGGTGCGGTCCTCCGCCAATGCTCCGGCTGTGTGGCCGACGCAGCAGAGTTTTTGGAAGAACAGTTGTAGTTGAATTTGCCGCAAAAGTACTATTTTTGCACAAATACCAAAACCGATAATCATGAATCAAAGAATAGCTATACCCACCAACGAGGGCAAACTGTGGCAGCACTTTGGAAAGGCGCCACAAGTCACTATTGTTAATGCCGAAGACGGAAAAATTGTTAATCGACAGGTACTGCAAGCACCTGAACATGAGCACGGCGCCATGCCGAGGTTCTTGGCCGAACAGGGTTGCACTGATGTGCTTTGTGGTGGAATAGGCCAGGGTGCTGTCAATCTATTGAACCAGTTAGGCATTCGTGTCCACGCTGGTGCCCCTGAGCTTCCCGTGGAACAGGTCCTGACGATGTTCCTCGACGGCACCATCGTTTACGGTGATCCCAGCTGTCATCACCACTGCGAGGGACATCACCACGAATAAAAAAACCGCCGCAAAGGCAGGAAAACCTTGCGGCGGTCACATCTTTTGAATAAGGCTTATTTCGGCTGTAGGTAGTTTTAATCCTCCGTTCCTGACAAAGGTATGTGAATGGTGGTTATGCTATCAGGATTGATATTAGGGGTGTATATGATGTCACCAGGTTTTTCCCTGTCGACCTCAACTTCTTTCTCCCGCATTTCGATGAATTCAAGCAACTCCTGCTCGGTGATGCCGATGGTGACCATATTCACATAATTATGGTAACGTATCTTCTCAATATTGTTTTGAAGCCAACACTTCCTGTTGTGGAAATTGCGCAAAACCTGACGAAATAATGGATTGTTCAAGTATTTGGAGCCCCATGAACTACCTGGATATTGTTCTGGATGATAGAGGACGGCATCGCGAACTTCATCCATCTCTTCAGAGAAGGCGGTCCATTCTTCCTCGATGGTATGCATATTCGAAAAGCATTTCCCGACATTGTCAATAAACTGGAAATTGCCCATGTTTTTCCATGTCTCAATATCGTCAGAGAAAATGCCCTCAGCTGTCTTGTCATAAACGAAAATCGGAATATACATCACCTCGTCCATCAGGGAAAGCAATGAATTTTGATCAAGCGAATCAACCTTTTCCAGAGGAAGATTCAACAGCCATGCCGATACCGTATCGGCATGTTCCATATAATCATAGGCTGATTCAAGTATCTGTGCATAGCTTTCGATGTTGCTCATTACCATCATGGCAGAGAGGCGACGGTCTTTAGCCCGATGATTCCTTTCGAGGATTTGTGCCGCGACAATGGTGACAATCAACGAGATGGTGGTACCCAAGATGATAGCCCACATTTGGCTCGTGAATTTGCGACGTTTGTCTTTCTTTTGTTCTTTT
>CACZER010000023.1:0-50179 GCA_902780195.1 uncultured Bacteroidia bacterium
TGCAGCCTATGTTACCGCCAACTATCCCAATCAACACATTGATGAAATCGAAAGGGAAAACAACGGCTGGGAGATTGAACTCAGCAATGATGTTGAACTCAAGTTTGATGCCAACTTCAATGTCGTCAATAATGGCGGAAACGGGGGAGGAAATGGTGGCGGAAGCAACACTGAATATCCAGACATCAATACTTTTGTTAGTACTTATTTCTCTCAAACAGAAATCCTTAGCATCAAAGCGGAAGACGACGAATACGAAGTGGAACTTGCCGATGGTACTGAGATTTCTTTCAATCTCAACTTCGAATGGACCCACATCGACTGTGAAGAGTCCTCCATTTACAGTGCCGTACCCACAGGACTCGTTCCCGAACAGATTACTGCCTATGTAAACACGAATTACCCAAACCAACAGATCGAACAAATCGAGAGAGAACATTATGGTTGGGAGATTGAACTCAAGAATGGTCAGGAAATCAAGTTCGACACCAACTTCAATGTTATCGGAAACGGCGGCGGAAACGGCGGTGGAACTCCTTCTGACTATGCAGAAATCAACACTTTTGTGGAGACCTATTTCCCTCAAGTTGGCATCCTTAAGGTTGAGAGGGATGAGCATGAATATGAGGTGAAACTGACCGACGGCACAGAAATCACCTTCAGCCTCGCCTTCGAATGGAAGAGCATCGACTGCGATGAATCGAGTGTTTATGGCGCTGTTCCTAGCGAACTCGTCCCCGAACAGATTTCTGCCTACGTTGCCACAAATTACCCCAACCAGCATATTGACAAAATCGAAAAGAAAGCAAACGGTTGGGAAATTGAGTTAAGCAACGGAGTTGAAATTGAATTTGACAACAACTTCAATGTGACCCATATCGACAACAATTAAAAAGTCAACGTTTTTCTTCATAACGAAAGCGGTCAGTGAGCCATCGTTGGCCGCTTTCACAAATTTATGCTTATGCTCATCGTTATCGCAATTTTAACCCTAATTGCAGGCATCGGGGTATTTTTGGTGGCCTGCAAAATGTTGAGTACCAGCCTTGAAAGTGCAAGCAGTGCAGGCTTGAAACGGTTGTTTGCCAAGATGGGAAATAACAAATGGCTCGGCGTGGGCATTGGCACAGTGGGCACGGCAGCCATCCAAAGCTCAGGTGCGGTGACGGTGATGGTCATCGGCTTCGTGAATGTGGGCATCATGTCGCTTGCCCAGGCCGCCACGGTCATCTATGGCGCCAACATCGGTACCACGGTCACGGCGCAACTGGTGGCCTTGGGCATGTTTGGCGGCCACGGCATCTCCACAACGGTGCTCTTCTCGGCCTTGGCCGGCATCGGAGCCTTCGTGATGATGTTCTCGAAGCGCGAGAAGTGGAAACAAACCGGAAGCATCCTGGCGGGTTTCGGCTTGCTGTTCGTCGGTCTCGGCATCATGTCGGGCGCCATGGATGAATTCGCTGCCTTGGATTCGGTGAAACAGTTTTTGGCCACCATCAGTAACCCCTTGCTGATCGTGTTCATCGGCGCTTTGCTGACGGCCATCATCCAGTCGTCATCGGTGCTGACATCCATCGCCATCACCATGGTGGTGGCGGGTTTGCTCTCGCTCGACCAAGGCATCTTCCTCACGATGGGTTCCAACATCGGTTCGTGCGTGGTGGCGATTCTAGCGGGCATGACCAGTGGCCGAAACGCCAAACGGACAGCTCTCATCCATTTGTTTTTCAATGTGATGGGTGTTGTGTTGTTCTTGCTTATCGCCTTGATCCTTCATCTTTTCTCCCAAGGAGATTGGGGATTTGGGAGGATGTTTGAGGCTATGTTCCCACACGCCCCACAGGTGCAGTTAGCCATGTTCCATACCGTTTTCAATGTCTGCACCACCTTGGTTGCACTACCGCTGACCAATGGCCTGGTACGCTTGGTGTGTCGCATCATTCCCGACCATGTCGAAGAGCTCCATGACGATAAGTTCCATCTGCATTTCCTTGACGACTCCATGTTGGTGACACCCGCTTTGGCTGTCAGGCAGTTGAAGGCCGAAGTCGAAAACATGGGTGCGTTGGCCCACGACAACTTCTGTCGTGCCATACATATCGTCACCACATTGGATTTCAGTGATTTAGAGAAATTCAAAAAGATCGAAAACGAACTCAATTTCCTGAATAGTGAGTTGACCCGTTATGTGGCGGTGCTTTCATCAAAAGCGCTTAGCGAAACGGATAGTAAGTACCTCAGTTGCAGTGTGAAAAGTGTGAGTGATTTGGAACGCATCGGCGATTATGCTGAAAACATCGTGGAATATGCAGAAAGCCTGCAAACCCAAAATGAAACATTCTCTGCGCCTGCGGTGTTGGAAATCAAGGAGATGGAGCGGAAGATTACGGCACTCTACCACGAAGTCATGAAAGCCTACCACGACCTCGACTTCACAGCGCTTGAATATGCCTATCAGATTGAGGAACAGATTGATAGTTTCACGGAGACCATGGAATCACAACACATCCAGCGACTTGTGGCGGGACAATGCACCCCACAAGTTGGAGCGGAATACATCTCACTGGCACAAAACGCCGAGCGTGTGGCCGACCATTTCATCAACGTGGGCAAGAGCATCAGGAGTTTCGCTTAGTCCAAACGTTCACAAAGGAATTGTAGTTCCATAGCCGTACCCGATGTCGTCTATGTGCACTAAAAAAAGTGCAATATTTTTAGTTTTATGCACTGAAAATAGTGCATTATTGGGTTTGTTTCTAGGCGTAATCAGCTATCATCTCACAAACAGGATCTTCCCTAATAATCTTCGGAGCTGACTTCCCAGCCAGTACCAACACTTTCTTTCCATTACGATAGATGTGGAGCTGCCGCGAGCGAACCACGGCAGTCAGTTCGGCGTCGTCTTGCAGGGCTATCCATAGACGATGGTACTCGCCATCCTCATCGAACAGTTTCTTTTGCAAATGGGAACACATATTGGCGATGTCGAGGGTCATCATGTGATTTCTTTACTTGCCTAATGGATACGGAATCGTCCATCCTTCGATTCCTTTAGCACTGTATTCTCCGTTAATGAACAAAACCCTCCAAGGATGATAGGCCTTCAATGATTCGGCTATTTCAGCGGCAAGAAGCGGGTCGTCATTGGGCCTGATTACTTTCACTTCGCATTCCACCAGATTGCCTTGGGCATCAACACGAGCCCGTTGGATACCGAACACGATGCGTTCTTCGTTGGCCAGTTCGGGATACCGTTCAATATGCAGGGGAAACATTTCGCGCAATTCTTCATTGTTATCGGGATTGAATTTGTCGAACGAAAAACCGTCCACGACATGATTATGGTATTCTTTTCGCCCTGTTATTTTCCCCTTGTCGATGTTGAGCATCATTTCTTCCTCGTAGTTTCGCTCAAACGCGTCGTGCCAGTAATAAACCACCTTTCCTGTGGCCACGCGAATCTCTCTCGTAAGCCAACTGGCCACGATGCAGTCTCCGTCCACATAGTTTTTGAATACACGGAGGAGGGTGTTGGAAGGAATGGACGTTCCTTTCATGCCTCGGATCTTGGCATCGTAGTATTCGCATCGGATGCTATCCAGACAGAGCATATCCTGATGAATGCTCCAATAGGCGGTGTAGCCGTCCCAGTTAGAAGTGACAATGGGCCGATTCTCTGGGAGCACGGCTTTCAAGTCGCGATAGAGCGTATCGTCTAAATCAATAGGCTTACCTAATAATTCCCAGCGGACACCGTCTATAAAAATCACATCGCCAGTTTGACCCGTGGCATGGGCGACCAGGGCCAAAAACAAGAACGATACAAACAAAAAGATCCTTTTCATAGCGTTAGCGGTTTCTTTTATAACTTGCAAAGATACTCGTGTCAATCTTTTCAGCGACACCAACACCAGCGGAATGCTAATCATCAAAGTCATTACCTCGGCAATAGGCATACTGAGCCAAATGCCTTTCTGTCCGATGATGGGGGTGAGCAAAGACATGGGAATCAGCACGAAGATGATGCTTCGACAGAGGGCGATGACCACCGACTCCAAAGGCCGCTCGATGGCGGTGTGGAAACTGCATGCAACGATGTTGACGAACGAAACCAGATAATGCAGCGTGACATAGGTGGTCGCCACGGTGGTCAGCGTCTGCAACTCTAGGTCGCCGTTGCTGAAGGCACTCGCGATACCGTGCTTGAAAACCAACACGAGCAGATACACTCCGATGCCGATGCCACCACCGAGAAGCAAGGCGTTGGCCAAAAGCGATTTGACCCTTCTGTGGTTTTGGGCACCGACGCTGTAGGACATCAAGGGGTACATGGCCTGCGACAGCCCGAAAATCGACATGTTGACGATGAAGTTGAGGTAACAGACGATGGTGAAGGCCGCCACGCCCTTGGTGCCAATCTCGCGCATCAGCACGAGGTTGAAGATGTAGGTGGTGACCGCCGCCGAAACCGATGTCAGCATCTCGGAAGAGCCGTTGAAAAACATCTTCTTGATTTCCTTGCGGCCGCCCATCATCTTGCCGAAGCGGACAAAGCGAAACAGCACCAAAGCCGCCGTGGTGTTGGCCACACAGGTGGCAATGGCGGCTCCAGCCACACCCCAGCCGAAACGCAGCACGAAGAAATAGTCCAGGACGATGTTCACCACACAGCAGATGACGCCGCTGACAAACACCCAGTTGGGTTTCCCGTTGAGGCGGGTGAAGGCCTCCGTGAAGTTGGGGATGCAGTAGAAGATGAAGCCGCAACCGATGATGCCAAGATATTGTCGGACGAAAGGATACACTTCATCGTTGCTGCCAAGGAAATAACACAAAGGCTTGAGGAAGAGGCCGACCAAGACGGATAGCGCCGAGATGGTGACCAACAATGTGACAAAGGTAAGCGAGGTGTAGCCTTTCGCCCGCGCCTCGTCGCCTTGCCCTTTGGCGATGCCCGTAATGACGATGCCGCCTGAGATGATCATGATGGACACGCTCAGCATCGAGCTGATGAGCGGCATGGCGATGTTGACGGCAGCCAGACCCAGTGCACCCACGCCACGACCCACGAAAAGTCCATCGATGATGGTCTGCAAACCCACGATGAGCATCCCTATGATGCTCGGCAAGGCATATCTGGCAAACTCACGGAAACTGACGCCGATCAGGGCTTTGGTTCTGGAAGGGAGGCTGTTCATTTCATATCCTGAAGCTTAAACGAGGGCTGCAAGACTATCTCGGCGACTCCTTCTGATAAGCGGGTGCAAAAATAGGGAAAAATATCAAATCTTTATTTCAGCGCTTTCACAGGGCATTCCTTGGTGCATTTATGGCATAGGATGCACTCGGTGGCGTTTTTGCGTTTGCGTGAGTCGTTGTTCACTTCCACTTCCATCGGGCACACTTTCAGGCATTTGCCACACTGGATGCATTTGCTCTCGTCGCAATGGATGCGCAGCAAGGAAAAGTGGCTCATCGGCTTAAGGAAGACCGTGACGGGACAGATGTATTTGCAGAAGGCGCGATTGTCCTTGAACACAACGGCAAGGAGGATGCCCGCCACATAATAGACCAGGTTGCCGATGAGAAACAGCATGAACATGGTGTGCTTGTTGGCTTTGTCGAAATGGAACAGCAGGAGGACGAGGATTAGCGACAACGCGAACACGATGTACCAGCCGCGCCCGAAGAGGAGAGGCCCGAAGATCTTGGCGATGAGATAATGAAGTACACCTGCGCCCACCACGCCGGAGAATAAGTAATACCAAAAGCCCTCGATTTGCATATTTTCCCTGCATATCAGTCCGAGGAAGACCAGCATATAGGCGCCTACGCCAAACTGGATGAATTCTCTGGCATATTTCCATCCCGCCCTTGACAAGGCCAGTCCAACACCGATGATGGTGCCGATATAGCTGAAGTTGAGCAAATAGAACAAACTGCCTGTTGCCAGCCAAAGTGATACGGCGATGATCTCGAAAACGGCAAACAGGATGATAGGGGTTTTATAGTTTTTCATCAGTTTACTTTTGCAGTAATACGGAGAAGAGCGAGTTTTGTTACAGCAAAAGTAAAAAAATCAAATTAGAAGGTTTTTATTTGATAAGCCAATGATGATTTATCATCGAAAAAATCACTATTTTTTGGGATTGTAGCGATAGGGTAAAGCGTCGGATTTTTGCAGCTGAATCAAACACAATAATTATGGGATTACTTAGTAAGATTTTCAGCAATACGCGCAAGCCCGAAGGCTTCTTCGGCAAAATGATGGTGAACGGGATGAACGGCGGCGGTCACGCCCAAATGGCCAACTGGGCCTTGTCGTCGGTGCAAATCAAGGAGGACGACCAGATCTTGGATATCGGCTGCGGTGGTGGCGCCAACATCGCCCGGCTGTTGCAACGCGCCCCGAAAGGTGTGGTGCAGGGAATCGACTATTCGTCTGTCTCGGTGGCAAAGTCTTCCAAAGTGAACGCCAAGGCCATCGCGGAGGGGCGTTGCAAGGTGCAAGAAGCCAGTGTGGTCAAACTGCCTTTCGGAGAGAACGCTTTCGACCTTGTCACCGCCTTTGAGACTATCTATTTCTGGCCCGACATAGAGCATTGCTTTGGCGAGGTGAAAAGGGTGCTCAAACCCGGTGGACAATTTGTCATCGTCAACGAGTCGGACGGCTCGGGCCCGATGGATGCCAAATGGGAAAGCCTCATCGAGGGAATGCACACCTACAAACCCGAAGAAATCAGGCTGCATCTATCAAATGCCGGCTTCAAGGCCATCGACATTCGGAAAGACGAAGCCAAACACTGGCTGATGGTGACGGCGGAGAAATAAGCATGGATACTCTTGTTTTTAATAGAATATTCCACCCACAAGGGTAAGGTATTCTGGTATTAAATCTCCTTTGCTCCACTTTATTTCTAATCCCAGCAGGTCTTTGGCCGTTTTACTGATGTCAAAGCCAAAGGCTTCAAGCGATGGGCGTACCTTGTCAGGATGACGGCAGGGTTTGCCGTCGATTCGTGCACATGGCTCATCTCCGCAATAAGGACATGTGCCGACAAAGCCGAAACACATACCACCTAATGATTTCTCTGCTTTCAGAAGTTCTTCATTCAATTGGGCTATAATAGGTCTCATCAGGTCGTTTACAAAATGAAGTGGTATGTGCTTGTCTTCAGGGATAATCTTTATGCCAATGATTCTTACCCTCTCGTATCTTTTTATTACTTCAAGAGGGTCATAGTCAAATGGTGGACAACCGTAACGACGACTATAGTTCCTACACTGTTGACAAAACTTTATGAAGTAGTCGGCATTGTGGAATCCCTCGATATACTCTTGGGCATTTATCTCTGTATCGTATCTTTCGGTTGTGTAGGAGTAGTCTTTCAGCTTCGGCTGTGGCAATGCCTTACAGGTCTCGCGGACAAGCGCCGACAAATAATCGCGGTCGTCCACATCTTCAATGAAGAAATAGTCTTTCGCGCCGTCGTAAGGGGGACGCATCTCGATGCTACGCAATAGCGAGCGGCCAGCCTCGGTCGGTTTCAGGTAGAAGCGGTTGTCGCAGATGGGGCCGAAGATGACGCCGTCGCAATAGATGCCGTAGTCACCGAACATCTTTTTCACCGTAATCTCGCCCGCATCTGCGCATTGGTCGGCGATATATTGAATGAAGTCGGGATTGCTTGCCATGGTGAGTTATCCTTTGTGATTGCGCAAAGGTACGGATATTCGCAATAAACCAGTATCTTTGCCGAAAATATCCCTTATGCAAAACCTCATCATCAGTCCCATCACTATTGAGCATTTGAATCAATATGGTGCCATCTACGCTTCGGCGTTTTCGGGCGAGCCGTGGAATGACAACTGGTCGGTGGAAGACGCCACCATCCATGTCTGCGAACTACTGGAAAGCCAACAGCATTACGGTTTGGAATGCATTATAGACGGCGAAGTGGCAGGCTTCATTTTGGGCACTTCGATGTTATTCCACTATGGCCGCACCTTCGAGATCAATGACCTCGCTGTTGCGCCCCAATACCAACGACAAGGCATTGCCAGCCAATTGCTGGAGCAATGCCTTGCGGACCTCAAGGCGCAGGGTATTGTAGGTTTCCATCTGATTACCGCCCGCGAGGGTGTCTTGCCCGCTTTCTATGAGAGATTTGGGTTCAAGAAAGAGGAGCGGGTGATGCTGATGGGGAAGGAGTAATAAATGTACAGTATAGATACAAAACAATCCGCCATTCAAGCTTTCGCTCGAATGGCGGATTATTCAATAAAAACCACAAAACTTACTTGTGCACAATCACCAAGCGTTGCGTGTTTCCGTTGCTAGTCCTGATGAAGTAGATGCCTTCTTGGTACTTGGCAGTCGGGATCACCAATTGCGACTCGTCGGTGTAGAAAGTCTCGACTTTCTGCCCGACTACATTGTAAAGGCTTACCACGCCAAGGTTCTCGCCTTGGAGGGTTACGCTTTCGTTGGCGGGATTGGGGAACATGGTCACGTAAACGATGTCGACCTCGAAGTTGCCCGCCGAAGTGTTGACATACATCTTACCTTCGAAGTTCTCCTTCACAGGCACGTCGACATAGACTTCCACGGTGGCGGTTTGTCCAGCCGCGACAGTCATGCCTTCGGTGACGTCTTGACCATCATACATGCATTGCAACGCAAAGATGGGGTCGGCGGTGAAGGCATTAACAGTCACGTCTTCGGCGGTCATGTTGGAAATGGTCAGTCGGCCAGGCTGGTAAGTCTCGCCATCGTTGTAGATGTGCAAGGTCTGCGGGTTGACGGTCAGTGTGCCCGTGCAGTCGTGAGGCTGCAGGCCATTTTGCTGCATGGCATTGACCACATCTTGTGCCGAGAAAGGATAAAGGTCCAATAAGCCTTGGATGGGGATGCTGCGGTCGGGCATGATGAGGACGAGGGTTGGGCAGGCCATGATGCCATAAAGGTCGAAGACCTCGTTGCCGCCTCCGTCCTTTCCGACGGTGGGGAACTCAACGCCATATTCGTTGGCCCATTGCTGGCATGTGGCATCGCTGTCGATGTAAGAGATTTCGATGTAGAACACATCGTGCATGTTGCAGCCCATCTGGGTATAGGACCCTGTGATGTAAGGCGAAATCTGCTGGCATTGGCCGCAGGTGTAAAAGAAGAAATCGATGAAAACGGCTTGACCGCGGTCTAGGATTTCGAAGAGGTTGTAAGTCTGTCCATGGCAGTCGGTGACGGTGAAGTCGACGGCCTCAGTGAGGTTGGTCTGTTGTGCGCGAAGACCTACTCCAAAGAGCAGGAACGCGAATAGGATGGATAGTTTTTTCATGTGAATTGAATTTGATGAATGTTTTATTTGTAATTGATAATCATGTCTTCGCTAATGTGAGCAATGATGGTGTTGCATTCTTCTTGGTCGTCATAAAAGAAGAGCCATAAGGCGCGTTCTTCGTTGTCGACAGCTGTGATGTAACCCATGTGACCGTGGCTTTGTGCATCGTCCATGATGCTGTGGTTCCAATCTTTTTGTTGTTGCAGGTCTGGATCAGGATTCGTATTGGGATGAAGCCTTTCTTCGATCATCCCGATGACAAGGGACCGCGCAATAGTCATTATGTAGTCGTCGTAGGAGTCTCCAGCGCCTTCCTGTTCTATCTCGCCTTGACCGATGATGATGGCGGTGTTAGGCAACAATGAGTCGGGGGATTGAAAGCTGTTCATGACTTCGCGCATTTTGTCGGCAACGATGAGTGTGAATCTCTCAATGTCTTTATCGGGGATTTGGCTGATGTCGGATACTGTGTCAAAAATGGCATCGTCCAAGAAATCGGTCTCTATGCCGACACCTACCATGACAGGATTGTCGTCGCTTGGGCAATTGAGAGCGGTGGTGTCGTAAGGCATGAAACCGAAATCCTGTTTCAGGGCCTCCCAATCCGTTTCATTGTTGGCTTGCAGCATCAAGGCGTCGATGCACTTTCCGTTGACGGATAAGTCACCGAGATAAGCCACGGTGAGGTTGGCGTTGTCGGCATACTTGCAGTATAATTCCATTGCAGCCTTTTGGCAGGGTGTGGTCTCTGGGGTTGCAGTCTTTTCCTTGCAGGCTGACAGCCCCAATGCAAGGAGTACGGCGAGATAGGGAATAAGGCTTTTCATCATCTTTGGGTTTTGTTATTTAAAGGCTTTGTTGGCCAAGATCATAATGTCTTGAGCTGAGCAGCCGTTGTTGCACATGAAGTGGATGGTCTGGCTTTCTACCGTCACTTCCTTGGCCACTGGAAGATCGTTATCAGGTTGATCAAAGCGTGTCAGTCCAATGATGGCCACGCCGATAACAATGCTGGCTGCTGCTGCGTAGGGTATCCAGCGTCTGTTGCGGTGCAATGGGAGAGGGGTGACATTCACTTCTGAAACGCCAGGGACTTGTTGTGCCTTTTCCACCCATTGTATGAAGGTCATGTCGTCAGGTGCCGATTTTTCGGCTTGCTGCTCCCATTGTTGCCGCTTTTTCCATTGGGTATTGAAATCGTCGTGTTGCGTTTTTGGGTTCATTGTTTTTATGTTGTCTTTCATTGTCATAGGTTGTTTTCTCTTTCGTACATTTTTCTTAGTTTCTGCTTGAGTCGAGCGATGCGCATGGCTACGGCACCCACCGAACTGTTGGTCATGTTTGCTATTTCCTTATAAGAGAAACCATCAAGGTAGGCGCGGATGACAACGCTGTTCTCTTCGGGCAAAGTTTCAATCAGTTGTTGCAGTTGCTGGTAGTTGTCATAGTTAGACGCTTCGTCCCTTTTTTCAACGCTTTCCGTTTCAAGGGATTCCGTTTGTGGACTTCTGACGTCTTTGCGTCGCAACATCAACATAGTGTTAGTGGCAACGCGCCACACCCAGGTCTTTTCCGAACTGCGTCCCTCGAAGCCTTTAAAGCTTCGCCAAAGGTTCATAATCACTTCTTGGACACAGTCTTCTGTGTTCCAAGCACTTCCTAGTCTATAGTCGGAACAGATATGCCAAATCATAGCCTTATGCCGAAGGATCAATTCATTGAATTCGACATGGGAGATTTCGATGCTGTTTTTGCTTTTATTGGCTCCGTGTAACTCGGAAGGTGCCATTCTTTTGTTGTGTCTTTTTGATGGTTTAGTTGCAAAGGTAATTTGAAAAATAACATGACTTGGCTTTTTTTCCCGATATCCAGATTTTTTTTCGTACATTTGTTATGATTTCCGTTTCTTTGCACCTAATAAAAAGTGATACATCATCACTAATAATTGCAATTATGAAACGTACATTTATCTTTTCAATTCTGACCATGGCACTCATGGTGCTCTGCCAAAGTGCATTTGCTTATGATTATTTTGTCAATGGCATTTATTATCGCAAAGTCACACAACAACTTCCAGGAGGCGGTTGTGGTGAAACCTATCTGATTGTAGTCAACAACGACGACCCCAACACCTATTCGGGTGATGTTTTCATTCCTGAAACCGAAACCATTAATGGGGAGACGTACAGAGTTCGCTACATCGGCAGTGAAGCATTTTTGGGTTGTGTCAACCTTACCAGTGTCATCTTATCTAGCAATATTGTGAACATCGGATACCACTCGTTTGCCGAATGCCCTCTATTAGAAGAGATAAACCTTCCGGAAGGCATGGGACAGATCAACTCGAATGCTTTTAGTTCTTGTCCAAAACTTGACTATATTTTCATCAACGACACAGAGCCATTCTTCCTGTGGGATGATGCCTTCGCTGACATTAACGACCATGTGCACATCGTAGTGCCCTGTAATTGCATTGAAGCCTTTGAAGCCGCCGAGGAATGGCAAGGTATCCAACTCTATGACGATTGCGGCCATGTGGGTGTCGGAGAAAATGAAAACGCCACTTTGAGCATTTATCCCAATCCCGCTTCAGAGACCCTCACCATCGAAGCTGAAGGCCTCGTGACCATCGTAGACGAAATGGGTCGTGTCGTGAGATCCTTATTTGTTGACAACAAACAAACCCTCGATTTGCAAGGCCTTTCAAGTGGTTTCTACTTTGTGAAAGCAGGGAATGAGGCGAAAAAGATCTTGGTAAAATAAATGGTTGAATTTGTTTCCGACAAAACAAAGAGGATAGGTCAAAACAGACCTGTCCTCTTTTTGTTTCATTAGTTAAGATAAACAATTTCTATCTTTGCGCCCGATATGTTTATCGGAGAACTGATTTCATTAGGCGTAGCTGTTTCGTGGACTGCCACCGCACTTTTTGCTGAGGTGGGTTCAAAGCGCATGGGCTCACTGCCTTTCAACACCATCCGCATGACGATGTCGTTGGTGTTTCTTGCCGTCACGCTGTGGCTGGTGATGGGTGTGCCTTACCCGCGTTATGCCGATGGTAGCACCTGGATGTGGCTGCTGCTCTCAGGCGTGGTGGGCTACGTCATCGGCGATTATTGCCTGATGCAAGGCTATATCAAGATAGGTTCACGTTTTGGACAGCTTTTCATGACCCTTTCGGCCCCTACGGCTGCAATCACAGGTCGGTTGCTCCTCGGCGAGCAGATGCGCCCCATTGCCATCGTAGGCATGATCGTTACCTTGAGCGGCATTGCGCTTTCGATATTGTCTAGAAGTGACAAATCAGAGCATCATGCCATACATTTCAAGCTTCCGGCGAGAGGCATTTTCTTTGCTGCGATGGCAGGCATTTGTCAAGGCTTCGGCTTGGTGCTCAGCAAGGTGGGCTTGACGCATTATGACACAGCTCTCGTGGCTGCAGGCTTCTCGGGTGATGATGTCTTCGTTAACGCTGTGTTGCCGCTACCTGTCAGCGTCAGTATGTCTTTTGCATCTACCACCATCCGTGCTTACATTGGGCTGGTGGGCTTCTTCCTCGCGTTGGTGTTGTTCAACAAAGACGGACTCGAACAACTGCATCATGCCGTGAGCGACCGCAAAGCGATGTGGTGTGTACTGGCATCTACCATCTTTGGACCTTTCATTGGGGTCAGCGCATCTTTATTGGCCACACAATATACTTCGGCAGGTATTGCCCAGACCCTTTTTGCCCTTACGCCTATTCTCATCATCGCCCCTGCTGCTATTCTTTTCCATCAAAAGGTGACCTTGCGCGAGGTGTTAGGCGCTATTATCAGCGTTGTTGGAGTATGTTTGTTTTTTGTGTGACCACAAAGCTTTTTCTTTACGAACCTCAACAATTATTCATTTAGCAATGAAAAATTCATACTTTTGTCAGGAGAAATCAAAGCAAGTTTACGATATGAAAAGATTTCCCCTTTTATGTATGGCCTTGATGTTGACGGCTGTTTTCGGAATTGCCACTGCGCAAAACACCCAATGGTACGGCTTTGCCCGCACTTGTTTCAACGGTGAAAACTGGCAGAACAAATTCATCACCTTTACCGCACAGAATCCTAATGAGGTACAAGCGGTTTCCGAAACATTACCCGAACTATGGGCCGCCACCTATTTGGATGGTTATGTGTGGTTTGTTACCCAAACAAGAAGTTTGTGCAAAGCACCTTTTGACTCAGAGACGCAAACCATTGGTGCTTACGAAACGGTTGTGCCGTCGTTGGAGCCCTATAACTTGTACATCGACATGGCGTACAACCCTGTGGATGGGATGATGTATTATTTATGCCAAGACAGCCAGTACTATAGTTACCTGAAGCGCTCCAATCTTGCCACGCCTTCAGAGGTTGAAGTTGTTGGGAGTTTTTTGACTTTCATGTTTCCGATCCTACAGGCATAACCGAACTAACGTCGGAAAGCATTGCCGTTTGGCCAAATCCGGCGACAAACGTCCTATATTTGGATGTCGTGGATGGAACAAACGTCAGCGTTTTCGACATGACGGGCCGTATGGTGATGCAGCAACATTACGAAGGTCAACTCGATGTAAGCAAATTGGCTCCAGGCCTCTATGCCCTCAAAGTTGAAGAGGCTACGGTAAGATTTGTAAAGGAATAGTATTGAACAATTAACGGCACTTTAATTCTCGTTTGGGATGCTGAATTGATTCATTTCATGTCCTTCATGTTCAAGTAAGGCAATTTTGTTGTGTATACCGCCTCCATAGCCCGTGAGGTTGCCGTTGGCGCCTATCACACGGTGGCATGGAACGATGAGACAGATGGGGTTCCAACCTACGGCACCTCCCACAGCCTGTGCGGACATTTTTCGGTGTTCCTGCGGCAACCTTGCCACACGTTTTGCAATGTCTCCGTAAGTCATGGTATGACCGAAAGGGATTTCTAACACAATATCCAAAACCAGTTTACGGAATGCCGTCAGATTGTCGATACGATACTTAGGCGTGAAATCAGGTTGACGACCCGAGAAATAGATGTCTAGCCAACGAACGGTGTTATTTAATGCGGGCGGTAGTGACGTTTCAGAGAACGACTCAATAAGACAATCTTTGTTTTGCGTGCCTTCAAACCAAAGACCAGTCAGAGACTCGCCATCAGCGCACATCAAAAGGTTGTCAAATCCTTCAGGGGTATTATAACGAAATAGGTATTTCATGTAGCACAAAAGTACATACTATTTGTGAAAATACATCTTTATTCGTGTTTTTTTCTATTTTTGCGTTACTCATAACCCAATAGACAATTACTAAAACACACATAACATGTTACAAAAGGGAACAAAAGCCCCTTATTTTGAAGGGCAAAATGAAAATGGCGAGGTGGTTAAACTGACCGACTTTGCAGGAAAGAAATTGGTGCTTTATTTCTATCCTAAAGACAGCACACCAGGCTGCACTGCCGAAGCATGCGACTTGCGAGACAACTATGAGCGTTTTCTTGCCTTGGGCTATAACGTGTTGGGTGTCAGTCGTGATAGCGCTGTTTCACATCAACGTTTCATTGCCAAATACAACTTGCCTTTTCACCTTATTGCCGACACGGATTTGGTTATCTTGAAAGCCTATGAGGCATGGGGCGAGAAGAAGATGTACGGCAAAGTGACTGAAGGCACGCTACGCACAACCTATGTCATTGATGAAGAGGGTATTATCGTCGATGCCATAGGCAAGGTGGACACGAAAAACCATACGGCACAGATTTTATAAGCCGTTGCGATAATGGAAATAATTCTTTATTTTTGCAGCCAGACAATTGAATAGCTTTGAATGGATAACTACCAGTTATATAGTATAGGACATTCCAACCAATCTTTGGAGGAGTTTATGGGACTACTGAATGCACATGGCATCAATTGTGTGATTGATGTCAGAAGCATTCCTGCTAGTAAGTACTCTCCACAATTCAACCAAGATGGTTTGAAATGCTATTTGAAGGCTCACAACATTCAGTATTTGCACTTTGGCGACGAGTTTGGCGCAAGACGAACGGATTGCTTGGATGAGAATGACCAAGTCGATTTTGAAAAAGCAGTTGAGACTCCCCTATTCAAGAAAGGTGTTGAGCGTGTTATGAAAGGCTTGGAAAAAGGCTTCCGAATTGCTTTCATGTGCTCTGAGGCCGATCCTTTAGAATGCCATCGTTTTTCACTTGTTTCTCGCTATTTTTATGACAATGGAACCGATGTCCAGCATATTTTGAAAGACGCTTCATTGGCATCCCAGGACAAGTTGGAAAAAGAGATGATTGCTACCTACATCCATTCGCGCAAATACCATCTTTCTGAAGTGGATTACATGTTTGGATTGTATACTGAAGAAGATCAGCGAAGAGATGCCTATCGACTGAAAAACAAGGAAATAGGATACAAGCCCGAATTGCAAAGCGAAGAAATCTATTAACTTATGATTACTCTTTTTACTATCGGCTTTACGAAAAAAAGTGCCGAACACTTTTTTAATTTGCTGCGCGACAATCACGTGAAGCAATTGGTGGATGTTCGCATCAATAACAGTAGTCAGTTGGCTGGTTTTGCCAAAGGAAAAGACTTGGAGTTTTTCGTCAACGAGATTTGCCATAT
This sequence comes from uncultured Bacteroidia bacterium, assembly GCA_902780195.1. Classification (GTDB taxonomy): domain Bacteria; phylum Bacteroidota; class Bacteroidia; order Bacteroidales; family F082; genus Limimorpha. The sequence continues at coordinate 15,978 of CACZER010000023.1, forward strand.
TCCATATCAGCATATTGACGATTTTGCACCGACAAAAGAGTTGCTTGACAGGTGGCACAAAGAGGAAGTAACCTGGGAAGAATATGTAGATATTTATACGAACTTGCTGAAAGCCAGAGATATAATTCGTAAATACGGTGTAAAAGCTTTTGATGGCTCGTGCTTCCTGTGTAGCGAAGACACACCTGAGCAATGCCATCGCAGGCTATTGGCCGAATATCTGCAAACGCATAGTAAAGAAAAGGTCACGATTGTTCACCTCATTTGAGCATTATGGATAAGTATTTCATTTGTTTGGCAAATTCATACAAACATGGTGGACGTTGCATCGCAGGCATTGAGGTCTCGCCAAGGCCAGACGGTCGTATGGATATTGTTCGCCATGATGACGGCCGCCCTTGTTGGATTCGCCCGGTTTCGATGGCTGAAAACGGAGAAATCCCAATGCAATTGGCGCAAGATGTCAAATTGCTTTCTTTGGTAAGACTTACTGACGTGGTACCTTGCCCTCATAAGGCTCACACCGAGGATGTGCATTGTTCGCGCATGGAATGCTGTCCCAATGACAATGAGTTCAAAGACGATTTCATGAGCCAACTCATTGACCCTGTTCACCAAGCGGTATTTTATTTTCGAGGGAAAGCCATCCCAGCAAAGATGATAGATCGGCTCAACTATTCATTGATGCTCATACGCCCTGAAATAGCTAGTGCCTACATTGACGAAGAAAGGGAAAAGTCTAAGTATCGGATGAAGTTTACTTATTATGGCTCAAAATATGACTTCCCTATTACGGACCCTTATTTTTTGGAAGCTTTTAAGAAGAATCCCGAAAGATACACGAACTTAAAAGGAGTTTACCTTACACTCTCATTGGGGTTGGAATTCGAAGGTTTTCATTTCAAACTGGTTGCTGGTGTGTTTTTGCCTCCTGAAATAGAAATGGAAAAGAAAGAAGATCCTTCTCCTAGCAAGGAACTGTCATATATGGATCGCCAGAAACAACTGCATCCGAATGCCTATGCCAAATGGAGTCAAGAAGATGATAATTTGTTGATGGAGATGCATAGACAGGGGGCTTCGCTCCATGAAATCATGACTCTATTCCAGCGGAATGAAGGTTCTATCCGTTCTCGCTTGAAAAAACTACTTGTCGAAGACTCATCAGGTAATTGGTTTGATTACTATGACCATGAATTGGCTCGTTTGATTGACCTCAAGAAAGAGACAGAGAACCAAATTGGAGCATTGCGAAAAGAGCTGCTTCAACAAATGGAAATCCATGGTGAAGAGAAGATGAAGTCAACTAGGTTCACTATTACTTATTCTCCTTCAAAGACTGTTTTGAAATTTGACAGCGAACTTCTCCGAGAGAAAGACGTAGAACTATACAGAAGCTATTGTACAATTTTCGATAGCAAGTCGTTCCGCGTGGAGAATGAAGAATTGTATGAAAGCTGTTGCAAACCAGTACAAAAAGATGCTTCAATAGTGGTTAGGCAAAACAAAACCGATGAGCCATAGTACAAATAGAATAAAATAATGACATACTATATCCTTGATGCCTTTACTGACCAGCCCTTCGGCGGCAATCCCGCAGGTGTGGTGCTGCTTGAATCAGAACGTTTTCCTGAAGAGAAACTAATGCTGCAAATCGCTGCTGAATTGCGTTATTCAGAAACGGCATTCATTAGGCGGCACTCCGATAAGGAGTTTACTATCCGGTATTTCACGCCCAAAGCCGAGGTGGAGCTGTGTGGCCATGCTACCATAGCGTCATTCTATTTACTGCACCATGAAGGGTTGGCTTCGGGAACTTGTCTTTGCCACACGCTTGCTGGCGATTTGCGTATAGAAGCAGGTGAGAGGGTGATGATGCAGATGGCCATGCCGCGTATTGAGGCTACCATCGAAGAGACGGAAGAGATTTATAAGGCATTGGGTGTCAATGATTACCAACCATCTATGCCTGTTCAAATCGCCTATTCTGGACTTCCGGATTTGATGATCTCTTTGCCAGATGTGGATGCTTTGCAGGCTTTGAATCCCGACATGGAGGTCATCACTGCCATCACCAAAAAATACGATGCGGTCAGTTTCCATGTGTTTGCTTTTGCCGATGATGGCTACACTGCCCACGTCCGCGACTTTGCTCCTTTGTACGGGGTGCCCGAGGAGTCGGCAACTGGCACAGCCAATGCTGCTTTGACCTATTATCTGCGACAAAATGGATACATTGACGCCGAGGCTGAATGTGCCTTCTTGCAAGGCGAGGCGATGGGACGGCCTTCCACGGTGGCCACGCGCATCCGAAAGGATGGAACCATATATGTAGGAGGAACGGCGGCGATAGTCGCGAAAGGTGATTTGTTTGTGAATCAATGATATTTTGTGGATGTGATAAAAATCACACAATGTCAGAACGGAAGGAAATACTCTCTGGCAGATGCTGAAAATAGAATGATCTCATCTGTCCTCCATTGGCTCCACGTGTACTGCAACATGGGTCTCCTCACCATAGTGCTGGCGAAGCAGGTCTTCCACTTCGGAAGCCTTGTCATGGGCCTCTTTTAAGCTGATGCTGCCATCCATAAGGATATGTAGTTCAATGGCATAATGATTGCCGATGCGTCGCGTTCGTAAGTCGTGAGGTTCTGTGACGCCTGGTAAGCTGGAGACCATTTGCATGATTTCAGCCTCTACTTCATCAGGCAATGACTGCTCCATGAGATCGCCAATGCCGTTTTTAAGCAGGTCGAAGGCTACTTTGACAATGAAAGCGCCAACTACTACCGAGGCAATAGGGTCGAGAATGGTCCAGCGCTCACCCAGGAAGATGGCACCTCCAATGCCTATGGCAGTGCCGATAGACGACAAGGCATCGCTGCGGTGATGCCAGGCGTTGGCTTCTACAGCCTTGGAGTTTAGTTTTCTTGCCTTGATGATGGAATAGCGATAAACAGCTTCTTTCAGTATAATTGAAACGATAGCAGCCCAGAAGGCCAGTTTCCCAGGTGCCAAAAGCACTTCCCCTTTGGACCAAGCGGCAATTTTCATTGCACCTTTCACAATAATACCAATAGCCACCGCCATCAGGGCAATGCCTATTATTGTAAGCGCCAAGGTCTCATACTTCCCATGTCCATAGTCATGCGACTTGTCTTGAGGCTTGTGGCTGATTTTGACGAATACTAACACTATGATGTCAGTCACGAAATCGGAAAGCGAATGTGCTGCATCGGCAATCATGGCGGAACTGTGGCCTATGATACCCGCAACAAATTTGAATAGCAGCAAAACCACATTTACTGCTCCTCCCACGAGAGTAACTTTGTATATTTCCTTTTCGCGTTGCATGCCGTTCTTTTGACCTTGAAATGTGCTGCAAAAGTAGAGATTTTAATGCTATTATGCATCGGCATTTTTCTATAATACACGTTTTGCAAAAAAGAATTACCTATATTTGCAGAGTTAAATGAATACTAGCGCGATGAAAAAAGCATTGATGTGGATTTGCGGCCTCCTTTTGGGTCTTTGCCTGTTGGCTGCCATTATTGTTGCCTGTGTGTGGGGGCGCGAAATCAGCACTATCCGTTCCATCAAACAAGTAGGTGACAACCCGTATCTTTATTATATGGAATACAAAACGCCATACAACCTTGATGAACTGATTGAAAAAGATGCCGCCAGCAACAATGCACTCGTTAATTATGTGGTTTCGAAGATAGGCAAGGGTATCCCTATCAAGTTCAAAAGCTCGCAAGTGAAAGATGAGAATGGAGAACTTGGCACCTTCAATTGCACCAGCTTTCAAGCCAAGAAAGCTGACGGGGACGGTTATTATTATGGCCGTAACTATGATTATTTCAAAAACCCAACATTGGTAACCCTTTCACGTCCTGAGAATGGTTATGCTTCGTTGGCGGTCACCGACATGTCGCATGTGGGTTATGGCTTGGACAAGTTGCCTACTTCGTTCATGAAGAAGATCATGTGTTTGGCTGCCATATATGCGCCTGTCGACGGCATCAATGAAAAGGGCCTTTGCACCTCTATCATGGCATTGCCGAAGATGGCCTCGCAGCAGGACACGGAAAAACACGATGTTGGCACTTCGGTGATCATGAGGCTCTTCCTTGATCGTTGCGCTACTGTGCAGGAAGCCATCGACTTGGTTAATACTGTAGATATTCGACACGACACAGTAGTAGGCTCGGGCTATCACTACATGGTGGCTGATGCTTTTGGCGATTGCGCTGTCATTGAGTTCGACAAGGAAGACGGCTGGAAGACCTTGATTGTCCGCAAATCGCCAGATTCCACATATATGCATGTTACCAACCATTTGCTCAGCGACAAGTATTATACCCCGGAACCAGATCCTTCGGTAGGCAATCCCAAGAGCAAGAGTTGGTGGCGCTATGAAGTTGTAAGAGACTATCTTTCAGGAAAGAAAGGTATGGTTACGCTGGATGAGGCTCAGGAATGTCTTTCGCTGGTGCATTGGGTGGATTTGCAATGGGAAGGCAGCACCACCGTTGAAGACACACAATGGAGTAATGTGTATGACCAAACCACGGGAACGTTAAGCCTCCGCAATTGGAACGAATACGACAAGACTTATACATTTCAAATTGAGACAACCATGGACAAAAACACCAATGAAAAGTACGAAACGGATGTGTTTACGACTAAAAGCGGGAAAGAACTTAAGTTTCATGCTTTGATGCATGCAAGCCTCCGTATTGAGTTTGATGGGAAAGAAATTGAAATCGACCCTGTTGGGAAAATGGACGACCGCGTCATCGATTATGCAGCTTTCCCAAAAGCTGATTTTATCTTTGTGACGCACGACCATTACGACCATCTCGACACGGCCGCCATCGCCACGCTTTCAAAAGAGGGAACTCAAGTGATTACCAATAGGAATACTGCTGATGCATTGGGCTATGGAACAGTCATGTCCAACGGTGATAGTCTTTCGCTTGCCAATTGGCTTTCGGTGGAAGCCGTGCCTGCCTATAACATTACGGAAGGGCATATGCAGTTCCATCCTAAAGGGCGTGACAATGGTTTTGTCCTCACTATTGATGGAGTGCGTGTCTATATTGCTGGTGATACCGAAGATATTGACGAGATGGCCGCCATCAAGGATATTGACATTGCTTTCTTGCCATGTAATCAACCTTATACCATGACCGTTGAGCAACTGCTGAAAGTAGCTCATACCATCAAACCGAAAGTGCTGTTTCCATACCATTACGGACAGACTGACGTAAGTGTTATCCCTTCGCTATTGAAGGACGACGACATCGACGTTCGTATTAGGCATTACGAATAAACGGTTTATTATACTTTGAATTTTCCGCCTTGTCGCATCAAGGCGTCCCACCATCGTGCAGGCATGATGGCGTGTGCTATCCGGCCGATGATAGAAAAGCGTCCACGACAATAGCGTGCTTTTGGATGGCGGCTGTTGACGGCCCGAACGATGGCTTTGGTGATTACCGAAGGTGATGAAAGCAAGTTGGTCTTGTAGAACCAATCCATGTTATGAGCCCATTGGTTTCCACTTGCTTCATAGGCTGTTCCTTCCGATGACTCTTTCAGGTGGCGTGCCGCGATAATGCCCCAATCGGTCTTGATGGCACCAGGCTCAATCATCACCACATCAATGCCATAGGGTTTCATCTCCATGCGCAACGCATCACTGAAAGCTTCTACTGAATACTTGGTGATGTTATACCAACCACCCATGTAAAACACCATTTTTCCCGCTATTGAGGAGGTGTTGATGATACGTCCGCTTTTTTGCTGGCGCATATAAGGCAGCACCAATTGTGTGAGTCTGGCTAAACCGAACACATTCACCTCAAGTTGTCGGCGTGCATCTTCCATAGGCACGTTCTCGATGGCGCCAAAATAGCCATAGCCTGCATTGTTGATCAGCACGTCGATATGGCCCATGGCTTGGATGAGGGTTTCAACGCCATCTTTCATCGATTTCTCATCGGTGACATCCATCTTGATGACATGTACGCCATAGGCTTTCAATGGCTCCATGAGTTCCGTCCTTCGAGCCGCAGCAAACACGCAATGCCCCTGTTGTGCCAAGGTTTGCGCTGCATCGAATCCGATGCCGCTGCTGGCACCCGTAATCAGTATTACCTTCTCGTTTTTCATATAGAACCTGTCTTCTTTTGAGTCTGTTACTTACGCAACACCATTTTTATTGCCCCACCTCCTAGTTCCCTGATGACATAGATGCCTTCCGGCAAATAATCATAATTCAAAAAATTGGATCCAGGCGAAAGATGTTGTGTGTCGATTACTCTTCCCAACAGGTCAATTACTTGAATTTTTGTTGCGTTCTCAACCATAATGCTGAAATGGCCTTCGTTAGGGTTGGGCGCAATCGTCATACTTTCATGAGTTGGCTGGTCGGTGATGTCTTCGGTATTGTTTTTTCCGACGAAAAAATCATGGATCAAATTTATGAGGCTGACATCGGTTTGGTTTTCGTTGAGATAAAAAGTGTGGTTGCCACCAATCACCTTAACGTGCTGCAGTTCCGTCCCGCAATCGTATGTATAACGCACAAAACGCAAACCGTCGTTATGTGTGTCTGGCAAAGAGTCTATTTCGGGCTCTCCTTCACAACCATTGGCAGCCTTCCAATAGTCGAGGATGGCTTCTACACTGAGGCCTAATGTACCACCAAAGTATTGAGAACCGCCGTTGTATCCGACAACTGGATCGGCGGTGCCATGGATATGCAGCATGCGCACGGGTGCAATGGGAGTTTGCGAACTTAACGAGAAGGTGATGAGTCCGCTGACGGGTGCGCAGGCTGTGATGCGGTCGCCATGTTCGATGGCCATGCGGTGCGTCATGAAACCTCCCATTGAGAAACCTGTAAAGAAAACGCTGTCCAAGTCCAATTGATAAGGAACGGATAATGAATCGAGCAAGGCCATGAGGAAGCCCGAGTCATCGGTGTTGCTGTTCATCAGTCCTGCATTCCACATGGTAGCATAGCCTTCGTTTAGGGCTTGAGGTACGACTATGGTCCACTTGAAATTGTCAGCGATGTCCTGAAAGTGGAATTCATTGTCCAATCGGGTGATGTTGTCGCCCAAGCCGTGCAGGAAATACAGCACGGGGACAGGATACTCGGCCTGCTGTGGCGTTTTGACAAGATACTCTCGTTGCACGCCCTGCCATTCGATGGTTTGGATTTGTGCCAAAGCATGGCCGCCAAGCAAGGCTAGCATAAACAAAAGGCAGAGCCTGAGTGTATGAATTGGTTTCATGGTTTATTATTTTTCTTCTTTAACAAAAGGCTTTAGGTCTTTTGCAGCTTCAGCAGCCGTAATCTGCTTGCCGCCATTGTCAAGGTCGATGAGCACGTAACGATCATGGCCCATGCCGAGTTCCTTCATATACGACAATTGACGGTAACCATGCCTTGATTCGATGCGTTGCAGCATGTCATGGTGTTCTTCGGCGGTCATGGCATAGATGATGTCGACACAAGCCTGGTCGATGGCAAGGATGTCGGTTGAGGAAAGGATGCCTACATTTGGTGTGACTACAGGAGCTGCAGCAGTGCCTTCACAGTCGCACGACACCGACATGTTGCGCATCACATTGACATAGGTGACATGCTCGCCAAAGAAATCGATGGAAGCCTTGGTAGACTCTGTCATGCGTTCCATGAATTCTTCCTTGGCGATGTCCCATTGGTTGGGTTGTCCCGGAGTGGTATGGATCCACGCCTTGCCGATACGGCCGTCAGCACAGCCGATTCCGATGTTTTTGTTGCTGCCGCCAAAGCCGCCTTGGGTGTGGCCCTTGAAATGGGTCAAAGCGACCATGGAGTTATAGTTTTTCAGATGGCTTCCCACGGCCATTTTGTCAAACCATTTGCCACCTTTAACAGGTAGGGTGCAGGTGTCTTCTTCATCCAGGATGTCGACAGGGCAGAAGGTCCAACCGTTGACCTCCAAGGTCTTGCGATGTTGTTCGGTAGTATAACGATCGCCTTCATAATAAGTGTTTGTTTCGATGATGTTGGCCTCTGGGAGGTCTTTTTCCATTAAGGCCTTCACCCATTCGCGAGGAATGATGTTGGGACCATTCTGCTCGCCTGTATGAAGTTTTACGCCGACCTTGCCTTCGATTTTTCCATTTACTTGTTCATAAGCCTTGATGAGGCCTTCGGCCGACAGGTTTCGGGTGAAATACACCACAGCTTCTTCGCCGGTGCGTTGTTCGTAGGGCACATACTTGTTACCATCGGTGCCGGGTGTGGGTTGTTGAGTCATTTCTTTGTTCCTTTCTGTTTCTGTGATTGTTTTTCCTCCGCAAGCCGTCATGGCAGCCACGCAGGTCGATATAGCTACGATTAATAGTGTTTTTTTCATGGTTTTGTCTGCTATGATTCCTGCAAAGATACAAAAACATCGGAACGGTTATCCTAATTTTATGTATTTTTGCAGCCGAATAAACAAGACCGTGGCACAATAATTGCGGTTTGTTATTGTTTGTAGAAACAAGGATTATAATTGAATCAACTTTTTAAATACTCAAAACAATGAAGAAAGTATTAGCAATTGTGGCTCTTGTAGCCGCTATGTTCGTTGCCGGAAATGTGCAGGCTCAAAACATGATTTATGCTGGTTATGCTCCTGAGACGTTTGCTTATAGCAACAGCTCCACCAACTACCAAGGCTTCTTTGTCGGCTTTTCAAGAAATGTCGGCATTTCCCATGGCTTCGGTGTTGCCGCTGGTGCCCAGTTCCGTATGAACATGAGAAACGTTTCAGAATTGAATGGTACGGCTAAAGCCAAATCTACGCAAGCCATCATTGACGTTCCAGTTCTGTTCAACTATCCTATCAGCATTAATCGTGATTTTGCCATTGCTCCTTTCGTGGGTCCCATGTTGAGTTTAGGTGTTGTTGGCAATACTAAGACATACCTTGGAGACACTCAATTGACTAATTCTGATTGGTATGGTGACAATAGCAACATGAATCGTTTTAACATTTATGCTGTGTTTGGCGCCGATGTGAAGTTCTCCACCTTCAATGTGTTTGGTGGCTATCGTTTAGGCTTGATGGATATTGACAAAAGTGATTATGTCACTTTGAAGACCAATGGCCTTTTCGTTGGCATTGGCATGAATTTCTAAGCCTCAACCAGTTATCGAAAATAATAATAGAGACGCCCTGAAGGCGTCTCTATTATTTTTTGCTATGAATCAAGCTTTTGTGTTTCATCAACTGTCGGGTAGTAAAATAACTTTTAGGGATTGAGAAAAAAGTCGTACTTTTGCACCTTATTAATTAAGAAAATTTCATGCAAAAAATCTTTCTGCCCATATATCGGTATCTTCACAAGCATAAGATACTCATGTATTTACTATTGGTTTTTAGTTCCTTGCTTTTTGTGTTTTTTGGACTAAAAGTCAAGTATGAGGAGGATATTTCAAAGTTACTTCCTACGTCAAGCGTTGAAAGCCAACTAGCATTCACCTCCATTGAGCTGAAGGACAAGATCTACATCCAAGTGACCTCGGCCGGGGTCCGTCTTTCGCCTGAAATACTGGCTGAACGTACCGATGAATTCGTGGATTTGTTGATGAAGAAGGATTCTTCAGGTCGTTTCATTTCCAATGTTTTGTATAAGATGGAGCCGGAAATGGCCTTAAACGCTCTGGATTTTGTGCTCGGTCATCTGCCTTCTTTTATCGATACGTCAGCCTACCATGAGTTTGACAAGGCTATGGAACCTGAGGCTGTCAAGACGCAGATGTGGGTCAACTATGAGCAGATGATGGAGGACGAGACGGGCGACATCACCCAAGCCATAGCCTATGACCCACTCAATTTGAGAGGTATTGTGCTTGGCGATGTGCTGGATGGTGCGACTACGGGTTATAATATCATAGATGGTCACTTGTTCTGTCCCGACAGCACCGTAGCTCTTGCCTATCTTGCTCCTGCCTTCAAATCTTTGGATTCGCAAGCGGCAACCGATTTTTGCCGTATGTTGAGAAAGACACAAAAAGAATTCGAGACGGCGTACCCTGACATCAAAGTCCATGTGCATGGCGACCCGATCGGAAGCGTTTCGAATGCGGGACGCATACGTTCAGATTTGATGGTGACCGTCGGTATTTCCATTGTCTTGATCTTGATTCTTATAGGGCTTTGTTTCAGAAGTTTTTCATTCATCTGGAAATTGTTGCTGCCTATTTTGTATGGCACCGCTTTTTCGTTGGCCTGCATCTATTGGATCAAGGGTGGCATGTCGCTGATGGCATTGGGCTTGGGTGCCATTGTCTTGGGTGTGGGCATCAGTTATTGTCTCCATGTGCTCATCCACCATTTCTTTGTCGGCAATCCGGAAAAGCTTCTTCTTGATGAATCGACACCAGTGTTTCTGGGTTGCATTACCACCGTTGGCGCTTTTTGTAGTTTGCTCTTTACAGAGAGTGACCTGCTTCGCGACTTTGGTTTGTTTGCTTCTTTCGCTTTGTTGGGTAGCACCTTGTTCGCCCTCATTTTCTTACCCCATTTCCTGCCTGCCCGTAAAGCCGACAGCAATAGCAAGACATTTCGTCGTATTTCACGTCTCAACAACATGCCTTTCGACAAGAAACCATGGTTCTTGGCTTTGATAATAACAATCGTTGTCATTGGCATCATTTTCTCGCCCAAAGTGAAATTCGACAGCGATCTGAGGAACCTCGACTATAATTCTCCTTCCGAAGTGACTGCTGAAAACTTGTTCAACCAAAAGAACAACGATGGTTTCTACCATCTTTATTTCTCTACGGTTTCCACCGACTTGGATGAGGCTCTTGAAGCTGACAAGTCGCTGATGGTCAAGTTGGATTCTCTTTCGCAAGGAGGGTTCGTCCATGGGTATACCAATATGATTCCAATGCTTTTTGTTACCCAAAAGGACCAGGAGCAACGTATTGCCGCCTGGAACTCGTATTGGACTGAAGAAAAGAAGGCTACAGCTATCTCACTTGTAGACAAGGCGGCTTATGATTTTGGACTTGATCCTATGATGTTCTATGAATTCAAGGATCTTCTCGAGGCCGATTATGAAACAGCCTCTCTGATGGAAAGTGGCGTAGTGCCCGACAATCTGCTTGGAAACTTCATAGAATGTAATGCCGACAACCAGTATATGGTGTTTACGGATGTCTCTATGGATTTTAATGAAAAGGACCTTGTGACAGACGCTTTGGTCACGAATCCTAAAACCTTCGTTTTAGAGCCGTTTTATTATTGTAAAAGTATGGTGGAGGTCATCAATGACGATTTCAATATTGCCGTGTGGATTTCCTCCTTGTTCGTTTTAGTGATCCTGTTGGTGTCATTCCGCAACCTCATCACGGCTTTGCTTTCGTTCATCCCCATGGTGCTAAGCTGGTTTATGGTGCAAGGTTATATGGCCCTCCTTGGATTGGAATTCAATCTTATCAACATCATCATCTCCACCTTTATCTTTGGTGTGGGCGTGGACTATAGCATTTTCATCATGGAGGGTCTGCTTTCACAGGCTCGGACAGGGAGCCGTGATATCCTAACATGGCACAAGGTAGCCATTTTCTTCTCAGCGGTTATCCTTGTCATCGTGGTTGCCTCGCTTCTTTTTGCTGTTCATCCAGCCATCCGTTCCATCGGCCTCAGTACCCTTATCGGCATGGCTTCGACCATAATGATTTCCTATTCGCTTCAGCCTTTCGTGTTTTGGCAACTGATGAAGATTCCCGCTTATAAACGAAGCGTTTTGAAAAAGAAAAAAGATGCAGAATACAAGTGAACTCGATGGTTTAACCTTCGTTGCGATGCTGCGCCAAGGCGCGGTTTCTTTGGGTAAGGACAAGACCGTTATCAATGACCTGAATGTATTTCCTATTCCTGATGGAGACACTGGCGACAACATGCTGATGACCTTGAAAGCAGGATGTGCCGCTCTTGAGGGTCATCTTGGCGCCCTTTCAGAATTGTCTTCGGCCGCCTCTTCTGGCATGTTGTTAGGGGCTCGTGGCAATTCTGGAGTAATCCTTTCTCGCATCTTTTCGGGCCTTGCTAAAGGGTTGAAAGACGTGGTTGTGGCCGACCCAAAGACTTTTGCCAAAGCCATGCAATCGGCGGTAGAAGAGGCATACAAATCCGTCCCCGTTCCCGTGGAAGGCACCATCATCACAGTGCTGCGCGAAGGCGTGGCAGGCGCAGATGCTGGTTCGGACTTAAACCATTATTTCGAAACCTTATTAAACGCCATGCAGGTGTCGCTCGACCATACGCCGGAACTGCTCCAAGTGCTAAAAGAAGCCGGCGTTGTTGATAGCGGCGGCGCTGGACTGGTGAGCATCTTCAGAGGCATGAACGAGGCCTTGAACGGCATTATTTCGGAAGAGGGAATCGTGCCTTCGATGGCAGCTTCCCCAACCATTGAGCTCGACAAATTTACCGAAAACAGTACCTTGGAGTTTGGCTATTGTACAGAATTCTTGCTGCGACTGATGCGCTCCAAAGTTGATCTGGATGCCTTTGATGAGAAAATAATCTTCGACTATTTGAATCAAGTGGGCGAATCGGTGGTGGCTTTCCGAGAAGACTCCATCGTGAAAGTGCACGTGCATACCTTCACGCCTGGAGTGATTCTTAATGAGATGCAAAAATATGGCGAGTTCTTGACAATCAAGATTGAGAACATGGCATTGCAGCATCACCAGTCGACGAACCAAAACAATGCTTCATTCAAGTTGCCGTCCAAGCCTTACGGTATTGTGACGGTGGCCTCGGGCGAAGGTCTCATCAACGCTTTCCGTGAGTTTGGTGTCGACGAGGTGATTGCTGGTGGCCAGACGATGAACCCCTCAACGAAGGATTTTTTGGATGCCTTTGCACGCATCAACGCGCAACACATCCTCGTCTTCCCCAATAACAATAATATCAAGATGGCTGCCGACCAGGCCGCCGAACTTTATAAAAACGCTGACATCCGTGTGCTTCCTTCGACTACCATCGGTGAAGGATATTATGGCATTGGCGCTATCGACCGTGACAATCCCAATGTGGACGAGGTCATCACCAGTGTCACCGAGATCATGGAATCGATTGCGACAGGCATTGTATCCACGGCCATTCGTGATGCCGAAGTCGACCAGGTTAGTGTTCATACGGGTGATTTCATTGGATACAGCGGCAAACAGATTCTGTCTGCCAGTACGGACCGTGAAACCGCTGCAAAAAACCTTGTCGAGCGCCTTGGTGCGGCTTCGCGTGATGTAATGCTGGTATTCAATGGTGAAGACGTCCCTTCAGAAGAAGCGGAACGGCTTGTTGCCGACCTACAAACCCAATATAAGGACCTTGAAATTATGTTGAACAATGGCGCACAGCCAATTTACGATTATATATTTGTATTATGTTGACATTTTTTAGCGACACAGACTGTGATATCACTCCCAAAGAGTGTGCCGAATATGGCATCAAACTCATCAGTATGCCTTATACTGTGGGTGAAAAAGTGATCTACCCATATGTCGACTTCGATGAATTCGACTTCCACAAGTTTTACGACATGCTTCGTTCCGGTACCATGCCGACCACTAGCGCCATGAGTGAAGAAGCCTACATTCAGTATTTTGAACCTGAATTTGCTGCAGGCAACGATATACTGTATGTGCATTTCTCATCAGGCACCTCCAACACCTTTACTATCATGGGACAGGCATTGGAAAAACTGAAGCAGAAATACCCTGAACGTAACTTCTATGAAATCGACACACTGGGCATTACGGCATTGTCGTACAATGTAGTACTCGAAGCTGCTGATTTGTACAAGGCGGGCAAGACTGCCGAGGAAATTGTGGAATGGGCCAAGATGGAAGTACCGAAGTTCCCGATGTATTTCTTTGCCGATGACTTGAAGTTCTTCCGTCGTAGTGGCCGTGTGAGTGGTTTGGCTGCAACCATGGGCGGATTCATAGGCATTCGTCCTATCATCTACTTGGACAACGAAGGCAAGATGATCTCTGTCGGCAAAGAGACGGGTCGAGCCAAGGCCATCGCTCGCTTGGTGAAATATGTTGAGGAACTTGGCGAAGACGTGAAAGCTCACCGTGTGGTCATTGGTCACTCAGATGCTCTCGATATCGCTGCTGAAGCTGAGCGTCAACTGAAAGAGAAATTCGGCGATGACCTGAATGTCATCACTGTCCCTGTCAACCCAACCATAGGAAGCCACTGTGGTCCCAATGCCATAGGTATCTGTTTCCATGCCAAACACCGTTAAACCATGATTACCATCGAAGAGGTACGTACTCGTAAACAACAAAAAGAGTTCATCGACTTTCCCTTGAAACTCTATAAAGGCAATTCTTACTTCACACCGCCTTTGTATATGGATGAAAAAAAGATTTTCCGTAAGGACTTCGTATACAACGACATGTGTGAAACCATTCATTTCAATGCCTATAAAGACGGGATGATGGCAGGTCGCATTTCCGGTATTGTACAGCGCGCCGCCAATGAGAAAACTGGTAAAAAGCAAATACGTTTCACACGCTTTGATGTCATTGAGGATATTGAAGTGGCTCGTTCGCTTTTCAAGGCCGTTGAGGAATGGGCCATCAGCAAGGGTATGGACGAAGTGGTAGGGCCATTGGGTTATTCCGACCTTGAACGTGAAGGTTTGCTCATTGATGGCTTTGAGTATCCCGCTACTTTTGAAGAGACCTATAATTACCCTTATTATCAAACATTTATTGAGGGTCTTGGCTATCAGAAAGATGTGGATTGGACGGGTAGTCGCATTCGTATTCCCAAGGATTACGATGGCGAGATCGATAAGATGGCGGACTTTGTGATGAAACGCTACAACCTGCATCTCGGGACAGCTCGCAATACCAACGATTTCATCAAGAAATATGCTGATGGAATCTTTGAATTGTTGGATAAATCATATGAGTTGCTTTATGGTACAGTGCCTTTTACCGAAGGCATGAAAAAAATGATGATTGACAATTTCCGTTTGGTCATCGATATAAAAAATGTGGCTGTTATCTTCGATGAAAATGAAAAGATGGTCTGCTTCGGATTGGCCTTCCCTGCCATTGGTGATGCAGTTCGACCTTCAGGTGGAAAACTAACGCCTGCCACCTTGATAAGACTGCTCAAGGCCTTGAAAAAACCATCAGTCATCGACCTTTGCCTAATAGGCGTCGATCCTGCTTGGCTCAATCGTGGCGTGAGTGTCATCGTTTCCGCAGGATTGATGAAGATGCTTAAGGAGGTGGACTATGCCGAAACCAATATGAATCTTGAAGAGAATTATGCTATACAAAACCAGTGGAAACGTTTTGATGAACAAAAAATCAAGCGTCACCGCTGTTATGTGAAAAAACTGATGCAACCATGATAAAAATCCTAATCGACTGCTTTGGAGGCGACCATAGCCCCGAGGCCAATGTGGACGGCGCGTTGGCGGCTCTGGCAAAGATGCCAACTCTGCATCTGATTCTCACGGGTGATGAGGCCATCCTTCATGACTACCTGAAAGACAAGACCTACGATGCCTCGCGCTTGGAGATAGTCCATGCCCCCGAGGTCATCGGCTGCGAAGAACGCCCTATCGATGTCATTCGTTTGAAAAAGGAAAGCTCTATGATTAAGGCCGTTCGCATGTTGCGCGACCGTGACGATATTGCAGCCATGGTGAGCACAGGTTCCACAGGTGCTTTGGTTGCAGCCGCTTTGACTAGAATTGGCCGAGTGAAAGGCGTTATACGTCCTGCTTTTTGCCCCATTCTTCCTACTATGGACGGTGGTATCGTGGGCATCTGCGACAGCGGCGCCAATGTGGAAGTTACCCCTGAACATTTGAGGCAGTTCGCTATCATGTCAAGCCTTTATATGCAGCACGTTTATAACATTGAAAACCCACGAATTGCCTTGTTGAATGTTGGAAAAGAAGTCGAAAAGGGCGATGAGATACGACAAAAGGCACACATTTTGTTAAAAGAGACCCCAGAGATTAATTTTGTGGGCAACATGGAAAGCCGTGACTTGTTGTCGGGCAATTATGACGTGGTGGTTTGTGATGGCTTTTCGGGAAATGTATTGGTAAAAACCACGGAAGGAACGGCCTTGGAATTGTTGAAGAAGTTGAAGAAGGACATATACTCCAGGCCTATTTACAAATTGGGTGCATTGTTGATGAAAAGAATGTTCCAAGAAGAGAAGGAATTCATGAACTATCAAAACTATGGTGGTAGCGTGTTGTTGGGCACCGAGAAAACAGTGGTGAAAGGCCATGGTTCAAGCAAGGCGATAGCGGTGGAGAAATGCATCGAACAAGCCTACAAGATGGAAGTAAACGCATTGTCTTCCAAAATGGAAGAGATTATCATGAAATACGAACACTATGAATATTAATAATACCGAAATACTATGTACGAAGAAGTAAAAACCATCTTAGCACGTCAACTGCGCATCGCTCCTGAGAGGGTCACGCTCGATGCTCAAATCAAAAAAGATCTTGGAGCAGATTCGGTTGATATACTCCAACTTTTGATGCGTCTTGAAGACGACTATGGTGTGGTGATTCCAGACCAGGCGCTTGCCAAATTTGAAACTGTTAACGATGTAGTAACCTATTTGGATAATCTTCCGAAATGAAACATATAGCATTAATCATCATGGCGATGTTGTTTTCTGTTTCAACATTCGCACAAAAGACTTACGATTCGGATTTCACCCATACCAAGGTGATGAAGATCTCAGGAAAGACCACGAATAAAGCAGGCCATCTTACTTTTGACGGCAACGACCATTTGTCAATGAACTATTCTGAACCGACAGGAGAGTATTTCATCATTGACGGTAACATGGTGAAGTTGAAAATGGATGGAAAGAAAGCTGATTTGGATGCCAGCAAGGTAAAGATGGTTGATCTTCAACGTGCCACGCTTCTAAACTGTCTGAAAGGCAACTGGGAGAAGGCTGCCTCCGACAACAACGCCGAGCTGAGCATCAAGGAGGAAAAAGGCGTGAAAACCATTTCCATTAACGCCAAAGGCAAAGTGCCCAAGGGAGGTTACAAATCCGTTGAGCTAGTCTATCGTAATAGAGCCTTGGTCAAGATGGTGCTTGAAGAGGCCATTGGAATTACTAATACGTACGAAATCAAATAATAAAGTATGAAAAAACAACTTGTTCTTTTGTTACTGGCATTGGCTCTGTCTGCCTATTCCTTCGCGGGCGAGCCGGTGAAACTTCAAAGTCCTAACAAGCAACTGGAACTAAGCTTTGAATTGAGGGACGGCGTACCCTATTATGCGCTTTACCGTGCCAACAAACCAATTGTATTGCCTTCCAAGATGGGCTTCACGCTTGAATGGCGTGATGACTTGGCGCATGCATTTGTACTCAAAGACAAAACCTATAGTACTTTTGACGAAACCTGGGAACCGGTTTGGGGTGAGGAAGCCACAATCCGCAACCATTATAACGAGCTTTTGGTAACTTTGGAACAGCCTATCGGTTCTGTTTCAAGTATGGATCACTCCACGGAGACCAAAGCCACCGTGATGCAAATTCGTTTCCGTCTTTACGACGACGGTCTCGGCTTCCGCTATGAGTTTCCGATGGAGAACGCTTTGGTCTATTTCTGGATCAAAGAGGAAATGACCGAGTTTGCCATGACTGGTAACCATACCGCTTGGTGGATTCCCGGCGACTTGGACACGCAAGAATACAATTACACTGAGTCGCGGTTGTCGCAGATCCGTGACTTATGGGAGGCAGGCCATAAAGACGGTGGCTGGCCGTGGACGGCGTTTTCTCCCACTGGTGTGCAGACTGCATTGCAAATGAAAACCGACGACGGGTTATACATCAACATCCACGAAGCTGCCACCCTCGATTTTCCCACCATGCACCTCGACCTTGACGACCAGAACATGGTTTTTCATGCTTTTCTCAGCCCCGATGCCACTGGCTACAAAGGCCGTGTCCAAGCCCCTTTCAACACTCCTTGGCGCACCGTTATGGTCTGCACCTCGGCTACCGATGTCCTTGCTTCACGCCTGATCCTTAACCTCAACGAACCTTGTGTACTTAAGGATGTGTCGTGGATCCATCCTGTGAAATACATGGGCGTATGGTGGGAGATGATCTCAGGCAAGAGCACTTGGTCATATACCAACGACTATCCTTCCGTCATTCTAGGACAAACCGACTACGTCCATGCCAAACCCAACGGCACGCATGGTGCTAACAATGCCAACGTGCGCCGCTATATCGACTTTGCCGCCGCCAACGGTTTTGACGCATTGCTTATCGAAGGATGGAATATCGGTTGGGAAGATTGGTACGCCAAACAGAAGGATTTCGTGTTTGATTTCATCACGCCTTATCCCGATTTCGATCTTCCTGCCCTAAACAAATATGCGCACCAAAAGGGTATCCGCCTCATCATGCATCATGAAAGCTCCGCTTCTACGATCAACTATGAGCGTTGGATGGAGAAAGCTTATACCCTGATGAACAAATATGGCTACGATGCTGTGAAAGGCGGTTATGTGGGCACTATCATTCCCTTTGGCGAAGGCCACTACAGCCAGCCTATCAACAACCACTATCACTATGCCGTCGTGGAGGCCGCCAAGCACCATATTATGGTAAATTCGCATGAGGCGGTGAGACCTACAGGACTCTGCCGCACCTGGCCCAATATGATTGGCAATGAGAGCGCCATGGGCACGGAGTTTAGAGAACGCATCAATCCTGGCCACACCACCATACTGCCCTTCACGCGTCTGCAAGGCGGCCCGATGGACTATACACCTGGCATCTTTGAGACCGACATGGGTAAAATCGTGCCTTGGGGACAAAAGATGAAAACTACCATCTGCAACCAGTTGGGATTGTATGTGACCTTCTATTCACCACTGCAAATGGCTGCCGACTTCCCCGAACATTACGCGCAATTCATGGATGCCTTCCAATTCATTAAGGACGTGGCTGTGGATTGGGACAAGAGCCTGTATCTTGAGGCGGAGCCTGGCGCCTATATCGTCACCGCACGTCATCCCAAGCTGTCTACTTTGAACAAGGCTGCAGAAGGCGTCAGCACCTTGTCCGACGGCAAGAAAGGCGTGGTCTCCAATGCGACCAAGTTCGTTTATAACCTACCTGAGGATGCTACGATAGAAGACCTATGGCATGCCACACCGCACGATGTGTGGTATGTGGGCGGTGTCACCGACGAGAACGCACGCGAAGTCAGCGTGAAGCTCGATTTCTTGAAACCTGGTGTCACCTACGACGCCACCATCTATGCCGATGCCGACAACGCTGACGGCATCCCTGGCGACAGCTATAACGCGCAAGCCTATACCATCACGCACCAAAAGGTTACTTCCAAGTCGGTGCTGAAACTCAAAATGGCCCGTTGCGGAGGCTTTGCAGTCTCGCTGCGGTCACGATAATTATTATTTTTGCTCGTTTTTTGTGAGAAACTTTATTAACGACTAAACAAACCATAATACTAATGAAAAAGATCATCACCATTATCGCGCTGATGGCTACCCTGGTGGGGACAGCCTTTGCACAAAACGTCTTGAATGAGAAAGCTGACAACATTATAGGCACCTATCTTGGAACTCAGGGTGAAGACCAATTTAAAGCCAAAATCATCAAGGAGAGCGACAACACCTACAAGTGCCAAATCATCTGGCTGGAAAAGGATCGTGATGCCAATGGCAACAAACTCCTTGATGTCAAGAATCCCGACAAGAGCCTTCGTAATGTTCCATGTGACCAAATCGTCATTTTTTCAGGACTGAAATATGACGCCGATGACCAGCATTGGGGCGACACCAAAATCTATGATCCCCAGCGTGGTATTAGAGCAAGGTTAACAGCTGAGTTCACCAAAGACGGCCAACTGAAACTCAGAGGCTCAGTGATGGGTATCGGCGAGAGCGTCTATTGGAAGAAAATCAAGTAAGCTAGCCAACGATGAACACTTACAAACACGAAGTGAGATACTATGAATGCGACCGTATGGGTGTGACACATCATTCCAATTATATTCGATTTATGGAAGAAGCCCGAATCGATTGGCTTGACCAATTGGGTTTTGGCTTCGAAAAGATTGAAGCGGAAAACGTATTCTCTCCCGTCATTGCGGTTACATGCGAATACAAACGCCCTACCACTTTTAAAGATGTCGTCGATATTGAGGTGGGTATCACCAAAATGAGTGAAATGAAGTTTGAGTTCTCCTATATCATGCGTGTCGATGGCAAGGTGGTATGTACCGCCCAAAGCTCCCATTGTTTTATTGAGAATAACCGTCCAGTGGCCATCTCAAAACGACTCCCCGAGTTTTTCAAAGCCTTGAATGAGCGGGTAAAGGAATAAAGGTATCAATAAGGCAAAAAAAAACGGTCAATCTTTCAGGTTGGCCGTTTTTTTATTGCTGCTCAGTAAATGATCAGATCTTCTCCTCTTCTACACGAATAGGTTGAGGTTCTGACCTATGGATGTCGAGCTCGTCGATGAGGTTGGTGGCACCAGCGTACTTGTCGATGATGAAGAGCACGTAACGGATGTCCACGTTGATGGTGCGCTGTAATTTGGGCTCGAAGTTGACGTCACCGCTCATGGCTTCCCAGTTGCCGTCGAAGGCGAGGCCGATGAGTTCACCCTTGCCGTTCATGATGGGGCTACCGGAGTTACCCCCCGTGATGTCGTTGGTCGAAAGGAAGCAAACCACGAGTTCACCGTTGTCATCGGCATAGGCGCCAAAGTCCTTCTTCTCGATGAGACTGATGAGGCGCTTGGGAGCGTCAAACTCATAGTCACCAGGCACGTATTTCTCAAGGATACCATTGGCAGTGCAGACATAGTCGTAGTGTACGGCATCGGCAGGCATGTAGTCCTGCACCGAACCATAGCTCATACGCATCGTTGAGTTGGCATCGGGATAGAGGCTCTTTTCAGGTTGGGTTGCTGCGTAATACTCGCGGAGACCCTTAACGAAGACGTGGTCATTCTCGCTAACTTCCTGCATGGCTTGACGATAGTCGCCCATATGGTTCATGATGACTTCCATCATTGAAGTATTCATAATGTATGCGTAGTCCTTGCCAATCTTCTTCGGATTGGGTTTCGCAATGAAAGCCTTGATGCTCTCGGGCGTGGCGAAGATGGAGTTGGTGTAGACGTCATCAGTGAAAGCGTCGATGTCGCCTTTGAATTTCTTGTCGATGATGCTGTAGATTTCAGGCAGCTCGTCAGCCTTGAAGGCATTCTTGTAGGTCTTCAACATCTCGGCGAAGGTCTTCTTCTCCACTTGTGGGTCGGTCTCGGCAAAGAGGCCGTCCACATCCATCTGCTGGAGCATCATCATTGCCATCTCTTGGGCGTCCTTGTCCTTGTCGAGATAGGCTTGATAGTATGAGCCAAATTGGGCGGCGATACCGGCAGGACCAGCGTTGGAGACGAAATTGGGATAGTAGATGTATTTTGCCACATTGCCCAGGGTCTTATATGCTTCTTTCAGGTTGGGAAGGGCTTTGGCGTATTCGGTCTTGCCATTGTTGTTCACCCACTTGGTGAAGTCCTTCTCCAAGGCAACCTTGCCCTCGCTCACTTTGTTCTTACGGAGCATCTTGCACTGACCGATGAAGTTCTTCCAAGTGTTGGCCAAACCAGCGTGGTTGTCGGCATACATCAGGTTGATGTGTTCATCAATCTTCATATATTCTTCCATCACTTCAAGTTCCTTGCCGAAGATGTCGATGATGGCGGGATAGAAGGTATCCACATTATAATCGATGCCGTAGCTTGACATGTAACGTTCAGTACTGCCTGGGAAGCCCCAGATCATTGTGAAGTCATCCTTCTTCACACCATCGAGGCTGATGGGAAGGTAGTGCTTGGGTGTGAGCGGCACATTGTCCTTGCTGTAAGCGGCGGGGTTGCCGTTCTTGTCAGCATAGACGCGGAAAATCGAGAAGTCGCCAGTATGACGGGGCCACATCCAGTTGTCGGTATCGCCACCGAACTTACCAATCGAAGAGTTGGCCACACCCACGAGACGCACGTCGGGGAACACTTGATAAACAAACATGTAGTACTCGTTGCCTTCAAAGAATCCTTTGATAACGGGATTGTACTTGCCATCTTCTGAAGCGGCAGTTTCTAAGTCCTTGATTTTTTTGCGGATGGCTGCTTGTTGGTCCTGATAATCCATATCGCTGGTCACCACACCGAGAACGTCCTTGGTCACGTCTTCCATGCGGATGAGGAAACTGGCGGTCATTTCGGGAGCGGGCAGCTCTTCGCCGTAGTTTTTGGCCCAGAAGCCATCACGCAGATAGTCGTGTTGGTCGGAGCTGAGCTTTTGGATGGCACCATAGCCGCAGTGGTGGTTGGTGAAGAGCAAACCGTGTTCGCTCACGATTTCACCCGTGCAGAAGAAGCCGCGAGGCATGGCATCGCTGCCGAGGCCTACGATAGCGTCCTTCAGGCTGCTGTGATTGATGCTGTAAAGCTCTTCAGGGGTCAGTTGCAGACCCATTTTCTGCATGTCTACATAGTTCAGGCGCTCGACAAACATCGGGAGCCACATGCCTTCATCGGCATACACGCGACCCACCGAAACCATGATGGCCATCGCGATGATTCCTAATACTTTTTTCATGAAGTACAAATTATAAATTATTGGTATTTAATTGTTTTTGATAATACTACCAAACGTTTAGAGCTTGCAAAAATAAGAAAAAACCATTACCGTCTTTATGTCTATCCTTGATTTTTCGTCGAAAGCAGTCCGCAGGCTGCGTCGATGTCTTGTCCTCGTGAGGCACGTATGGTGGCGATAATGCCCTTGTCGTTTAAAGCATCGCGGAACCATGTCATGGTGGCGGCGTCGGGACTCTTTAGCGGAATATTGGGGACGGTATGATACCTTATTAAATTAAACCGGCATCGTGTGCTCCCCAATAAACGAGCGATTTCTTTAATGTGTTCCTTGCTGTGGTTCAAGTCTTTGAAGATGATATACTCAAACGAGAGGCGGCGTTGCCCATGCCAGTCGTGTTGTTTCACGGCATGGATCACTTCTTTAATGGGATAGCTCTTTTCGACAGGCATCAGCTTAAGACGTTCATCGTGGAAGGGGCTGTGCATGCTGATGGCCAAGTTGCACTTTGATTCTTCAAGGAAACGTTTCAAGTTGGGAATCAGGCCACAAGTCGACACGGTGATGCGTGTTGGGCTCCAAGCCAAGGCCCATTCTTGGGTGAGGATGTCGAGCGAACGCATGAGATTGTCATAGTTAGCCAAAGGTTCACCCATGCCCATGAAAACGATGTTGGTAAGCGTATCGAATTCCGGAAGGCTGAGTACCTGGTTCATGATTTCGGCCACAGAGAGGTTCTTTTGGAAGCCCTGTTTTCCTGTGGCACAGAAAAGACAGTCCATTTGGCAGCCCACTTGTGTGGAAACACATAGCGTGGCGCGCTCTTTGTCGGGAATATAGGCAGTCTCAATGAAATGTTCTCCTGCAGGGAAAAGGTATTTTTTGGTACCGTCTTTAGATACTTGTTCCTTTAATGGTGTTTTCAAACCCGTTTCATAATATTCTGATAACAAGGCTCTTGCGTTCTTGCTAAGGTTGGTCATGTCATCAAATGAGGCACAATGTTTCAGGTAAATCCAATCCACGAGCTGTTTGCCAGTAAACTTGGGTAGTTCCAACTTTTCGACCACCTCTTGAATCTCGGCAGGGGTCTTGCCTAATAATATTTCTTTTTCCATGGCGCAAAAATAGCGATTTTGTGCCGACATATTGATTAAGACGGTTACATTTCTTCAAAATCTTTATATTTGCAACATCAAACAACCACCTAATGAAAGAGTTGAAATGTCCCAAATGCGGAAGTGTTTTCTCTGTTGACGAAGCTGATTATGCTTCCATTGTCAATCAGGTTAAGAACGCAGAGTTTGCCTCGGAGGTGAACCGTCGCCTTGCTGAGTTGCATCAACAGCAAATGGCTCAGCAGAAATTGGCCGAAGTAAAGATGGAAAACGAGCATCAATTGGCTCTTGCCAACAAGGATAAAACCATCAGCGAGTTGCGTGCGCAGATAGCACAGAGCAGTCAACAGCAACAGATTGCTGTCATGGAGGTGCGTCAGAAAGCGCAAAACTATTTGAACCAAAAGGAACAAGAAATCACGCGGCTTCAGTCAGAGGTAAAAACCCAGCAGCTAGAGGCCGACTCGAAAATGGAAGTGCTGAAGAAAGAATACGAAGGGAAGCTCAAGAATGCACAAGATATGGTGGATTACTATAAGGATTTGAAATCTCGCATGTCTACAAAAATGGTTGGCGAGACCCTCGAGATACATTGTAGCACTGAGTTCAACCGTGTGCGACCGCTTTTTCCCAATGCCTATTTTGAGAAAGATAATGATGCATCAGGCGGTAGTAAGGGCGATTTCATCTTCCGCGACTTTGAGGATGGTGTGGAGTATGTTTCCATTATGTTCGAGATGAAAAACGAAATGGACGAAACTTCAACCAAACATAAAAACGAAGATTTCTTCAAAAAACTAGATGCTGACAGGAATGCGAAAAAATGCGAGTTTGCTGTGCTTGTCAGCCTTCTTGAACCTGACAGCGAGCTATACAACACGGGTATTGTCGATGTGTCGCACCGCTATCCTAAGATGTATGTCATCCGCCCCCAATTCTTCATTCCACTCATCACCCTGTTGGTACAGACTTCGAAAAAAAGTCTTGAGTACAAAAAACAACTTGTCATCGCCCAAAGCCAGTCGGTTGATGTTACAAAATTTGAGCAGCAATTACTCGATTTCAAGGACAAGTTTGGCAGAAACTACCGTTTGGCGAGTGAGAAGTTCCAAACAGCCATTGAAGAAATCGACAAGTCTATACAACACCTTCAGAAAATCAAGGATGCTTTGATAGGTTCAGAGAATAATCTCCGATTAGCTAACGACAAGGCGGAGGAGCTTACCATCAAGAAGCTGACGCGAAATAATCCGACAATGAAAGCCAAGTTTGAGGAAGCGCGTATCTTTGATGAGGATGAAGAAACGGTATAATTGGATATAAAAAAACAGCCCTCGATTGAGAGCTGTTTGGCAGTACCGAAGGCCGGGATCGAACCGGCACGAGTGTTACCTCATCGGTTTTTGAGACCGACGCGTCTACCGATTCCGCCACTTCGGCATCGTTCCGTGAAACGCGGCTGCAAAAATACGGATTTTTTTGTTTCTGCAAGTAGTTTTCAAAAAAAACTCTTTTTTTTGTTGTTTCTACTTCGAAAATGCCTAATTTTGCGGCCTGAAAAAACATCATTGCCATGGCAGGAAGATACGTTTCCATTTTCGCTGGAAGAGCCACCCACGAGTTGGGTGCCAAAATTGCTGAAGCTTACGGTGCTCCTCTCGGTAAGTCGTCAGTTTCCGTTTTCTCAGACGGCGAGTTTCAACCTTCGTTTGATGAGAGCATTCGCGGTCATCATGTGTTTATTGTACAGTCCACGATGCCGTCGACAGACAACTTGATGGAGCTTTTGCTCATGATAGATGCAGCCAAGCGTGCTTCTGCGCATAAGATTATCGCTGTGATTCCGTATTTTGGTTGGGCCCGTCAAGACCGCAAGGATCAACCTCGCGTGAGCATTGGTGCCAAGTTGGTCGCCAATTTGTTGTTGGCCGCTGGCGTCAATCGTATCATCACGTTGGATCTCCATGCTGACCAAATCCAAGGATTCTTTGATATCCCGGTGGACGCCCTTTACGCCTCCACACTTTTCATCGACCATATCCAGAAGATGAACATCGATGACCTGCTGATTGCTGCTCCCGACCTGGGCGCCTCGAAACGTGCTTCTGCCTACTCCAAGCGTCTCGGTTGCGACCTCGCGGTCTGCCATAAGCACCGTCCACGCGCCAATGTGGTCGACAGCATGACTCTCATCGGTGATGTGAAAGACAAAAATGTCATCATCCTTGACGACATGATCGATACGGCTGGCACGATAGTCAAAGCTGGTCAACTTATCATGGACAATGGAGCTAAGAGCGTCCGCGCCTTTGCCACCCATGCTGTTTGCAGCGGCCCCGCCATGGAGCGCCTCGATAATTCAGTTTTCAGTGAAGTTGTTGTCACGGATTCCATCCCGTTGCCAGCAAACGCCTCAAAGAAAATCAAAGTAGTAAGTACAGCGAACCTGTTTGCGGATGTCATCCACCGTGTGGAGTCATACGAATCCATCAGTTCGTTATTTAAATAATAATCAATTAACATTTAACACATTAAATTCATGAAATCAGTATCATTGAGCGGTTCTCTTCGCGAGAACGTAGGGAAAAAAGATGCTAAAGCACTGCGCAAAGCCGAAATGGTTCCTTGCGTTATGTATGGTGCAGGTGAAGAACAAGTTCACTTTGCCACTGAGGCTAAGAACTTCAAGAAGATCCTCTTTACGCCTGAGACTTACATTATCAATTTCGACATTAATGGCAAGACCTACAAGACCATCCTTCAAGATGTTCAGTATCACCCTGTTACCGATGCCGTGTTACACGCCGACTTCCTCATTGTCAGTGAGGACAAACCCATCACCGTGGTTCTTCCTATCACGCTGAAAGGCTCTTCAGCCGGTGTGATGCGTGGTGGTAAGATGAAGC
The DNA here is from genome assembly GCA_902780195.1 of uncultured Bacteroidia bacterium. Classification (GTDB taxonomy): domain Bacteria; phylum Bacteroidota; class Bacteroidia; order Bacteroidales; family F082; genus Limimorpha. The sequence continues at coordinate 42,754 of CACZER010000023.1, forward strand.
TTGGCATCAAGAAAGTCAAAGTTTGTGGTCTCATCAAAGATCTTCCGGATTATGTCGTCGTTGACATCAGCAATGTCAATATCAACGAAGCCATCAAGGTTAAGGATCTCAGCATTGAGAACGTTACGCCTGTCACTCCCGGTTACACCGTCATCATGGCTGTCAACGCAGCCCGTGGCGCTTCGGTGGCAACGGAAGAGGAAGAAGCCTAATTCTTTTGTTGACGATACAAAGGCCGTCCAAAGACGGCCTTTTTTGTTATTATGTCTTTTCTATTATTCGAAGTTTAGCAAACAGATTAAATGACTATTTTTGCAAGGTTTTTCCGCAGAAGGAGACAAATTGAAGCTGACGAAATGAAATACCTGATTGCTTGTTTGGGAAATATCGGTGCCGAGTATGACGACACTCGCCATAATATTGGGTTTAAGATTGCTGACCGTTTGGCCAAGGATCTTGAGGCTTCGTTTTCTACAGGCCGCTTGGCCCAGACTGCTGAAATGAAGTTTAAAGGAAAGACTATGCTGGTCATCAAGCCGACGACTTACATGAATCTCAGTGGCAAAGCAGTGAAATATTGGCTTCAGCAAGAGAAGATACCGGTTGAGAATCTGTTGGTCGTCAACGATGACATCGCTCTTCCTTTGGGTACATTGCGGCTCCGCAAACAAGGTGCCGATGGCGGTCACAATGGTCTAACCGACATTATTGATAAACTGGGCACCAATGTTTTTTGTCGGCTGCGTTTTGGTTTGGGTGACGACTTTCCTCGTGGCCGTCAAGTAGATTTCGTCCTCGGGAAGTGGAAACCTTCAGAAGAGCCTATTGTCGACGAGAAAGTGGACGAGGCGGTGGAAATCATCAAAAGCTTTGTCACGCAAGGCGTTGACCGCACGATGAACCTTTACAATAAGCATTAATATATCGGTTAACGTCATTGCGAGGAGGAACGACGAAGCAATCCAGGAGACTTGTTTTCTGGACCGCTTTGTGCCTCGCAGTGAAGTTACATCTTCTTTTTTAAACTTGTTCTTCAGCTTCCCGAGCTTTCTTGTCTTTCAGCGAGCCTCCAAAGATATCAAACCTTACGAAACGACATTCCAGTGGACCATTCCAAACAGGGATCTTAGCGGAAGGCTTCAACCCTACATGTTTTAAGGCCACAGCATCGTCAGTGATAAGCCAACATTGGAAACCTTCGAAGTTGTGCTTCAAGGTGTGGCCGATATTCTCATATAAGGTATCTATATCGTCTTCTTCAAGGCGGTCACCATAGGGAGGGTTGATGATGAGAATGCCTCCTCCTTCGGGAGGGGTGAGGTCGTTCATATCCTTCTTCATCAAGTGGATGTCGTGTTGCAGATGGGCATAGTTGATGTTGCCTTCTGCGATGGCAACAGCTTTGGGAGAACGGTCGGATGCCCAAATCTCATGATCGAATTCGCGGATTTGACTGTCGGCCTCTTCCTTGACGCGTTTCCATAGTTCGGGATCCCAGTCGTCCCATTTCATAAAACCCCATTCCTTGCGGTAGTATCCTGCAGGAATGTTCATGGCAAACATGGCAGCCTCGATGGGCAAGGTTCCAGAACCACACATGCAGTCAAGGAAGTTGCAGTCGGCTTTCCAACCTGAAAGCAGGATGAGTCCTGCCGCCAGCACTTCGTTCATGGGAGCCTTGTCGACTTGTTTGCGATAGCCACGGTGGTGAAGCGACTCGCCAGAACTATCGAAAAGGATGGTCACCTTATCTTCACGGATGTGGAGATTAATGCGTAAGTCTGGGTTGAGCGTGTTGATGCTGGGACGTAAGCCTATCACTTCACGGAATTGGTCGACAATAGCGTCTTTCATCTTCAACCCTGCATATTGTGAATGGGTGAAAAAACGGCCACTTGTCACCGCGTCAATGCAGAAAGTTTGATCAGTGCGGAGAAGCTCGCACCAATTGATTTCTTGGACTTTTTTGTACAACTCATCCGGATTTTTGGCGTAAAAGTTCTTAAAGGGTTTCAACACCTTTAGGGCGGTACGTACCCCATAATTAATACGATACATCAGCTCCTTGTTGCCTTCGCACAGCACGGCGCGATGCATGATACGGACGTTTTTGGCGCCTAAAGCCTTAATCTCACCTGCCAAGACTTCTTCAAGGCCGGCAGCAGTTTTTGTGATGAGTTGATAGCTGTCTTCCACGGGATGAAATTTTCGGCAAAAATAGGGATTTTTATTGCTATATTTGTGTATCGGAATCGATTATTTCCTATTTTAGCCGATTCTTTAATGGAAACAAATAAATTATAATATGAGCACCAACTTTGACCCACGCGCCAACTACGAGCTGACCAAGCAACAGGCCGGCTATGTCGAGCGCAAGAAAGCCACACAGGAAGACTATGACCGCATAGGCTTTATGTCGGGACTGGAAGTGCACCAGCAGATCAAGACCAAAGAGAAGCTGTTTTGCCACTGTCCCGCCGGACAATTCAACAAGTTTGAGGACTACGATGCCGAGCTGATTCGTCACATGCGCCCCACCCTTTCGGAGTTAGGCGAATACGACGGAACGGCCTTGATGGAGTTCAAGACGAAGAAGGAAATCGTCTACCGCATCAAGAACGGCACCGCCTGCACCTACGACATCAAACAATACCTCGACGGCTCCATCCCGACGGGTTTCCAGCGTACCGCCATCGTGGGCGTAGAAGGCCTGCTCAAGCTGCCGAAGAAAGACATCCGCCTCATTCAGCTGAGCATCGAAGAGGACGCCTGCCGTGAGATTAGCGATATCGGCCACCGCCGCATCTATCAGACCGACCGCCTCGGTGTGCCGTTGATCGAGACTGTCACCTACCCTGACTGCAAGAATCCCGACGAGTTGCGCGAGACCTGCGAATACATCCGCTTCCTCGGCCGCAGCACGGGGCTGGTCCGTACAGGCATGGGCGCTGGTCGCCAAGACGTCAACGTGAGCTGCACGGGAGGTACCCGCATCGAGTTGAAGGGTGTGCAACATGCCAAGTGGATTCCCGAGTTGTCGCACAATGAGTGCTTCCGCCAGTGGTCGCTGGTGCAGCTGCAAGAGCGCCTCAACCGCGAAGTGGGCAAGGAAGGCTGGAAGGTGGAAGTGGCCGATGTGTCGTTCCCGACGGACTACCTACCCATCCTCGACAACAAGGCCAAAGGTGGTGCCTTGAAACTCGTCAAGTTGCCGAAGTTCCGTGGCGTGTTGTCGCATTTCACCCAACCTGGCAAGATGTTCGCCGACGAAATCGCCGACCGCCTGAAAGTCATCGCCTGCCTCGAGCGTCCCAACATGCTCCACGATGAGATGCTGGAGCCCGTGCTGACCCATTCGCAATGGCATAAGCTGGCCAAGCGTGTCCACGCCACCGATGAGGATGCCCTCATCCTCGTGTGGGGTCCGCAAAACGACATGCCCACCGCCATCGAGACCATCGAAGAGCGTTGCCTCATGGCCTTCGACGGTGTGCCGAAAGAGACCCGTAAGGCCGTCTGCAACGGCATCACCATCTTCGAGCGCGTGTTGCCTGGTGCCGACCGCATGTATCCCGACACTGACTCGGCCCCCATCCCGCTCGACCCCGCCTTCATCAAGGCTTTGCGTGCCGAGATACCTACCGAGATCATCGACCGCTACTACAAACTCAAGGAGTGGAACGTACCGGAAGACTGCTTCCGTTACATCTTCGCGAAGAACTGGTTCCCCGTCATGGCCGAAGTGGTAGAAAAGCTCGGCGTGGACGGCCGCATCGTCGGTCGCTTCGTCGGCATGAGGCTCAAGCACCTGCTGGGCAAGAACGCCGCCTCGAAGTTCAACGGCGAGACCCTCTTCAAGCTTTTCGCCTTCCTGAAAGAGCAAGGTTTGGACTATCGTCTGGCTTGGAACATGGCTCCTTCATTGGTCGAAGACGCTTCAATGTCGATGGAGCAAGTGTTGAACAAGATGGGCTTCAAGCGCTATGCTAAAGATGACCTTTTGACCAAGCTCGACAACCTCTGCGCTGGGTTCGCTCCCAAGAAGAAATCCTGCACCGACCTCGACCGCCAGAATTGGATCATGGGTCAGATGAAGGAAGCGATGGGCAACATCGAAATGAAAGAATTGGCTAACAACATCAAATAAAGAAGAACATGGCTGAAGATTTTTTCCAAGGATATTGGGGTGCCTCGCTTGAGGTGCTCAAGAAATACAACTGCCGCGTGTGGAGTCAGGCTGAGTGCCAGACCACGGGTGGCCTCTTCAAAGGCACGATCCTGCCTCGCGCCGCCTTCCAAGACGACCAACATATCGTCATGAAGGTGAACACGGGCTACAACATCGGCGTCGACATCAGCACCATCACAGGCATGGTGGAGACCGACTACAAGAAAGCCAACTACCACATCCCCGAGAAGGAATTCCCTTATACCGAGGGACTTCCGCATGTGAAGCTACTCGGCACGGGTGGCACCATCGCCTCGCGTCTGGACTACCGCACAGGTGCCGTGATTCCTGCTTTCTCGCCTGGTGAGCTGTATGGCGCCGTGCCGGAGCTGGCCGACATCTGCAACCTCGACACCGAGAAGGTGTTCGCCGTGTTCTCCGAGAACATGTCGCCCAAGGAATACATCGCCTTGGCTAAGAAGATTGGCGAGGAGATCCAGAATGGCATCGATGGCATCGTCATCGGCCACGGCACTGATACGCTGGCTCACACCGCCGCCGCCTTGACCTTCATGTGCCAGAACCTGCCTGTGCCGATTGTCTTGGTCGGCTCGCAACGTTCTTCCGACCGTCCATCATCGGATGCCGCCTTGAACCTGATGCATGCCATGACCGCTGCTGGTCACGGCGACGTGGCTGAGGTGATGGTCTGCATGTTTGGCCCCACCTCCGATGAGTATGGCTTCCTGCACCGTGGCACACGTGTGCGTAAGATGCACTCCTCATATCGTTCCACCTTCCGTACTATCGGCGACACACCTGTTGCCACCGTCGACCGTAAGCGTGGCGTGGTGCCGATTAAGGAAGTATACAACCACCGCCGTGCCGACCGCGACGTGAAGATCATCCCGACCTTCGACGACCGCGTGGCCATCCTCTACTACTATCCTGGCATGAAGCCCGATGTGCTTGACGCCTTGGTCGACAACGGTTACAAGGGCATCGTTTGGGACGGCACGGGCTTGGGTCACGTCAACCGTGGCATGTTCGATGCCATCCAACGTGCCACCGATAAGGGCGTGCATCAGTACATGACCGTGCAGACCATCTGGGGCTATGCCCACATGTTCGTCTACGACACCGGTCGCGACTTGATGGACCGTGGTATCATCCCCGCACAGAACATGCTCGCCGAGACCGCTTACATCAAGCTGGGCTGGGCCTTGGGCCAGACGCACGACCGCGAGGAGGTGAAGAACATCATGCTCACACCCGTGAACAGTGAAATCACCCCGAGAGAGCCATACAACGGATACTTGGTCTACCAAGGCGGTGTGCCCGAGGTGGAGGAGTTTGTGAGGAAGGTGCATAAGTAAAAAACACTTGTGGTAAAAATGTAAAAAAGGAGGCAAATCGCCTCCTTTTTTTATTGTAAACCTCAATTAATTGTCGTACCTTTGCCCCCGATATCAAAATACGTATTTTTTAACATCAAATTATTCGAATAATTATGCAACCATCTCACATTGAGCACATTGGAATCGCCGTTACTAGCCTTGACGAGTCCATTCCTTTCTTTGAAAAATTGCTTGGCACCAAGTGCTATGCCATCGAAGAAGTCGCCGACCAGAAAGTGAAGACCGCTTTCTTGCGTTGTGGCCAGACCAAAATCGAGCTTTTGGAGCCCACCAGCCCTGAGAGCACCATCGCCAAGTTCATCGAAAACAATAACGGTCGTGGTGGTATGCATCACATTGCTTTCGCCGTTGAGAACATCGAAGGCCATCTCGAAGAAGCCAAGGAACTGGGTATCCGCCTCATTGATCAGACTCCGCGTGGTGGTGCCGAAGGTTTGAGCATCGCCTTCTTGCATCCGAAATCGACTTTCGGCGTGCTGACGGAATTGTGTGAAAACAAGAACAAATAAAAACACATATAACCATGTTAATTGAACAAAAAATCCAGGAATTGTTGGAGAAGCGCAACGAGGCCCGTCTCGGTGGCGGCCAGAAGCGCATCGACTCCCAACATGCCAAAGGTAAGATGACGGCACGCGAGCGTATCGCCATCCTGCTCGACGAAGGCAGCTTCGAAGAGACTGACATGTTCGTGACCCATCGCACCGTCGATTTCGGTCTCGACAAGCAACAGTACCTCGGTGATGGTGTCGTCACCGGTCACGGCACCATCGACGGCCGCGTCGTCTATGTCTATGCTCAAGACTTCACCGTGTTTGGCGGTGCTTTGAGTGAGACCATGTCCCTCAAGATCTGCAAGGTGATGGACCAAGCCATGAAGGTTGGCGCTCCCGTCATCGGCATTTGTGACTCGGGCGGTGCCCGTATCCAGGAAGGCTCTCGTTCCCTCGCCGGCTATGCTGAGATCTTCCAGCGCAACATCAACGCTTCGGGTGTCATCCCGCAGATTTCGGCCATCTTCGGTCCCTGCGCTGGCGGCGCCGTGTATTCTCCCGCACTCACCGACTTCATCATCATGACCAATGTGGGTAGCTATATGTTCCTCACGGGTCCGAAAGTCGTGAAGACTGTCATCGGCGAGGACGTCAGCACCGACGACCTCGGTGGTGCCCGCATCCACAGCCAGAAGTCGGGCGTGGCCCACTTCGCTGCCGAAACCGAAGAAGAAGGTCTTGCCATCATCCGCCGACTCATCTCCTTCATCCCGCAGAACAATATGGAGAACGCTCCGCTCGTGGAATGCAACGACCCCATCGACCGTATGGAGGATGCCTTGAACCAGATCATCCCCGACAACCCGAACAAGCCTTACAACGTTGGCGACATCATCAACGCCATCGTCGACAACGGCGACTTCCTCGAGATCCACAAGAACTACGCCAAGAACATCATCGTCGGCTTTGCCCGCTTCGATGGCATGTCCGTCGGTATCGTGGCCAACAACCCGGCCTTCTTCGCTGGTGTGTTGGACTGCGACGCTTCGCGTAAGGGTGCTCGTTTCGTCCGTTTCTGCGACGCCTTCAATATCCCGATCGTGACCTTGGTCGACGTCCCCGGCTTCCTGCCTGGCACGGGTCAAGAGTACAACGGTATCATCGTCCACGGCGCCAAGTTGCTCTATGCCTATGGCGAATCCACCGTGCCGAAGGTGACCGTCACCCTGCGTAAGTCCTACGGTGGTTCACACCTCGTGATGGGCTGCAAGCAGCTGCGCAACGACGTCAACTACGCTTGGCCGACCGCCGAGATCGCCGTCATGGGTGCCAGCGGTGCCGTTGAG
>CACZER010000024.1:0-33613 GCA_902780195.1 uncultured Bacteroidia bacterium
GCCATCTCGATGTCGGAGGTGGCACCGGCTTCCTGCATGTGGTAACCCGAGATGGAGATGCTGTTGAACTTCGGCATGTTCTGCGAGGTGAACTCGAAGATGTCGGCAATGATGCGCATCGAGAACTCAGGCGGATAGATATAGGTGTTACGCACCATGAACTCCTTCAGGATGTCGTTCTGGATGGTGCCTTGCAGTTCTTCATACTTGGCACCCTGCTCCAAGGCAGCGACGATATAGAAGGCCAGAATCGGCAACACGGCGCCGTTCATGGTCATGGAGACGGACATTTTGTTCAGCGGGATCTGGTCGAACAAGACCTTCATGTCCTCGACGGAACAGATGGACACACCTGCCTTACCCACGTCACCCATGACGCGTTCGTGGTCGGCGTCATAGCCACGGTGGGTGGCCAAGTCGAAGGCCACTGACAAACCCTTCTGACCCGCTGCGATGTTACGGCGGTAGAAGGCATTCGATTCCTCTGCAGTAGAGAAACCGGCATACTGACGGATGGTCCAAGGACGCATCACATACATCGTCGAATAAGGTCCACGGAGGAAGGGGGCAATACCTGCGGCATAGTTGAGGTGCTCCATGCCTTCGAGGTCTTTCTCGGTATAGGCGGGCTTCACCATGATATGCTCATGGGTCTCCCAAAGTTCGCCATTGGGCAGGATGATACCGTTGTTCTTAGGTATAGCGTTGATATTAATATCTTTATAATTGGGTTTCATCGTGATACTCCTTTCTTATTTCGTTATACCTAATTGCTTTTGGAACTCTTGCAGTGTCTCGAGCACATTGCTCTTAACGTGGATGAAATACTTCAAGCCAGCCTCTTTGAGGATGTCGGCGGTGCCTTCAGGGTTACCGGCCAGCACCACGATGGTGTCGTTCTTCAATGCCTCGTAAATCTTGAGGGCATTGCCTTCGCCGTATTCCTCGTCAGAAGAGCAGATAACCAAGATTTCGGGTTTCACTTCGCGTGCAGCGGCGATGCCTTCATCCAAAGTCTTGAAGCCAGGGTTGTCGACGACTTGGAAACCAGCGCAAGCAAAGAAGTTAGAGGCGAAGTTGGCGCGGGCCTTACGCATGGCAAGGTTACCATAGGTGAACATCCAGGCCACAGGACGCTTATGGTCTTGGGCGTAGACGTCGGTGGCAAAGCGCAGCTTCTCGAACTGCTGGGCAGCACGGAAGGTTACGATGGTCTCAATTTCAGCTTTCTCGTCGCGGCGATTGTCGGCCTCAAAGACCCAGGCCTCGGGCGTGAACTTCATCGTCTCGGTAAAGTTCGGGAACTGGTTGGTGCCCAGGATAGTCTCACGACGTGTGGCCACGTTGCTGAACTTCTTGGCAGCGCTTTCCTTGATAAGGCCTTGTATCATGCCCTTGCGGACAGCTTCGAGATAACCACCTTCGTCTTGGATCTTGTTAAACAAGTCCCAAGCGGCCACGGCAAGGCTCTCGGTGAGGTTCTCGATGTAGTAGGAACCTGCGGCGGGGTCAGCCACCTTATCGAAGTGTGACTCTTCCTTAAGGATGAGCTGTTGGTTGCGAGCGATACGGTCAGCGAAATCGGTGGGGATCTCAAACGGCACGTCGAACGGCATGACGGTGAACGAGTCGACGCCACCCAAGACGGCCGACATCGTGCCCGTAGTGGTACGCAACATGTTGACATAGGCATCGTAGAGGCTCATGCCAATTTCGGCATTGGTAGCATGGATGTGCATCTTGGCGTTCTCCTCCTTGCCACCGTAGGCCTTCACGATGTTGGCCCACAACAGGCGGTAGGCACGCATCTTGGCCAGCTCCATGAAGTAGTTCTGACCCACAGCAAGGTTAAAGCGCATTTTGGGTGCAATCTCGTCGATGGTGAGGCCTTTCTCGGTAAGTTTGTCGAGATATTCGGCACCCACGGCGAGGCTGAAAGCCATCTCCTGGACGATGGTTGAACCAGCGTTGGTGAACACATGGCCATTGACGCCGATGGTGTCGAAGCCAGGCATTTCAGCTTTCACCATGATGTAAGCCAATTCTGTGTCAGCCCCTTCGTTGATGTACCACACACCGCGACGCAGGTAACGCGTCAGCGGGTCATAATTCAACGAACCCTTGATGTCCGGGATCTTCGACAACATCTCGAGGATCGGCAGGTGGTACTTGTTGTTGTAGAAGTTGATCTCCACTGCCTTCTGGTCGATGCCATTGAGCAACGTTGAGATGGCGATGGTGTCGTATGGCTTGTCGTACTCCAGCTTGAAGCCGATGCTATTGGCACCGCGGCTGATGGCGTTGAGGGCAATCTTGTTGGCCTCATGTACATCCTTCACGGTGATGTCCTGACGGACAAGCCAAGTGTTGCCTTCGGGTTTATTGCCGCGGACGTAAGGGAATTGGTCGGGAGCCATACCCGTCCAAGGAATGTCTGCCAGGTTCTCGGCACGGTAATAGGGCTTCACATTGAAACCTTCGGCCGTGCGCCAAACCAGTTTTTTGTTGTAATCTGCCCCTTTAAGGTCTTTCTCGATCACCGCTTCCCATTCCTGGGTGCTCACGGGAGGAAATTCCTCGAAGAGTCTCTTTTTTTCTTCCATAATAAATTGATATTCTTGTTGTTGATATTGATTCCTTTTACCTTTGCCTGAATCCCCAGTTCATACCATATAATTCAGCTTGAGTCCTTTGAGAAAGACCAACTTCCTTCATTATGTTGATGCGGGACGAGAATACACCGAAGCCTCCATGCACGTTGGTGTATTCTGGAATGGTTTGGTTAAAGCCGCCATTGGGAGCGTTGACTTGTACGTAATTGTAAAACTCCTCTCCTCCTGCAGCCACGATGATATTGAATTTGCCTATATAGCGCTCCACATTGATGGTGTCTCCTCCAATTCGGGAGGCCAACTCGGTAAACAGCCTTGTTTGAGCATAATTTACATAGTAAACACTGTTCTCAATATCAAGATCGTCGGCATTAATGGCACCCGATGACCAGCTGACCTGTTTGTTAGTCATGGGTTGCCCCGGTTTCTTTTCCTTATAGTTGAATACCATCTTCACTTCATAGACTATGGCATTGTATGCAGATCTAAACTTAACTTTGCCAACATTAGTAGAAGTGGGGTAAAAATTCACCGATGTAGTGACAATATCAAAATTCTCACCACCCACCAAGCCTGTTTCTGCCGAAACAGTGTCTTGTTGTTTCAAAACCACCAGCTTGTATTTATACCGGGCATTTGCAGTATTGACTTTGAAAAAGTTTTTGTCGGTGGTGTAATACACTTTCTGATCAGGGGCATAGAAAACACCTTCTTGCTTGTTGTGAAGCGTTATAGTGTCGAGAACGTTAACACCATGGTCGTCTGTAAGTGTATCGATAACAAAATTATTACCAAAGACACACTTATAACGATAAATCTTTGCATCAAGCTTGCCAGGGTAGTTGCAAGAATCCTCGATCAGAGCCACTTCGTTGGCGTTGACAGAGCTTTCGTTGCTGCCCGAAAAAGCCCTATTGATACGGATATAGTTTGTGTCTTGTGTCACATCGATTAATCCGTAAACAATCGGGATGTCCTTATAGTCGGCGTAGAGTTCGACATCAGTGCTGCAAGCAGTAAAGCCCAACACCAAAAGCAAGAAAAATAGTGATGGAAATAGTCTTCTCATTTTACAATGGATTTGGAAGGGCAAAAATAGTGATTTTTCTTGTAGCATCAGCTTTTTTGGTAAATTATTGCTCTTTAAAGCCCCATGATGTTACAGAAAAGAGGTCTCTCTTGCATGTGCTGGAGAGTCGGGCCACTTTTTCGATGGTAGTGCGCGAGGAGAAAAGCCCGCAGCCTCCGTCAATGTTAGAAAAGTCGGGAGATATCGGACTAGCGTTCTGTGCTTGGTGCAAAAGATAATACATATTCAACTCTTCGCCGCCAGCACTGATGGAAATGACAAAGTCGTCAATATAACGAACCACGTTGGGATGGTTGATGTCTACGATGGTATCTCCTCCGATCGCTTGCCTAAGCGTATTGAACAACCAGTTGGGCGAATATTCGACAAAATAGGAATTACCAGAAAGAATTGGGTATTCCATAAGCGTTTTTGTCCCAAATGACCTGCTCACACTCTTGTGCTTCATCGCTTGTCCATTCAATTGTTCACGATAATTGAATTGGATCTTGACCTCATACAGAGTTGCTACGCCATCAGCTATAAAGAGTATTCTGCCCAAACCATTTGTTGGATGCAATTGAAAACCCATTCCACCTGTGACAATGCAGAATTCTTCATTGCCAACCGTTGTGGTGATTGCCGTAACAGTGTCACCATCCGGTTTGACCACAATAAGACGGTATCTGTACTTTTCCCCGTCTTCTCCAGCCTTGATTTGTTCTGGAGTATAATACAATAACTGGTCGGGAGAATAAAAAGTACCCTCCTCCTTATGGTGAATCGTCATCGTATCAAGCAACAAAACGCGGTCGGTGGGTTGAAATGGCCCTCCGTGGGTGCTTTTGAATTCCACAAGACGCGCATCTAGTTTGCCCGGATAGTTGCTCGAATCCGAAATCAAGGCAACTTCACTGGCATTGATAGGGTTGTCGTTTGAGCCACAAAAAGCTCGTGTGATTTTGATAATATTGGTATCGGAACGAGGATTAAGCATGCCATAGATAACAGCGACATCCTTGTAGTCGGCATAAAGCTCAACATCGGTACTACACGATGCAAGGATGCACATGAGCATCATAATCCACAATAAAGATCTATGTTTCATGTCACTAGTTTTCCAAACGGCAAATTTATCGTTTTTTTCTATTCAAGACCTCTATTTTGCATTTATTATTATCTTTGTCCCCTAAACAATCTCTATTTCTTATGAAAAAGACAGTTATACTCGCATTGTTTTGCCTTTTTGCTTTCTCTTTGAAGGCTCAGGTGGAATATCTCTACGACTTCAACAACCTCACCGAAGGCTCTCAAAACCTCAACGGTCAAGATGGTTGGATGACTCATTACCAAACTGCGGGCTCATCGCAGGATTTTGACGTTTCATATGTGTGTGGATCTGAAATGGCGCCCGACGAAAGCATGGCCATCTGGTACCCATATGGTGGCTCGGGTGTAGGCCGTACAGCCACTCGTAAAGCTTCATCGAATTTCAATTTCAGCTTCCAAGAGGGCGGCATCATGGACCTTGAAATCGACATGAACCGCACTTGGTGGGGGTCTTTCTTCGGTGTGGGCTTCGACAGCAATGGTGACGGACACATCCTGCCTGGCATGACCGACCCTGACGGGGGTGTTTATCTCTTCATCAAGAGCCAAGGTGACAGTGGGCACGCCAAAGTGTGCCTGCCTGATGGCTCGAATATCGAATTCGATTACGAACAAGGTGGTTGGACGCGCTATAAGATGTCGTTCGATTTCTCAGCCTACGATGGAGCAGGTGCCGTGACGGTATTCGTGAAACCCGGCTGTGAAGGCGAATGGATCCAAATGACGGGTTGCACCAACGCCTGCATGAACCTCACTCCTGGCAGCGGCGACAAGCTGGATTACCATGTTTGGGACGGGATCTTCTTCCACTCACAAGGCGGCACGGGCGGCTTCGACAACCTCCTCGTACGCCAGCAACCCGATGGAAATGCCCAGCTCATCGAAATGGCTGACATCCCGAACCAGCTAGTTTTCAATGCACCGATTACCCTACAAGCCACAGCATCGTCGGGACTGCCAGTCTCCTTCGAATTGATGGACGGTCCCGCCACCATTAATGGCAACGTACTCACCTTGACGGGCGAAACGGGAGTCGTCAAACTGAAAGCCACTCAAGCCGGCAACGCTAACTGGTTGCCTGCCCCCGATGTGGTGAAAAGCTTTGAGGTGGTTGACCCATATGCATATGACCCTGAAGTAACCATCCGCAGACCCTATGAAGGAACTAAGGTATACCTTGATGAAATCCATCCCGTTATGATTGTCGTCTCGGCCTATATCGAACATCCCGAAGTGATCAAATTCACCCAAGTTGTGGCTAACGTTGACGGACAAAACATCTACCTACAAACCGACTATCCCGACAACCCCGACAATGGTTACTATTACGGTCTATGGACTCCTTCAGGGTTCGGTGATTTCGACATGACTGTCAGCATCACCCAAAGCGGCGACAAGACGACTTCTTACACAAACCATTTTGAGGTGACAAATGACATCGACAGCCATCTTGATGTGGTGACTATCAACGGCGACCTCGTCTGTACGCCTTCCGTTCACAGTGCCAAAGGCGAATACGTCTTACCTTCACATGTAGGTGCTTTTAACGAGATTCTGGCCCATTTCGACTACAATTGCGTGAACCATAATTGTGACACTTACGACCGCGTAGGAGGCATCAAGATACGTAATTACAGAGGCGAATGGGTGGAGTTGTTCCGCTATCTCACCCCCTTTGGCATAGAATGTGAAGACGATGTGGATGTAAGCGATTATTCCACCTTACTACAAGGTTTGGTGGAAATCGAGTATTACATGGAGTTATGGAATGGCAGCGGATCCAACCCCAATTTGATCTTCACCTTCTCCAAAGGCACGCCGGATTACCTCTATGCTGATGTCGATGAGATCTGGTTCGGTACCTTTGCTTTTGGCGACTATGCCAACCAACAACCCGTGCCTGAAGTGAACTACTCCTTTAGCGAGAATTCCGAAGCCGCTAAACTGAAACTAACCACCACTGGCCATAACTGGAGCAGTGGTACCAATAATACATATAACACTGGCAATGCCGCGGAGTTCTATGAAGCCACTCATCATATCTTTGTAAATGGCCAAAACAAATACGACCAGCACCTGTGGCGCACCTGCAACCCAAACCCAGCAGGCTGTCAGCCCCAAAACGGCACATGGACACATCCCCGCAGTGGCTGGTGCCCAGGGAGCATTGGCATGGTGTGGGACTTCGACTTGTCAGAATACCTCACTTCAGGACAAGTTGAATTGTTCTATCAATTTGACCCGACCTACCTCGACCTTTGTCATCCCAACCACCCCGACTGCGTTGACGGTGTGACCTGTGTCGAGTGTGCCGCGCCCGACAACCCAGTGTTGCACGTGGCGGGCAAGGTCGTCACCTACAGCAACGACGAAAACATGCTGGTGAACGTTCATGAATACCATGCCGAGCCAGCCTTCAACGCTGATATCTATCCTAACCCTGCCAAAAGCCAGTTCACCATCCGCACCGACTACGACAAAGGCGCCGTCTGCGTAATCGTGCTCAACATGCAGGGACAGATTGTGGCCAACTTCACCGTGGAAGGCCAACGCACCATCGACGTGAGCCGTTGGCCAGCTGGCATTTATTCAGTGCAGATGCTGGGAGGAAGTTTGGTGACCAAGAAAATCATCGTGGAATGATTATTGCTTAATTCATTGTAGAGTCATGCTTTGTTGCACTTCCAATTAAACCACTATTGCTATGAAAAAACATCTCATTTTCTCACTCGTCCTTTTACTTGCACTACCTTGTATGGCGCAGTTGCGGATACATCATGGTGAAACCCAAGGTCAAGCCTCCTCCCTCACCGTCGTTTCAACCAACCAACATGGTTTTTGGCTTTTTGTCGATGACGTGCTGCAGAATGAGAACCCTGTTCGTTCCATCTGCGTGAAAAACCTTTGGGCCGACAACTTCCATATCCGCGTGGAACTCAACAACCGCCTGCACAACTGCGTGGGACAATATGTCGATATGTCACGTTCTCAAACCCTTGGGATTACGCAATATGAGGGCATGCTTCGCCTCGATGAAACCCATCTGAATACGCGCCCCGAGATAATCATGAGCCTCCAACTTGCACAGCCTTCATTTTCTTCCCAAGGCTATCAACCCTGCATCGATGAGCATGAGTATAAAGAGGTTTGCGCCGTCATCAAGAAGGAGTCTTTCGACAGCTCCAAATTGGCCGTTGCCAAGCAAGTGGTGTCCTCCAATCCGATGTGTGCACAACAAATTGCCAATATTTGTAGTCTGTTTTCATTCGAGAACAACAAACTGGAATTTGCCAAATACGCCTATAGATACTGCACTGAGAAAAACAAGTATTATCTGCTGAACAGTGCATTCAGTTACGAAGCTTCGAAACGGGAGTTGAACGATTACATTAAAGGTTTTTAAAACAGTAGAGACGCAGCACGCTGCGTCTCTATTGTTTTCATTTACATTTGTTTTAACTGTTCCACGTAATCGTCGATACGGTGCAACTCTTCTGGAATATTGATTTCCTGCGGACAATGCTCAGTGCATTGGTTGCATCCAATACAGTGGCTCGCCTGACGCATAGCTGGGATATTGCGGTCATAGCCGATGAGGAAGCGTTTCCTCGCCTCCCAAAACGCTTTCGCTTCCCGATTGCCAGTCGGCATCTTGCCTTGAGTGATGCTCTCGTTGTAGTAGGCAAACACGGCAGGGATGTTCAATCCGTAAGGGCATGGCATGCAGTAGTTGCAGGCGGTACAAGGCACGGTCTTCAGCTTGATGAACTGCTCGGCAACGCTCATAAGGAATTCGTCCTCGTCGGGAGTGATGGGGCGCAGTGGTGAGTAAGTCTCCACGTTCTGTTGCAGATGCTCCATGTAAGTCATGCCGCTCAGCACGGTGAGGATGCCTTCTGGCGTGCCAGCAAAGCGGAAGGCCCAGCGAGCGACGGGTGTCTCGGGCTCTCGTTCTTTCATCTGCTTCACGATGTGGTCGGGTTGTTTGGCAAGGCCGCCGCCAAGCAATGGTTCCATAATCACTACAGGAATGCCACGACGGTGCAGCTCTTCATATAGGTACGACGAGTTAACGCCTTCGCCTTCTATCTCGCCGAAGCTCCAGTCTACATAGTTCAATTGGATTTGCACGAAATCCCAATGGTATTTACCTTCATCATGCCATTGCATCATGGTGTCAAAAAGTTTCGGGTCGCCGTGGAACGAGAATCCTAGGTTACGGATGCGTCCAGCTTTTTTTTGTTCTACGAGCCAGTCGAGGATGCCATTGTCCATGAAACGGGCATTGAACATCTCCATGCTGGTCATGTCTTTTCCTGAGCCACCGATGCTGTGCATGAGCAGATAATCAATGTAATCGGTCTGTAGTTGCTTGAGTGAGTTCTCGAACATGGCCTTAGAACTTTCCGTATCCCATGTCGATGGGCTGAAGTTGGAGAGCTTGGTGGCAATGTAATATGAGTTGCGCGGATGGCGCGAAAGTGCAATGCCTGTTGCGGTCTCTGAATAGCCTCTCGTGTAAACCGGGGCAGTGTCGAAGTAATTGACGCCGTGTGCCAATGCATAGTCTACCTCCTCGTTGACCATTTCCTGATCGACACGGGCGTTGGGGTCTTTTCGCATATCAGCCCCGTTTTCGATGGGCAGGCGCATCATGCCATAACCCAAGAGCGACACCTTGTCGCCGGTATTGGGGTTGGTGCGGTAGGTCATCTCGCCTTGGCCGTCGATGACATCCTTGGCGATGGGCGTTTCACCGTTGTTGTTTTTGCAGGCGGAAAGCACCACCGAAGTCGCTACCGCTGCGCCGCCTATATGTTTTAAGAAATCTCTTCTATCCATGATCTTAACTATTATGATGAGTTACATTACCTTCCACATAAATCGCGCTGAACGGACGGGCAGGGCAGAGGTG
This sequence comes from uncultured Bacteroidia bacterium, assembly GCA_902780195.1. GTDB lineage: Bacteria > Bacteroidota > Bacteroidia > Bacteroidales > F082 > Limimorpha. The sequence goes on from CACZER010000024.1 coordinate 9,707, forward strand.
TTCGCAGGCACCACAGCCGATGCACTTGTTCTCGTCCACGGCAGGCACTTGCACTGTGCCGTTCGGGCCATCGTAGTCAACCATTTGGATGGCTCCCGTCGGGCAGTGACGGGCGCAGTTGCCGCAGCTGACGCCGTCGGTCAACACCACGCAATTGTCCTTGATCCACACGGCATGCCCCACATGGATATTTGTCTTCTCCTCACGGGAAATGGGCTTGATGGCACCGGCAGGGCAGACCTCGCTGCAGCGGGTGCATTCGGGGCGGCAATAGCCGTGCTCAAACGACATCGTGGGTTGCATGAAATGTAACAGGTCAGTGGACGGACGCAACACATTGTTCGGGCAGCTTGAAACACAGAGTTGGCAAGCCGTGCAATGCTTTTCCAAGTGCCTGATGGAGACTGAACCTGGGGGTGTTATGGGTGTTTGACGTTTAGGAGCCTTCTTGTCCTCAATGACGGCCAAACCGCCATCCACCTTCATCTCGGTTTGGGCCAAAGCTGCCGAGGTGCCGGCTACTGCTGCGCCTACGAGGAAAGCGCGGCGTTCCGTGTCAACGGGTTTTGATTCGGTTTTAAAAGCAGACAAGTCCCTGCCGTATTTCAGCGCATCGAATTTGCACTTTTCTAAGCAGTCTCCGCAAACCACACAGCGCGAATAATCGATTTTTCCTTCTTTGAAGTCGATGGCTTGTGCCTTGCAGTTCTTCTCGCACATGCCACAATTCTTGCATTTGTCCTTGTCGAAGCGGACACGAAGCAGGGAGAAACGCGAGAAGAAGCTGAGGAAAGTACCCACAGGACAAATCGTGTTGCAATAGAGACGTCCTTTTCGCCAGGCGAGGAAGCCTAGTATTACTAAAGTAAGGATGGCCACTATGAAGGTCGTCACACTACGGGTCCAGATTTGCACCTCGGTGAAGTTGTAGCGGTCGTTGGCAGCATCGAGGCCAGCCAGCCAGTTGTTCAGCAGGTCATACAACGGCTTGAACAAGTTGTTGACAATGCGGCCGTAGGCGCTGTAGGGCGCAAACAAGGTCGTCAGCGGCGCAAAACCAATGATGAGCATGATGGCGAAAACGGCAAAGAAGCCATAGCGCAGCCATTTGATTTCCTTGGCATAGCTAAAGCGGTTTTTCTTCACTTTGCCGCCAATCCACGAAAAAATGTCTTGCATGATGCCCAAGGGGCAAACCACACTACAATAAATTCTTCCGAAAAATATGGTGACTAAGATAATGGCGGTCACCACAACTGCGTTGAAGGCAAGGAAGGCTGGCAAAAATTGGATTTTGGCCACCCAGCCTGCCCAAAGATGTACCCGGAAACCGATGCCAAGTAGCAGCAGGGTCACTAAGGTCATCATGACCACTTGTAGACAGATTCTGATTTTTCGTAACATATTAGATTGATTTTGAGTTTGTCCTGTTTACAATAAGTATACTTGCTTCATACAGCAGATAAATGGGCAAGGTGACTAGCGTCAGCGTCACCGCGTCGCCCGTTGGGGTGATGACGGCAGCCACGATGGCGATGCCCACGATGGCGTGGCGACGGTATTTCTTGAGTGTTTCGGCTTGCAACAGTCCTGCCTTGGCTAAGAGATAGTTGACGATGGGTATCTCGAAGAGGATTCCCATCAGCAGGCTGAGCATGAGCAAGTTGGAGATGTATGAAGAGAGCGAGATCTGGTTATACACCTCTGAATAGACTTGGTAATTGAAGAGGAACCTGAAGGCGAAGGGGAAGATGATGAAGTAGTTCATCAGCACACCGAGAATGAAAAGCAATGAGCCCCATATAATAATAGGAGCGGCATGGCGTTTCTCCTTGTCGTATAAGGCAGGCGCGACGAAGCCATAAAGTTGCACGATGAGGTATGGCGAAACCACCACGAGTCCCGCCCAAAGCGCCACTTTTAGGTGTGTCATGAACTGTGCCGCCAGTTCCGTATTGATGAACGAAGCCTGAAAGCTGCCTGGACAGAGCGATTGCCATCCTGTTTTGGCGCAAAGCCAAGCCAAACCACGATAGGAGATGAAACCGTCCGTCGATGGGGCAAAGAGCAGGCGAAACAAAATGTCTTTGAAACAAAATGCCGCCACCGCCCCGATGGCCCAGGCAATCAAGCAGCGGAACAGCACTTTCCGAAGCACATCCAAGTGGTCCCAGAAACTGCTGACCTCCCGCTCACTCATTCCTTCTTTTCCTTGTCTTCCTTGATCTCGGGTTCTTCAACGCCGTTCACGCCGTCCTTGAAGCTCTTTACGCCTTTGCCAAGTCCCTTCATCAGCTCCGGAATCTTGCGTCCGCCAAACAGCAATAATACAAGAATCACGATGAGGATGATTTCGGTTGTGCCGATGGTAAGTAATTGCATAATAGAAGTATTAATGGTTATGACTGCAAAATTAAAAAAAGTACAAAAAAAACCGCACAATTAGTGCGGTTTTCTCTTGTAAACAAAAATTGCTTAGGATCAAATACCTTTAGAATCTGTAACGGATACCAAGAGCCACTCCGTAGCCGAATCCGCTGGCAGCGCCAAGCACATCCCATTGCGGACGAGCATCAAGAGTGAGTTGGAAAGGCACAGCCTGGAAGTTGTATTCCAAACCGATTTGAGCCAGAAAGCCAAGGCCAATGTTGTCATCGGCATAGCCATTCCAGTAACCTGCATTGGCACCAAGACCGGCAAACCAACCGAAGTTTTCGGCAATACCACCCATCCATTGATAAATGGCTGAGAGGTTGAAGTAACCGTATTGTGTTTCATGAACCTTATGGGTGTTCCAACCCAGATCCAGTTCCAAACGGTTGTGGGCGTTAAAGCCATGTTGGAAAGAGAGTTCGGCACCATTGCTGCTACCGAAAGCTCCGCGAACACCAATCCAGTTTTGTGCGTTGGCAGCAAAGGCAAGACCCATAACTGCAACCATGATTAAAACTAACTTCTTCATGTTTTGTAATCGTTTAGTAAATAATAAGGTTTGTTGTTTACACTGCAAAAATACAAAAAATCACAATACGAACTTGAAATGCACCTTTTTATTCTTCATAAACCACATGGAGAAGCACATCGCCAACCATGCCAAGTGTTTCTTTATCAATATGTTGAATATTATCATTCAGTGTATGCCACACTTCAGGAAAACATTCATTGCTGCTGTTGGGCTGCAGATCGATGATGTCGATGGTAGGTATGCCCGCCACCACGTTCATTGGGATGTGATCGTCGCTAATCATCGTCCCCAATTCATTGGAGAAATAAGATCGGTACCCCAAGTCTTGCGCCTTGCGCCATACCTTGTTGCCCACCCATGCGGCAAAGCCTTGCGAATAGTATTCTTTCTGGAAATTGGGATTGCTACCTCCTACCATGTCCAACAAAATGCCATAATAGGCCTTATAGCCATAGACATGTGGATACTTCGACCAATACTGCGATCCCAAAGCCCAATAGTTGATGTTCTCATCATAGTATTCCATGGCTTGTTCCTGATGAGGCCCATAATCCTCCAAGTCGAACAATACAATGTCAATACCCAATTTCTCATTCAATGATTGTGCCTTGAATTGGCGAGCACATTCCAACAACACGCCAACGCCACTGGCCCCATCGTTGGCCCCATCGATGGGGGTATGGCGGTTGGCTTCATCGGCATCATGGTCAGCAAAGGGACGCGAATCCCAATGCGAACACAACACAATACGCTTCTTTGCCTCTGGATTGAACACAGCTACGATGTTCTTACCATCTATGCCCTTGCCATTGAATAGCCTGGTACGGAATTCTTGTACAATAACCGTATCGGCATATTCGCTCAACTTGCCGCTCAACCAAGCTGCACATTGCGCATGGGCTGATGTTTCAGGCACACGGGGTCCAAAAGCCGTCTGTTTCGCCACATATTGATAGGCTGTATCGGCATTAAACTGAGGCACCACGATGGTTGTCTTGGAGGTGTTATTGGATGTAACAGTTTCCTTTGGTTGCTTGCCATTACATGCAACCAACATCAGCGCGATGGGAAGTATCAAAAACAGTTTTCTCATTGCATTGTTAAAAAAGTAGAGACGCCTTATGACGTCTCTACAAATTAATTAATCTTCAGGTGTTAATGCCGCAATCATCTCAGCAATCTTAGCCTTCACCTCGTCAACGAAGTTGTCGGGACTGAGGTCGACCTTGAAGCTCTTGTCGCGGCTGGCGAACTCCATAGCGTTGCGCTCCAGCGTCTTCGGGCTGACCACGATGCGCAACGGCACGCCGAGCAGGTCGGCGTCGGAGAACATCACACCCGCGCTGATATTGCGGTCGTCGTAGATGACCTCTACACCTGCTTTCTTCAAGTCTTCATAGATCTTATCGGCCACACGGCGTACGTTTTCGTCGGCAATGCGTAGCGCACAAATCTGCACCTGCCAAGGAGCAATGGTGATGGGCCAAATCGGGCCGTAGTCGTCATGGCTCACCTCGCAGACCGAGGCAATCAAACGACCCACGCCGATGCCGTAGCAGCCCATGATGGGATATTTCAACGTGTTGTCGCTGTCGAGGTACTGCATGTTCATCGACTCGGTGTATTTCGTGCCGAGCTGGAATATGTTACCCACCTCGATGCCGCGGCTGATGGTGATGCTGTGCTTGCCGCACACGGGGCAGATGCCGCCAGCGGTGGCCTTGGCCACGCTGTCGTACTTCACCTCGCCGAGGTCGCGGGCCATGTTCATGCCCTTGTAGTGATAGTTCTCCTTGTTGGCACCTGCCACGAAGCTGTTCAAGGTCTTCAGCGACTCATCGTAGACCACGGTGATGCCTTCTGGCAAGCCCTTAGGCCCGATGAAACCGGCGCAGACACCCATCTCGGGGGTGACAGTGGCGGCATGCACCTCGGCGCAAAGCAGGTTGCGGAGCTTGGTCTCGTTCACTTCAAGGTCGCCGCGCAAGAAGACGATGACCAACGAGTCATCCATGTTGCGCTGATAGAGCACAGCCTTGCACGATTGCAGCGGCGACTTATGCAAATAGTTGCACACATCCTCAATGGTCTTTTGGTCGGGGGTGTAGACCTCTTCCAAAGGCTCGATGGGATAATCCTCGTTGTGGACGATGCAGTCAGCGGCTTCGCTATTAGAGCGGTAACCGCACTCGGGACAGATGACGATAGTGTCCTCGCCAATGTCAGTGAGCAACATGAACTCATGCGAGATACGGCCACCCATCATGCCCGAGTCAGACTTGACGGCCACGACTTGAGGTACGCCAGCACGGGCGAAAATGCGGTCGTAGGCATGGTATGCCTTGGCGTAGTATTGCTCCAGATCCTCTTGTGAGGTATGGAAGCTATAGGCGTCCTTCATCGTGAACTCACGGGTACGGATCAAACCGCCGCGAGAACGAGGTTCATCGCGGAACTTGGTCTGAATCTGGTAGATCATGAAAGGATACTGCGTGTAGCTCTTCGCGGCATCGCGAGCCAGCTGCACAGCGGCTTCCTCATGGGTCATGCCCAACACCATGTCGATGCCGTTACGGTCCTTGAAACGAAGCAGCTCTGAGCCGATGCTGTTGTAACGACCCGACTCCTGCCACAGTGTACCCGGCATCACGACGGGGAACATGACTTCCTGACCGTCGATGCGGTCCATCTCCTCACGGATGATATTCTCGATCTTCTTAGCGATACGTTTGGCAGGCATAAAGAATGAAAACAAACCGGTTCCTACCGACTTGATGTAGCCGCCACGCACCATCAGCGCCTGACTGTCGAATACGCAGTCGGCCGGTGCCTTCTTGAAACGTTCGCCTAATAATGTTGCAACTTTCATATTTTTATTGATTTATTATTCTCGTTTTTTCGGGTGCAAAAGTACGGAATTTTTCGGTATGTTATAAAAAATCCCTCCGCCATCATGGCAGAGGGATTTTTCCAAGTTTTTCTTTTGGCAAACGATTTAAATCAATGCTGTATCATAACCTTTCTCGTCACCATCTTGCCACCGACGACATGGACAAAGTAGAGTCCAGATGGCAGATCGCTCACGTCGACGGTGCGTTGACCATCAACACTGAAGCTACGTACTCTGATACCATGAGAATTGATGATGTGTACGCTGGCCTTACCCTTTTCGTAATCCGTAGAGATGGTCATGTTGTTTCTAGCTGGATTAGGAGTAATGGTCACTTGGAACGGCTCAGCGTCAATATCAGGTTGTTCCGGAACTTCCGTCAAAATGTCGGTATTATGGCTATAAGTCACCAACTTACCTGAAACCCTTATAATTGGGTTATCTGAATTCTCACAGTTCGGGCAGTTGTTCTGACCACTTACGCAGTCAGGATAGTTGGGGTGACATTGGTCAACGTATGTTGGTTCAAACTCATAAAGCAGGTCGGCACTACCATCGGCAAGATAGTCGTCCAAACTGAAGTTCCATACCATAGCGATGCTGCCAGGACACCAGCCACTGCGGGGATGTGTCCATGTGCCGTTTTGGGGCTGACAACCTGCCGGGTTAGGATTACAGATGCGCCATGGATGTTGGGTGTATACTATTGCATTGTTTATTTTAATGTTATGAGTAGCCTCGTAGAATTCAGCGGCGTTACCCGTATTGTAGGCACCAGCGCCAGTATTGCTCCAATTGTGTCCTGAACTCACAATACGTAAGTTGGCCTTCTCCACACAAGGGTCGAACCCGACCGTACGTGTTGGTATGGGGCAAAGTTCAGCATAATCGCCAAATGCATAAGTTCCAAACCACAGTTCTTGCATGTCTACATAAGGATAGTCAGGAGTGCCTTTTCTGTATTCAAAGATTGCCGTGGGGGCAATGCCAGAGCCTCCATAACTCTCCAGATGCAAATCAAATTCAACGAGACCTTGCAGCAGCGTGGTGAAATCTGTCACATCTAGATTGTCTTCACATTCGACACCGAAAGGAGTGCAATAACGATAGAGTTCCACCCATTCGCCACGGTAGTTTTTCACACGACAATAGCTTACACGGTCGTATGGGTCGCAGTCACCGTTCACGCAGTTGTGCAAATAATGCATGCTGATGGAATCAAAGGCATTGACGTGAGTAGGGAAAGCGTATTCTCCATAGGTATCAAACTCAATCGGTGTGACCACCAGATCACCATTGAATGCCGTGACCGTTATGTCATCATAATTGGTAGTCACTTCAAAGGTATTGGAAGCTGTTGTAACTTTGCCTCCTGTTTGTGTAATGGAAACGGTCATGTTGTATGTACCTTCACCCGAAGGTGTCCAAGTGGTGTACCAATAACCGTTGTCAGGGTTGTCAGGATAATCTGTCTTCAAATACAGCGACTGGCCGTCTACCTCGCATTTCACTTGTTCAAACTTAAGGACGTTGCCATGGTCGATATAAGCGCTCAACACGATCATGACAGGATTCTCGAAGTCGGGCATATACACTTTGGTTCCTTCGTAGGGACGACGGATGGTGATTTGGGGCTCATAATTCTCTGGGTTAGCCACATAGAAAGAACGGTTCACCGCTGGTGCTGGTTGCCATTGTGTGCCATCGCCAGGCTGTGATGCCCTCACTTTCACAAGACCGTCTTCACCCGTTAAGGTAAGAATGTTTCCGTCAATTGTGGCAGGGCCTTGTAAAACTTCAAAGGTCACAGGAAGTCCTGATGTAGAGGTGGCTTCCAGCGTTATGGGCGCATTATAAGACAACTGGTCGGGTATTTCGTTAAACTCGATGAACTGTGCTGCCAGTCCGCCAGGAAAATGACGCACAGTGAAATTGTCGAAGCCGCACCAACCACTGTTAAGCATGAAGATGTGATGCCATGTTGCTGGGTCAAATTTGTCGCCACTGCCAGGGGTAAGACCTATATTGACACCTTGGCATTCTGGCACAGCTTCCCACTCGCCACCAGGTACGTCATACATCGCATACAAAGTGACGGCACCAGCTCCGCCATTGGCATCAAGGTCGATGGACACCTTATAGCGAGCCCAGTTTTTTTCTGTTATGCTAGGTGTAAAATTACATGCCGGAGTGTTGTTGGGCAATACCACACCTTTGATGAAGAGGGGATCTGTGTCACTACCCGTAAGGAGCATATAAATACCACCATCGGGAGATGTGCTGGCAGGATCGGGAATGATAGGTTCGTAGAGGGCGTGATTAGGAGCTGCCTTGACAGGAGGCAAGACAGAACCATCGCCATTGCCATCATAGCCAATGCCGAAAAGGGTGCCCCACCATTGGCGCAACTGGTCGCATTCTATCTCTATGATACCACCATCCGAAAAATCAAAACCATATTGAGTAATATCATGGGTAGCAACGTCTCCAAAGCCTGTACCTGAGGCATGTGAAAACACACCTAAAGTTTCATCAGCGGTGGGTGTTTCGGGCGTGGTACCCCAGTAATGGCCAAGATAATCGGTGTACATGGGACCCATGCTACCATTACCAGCACTATGTACACGGACATACCAACCGTCTTGACCGTTAAGGATTTGACCTTCACCATAATCGTTGAAGTCGAAGGTTTTTTCGACTTGGGCGTTCATTCCAAAAGAGAACACCAAAAGCATAAGGATTAAAGATAGTTTTTTCATGTCTTTGAATTTTAAATTATCATTACTCTAAATTTTAAACTCTATACTAAAACTCATTCCACCAAACTTTGGTCTGCCTCGTGTCGCCGTGCGACATGCGGGCAAGCTGTGTGGCATAGTTTTCATAATTGTATTCGATTTCCTTCTGTGGATACTCCATACGGAACGAGGTCAGCTTTGCATGATTGGTAGTGGTAGGCGTCGCCATCGTACGGCGTGCCAAAGCCCAAGCTTCCCAAGGCTGACGGAAAAGATTGAGCCAACGCTGTTGATAAATCATCTTCAGGTAAAACTCCGAACTACCGTCGTTTTCGGGATTCATCCATACAGCATTGTTCATCACGCTAGAAGCCATCTTATTACCCAAGGCCCAAATGTCGAGGTTACCGATAAAGGAGGTGTACTGAGGATAGAAATAAGTCCAGCGGCTTGTGTTTTGAGGCATGTGTGCCCAGAAGAGGCAAGATTGATAAACCGCTTGATAGAGCATCTGATCGGCCTCCATAGTGGATAGGTTGATGCCACCAATGCCACGCAATCCAATTTCAGCTTTCATGAAGAGCACGTCTGCATAGGTCACAAAAATCTGAGGAACATATTTCTCGTCACGGGTGAGGTAGTAATTGAAGGGGGAGAAGAGGCACGATGGGCCCTTAAACGTGTAACTGCCGTCACGGCTTTGGGCATAAGGCGAGCCGCCTTCGGTAGGTGTCTCCAAAGTGCGGATTTGAGGATAAGGCCTCCAAGCGCCATCGGGGAAGCTATCGTTCTTGTGACTTGTATCGAAGAAGAGGAAGGCGCGATAGTCAAAAATGCCACTTCCATCCATGTCGTCAGTCGAAGAGAGACAACTCCAAACCGTTTCGCCCATGCGAAGATGCTTGTGCTCGCGGAACGACCAGTTGACGTCCCAGCTCGTACCCAATACACTGGGCCACAAACAGATGCCTCCACCTGTAGCAACACCTCCTGAAGAACTAAGCTTGGTATAGAAGAAATTGTAAGCCCTTGTCAAATAAGGGTCGGCAAACTCAGGGTCTTTGTCATACATACGCAAGCCATGTCGCAGAATCAGCGAATTGGCAAACTCGGCCCAAAGCGTGTAGTCGTTGCTGAGTAATACGTCGTAGGGCAACTTGTAAAACTCGTTGCCATTAGCCGTGGTAGTGGAATCGGCATATAATATATTACGTGACCATTCCAGCTCTTCTAAAAGGGATTTGTAGATGCTTTCTTGGGTATCCCATTCGGGTTTCATAGTAGCTTGCGACGAAGGGTTCTCCCAAATGCGTCCTGCCTGTGTATAAGGCATGTCGCCGAAAATATCGGACACTTTGAAAGTCTGGTAAGCCTTCAGGATGTTGAGCTGGGCGCGCGCTTTGTCACATACTGCGTCGTCACCTTGTTCCTCACAATAGACGTCAAAACGCCTTTCCAGCTCACGAAGGTTGGATAGCATAAGGTAATAATTCGACCAAAGTTCTGAGGTTCCTATCTGTGAGTTGCCCCAAGATTCAGAGGTCAAAGCGCCTAGTTCCGTTTCTGGATACCAAATCTCGTTTTGCAGATAGAACTGCTCGTTCATGCTCTGTTGCATCGAACCCACCACGCCGTTAAATAACGCTTCGATAGTCGTTCCCGTCGGTGAAAACGGATCTTGGTTCATCTCTTCGAAATTTTTGGTGCAGGAAACGAAAGCTAAAGTTGCTGCACAGATGATGAGAATATATCTTTTCATGATGATTCGATTTTAAAGATTGACTTTAAGTGTAAGCATAAACGACCGTGAGCCGGGGTAGGAGGCATACTCGAGGCCTTGGGCGTTGCCGGAGCCTTGAGTGCCTTCAGGATTGATATTGTCGGGCAGGGTCTTAAAGAAATAGAACAGGTCGCGTCCTACCAAGGAGATGGAGGCCTGCTTGAAGAGGTTTTGCTTGTCGAGCCACTTGCGCGGGAAGTCGTACGTCAGTGAAAGTTCACGCATCTTGATCCAAGTGTTATTCACGATACCTGGAGTACTAAGGATATTACCCCAACCACCAAAATTAGGCATATATTTGTATAGGTAGTGTACCACATGTTCGTTTTCAACCGCTTCGCCAGTTTCGGTATTGATGCAGTAACCAGGCAAGATGACACCATAGTTACCAAGCAGTTCTCCGTTTTCGTAGTATGGCAAGCCGTTGCCTTCACGTTCATAAAGCGTTGCCAAACTTTGACCTGTCTGCATACCCACCACGTAAGAGGCGCAATAAATCTGGCCGCCCAACTTGGCGTCAATCAAGGCGTATAGTGACCAGTTTTTATAAGAAGCTCTCAGGTTGACACCACCCGTTACCAAGGGGGCGCAGTTGCCAATCGGCACGCGGTTGTCGGTTTTCAGGTAAGTAGTACCCGTCTCATTGAGCAACGGCAACGGCTTGCCGTTTTCATCATAGAAAGGTCCTACGGTGGTGCCATCGGGCATGGTGTATTCATATACATAATCCCAACCGTAGATGGTGCCGTACTCCTCCCCTTCTTCCACGGCGATGGCAGGACCGTTGGAGCCCCAGATTTCGGAGAGCAAGTACATGTTGGAACCCGCAAGGTCGACAATTTTGTTTTTGTTGCGTGCCAAATTCAATCCAACTTGTACGCCATAGTCCTTGCCTTGCGCAATATCGTATGTCATAATGGCTTCGATACCCTTGTTGGTCACCACACCCGTGTTGATAGTAACGTTGTTGGCACCCGATGAGGGAGCGAGCGGTGAGGAAAGGATCTGGTCCCAAGAATAGATGTCATAATAGGTGAAGTCCATGTTGAACCTTGCCCCCAGCCCGAGGTCGAAGCCAAGTTCATAGCTGCGTTGGCGCTGAGGCTTCAGCTCCAAAGGCGGTACAACGGTAGGCAAGGCGGCCGACAACTGATGGCCAAAAGAGCCCGTGTTGTAGGTGTAAGTCAACTGATACGGTTCAGTGTCGCTAGCGGTCTGTGCCCAAGAACCACGCAACTTCAAGTAGTTGACCGGGCCCCAGTTCCAATTCTTGAAGGCTGAAGTCGGTACAAAGCTCAAAGTGGCCGAAGGATAGAAATAAGAGTTGTTGGTAATCGGCAGTGTCGACGACCAGTCGTTACGTCCAGTGATATCCAAGAACAGCCAGTCGCTGTAGCTCATGTTGAAGAAGGCATACAGCGAGTTGACTTGTTTTTCCCACATCGACTCACCGAAGGTGCGCTCCGTGGCGTTGGAGTAGTTGTAAATGGTGTAAAGGTTGGCGTATGCCCATCTGCCCGATGAGCCGTTGATGCCATCGCGATAGCCATAATACTGCTCGCCACCTGCTGATAAACGCACATTGAACTTCGAGCCAAAGATCTTATCCTTATAAGCTGTGAGCAAGAAATCCATGTCGCGAGTCACCGAGTTCGACTTGCTCTTCGAATAGTAACCTCCTGCCATGCCGTCAAGGGTAGTGGGCTTGTGCTTGGTGGTATAGCTGTCGGCTGTCCAATCTAAAGCCACCTTTGCGGAGGCACTCAGCCAAGGTGTAACGTCGTACAACAGACGGACGGATCCATACATCTTGTCGCGATCAAGGGTGGTATTGTTGTTGTAGAACGTCCAAAACGTGCTATTGTAAATATACATGTAAGGATAGCCGTCAAACTGGTTCATCGTGCCGTCAGGGTTCTCGTAGGAAGAGACCTCAAGACCTTTCCAGCTGCGTGGCCAGCTATATAGCAAGCCCTTGTTAAAGTTGCTGTTCGACTCGCCAATTTCAGGCGAGTTGAGGCGGTAGTAGTCCAAATAATTGAACGACACATCGACTTTGATTTTCTCCGACACATTGATCATTGTCCCCACGTTGACCGTAGTCTGTCGAAGGTTACAGTTGTCAATGATGGCATCTGTGCGTGAGTCGGTGAAAGAGACACGGACACTACCGAAATTGCCAGCATTCTGGAAAGCCACGTTATGGTTCATCGTGTGGCCATTCTTGAATAGCATCTTCAAGTTGTCGGGCTGAGGGTCGTATTTTCTCACTACGCCATCCCACCAAAGGACGCTCTCGCCGTTCATTTCGGGACCCCAACTTTGGGCACCTCCATAATAACCGAAGGTTGTGTTGGTGGGCTCGCCAGCAGGGCCATTGTCGACGCTATAGATGCCCGGGTATTCATAAACCTGGTTTCCATTCTCATCCGTCATACCTTCGATGGGAGTCAAGGTCGGTGTGTGGAAAGTGATAGGACCTCCAGCACCGTATTTGTTCTGCACCGAACGGTAGAGATAAGGTGTTGTGATCTTGAAACCTGCCGAATAGCTAATACCAAGGCCGCGTTGTTTCGAGCCTTTCTTGGTGGTGATGAGCACTACGCCGTTGCCGCCACGCGATCCGTAAAGAGCTGCTGCCGTGGGACCTTTCAGAATGTCAAGACTCTCGATATCTTCCTGGTTGATGTTGTTCAACGCTGTACCCCAGTCACGACCGCCGCTCCATTCGGTAATACCTCCTTCGTTTGACATGGGCACACCGTCAACGACGATGAGAGGCTGGTTGTCGCCAAAGATGCTGTTATTACCACGAATGGTAATACGCGACGAACCACCGTCAACACCGTTGGGGTTAATGATTTGTACGCCTGCAGAGCGACCACTCAAGGCGCTGATGACGCTCCCCGAGCCCGACTTGGCAATCATTTCGCCACCGATTTCCTCAGTGGCATAACCCAATTCGCGCTTCTGACGCTTAATGCCGAGAGCAGTAACCACCACGTCGTCAAGCATCTGGGCGTCGGCCTCTAAAGTCACGTTGATTTTTGTCTTGCCTTTGATGGCAATTTCCTTTGTTTTATAGCCGACGAAACTAAACACCAACGTTGCATCGCGGTCAGCGTTGATGCTATAGTTGCCGTCAAAATCGGTCACGGTACCTTGTTGGCTTCCTTTCACCTGAATGGTGACTCCAGGTAGTCCTGTGCCGTCGTCGCTTGAAATGACCTTACCACTCACCAAAATGTTTTGTGCCAAGATGGTGAACGGACACATCATTAAGCCTACTAAGAATAATAATAGTATCTTTTTATTCATAATGGATGATTTAAATTTATCCTAACGGTATTTTTTTCAACACTTTGTAATATGGACCTGAGGGTTGCAGGAAACTTTGGAAATAAACCAATTCCTTCACATCAGCATGCAGATAGGTTTTTTGTTCTATTGATTCATAAACCTGCAGAAACAATTGCTTGTCCACCAGATATTTAATACGGCATACTGTGAGATGCGGCACAAAATTCTGCCGATCACGCATATAGCCAACGCTATCAAAGGCATCCAAAAGATCGGCTTCAAGGTCATACAATGCTTTGGGGGCCTCCTGCATACCCAGCCAAAGTACCCGAGGCACTCGGTTGCTTCCGAAAAGTCCCGTACGATTAAAGTCCATCGTGAAAGGTTGGTGGTTTTTTGCCACTTTCTGGCAAGCTTCTATAATGGCTGGAACATCCTGGTCGGCTGTCTCTCCAACAAATTTTAAAGTAAGATGTATCTGATTGGGTTTGCACCAATTGATATTCTTCTGTTCGTGTTGAAGCTTCTTCTGCAACTGTTGAACAAGCAGCGGGTATTCCGTTCCAGAAGGGATTGATATGGCTAAAAAAGTACGCTTCATACAAAAACGGATTAACGGATGATGCCAACAGGATAAATCTGATAGCTCTTGTCAAAATATGGAGAACGTTCGTAGAACCAGTTCAACATTTCGTATTGTGAAGGCTGTTTGTCTTTGTCATAAGAAGCTTTCCATGCGTTAAACTGCTCAGCAAGGAAAGGATCTGCTGCAAGCATCGCCTTTGCCATAGGTTCCATCTTATAGGTTTCGAAATACTCAACACGTTGCAGCACATTGTTGAAGAATCCCCATTCAAACAAAGAGCCTTGCATCTCTGGTTCCAATAGGTTCATCAACAATCGAATTCCGTTTTGCGAAGTCTTCACCACGGCCGATCCCTTAGGGAAGGTTACTTCTTTCGTGATTTCCTCGGTGTCGAAATGCGCCAAGCGGCAACGGCCTTCGGAAGGCATGGGCAAAAACGACACATTACTGAAACGATAGGTATTAACGGTAAGTGTTTTCTCTTCCTTTAGTTCATTAACTTTGAAGCCATGGGCTTTTACGATGTCTATAATTTCGTTGTATTGCGCAGGGATGATATATTCTTTTGGTACGGAAAGAGTCTTTGTTGGACGGGAGGAACGGATACGGCGTGTCGGGCGTGTTTCTGGTTTCGTGACATCATAGACATAATACTGACCCCCTGTAACCTCGCTCTGAACCAAGTCGAAATGATAACCCAAAAAGTCCTCCATGATGGTGTCGTTCAACTCCGATTCCATATTAATCGGCAATTCTTTCAGGCTTTGGTCGTTCTTTTTGGCCTGTTTGAGAACATTATTGAAGTTCTCCTTGTCGCCACGGATGATTTTCAAGGTCTCCTCAATCATATGATAGGTAGAAAACACACGGTCTTTATAGGGTTTCAACATATGTGTCTCCAATAAGACTCCAGGGCAATTGCGAGCAATCGTATACCCTTCAGAAAACATGGCAGAGAAGCTCCTGTCATAGAGCTGCCCGTTCGGATCGCCCCAGGGGTAAAACTCAACATAACGAGTGATGGGAAGGTCATGCTGTGCCATGGCAACGTTGATACTAGGTTCCCAGGTTTCGGTCAACCAACGGGTGATACCCGGGTCATAATTGCCGAAATTTTCTGTGGAATATGTTGTAACATATTGGTAGTCGGCTCCATCTGTTGCGTGGGTATCAAAGAAAAAATCGGGTTGCCATTTGTTGAAAAGTGCAACAAAGGCTCTCATTTCAGGAGCGTCAAGTTTTGTGTAATCGCGATTCAGGTTCAACCCTTGCGCGTTCACACGCCATCCCATTTGTTTCGGTCCGTTTTGGTTGATGCGATTGTAAGGTGAGAATTTTGCCAAGCCATCGGGACTCATCACAGGAATGAAAAGGAAAGAAAAATCGTTCAATAAAGCAGCATTATTGTTGTCGCTCAAAATGTTACGAATAAGCAAAAACATGGCATCCTTACCATTGGGTTCACCTGGATGGATGCATGATTGAACGAGTATGATGTCTTTACCTTTTTTATGAATCTTTTTCGGATTGGTGTAACCCTTTTCATCCACAATCAGCAAAGGTATTTCCCGGCCTTGTGACGTAACTCCTATGCTTTGGTAATGAACCTGCTTAAATTTCTTGGCAAGCCGTTTCGCATAAATAACGGTGTTTTCATAATCGTCTGTCTCCAAATAATTCGACTTTTCAAAAGTAGTCGTCAAATCATATTCTTTTTCAGTACAGGAAGCCATAAAAAACACGGCAAAAAAGAACAACAGAATTCTTTTCATAGGATTAGTATTAAAGAGACAAAAATAGGAATTTTATGAAGATTTGCTCCAAAGTGGTCAATTTTTCTTCATTTTCCGTCAAAAAAATGTATTTTAGCACACTCAAAAACATCAAAAATGAGCACATATTCCATAGGTATCGATATTGGAGGCACCAACACCGACATTGGCTTGGTGCGCGATGATGGCCGTTGCCTGGCCAAAAAGAATCTTCCGACCAACAAGTATTTTGATGCATCCATTTATGTGTCGGATATCTACGACCAGATTAAGGCCTTAATGGCTGACAATAACGTCACAATCATTGATGGCATCGGAATAGCAGCTCCAGCAGGTAATTACTATACAGGCTGCATTGAAAATGCCACCAATCTCAATTTCAAGGGCATTGTCGACTTGGCGGCTGCTTTTCGCTCGCACATTGACGTACCCGTGGTCGTTTCCAACGATGCCAATGCTGCAGCCTATGGTGAACTTGTCTATGGTGGAGCCAAAGGCATGAAGCATTTCATTATGTTCACACTCGGTACCGGTGTTGGCAGTGGTATTGTGGTTGACGGCAAACTCGTTCACGGCAAGACAGGAGGGGCCGGTGAGTTAGGCCATGCCATCTTGATACCGGAAGGACGTCCCTGCGGATGTGGACGAAAAGGTTGCTTAGAGACCTATACTTCAGCCACAGGCATCCGACGTACGGCTTTAGAATTAATAGAATCCATGCCTGAATATGACGGCATTCTTCGCAAAGTCAACCCAGAAGAACTCACCAGCAAGATGGTGGGTGATGCTGCCCAGGCTGGCGACACACTAGCTTTAAAAGTGTTTGAAAAAACTGGCTATTGGTTGGGAATTGCCTTGGCTAATGCTGTTGCTTTCAGTGGTCCCGAAGCCATTTTTTTGATGGGGGGGCCTGTAAAAGCTGGCGAAGTATTGATGAAACCTGTGCGGGAGTCCTTTAAACAGCACTTGTGTTTTGTCTATGATGGAAGCGTTGAAGTGCGAGTTTCCGAATTGTCCGACAACGATGCTGCCATACTGGGTGCAGCAGCGCTGACTAAGGCATAAAGAATGAAGAAGTTATTAAGAAAAATGCCGCCTAATAAGCGGCATTTTTCTTTACTTATAGTATTTGTCCAAAAAATCCCGAGCTTCCTTCATGCCACCATCGCGTGCTTTCATCATCAGCATCTCGGCTTGTGTACGGTCTTGTTCCACTCCTTCTCCAGAATAGTATAATAAGCCTAAACGGTAAAGGGCGTTTGGAACGTTCTTTTCTGCTGCCTGGGTGTAGTAGGCGGCTGCTTTAGCATAGTCTTTCTCCACACCAATGCCATAACAATAGCAATCACCAACCTGTGAAAGAGCATAGGCATTGCCAGCCTCAGCAGCAGCTGTCCACCATTTGAGAGCCATTTTTTCGTCTTTTGTTGTCCCCATGCCATAAAAATAACAATTGCCCAGATTCAACATGGCTTGTTCTTCTTTGGCTTCTGCACCTTGTCTAAAATAACTGAAGGCTAAATCGTTATTTTGATTAACGGCGATACCGGAACGATAAAAGTTGCCAAGTGCATTAAAAGCGGGAGCACAGTTTTGTTCTGCAGCCTTTTTAAACCAATCCAAAGCCTGACGCTCGTTCTTTTCAACACCATAACCTTTTTCCAAACACATCCCATAGGCATATTGATAATCGGGATTACCTTGCTCCGCCTTGATTCGAATGGTGTCGACCATGGCTTTCATTTTTTCAGCCTTTGCGTTTTGGCTTGCTATAAGCTGACTGAAATCCAAAGGCTTGCCATCTTCCATCTTCAAAACAGGTGTGTTTGGGTCAACTTTTTGACTCAGGGTGGAAGTTGTATTCGGAACTTGAGAAGTTGTCTGGGCTTCCGATGCAACCGTTACGTTTTGTGGAACAGGTGTTTCATTCACCTGTTTCTGAGCCTTGTCATTGTTATTTCCACATGAAGCTACCAACAATGCGGTGGCAAATATCAAAAAGGATTTTTTCATTGGTTTCAATTTTTAAACTGCAAAAATACGGTTTTTATTTGATTTGGAAGCGAACGCCCAAATAAGCACGAATACCTGACAATGGTCCCCATACCATAGATGAGTCGAAATCTTCACTGGTGGGATTTTCAGGCGAGATGATAGGGTAGTCCTGCTTGTAGTTGGTCAGGTTTTCGCCACCGACATAGAGTTCCCAGCATTTGCCCAACTTCTTGGTGACCTGCGCATTCATGATGACATAGAAAGGCGAGCGTTCGATGTTCTGACCGTTGGCCACGGCAGTGGCGTTGCCGCTCAAGTCGGGCACGCGGCTGTCGCCGTTAAATTGCGTCGTGAAGTCGAACTGCCAAGTACCGGGGGCGTACGACATCGAGACCAAGCCCTTGTAGCGGTTGACGAAAGGCTTCTTGCGCAGCGTGTCGTTGATGGTCATCTTCACGTCGTTGTAGCGGAAGGCCAAGGTCAGGTCGAAGTCTTTAAAAATCTCGCAGTTAGCCTCGATTTGGGCACTATTGGAATAGGATTTTCCGTTAAGGTTATAGATGCGGATTTCATGGGCATCGGCATCGCGGTCGAGGACGATTTGGTTGATGAAATCGGTACGGTAGAAGTCGGCTTGGATGACAATCTCGCGCCAGCCGATGTCGATGCCTTTGGTCAGGTTAATGCCGTAGTTCCAGGCCTCTTCCATCTTGGGGGCGTCAATGAATCGGATCATCCTCGACGACGCCAACATGGTGGAGTTTTCAGCCAAGATGTTTGGGGAGCGATAACCCTTACCTGCTGAAAGGCGTACGGCGAACTCATCGTGCGTTTTGAACCTCACATGCAGACGGGGTGTGTAAAGCATCTTTTGGTAATAGGTGTTATAGTCAGCACGGAAGCCAGCAATGATGTTCCAATGGTGGTCGTCAGTGAAATTGTATTCCACAAAGGCTCCCGGGACTTGTTCGACACGTTGGAAAGTGCTGTCGTTTAAATGTTCATCATATTTGTCATAGGTATAACTGGCACCTATGGAATAAGCGTGATGGTCATTCACGAGGTAGGAGTCAAACAACAAATTACCATAGTAAGAGAGTTGGTTAGCATTGTAGTTGGTAAGGCCATAGTAGGAGTCCATCTTGTGATAAGTCACTTGATGCTGTGTGCCGAGACTGGTGTCTTTGCGGTCAAAGTGATAGCCGCCTTTAGCAAAAGCCTCGTAACGCTCGGTATTGATGCCAATGCCATACAAATTGTAACCTTCGTCAAAACGATGCTTGGGATCAAAGTCCATTTGTCCACCGACCCGGGTTTCCTTCAAGGCTTTGATGCCCAACTTACAGCCGAAGCGACCCGTATGGGGATGGCTATAACGCAAGAAAACATTGTATTGCGTAGTGATTGGCTCATCAAGGAACGAGTCACCGTTTTCGTCCATCTTCATGTGGTTGTGGCTCACATGACCGAAAAGCATGATACCATCGTTCTTTCCAATTTTAACGCGACCGTTGAAATTGAAATCGGTCATCAGCATGGAGTTTCCATATAGGTTGACAAACACTTTCTCGCTCTTGTCGGGCTTTGGCTCTTTGTAGTCCACATTGATTTGTCCCGTAATGGATTCGTAACCATTTCTTACAGAAGATGTTCCTTTGGAAATTTGAATGCCGTTCATCCACGTTCCAGGTACATAATTCAAGCCGAAAGTGGAGGCCAAACCACGGAAATTGGGAATGATTTCGGTCATCATCTGAGTGTAGATACCGCTCAGGCCAAGGAGTTGGATTTGTTTGGCACCAGTGACGGCATCGTTATAGGCCACGTCAACCGAGGCGTTGTTCTCAAAACTACCTGCGAGGGTGCAACAGGCGGCACGCTTCAGATTTTCGGAAGTGATTTCCTGCACAGCGATGGCTTTGATTGGATTAATGAACGAGGCTTTTTGTCGAGCGGCGATTTCCACTTCATTCAGCATATGAATGGCTTTAAATACATGGTCGTAGTGGATGGGGTCAAACATGTGGTGGACGGTATCGTTTTCATAGCTGATGCAACTGAACACGAGACATCCGATTTGTCCGTGGACAGGAATCTTGTAGTGTCCGTTGGCGTCGGACACCACGCCTTCGTTGACGATTTTCCAATACACATTAACGCCAGGAAGCGGCGTGCGCTCGCCATTTTCGGACTCTTCATATACTGTGCCTTCGATGAAGCCTTGGGCAAACACACCTCCGACGAAGGCAAATAATAATAGGGTTATTAGGGTAAGTTGTTTGGTTTTCATGATGTTAAAATGTTGTTTGTTTTGTTTTCTATTGTCCGTCATTGCGGGCTTGACCCGCAATCTCATATGCACTAGGGACACCTTCCCGCTTAGGAGATTGCGGATGTTCCTCCGCAATGACAGTAAGGCTCGAGGCACACATTCCCGGCCTCCTTATGTCTCAGAGGATTATCAGAAAACCAAAGGATTAAGCTTCAACGAAGAAATAAACACTATCCACTCTCGACCGGAAAGAAACTTGAGTGTCTTTCTCTGAAAAAAGGGGTTAAAAACCACTTGAACCTGATTACACAAATCGGTTAAGTCGAAATGAGGCAGGATGATGGATTGCAAGTTGACAATCAAGTGTTTGTCAGGCGAAAAAACGAAGTTGTCGGTAAATTGTACCTTACTGTCGAAGTCGTCACAGCAACATTTGGTGTTGAACTGTACGACATCGAGCGGTAAAGAGGCTTCCTTTTCATGCTCATGATCGTGCCCCAAACAATGCACACAATCAGCTGCAGCATCGCCGAAACTACCCATCATGTGATGGTCTTCGGTGCAATAGTGGAACTTCACATCCCATCCTGCAGAGATGAACAGCACCACAAGGGCTAATAAAAGGGAACCGATTTGCAGGATTCGTTTTTTCATGCCGCAAAAGTACAAAAAGCAGTTGAATATCAATCTATTTTTGTATTTTTGTCCTTTCAATACCTACAACGATGGAAAATCCGAAATTTGTTATCGCCATCAACCGAGAGTTTGGTTCGGGTGGCAAGGAAATTGCCTACAAGCTCGGCGAGTTGCTTGGAATCAATGTTTACGACAAGGCTATTCTCGATACCTTGACCTCCAAATTCAACCTTACCATTGAGGAGATGCAACGTATCAAAGCCACCAAGACCAGCTGGTGGAGCGATTTCTGCAGGTTCTACCAACAATTTGGTGCAGTTGGTCGAGGAGGATACACCGCTCAGGAAGACAAAGAAGTGACCTCGCAACAAATTTATCTTGCCGAAACTCATATTTTGCGCGATTTGGCGGAGCAGGAGTCATGTATCATTATCGGCCGTTCAGGATTCCACATCTTCAAAGACCACCCAAATGCCATAAAGATTTTCTTCATTGCCGACAAGAAGACCCGCGTGAAACGCGTAATGGAATACCTTGCTTTGGACGAAGAAACCGCCAGCAAGCGCATCGATAAAATCGACGATGCTCGTGAAAACTATACAAAAACCGTCACCCATGTGTCGCGTTATGATGCCCGCAATTACGACTTTGTGTTCAACGTCTCCCAGCTCTCCACCGATCTCGTGGCGCAGTTCCTGGCCGAAAACATCAGGAAAAAGTATCCATACCTTTCGAAATAACCCGAGACTAGTGAAATATACACAAAACCATGGCCGACGGATATTTGGAAAAACGCTATGAAGAGGTCTTTGGCAAGGGTGCCAAGAAGACAGTAGTAAAACACACCTCGATTGAAACCCTCATGGAGAAAAACCGCAGTTATCGCGGTTATGACCAAAGCTTTGAGGTGAAGCGCGA
This sequence comes from uncultured Bacteroidia bacterium, assembly GCA_902780195.1. GTDB lineage: Bacteria > Bacteroidota > Bacteroidia > Bacteroidales > F082 > Limimorpha. The sequence continues at coordinate 31,559 of CACZER010000024.1, forward strand.
CATGCTGGAACGCATCGTGGCGGTGAACACAAAGATTGCCTCGGCGAAAAACCAGCAGGTGCTCCGCTTCAAACTTGTGACCAAGGAAACGGGCGCGAAAATCATCACGCAAAACATGAAACTCGGCGGATTGCTGCCCGAACTGCACCTCCCCTTCCCCGGCACGGAACCTGAAGCTTTCATCATCATTTGCAGCACCATTCCAGAAAACAAGTTTGTGGACATCGACCTGGGTATTGCAGCACAAAGCATGTTGCTGAAAGCCTCAGATATGGGCTTGAACGGCATCATGATTGGGGCGTTCAACAAGGCGAAGATTACCGAAGCCTTTAATCTGCCTTACGAGCCATTGCTTATCTTGGCCATCGGCAAAGGCAACGAGAAAATCAAGTTGCAGCCCGTGGATGAAGGCGAGAAATTAGCCTATTACCGCGATGAAAACGGAGTGCAGTTTGTGCCTAAGATCCGCTGGGAACAATTGATTATTGAATAATTTGCACTTAGATAGTGCATTTTTCGTGAAATTTTGCATTGTCACGGTGCATTTTACAAGCAAGTCTGTCATACCATGGCAGCAGCGATGCTGTCCATTATTTCTGCAAAACGTCTGTAATTTTCTGACTGCAAACCGACTGCACCACACCCGAAACAATCAGCGAGAGCAGCAGGAATGCCGCAAAGAAAGCAACCACGGCCACCGTTAGTACAACGGGGAACGACACATGATAAGCAAAGCCTTGCAGCCATTTCAGCGAGAAATAGACAGACAGGATGGTGGCTGCCAAAACAGGCAGAATATACATCCTCAGCCTCATCTTCAGGTAATGTCCCTGCACATCACCAGTGGTGGCGCCAAACACCTTGCGCACAGCCATATTAAGCGACTCTTGATGAAGATGGTAGGAAACCACCCCGAAGAAACCGAACAATGCCAGCAGCATAGCCGCAAGGAAATACAACAACGATAAGTGCCCGACCTGACGTTCCTCACGGTAGAGTTCCTTCTCGCCCAAAAACGAATAGGAAAACACATCAGAAAAATTAAACGGACGCACCATTTCTTGAATATACGCCAAGGTCTGCTGTCGGTTTTCGGGCGCGATTTTCACCACGATGTTTGGCTGCGCCTCTGGTCCATATTCCATAATAAGTGGTGAAACGGCATTGCGCATATCGGAGAAATGGAAGTCCTTCACCACACCGACAATCCTCCCCGAAGTCACTGTCAGCGTCAACTCCTTGCCGATGGCTTCCTCCGCACTCCATCCCATCGCCTTGACCGCCGCCTCGTTGACCACATATTGCCCATTCCCTTCGTATTTGCCATCAAAATAATCATCCAAATTCAAGTCCTTGCTTAAATAGTCGCCTGACAACAACTCCATTCCAACCATCTCTTGAAAATAGCCATCAGTAATAAGTAACTGAAATACAGCATCATTTCCTTCTTCTCGCCCTTCCCATTCCACTTCGCTGATGAAGCCATTAGGCTTGGAAAAGTCACCCATACAAAGACCGACGCTGTAAATGTCAGGGTTTTTCATCAGTTCGTCACGAATGGGGCCCACTTTGTAGCAGGGTGTTACCAGACTGTTGAGTGACACAATGTTAGACATATCAACGCCTTTGTCGGAATGTCGCATAAAAGTGAGTTGCAACAGAATGACAACCGTAAACACGGCAGCAAGCGAAGAGAGGCCCACCTGAAACACCGAACTCGCATTGCTGATGCGGATGCCTTTTAAGTGGCGCATCTTGCCTTTCAGCACGTCGGCGAAGGCCACACTGCGCAGGCAATATTGCCCGAAAAGGCTTGACGCCAAAGGCAACAGCACCAAAAGCACAAGGCAGAAAAAGAGCAGCCATTTGTCGAAACGCAACTGCACGGGCACGCCTATCCACGACTGGAACGCGGGCAGCAACCCCCACACCGCCAACAAGGAAAGCCCCATCGCCACAAGGGTGATGAGCAGGGTCTCCAATAGGTTACTCGAAAAAATCCTGAACTCGCTGCACCCAAACACCCGCTCGACGACCCTATTTTTGGTTTGCTGC
>CACZER010000025.1:0-33546 GCA_902780195.1 uncultured Bacteroidia bacterium
TCTCGTCCACGACAAGACCACCGAGGACACGGGTATCCACATGATGCTGGCACACATGATGCCGCCTCATTTCCCCGTCGCCATCGGCGTCATCCGCGACGTGAAAGCCCCGACCTTCAACGACAGCCTTGACCAAGTCATCGAAAACGAGAAGGCCAACTCGAAGATTAAGTGCATGGACGACCTGCTGAACAGCGGTTCGACCTGGACAATCGACTAAGCTAAGGCCCCTGAGCCCGCGGTCCCTGAGGACCCTCGAAGGGTCGAAGGGCCGACCGATAGAAATATCAAGCCTCGATAGGCCGACCTTAAAAACTGAATAATCCCGCTCGTTTGGGCGGGATTTTTTCTATTTTTGCGTCAAATATTCGACTGAAATGAAAATCCCCTTCAAACCCGGCACATTGATTTATCCCCTGCCCGCCGTGATGGTCACCTGCGGCGACTGCGAGGAAAACTACAATATCATCACCATCGGCTGGACGGGAACGATTTGCTCCGACCCGCCCATGTGCTACATCTCCGTCCGCAAGGAACGCCATTCGCACGAACTCATCATGAAAAACAAGGAGTTCGTCATCAACCTGACGACGGAGGAACTAGCCGCCGCCACAGACTGGTGCGGCGTGCGCTCAGGCCGCGACTATAACAAGTTCAAGCAGATGCACCTGCATACCGAGCCTGCCCAAATCGTGAAAGCCCCCTTGATTGCCGAATCGCCGTTGAGTATTGAATGCAAGGTGGTGGAAGTGAAGGAATTGGGTTCTCACGATATGTTCATCGCCGAGGTGGTGGCCGTCAACGCGGAGGAAAAACTCATCGACAAGGGCACGGGTGCGTTTCAACTCAATCACGCCAAGCCTTTGGCCTATTCCCATGGCAAGTACTACGGCCTCGGTGAGAAAATCGGTGGTTTCGGGTTTTCGGTGAAGAAAAAGAAATAAGCATGCTCGAGCAGTTTCAGGCATATATTAATAGGTATCACTTGATTGCCGAGGGCGAAAAAGTCATTTTGGCCCTCAGCGGCGGCATTGATTCCATGGTGCTGATGGACTTGCTGCTGAAAGCCAAGGTAGAGTTTGTCGCGGCGCACTGTAATTTCCATTTGCGTGGCGAGGAGTCGAACGGTGATGATTGGTTTGTGCGTAAGTTTGCTGAAAAGCGTGGGATCCAGTGCTTTGTAAAGCATTTTGAAACCGAGAAATATGCGACTAATCATGGTATTTCCATCGAGATGGCTGCCCGAGATTTGCGTTATGGCTGGTTTGAGCAATTAAGGCAGGAGTTGGGTTATGATAAAATCGCCGTAGCGCATCATGCCGATGACCAAGCCGAGACTTTCTTCATCAACTTATTGCGCGGCGCAGGTCTCAACGGATTGAAAGGCATGAAGCCACACAATGGCGTTATCATTCGTCCATTGTTGTGGGCTTCGCGAGAACAAATCCGAAAGTATGCTGTTGAGAATCATATCGTTTGGCGGGAGGACCATACCAATGTGGAGTCGGTATACCTGCGCAATAGAATCCGCAACCAGCTGTTACCCGTTTTCGATGAATTGTACCCCGAGGCGCGTCAGGGTTTGTATAAGTCTTTGGGACATCTTTCTGCTGAAAATGAACTTTATAGGGCGTTATTGAAAGAGAAGCTGGCGCAAATTGTGGAGCAAGATGGTGATGTTCAAAGGTTGCCTTATTCTAAAATCATTAAAGCCGAGTTCCCTGAGCCTGTCGAAGGGCCGACTTGCTCGTTTCAATTGCTTTTTGAATGGCTAAGACAATACGGCTTCAACACCGACCAATGCCACTTCATTTTTGAAGCTATGGAAACAGGCATCGGAAATAAATATTTTTCTCCAACGCATCAACTGGTTATCGGTAGAAATGAACTGCAACTAAATGAAATTAAGTCCCTTGAAGACGAAGAGATTCAAATCGAAGCAGGGCAGAAGGGAATTACATCACCCATACACTTGTGTTTCACACAATTTGACAAAACCTCCGATTTCGTCATTGACAAGTCTCCCGAAGTGGCGCAACTGGATTTCGACAAATTAAAGTTCCCCTTAACCTTGCGGCATTGGCGCCACGGCGACCGTTTCCATCCCTTGGGCATGAAAGGCTCCAAACTGCTGAGCGATTTCTTTGTGGACCAGAAGTTTACGGAATGGCAGAAACAGAACATCTGGCTGTTGGCATCAGCCAACAACGATATCCTTTGGGTGGTTGGCTACCGAATTGACGACCGTTTCAAGATTGTCAACGACACAAAGACCGTTTTTGAATGCAGATGGAATCGGCCGTAAGTATGTGCTCTCTGCTCTTTGTTGGCAAAATCATATTTTTTTCTCGGTCGTGTTGTAAATCTTATTATTTTTGCACCTTAATTAATATCATTGTTTGCAAACAAATACAAAGTTACCTATGAAACGACTGTTTTTCTGCCTGCTGATGGCCTTTGTTGCTATTATGCCCATGCAGGTTCGTGCTCAGATCATTGACCCTGTCAAGTGGTCAATTGCTATCCAAGATCTTAACGAAACGGAATTTGATGTTGTGGCTACAGCCACCATCGACCCTGAGTATCACATCTATTCCACTACGATGCCAGACCTCGGCCCCCTTCCGACGGTATTTGACATCAAGACTTCGGAGTTTTTCGAGGCTGTGGGCGAGGCTCGCGACCTCACCGAGGTGCCGATGTATTACGACGACATCTTTGAAGTAGAGTATAAACAGTTTGCAGGCACGGCATCGTTTGCCCAGACCTTCCGTAAGCTGAAGGATGGTGATTTTCCCATTACGGGCGAGATTACCTACCAAGCCTGCAAGGACGGACAGTGTGTCTCTCTGGCGGAGGATGTTGACCTGCAATATGGTGAACCTGCTGTGATTGAGGCCGCTGAGCCTGAAGCCACTGCTGGCAAGAAATCCAATATATGGGGCATGATTCTTGAAGCCATCCTTTGGGGCTTTGCCGCCATCCTGACACCTTGCGTGTTCCCCATGATCCCCATGACCGTGTCGTTCTTCATGCACGGCGAGGGTGAAACCAAGGCACAAGGTCGTTTCAAGGCTTTCATGTATTTCCTTTTCATCGTGTTGCTCTACACCCTGCCCATTGCCATCATCATCTTGGTGACTTGGCTCGTAGGTGGCAACAGCGTTACGGCCGACATCTTCAACTGGCTGGCCACGCACTGGCTGCCGAACATCATTTTCTTCCTGGTGTTCATGATTTTTGCGGCCTCGTTCTTTGGTGCCTTTGAGATCACATTGGGTAGCAACATGGTGAATAAGAGCGATAGTAAGCAAAGTACCAAGAACCTCGGCGGTATCTTCTTCATGGCCTTGACCTTGGTGTTGGTGTCGTTCGCATGCACGGGTCCCATCGTGGGCACCGTGCTCATCAAGTCGACCTCAGGCGAGTTCTGGGCTCCCATCGTAACGATGTTTGCCTTCGCCGTGGCGTTCGCCCTTCCGTTTGCTTTGTTCGCCTTCTTCCCGAACCTGTTGCAGCGTCTGCCCAAGAGCGGTGGCTGGCTCACTTCCGTGAAAGTCGTGTTAGGTTTCATAGAAGTCGCCCTGGGCTTCAAGTTCCTCAGTGTGGCTGACCAAACCTACCATTGGCACCTTCTCGATCGCGAGGTCTACCTCGGCATTTGGATCGTATGCTTCGCCTTGCTCGGCCTATATCTCTTGGGTAAGATTCGTTTCAAGGGTGAGAAGGAAGTCAAGGAACTGGGCGTGTTCCGCCTCGTCCTGATCATCATCGACCTTGTCTTTGTGGTGTATATGATCCCTGGCATGTGGGGCGCTCCTTTGAAAGCCCTCTCGGGTTATCTGCCGCCCAAGCAGACCCTTGACTTCGACCTCAACCGCATTATCGAGGAGAACAGCGAGAAGGTCATCGACTATGTGGATGCCAAGTTTGCCAATATGGCGGTGGCGCCACAAGGAGAGACGGTGGCCGTGGGCGAGTTTGACGAAGAGCCCAAATATGCTGACCTCTTCCATCTGCCGCATAACTTGAAGGGCTATTTCGACTACGACCAAGCTCTTGCCGCTGCAAAGGCACTCAACCGCCCCATCTTTGTCGACTTCACCGGCCACGGCTGTGTCAACTGCCGTGAGATGGAAGCCAACGTTTGGAGCGACCCGCGCGTAAAGGACATGCTGCGCCACGATTTTGTTCTCTGCGCCTTGTATGTCGACGATAAGACAAACTTGCCCGAAGAAGAGTGGTACACTTCCTCATATGATGGCAAGGAGAAGAAGACCATCGGCCGCAAATACGCCGACTTCCAAATCTCTAAGTTCGGCACCAATGCCCAACCTTACTACTGCTTGATGGACCACAACGGCAACCTGCTGATGAAGCCTCGCGCTTACGACCTCGACAAGGATGCTTTCGTCAACTTCCTGAAAGACGGTATCAAGAACTTCAAGGAAGGAACTTCCTATCAACATGTTATTGATTGACATCAGCCGAGCGGCATGATGCAAAAAAGGAAGAGTCAAGCGACTCTTCCTTTTTTATTTTTGTTGTGTTGCAAACGCTTATGCGATCTCGCCACCCTTGGCAAAATGCTGATAGAAGGCGATGATGGTCTCGATGCCTTTGTAGAAGTGGTCGAGGCGATAGTTCTCGTTGGGTGAGTGTATGGCGTCTTCACCGAGGCCGAAGCCCATCAGGATGGACTTGATGCCCAACACTTCCTCGAATCTGGCGATAATCGGAATCGAGCCGCCCGAGCGCATCGGGATGGGCAGCTTGCCGTAGGTGTCCATGTAGGCGGCTTCGGCAGCCTTGTAGGCCGGCAGGTCGACAGGGCAGCCGTAGGCTTGTCCGCCATGCAATGGCGTGACCTTCACGGTGACATAGTCGGGAGCGTTCTTCTCCAGATAGTCCTTCACCAACACGGCAATCTTCTCGTTGTTTTGGTTGGGCACGAGACGGCATGAGAGTTTGGCGTAAGCCTTCGAAGGCAGCACGGTCTTGGCGCCTTCGCCCGTGTAGCCACCCCACATACCGCAGAGGTCGAAGGTGGGACGGATGCCGACGCGTTCAATCTTGGTATAGCCTTCTTCGCCGCGCAGGGCTTTCACGCCGAGGCTGTTCTTGTAGTTTTCCTCGTTGTAAGGGGCCATGTTTAGCAACTCGCGCTCACGAGCAGAGCATTCGATGACGTCATCATAGAAGTGCGGGATGGTGATGTGGTTGTTCTCGTCCATGCATTTGGCAATCATCTCGCATAAGGTGTTGAGCGGGTTGGCCACGCTGCCACCGAAGAGGCCTGAATGCAGGTCGGCGTTGGGGCCGGTGACTTCGATCTCCCAGTAGGCGAGGCCACGCAGACCCGTGGTAATGCTCGGCACATCGGGACCAATCATAGAGGTGTCGGACACGAGGATGACATCAGCCTTGACGAGGTCTTTGTAATCCACGACCCACTTCGAGAGACTGCCTGAGCCGATTTCCTCTTCGCCTTCGAGCATGAACTTCACGTTGCAGGGGAGGGTGTTGGTCTTCACCATGGTCTCAAAAGCTTTGGCGTGCATGAACGACTGGCCTTTGTCGTCGTCGGCGCCACGAGCCCAGATCTTGCCATCCTTGATGACGGGCTCAAATGGGTCGGTGTGCCACAGGTCGATGGGATCGACGGGCATTACGTCGTAGTGGCCGTAAACAAGCACGGTGGGCAGTTTCGGATCGATAATCTTCTCGCCGTAGACGATGGGGTTACCCTCGGTGGGCATCACCTCGGCCTTGTCGGCACCAACGGCTAGGATGGCATCGCGCCAGTATTCGGCGCAGCGGATCATGTCCGGCTTGTGAGCCGATTCCGAACTGATAGATGGGATTCTAATCAAGCCAAAGAGCTCCTCAAGGAAACGTTCTTTGTTGGCTTCAATGTAATTCTTTGTGATTTGCATAGGGTATGTTTTTAGTTGTTGTCTTGCTTCTCAAAATATTTCAATTCCACGCGTTCTCCGTCAAACACGGCATAAGTGAAATCATAAATCCAGTTGCCCACGACGGTGGTCAAGGCATGGTCGCCAGACTTGTATTGCATGGGCTTATGTTGATGTCCGAAGACAAAGAAATCGATGCTGGGGTCGAGTGCAGCCTGCTCTTGGGCATATTGGTAAAGGCGAGTTTCAGGGACGTTGTCGTAATAGCCGCGCTCCACCTCGTTCTTGAGTTTTTTCAAGCGGTGGTTGTGCGACCAACGTAAGGCCAAACCTATGCCCAAGTCGGGGTGTAGCCAGCGGAAAAGCCACTGGTTGAACTTGCATTCAAACACCTTTTTCAAAAACTTGTAGCCATTGTCGCCAGGGCCTTGGCCGTCGCCATGGACCAAATAGAACTTCTTGCCTTTGATGGTCTTGATGACAGGCTCGCGGTGCATCTCAAGACCAAGCTCGTCATGCAAGTAGCCGAAACTCCAAAGGTCGTGGTTGCCGATGAACATGTGTACGGGGATGCCTGCATCAGTGAACTCGGCCAGCTTACCTTGTAACCTGACAAAGCCTCTCGGAATCACGGTCTTGTACTCGAACCAGAAGTCGAAGAGGTCGCCCATCAGGTAGAGTTCCTCGCAGTCGGGACGGATCATGTCAAAGAAACGCAACAGCTTGCGCTCGCGTTCCTTGCTATCCTCAAGCGTAGGAATTCCCAGATGAAAATCGGTGACGAAGTAGACGGCCATCAGAACTTGATTTCGGAGGATCGGCGGATGAGTTCGGTGATAAGGGTGATGAGCTTCGGCTCCACGGCGTTCACAGCCTTGATGACTTCTTCATGTGTGATGGTGACGGTCTTTTCCTCTCCATAGATGTTGCCCATGTCGGAGACGATGCTCAAGCCGAAGACGGGCAGCTTGCCTTGACGTGCCACGATGACCTCGTGGGTGGTCGACATGCCGATGGTGTCGGCACCGATGATGCGGAAGAAACGGCATTCGGCAGGTGTCTCGTAGGTCGGACCGGAAGTGGAGCAATACACGCCGTGTTGCACCTCGATGCCTTTCTCTCGGGCGATGTCGTCGGCCAAACGGATGAGACGTCTGTCATAAGGCTCACTCATGTCGGGGAAACGGTCGCCGAAACGCTCGTCGTGCTGTCCGATGAGCGGGTTGGGCATCATGTGGATCTGGTCGTTGATGATCATGATGTCGCCCACCTTGTAGCTTGGGTTCAGCCCACCGGCAGCATTGCTGAGGATGAGGAACTGTATGCCTAACTGCATCATCACACGAATGGGGAAGGTAATGGCACTCATCGGGTAACCCTCATAATAGTGGAAACGGCCTTGCATGGCTACCACACGCCGACCAGCGATGGTGCCAAACAGCAGTTGTCCCTTGTGGCCTTTCACGGTGGAGACAGGGAAATTGGGTATCTCTGAATAGGGAAGGGCATGCTGTACGGTGATGCCGTTGGCCAAGCCACCCAAGCCCGAACCCAAGACGATGCCAATTTCTGGCCTGAAGCCTTTGGTCTTCAGGTTGATATATTCAATAGTGGTGATAATTTTGTCGTACATATCTCAATATTTCTTCGTTAAACTTCTCTTCTTCATGGAAACGCACGTTGACGGGCAAATCGTATAACGGAGCGCCGTCAAACTGACAAAGATAAGGAGAATTTGTCAATCGCGCGGCATCTTTCTCCGTAGTGACGATGATTTTCTTCTCGCCTGCAAGGTTCCCAAAGCATTTAAGGATGGCCTTTATGTCGTTGTCAGTGTAGGCATGATGGTCGGCAAAAGGCAGGATGACAACGGTTTTGTATTGTTTTTCCAATGCTGTTTTGAAAGGCTCGGGGTCAGCGATGCCACAGAATGCCAAGACCGAATCTGTGTTTTCAACGGTCACTGTTTTAGCCTTTTCGTTCAAAGGCTGCAATGGTGCATATTCCAAATAAGAGAAAAACACTTGTTGTTTTTCCGTAGGCTTTAGTTTGTTGATAATGGTTTGCTTTTCTTCTGTCGCCAATGATTCCGGCGACTTGCTGACCACGATGATGTCGGCACGTTTGGCGGCTGATCTCACGTCGCGCAAGTTGCCGGCAGGAATGAGGGAGTCGTCACAATAAAGATGTTGGTATTCTGTCAACAGGATACTCAACCCCGCCTTGATGCTGCGGTGCTGGAAAGCGTCGTCCAAAAGGATGACATCTGCCCCCTGCTCCCAAAGCAGGTGCGCACCTTCTACGCGGTCTTTGTCTACCGCGACTTGAATCCCAGAGTGTTTCTTGTAGTATTGCAGTGGCTCATCCCCTAAGTCCTCATATGTGCTTGCCGGTTCCGCCATTCTGAAACCTCTGGTCTTTCTGCCATAGCCCCGACTCAAGGTTGCGACATGGTAATCGTCCTTCAATAGGTTGATTAAATATTCAGTATGAGGTGTCTTTCCTGTACCGCCTAAATTAAGGTTGCCCACACAAATCACAGGCTTGTCAAATTGGGTGGTTTTCAAAATGCGCCAATCGTATAGTTTGTGTCTGATGGTCAACACAATATGATACAAAAGTGATATGGGAATCAGCAAAAATCTCATTGTAGGGGTCAAAATTAGGCAAATTTTCCTAATTTTGAGCCTCAATTTTGAAATTATGACCGTAAATGACATTTTGAATTGCATCACCGAGGTGGCGCCGCTGCAATGGCAGGAGAGTTACGACAATGCTGGCCTTCAGGTTGGCGACCTCGACGCGGAAGCCCGTAAAGCCTTGGTGTGTTTGGATATTACTGAAGAAGTTGTCGATGAAGCAATCGCAAAGAACTGTGACCTTGTCATCAGCCATCATCCGTTGATTTTCAGAGGCTTGAAACATCTCACGCCAGAAACCTATATCGAACGTGCCGTAATGAAGGCTGTGAAGCATGATATATCCATGATTTCTATGCATACTAACTTGGATAACAGCTATCTGGGCGTGAGCCGTGTGCTGGCAGAAAGACTTGGCTTGCGAAATTTACATTTGTTGCAACCTTCTGTTGATGAGCCTGAATTGTGTGGCGCTGGAATGATTGGCGAATTTGATAATCCGATGGGAGAAACCGAGTTTCTGGGCCTTGTTGCCGAAACCATCGCCTCGCCCTGCCTGCGGCATTCTGCCTTGACAGGTCGCAAAATCCATAAAGTGGCGCTGTGCGGTGGTTCAGGAAGTCCCTTCATGCAGGATGCCCTACGTAAAAAAGCAGATGCCTATCTTACTGCCGACATCAAATACCACGACTTTTTCATTCCCGAAGGCAATATTCTGTTGGTCGATGGAGGTCATTTTGAAACCGAACAATTCACGAAAGAATTAATAGTTGAGTTGATTCGAAAAAAATTTCCTACCTTTGCAGCCGAAATGGCTGAAACGAAAACAAATTCAGTTCATTATTTTGTAAAAAATTAGAATTCAATCATATGGCAAAGAAAGTGAATCCCGAAGTCACCGAAGTCGAAGAGAAGGCCGAAGTGAAAGAGGTCAAAAAGACCGTTAAAAAGTCCACCAAGAAAGTGGAGGAAACTCCCAAGGCCGAAGAACCCGCCGAGAAGAAGGAAGTCAAGAAGACTGTGAAGAAGACCGCTGCCAAAAAAGCCGAAGAGGTTGTCGAGCCCAAGAAATCGGCCAAGAAAGCTGAAGAGGCACCCGCCGAGGATATAAAGGAAGCTGCAGAGCCTAAAAAGCCTGCCAAGAAAGCCACTAAGAAAGCTGCTGAAAAGGAAAAAGAAGAAGTGGTAGCTGCACCTGTGGCTAAGGAAGCGACCAAGGAATCCGTTGCAGAAGATCCTGTTGAGGTGAGCGTCGAACAGAAGTTGGTTGCCCTCTACACCCTTCAACAAGTCGACTCGAAGATTGATGAAATTAGGGCTTTCAGAGGGAATCTACCCCTTGAGATTCAGGATATGGAGGATGAGATCGCCGGACTTGAGACACGTATTGCCAATTTCAAGGAAGAAGCCAAAAAACATCAGACCGACGTGACGAATTACAAGATCAAAATCAAGGAAACAGAAGCGTTGGTCAAGAAATATGAAGAACAACAAAACAACGTTCGCAACAATCGCGAATACGACTCGCTTACCAAGGAGATAGAGTACCAAAACCTCGATATCCAACTTTCGGAAAAGAGAATCCGTGAAGCTACGGCTAGGGAAGAAGAAGTGAACGTCAAGATCGAACAAGCTCAAGCCCGTCTGGCTGAGCTGAATACAGTCCTGACCGAAAAGAAAGAGGAGCTTCATTCCTTGGTAGAAGGCACCGAAAAGGAAGAGGAACAACTCCTACAGCGTTCGGCTGATTGCGAGAAGCTGGTGGAAGACCGCCTCTTGGTCGCCTATAAACGTATCCGTAAAAACGCCCGCAATGGTCTTGCAGTGGTTGGCATTTTCGACGAAGCTTGTGGCGGTTGCTTCAACCGTATTCCGCCCCAACACCAATTGGACATCTGTACTCACAAGAAAATCATCGTTTGCGAATACTGCGGACGTATTCTCGTTGACAAAGGCATCATTGCCCAATACAATGAATAAAGCGAGAGTAAGTACAAAAAAGGCAGCTGAAAGGCTGCCTTTTTTTGTTTTAGAATTTCACCTTAAGCGTTACCGCAACATTGTTTCTGAACTGGCGTTGCACAACAGGCTCGATGCCTAAGACCCCAGCATCATATAGGACCATGTTTGACTTGCTGTAGGAAAGCTCGTAGGCGAAATCGAAAGTGGTGTCAAAATTCACGGGTAAGCTAAAGCCAAACGAGGCTTTTTTTACGCTGCCTAAACTATCTTTTAGGCCAAATGGGCTTCCATAATAGGCTAAACCGGCACGGAGATAGGAGGCGCCCAGGTTCCATTCGCTTCCGAGACGGAAGTTGAAGGTCTTGCCATAGTTGTCGGCAATGTCTTTGTTGACGTGGCTGTAGTCAAAGTCGTCGCATGTGAAACGGGCGGCACCGTAATTGGTGTATTCGGCGTCGAAGCCGATGAGTCCCGCCTGACGGATGACGAACGCCATGCTGCCAATCCATTTCCTTGGGCTTCGGAAGTTGTAGTTGTAGGTGGAATTAGGGCTGAAACTTTTATAGGTGACATGCTCGATCTTTGATTCCGTCTCGGTTTGCCATGTTTCATCGAAAGCGTATAGTCCTCTTGTATGATAGGCGAGCCCCAGACGGAACCATGAGTTGGCGTGAAGGATAAACCCTAGCTTAGCGTTGCATCCCCATCCCGTTGAGGCAATGCTTTCAGTGAAATTCCACTGGTTGAAATCAATGTCTTCGTCTTTGAGAGCCGATTCTTCGAAAGCTTTGATGCCTTCACGCTTGATGTGGGTGATGCCCAGACTGGCACCCATAAAAAGACGCTCTTGGTAATTGGCGCTTAAAGCGAAAGTGTATTCTTCTGAACGGCCTTTGAAACTGTTTTCTTGGCTTTGCCAGATGCCACCTTGTGGAACGGGACTGCTGTAGTATTCACCTTGTTCATCTTGGTAAAGGTCTATCAGATAGGTGTTCCAAGCAGGATAAATGGTGTAAGCAAAATTGTCTTGGAGTTCGGTCGGATCGTAACCATCAATCTGAGCGAGATAGTTGTCGATTTTGGAACTCGTTGGGTTGATGCCTTTGGCAAAGGTGTGGATGTTGTAGTCGTTGGTGCGCGTGAACCCAATCCCGAATTGGGTGAACCTGATGCCTTTGTAATTGCTTCTTTGTTTTGAGCTTACATAGCCAAAGTTGGGCAGTTCCGTCCGATACTTTCCGGCTTGGGTGGCATTGCCGTAGTAGCGGGATGCGTTAAGGTTGTGCATGAGACCAAGGGTGGCGGTGAACTCGTTGCTACGATAAAGCCCCATGCCGGCAGGGTTGATGCATACGCCTGTCATGTCGCCGCCGACTGCGCCCAAGGCGTTACCCATTCCCATGGCTTTGGCAGTGCCTTGATACAAGCTTTGCGAAAACAAGCAGGCATCATCGCTGCCTTGTGCAAAGATGGGGGATAGGATAAGGAATGTGAATATGGTTAATAATGTGTTCTTCATGGCATAAAAAAAGACTACCTTGCAATTGGCTGCAAAGGTAGTCTTTATTCTCAAATAGACTTCAGAATTTATGTGATAACTTATCTTCTTCCGCCGCCTGAGCTGCGACCGCCGCCTGAGCTGTGGCTGCTGGAGCTGTGTCCGCCACCACTATAGCTGCTACCCGAGCTACGGCTTCCGCCGCTATAGCTGCTTCCTGAACTGCGGCTCGAGGATGACGAGCTGCTGCGGTTATAACTGCTGCTTGAGTTGCTGCGGTTGTAGTTGCCACTCGATGAATTGCCACGGTTGTAGCTGCTGCTTGAGCTTCTGTTGTAGTTGCCCGATGATGAGGGTCTGCTGGAACTTTGCGGACGCACATACTCGGAGCTGGAGCGTGAAGGACGGATACTGTTGGGCGAGGTGTAGGTCTGACGGCCACTGTTACTATTGGCAGAACTTGCCGAAGTGCTGCTGCTGGGACGGGCTGTGTTTGCGTTCGGGCGCGAAGTTGCCGTGGGACGGTTCAATGCGCCGATGCGGCCTTGTGTGCCTGCTGTAGGTCTTGAAGTGCTGCTGGGTCTTGCAGTGGTACCGTTGGCACTGGGTCTGCTCATGCTGCTAGTTGCGGTAGGACGGCTGTTGCTCAACGATCCTGATGAAGTGCGACCGCTAGCGCTGTTGCCGCTAAAGCTGTTGCGTCCTTCTGTGGGCACACGGTAACTCATGGAACCATTGGTGTTGTTGTTTTCGCGTCTGACGCTGGCTGCATAGCCGGCAAGGCCGCTGCCACCATGTCCTCCGTGGTGGTGCCAACCATCATAATGATGATGATGGTGATGCCAATAGTGGTTGTATCCATACCCCCAACCATAGGACCAGTAGGGATCCCATCCCCAATAGGAGGAGTAGTAAGGATAGCCCCAATAGGAATAACCCCAGTACGGATCCCAACCCCATCTGTATCTCCAATAGGGATAATAACCCCAGTTCCAACCCCATCCGACATAGATTCTAGGACTGTAGTCCCAATAGAAAGGATCGTAACCGTTGACATAGATGTTGTATGTGTCGCCACCGGTGTAGTAGTCGTCATAGTAGCTTCTTGAAGAGGATGCCTGCGTACCGAAACGTTTGATACGGGTTGCATAGTCGGCATCGAAATAGGTTTCGGTGGTGGTGTACACCACACCATTGGTGTCGGTCACCGTCTCAGTGGTTTGGTAGACGGGCTCGGCATTACTCGCATAGTTTTTGCTGTCGGAGTAATAGCTTTGGTAGTCGTAGGTTGAGTTGCTGCTGATGCTTGGGCTGACGTAGGAACCATTGCTGGTGGTCATGCGTCCTGCCTTATTGCCGTAAGGCGAATAATACACATCGTCTTGTGCCATGTGCCGGTTGGACGAGCAGCTGGCAAAAGCCATTAAGGCAATGATTGGGAGAATTCTGAATATTTTCATCTTTTTGAGAATTATTTGGTTAGTCTTGCTTGAAAAATTACAAAAATCGTACCAAAAAAGTGGTTTTTGATTTGACTGTTAAATTATTCCAATTTTATAATTTCGCCGTCGCCGGTATGCTGTTTTATTTCGATATGGGATGGTTTGCCTTTATAATAGATGTTTCCAATGCTTTTAATCCATACTGTAAGCTTGGTCCGGAACCAAACATAGGCATCATTGGTGGATTCAGACATTACCCTTACGAAATCGGAATACAGGTTTTCAGCATGAACTACGCCATAGCTTCTCATGAGAATCTCCGTGTAGTCAGCCAAGCCCCTAAGCGTAACTTCTGAAGTGCCATTGTTGAAATCGGTTTTGATGACATTGCATTTGACCGCTAGGTCGATTTTACCACAGCCTTCGTTGATATTAATGTAAAAGCCACGAATCCATTGGGAATGAATGCCGGTTTCGGTCGTATCAATTTCTCTTTTGCCATAACCTCTAATGGTGTCGTTATCGGAGGAATACAGGTCGCCGACAGAGGCGTAATTGATGGTGCTTATGCTGTCGTAATATATAGTCAGATCGATGCTATAGTCGTAGCTGCGAAGCCAGTTATGGTCGTTTTCGTTTTTGACGGTCAAGATGCCGTCTTCAATTTTTGTAGTCACTTTTTCGATGAGGTTCTCTGGACAAGTCAGTTCCAAATGCGGGTGATTGTCATGTACCAATTTGACGTTCACGTTGTTGTACATCGAAATCGAATGGAAAACTTGGTTTACTTCACGTTGCACAGTGATGGGCTCTCCATTGTTGAACAGAGAATCCACCTTGCTGCAGGATGTGATGAGCAGGCTAGCGAGGATATACAGGACTACGGAAAGGCTTCTTTGCATAACGAGGTAAATAGTATTTGTGTTGGAAATGGTATCCTAAGCCGAAGCTGATAAAGTCGGCCTTGATGTCGTAGGTGGTGAATGAAAGGGTGGCGAAAAGATGGTCGGTGAAATAATACCGGGCACCCACTTTTTGGTAGAACAGGAAGGCTTTGGCCAACAAGGCTTCATTGTTGCGTATGCCAAGGTTGAACATGAAACTCACCCGATCGAGCATCATCTCATAGGAAAGAAGGACACCCAGCTCATTGGTCCAACCTGGATGGATGATCTCACCGCTTTGGTCGATGACATACTCAAGGCCGACGCCTAAACGGTCGCGTTCGCTGATTTGCAGCATAAAGTTGCCCGCAAGGTTGTGGACGAAGAAATACTGGTGCGTGCCATACTGTTGGCTTAAATCCTTGATGCCGAAGGTGTATTGGATGTCGGTGACGAAATGCCGCTTGCCGTCGAACTCGAAGAGGTAGTTCTTCGGGCGCAACCTTTTGTCGATGGCAGCCTTGGGCGGGGCAAGATACCACGACAGTCCTGTTGCGACACTGAAAATGTTGATGCCCATGTTGGGCGACCTCGTCGCACCGTTCGAGAAGTGAGTCAAGCCGACCGAAGTCACCCAATGCAGACGGTCGATGATGCGCTGACGGTATTCAAACGACAGATTGACGGCGGCGTTCAGATGCGAGCCGATGGCGTAGTTGTGGAAGTTTTCCTTGGGGTCAAACTTGTTGGTGAGCCACGACAAGCCTACGCCTAATTTGAAGGTCAGCCTGCTGTCGAGGCTAGGCATGAGAGGAAACCTGATGAAAGGGTAGAGGGCGAACACCTTGCCCAACTCGGCGGAGATGCTGTCGTTACCGAAGCCGGAATAATAAAAGGTAAAACCGATGGAAGGATAGTTGTGCAAGACTTCCCAACGATGCTGTCCGTAGGTGTTGCGGTGCAGCGAGAATTCATATGCTGGCGTGTGACGGCTGTATCGGCCTAAAGCCGAATGGTACTCGTCGTTTTGGAAATACATGTATCCATAATGCATCCGAGCCTCCACTTCGTAGTTCTTTTGTCCGAGTTGGGCGCTCGCTGCCTTACCTATTAATAAGAAAGGAAGCAAAACGAGTAGGATGATATGGTTTTTTTGTCTTTCCATTGAACCTGCAAAAGTACAAAATTCTATGATATTAGAGTGATTCCCTTCGGGAATGGAACCATCCGCTTATGCTACTTGCGGCGGCATAATGCTGCATCCTGAAGGTAACGGCATCAAGCCGACGCAGTTTACTCGACAAAAGGCATTCCATTCCCGAAGGGAATCTCTACATTCAATATTATTCCTTACCTTTGCGCTTTCAAAATTGCAAGATATGGACGAAAGACTTCAAGCTTTCAAACGTTTATTGGATATCATGGATGCGGTTCGGGCGGGCTGCCCGTGGGATAGCACCCAAACCATCCACAGCCTGCGCCACCTTACCATCGAAGAGACCTATGAACTCAGCCAAGCCATTCTCAACGACGACCTCAATGAGGTGAAGAAGGAATTGGGCGACCTTATGCTACACCTTGTCTTCTATGCCAAGATAGGGCAGGAGCAAGGCGCTTTCGACATTGCAGACGTGCTCAACGGCATCTGCGACAAGATGGTGGTGCGCCATCCACATATCTTTGGAAACGAGCATGTGGAGAACGCCGAACAGGTGGAGCAGAACTGGGAGAAGATCAAGTTGGAACGCGAGCATAACCGCAGCGTGTTGGGCGGCGTGCCGGAAGGCTTGCCATCGTTGCTGAAAGCCTACCGCATGGCACAGAAGACCTCTGGTGTGGGCTTCCGCTGGCCTAATGCCGAGCAGGCATGGCAGAAGGTGGAGGAAGAAAAGAAAGAATTGTTTGAAGAGCTCCAGAAGCCTGACAATACCGATAACATTGAGGCCGAATATGGCGACCTGCTCTTTGCCTTGGCAGCTTACGGCAACTACATTGGCGTAAACCCGGATGATGCCTTGGAGAAGACCAACAAAAAGTTTCGCGAACGCTTCGCCTATATCGAGCAAAAAGCCCGAGAGCAAGGCAAGGGCGTACAGCATCTTACTGTTGAGGAGATGTTAGGATATTGGAAAGAAGCAAAATGATTCTTTAATACGACAATAAAAAAACCGCCCCGAAAGGAGCGGTTTTTTCGTTTCATGTAAGAGCTATTCTTACTTGGTGATGACAACGCGCAGGACGTTGCTGTTGCCGTTGTTGTCGTACACGTTGAAGAAGTAGACGCCTGATTCAACATTCATGTCGATGTTGTTGACCACGTTGTTGAGCTTCACGATGCGGACGAGTTGGCCGGCCACATTGTAGATAGCCACACTACTCAGGTTCTCGCCTTCGAGGGTAACCATCGAAGTGGCGGGGTTAGGATAGATGCTGGCAATCTGAGAGTTGTTCTCTCCAACATTGGTGGTGCTGACATTCAGGGTCAGAGGGATGATGACCTCGGCGTTTTCAGGATCGTTGGTCTTGAAGACGATGTCGGCAGTCTTCACGTCGCCATCGACAAGGCCGAATGAGTTGAGGTTAACAGTGACCATGTCTTCGCCGCCGATAGGCATTGAGCCTTCAGGCTTGCTCAGCGAAGCCCAGGTGGCACTGACGGGAGCACCTTGGCAGTTCATGCGGATGTGGAAGTCGCCATAGTTGGTGGAGAATACATCGGAGCACTTGCTGAAAGCGCCACCGCCATTGGTACGGTAATAGTCGCCATGTTCAGAAGCATTGCCGCTGCCGTCAAAGTTCATCGGATAGCCGCTTACAGCTTGTGTGAATTCGACGGTAACCCAAACGTTGAAGCCTGTCAGGTCAATGGGAGTGTCGAAGGTGGCAATGGTCCAGTCATTGGCAATAACCTGATTGTAAGGAACCACCTTTTCGGCGAGCACTTCACCAGGTTGACCGTTCATGCCTTGTCCGTAAACGCGGAAGGTTACAGGGGTGTTGGGCTCAATACCCATGCCGCTGTCCTGACCTTCAAAGAAGGTGTATTGTGCGCTGACAATCTTGGTGCCCATCACAGAGCCTGCATAAGCAGCACCCGGGAACATAGCGCCCACTTCAACGAGGGTCGGTGCGTCAATGTTGATGCCGACTAGGGAAATGTTGGAGCCATCGTCCATGCCGGGATCAAGGTCGTAGTTGATTTGGTTGACGTTGGTGCCGCCTTGGCTTTGGCCAAAGTCGATCCAAGCAGTCCAGTCGCCAATGGAAGTACCGTTGGCATTGCTGATGTTGATGTCATAGGAGGTGGCATCGTCCTCAGCGATCCATTTGGTGATGGCTTCAGTGTCGAATTCCAGAGAAGCGGCAGTTTCCTGACCAATTCTGGTGTATCTGAAGTTGTCGAGATAGTAGCAACCCAGTGTGGTATGAGGAGCAAAGAAGTCCATGGCGTCCATCTTACGGCCTACGACATTCTCACCGAAGCTGTCCAAGCTCCATTGCCAAGCAACGATTGACGTTTCTTCGGGGTGGGTGGTTTCTGAACGATAGAACAATTCAGCTTGGTCAGCGTCGCAATCTACATGGATGCGGAAGAACATCCACTCATTCACAACTGCTGGAATGTCACCATTGCTGTTAGCGCCAGCGTGAACGGTACCATGTCCAGGAGCATAGGTTGTAGAGGAGGTGCTTCCATCGTTGGTTGCATTCAGATAAGCCTGCATAGCCCAGGTGGAACCGCTACCATTGAATTCGTGAAGGATGTTGAAGTAACCATACTTGCCTTCGTCGCAGAAAATAGCGAACTCAAGATCGTAGGTGCCTGATTCTTGACCACCGAGGAGGAGAACGTTGTCGTTAGCGCCAGAGATGTAGCCGCACTGGGTGCCACCAGCCTCAGCAATAACACCGTCTTCGTTGCCGCCGGGATGGTTGGTCCAAGTGGTCCACCAGTCATTGCCAATGGCAATAGCGCTTTCAGCAATCTTGCCTCCAAGAGGATAGGCTTCAAAATCGTCGTCAATCAACACTTGGTCGTCAGCGCCACTGACAATACCGATGTTGTCGATATAGAATTCAGAAGTAGCTGCATTCTCAGGAGGATAGAAGTCCATGGCATCGAGGGTACGACCAACAACGGTATTGCCGAAGCTGTCAAGGCTCCATTGCCATGAGCACATTTCCTGCTCGGGTTGACCAGCGATGTTCCAGTAAAGTGTAGCCAAGTCTTGGTCCATGTCGATGTGAACTCTGTACTTCATCCATTGGTCATAGACGCAGGGAACTTCAACGGTGCCGTTGCTGCCAGCGTGGACAGTTCCCATGCCTTCTCCGAAAGCGGTGGTGTTGTTACCATCATTGGTGCAGCAGAGATAGAACTGGCAAGCCCAAGTTGAACCGCCGCCAGCAAAATTGTGCAACACGTTGAAATAACCGTTCTTTCCATTCGGAACGTAAGCATCGAAAACGAGATCGAAAACGCCCGTCTCAATACCACCAAGTTTCAGAACTTGGTCGTTGCCATAGGTGAAGTGGGCAGCCATTGAGCCGTCGGCTTCGTCGAAGACACCGTCTTCAGCGCCACCAGGGGCATTTGACCAGGTCGTCCAAGGATCGCCAAGGGTTTGAGCGATCTTGTTACCAGCAGTTTGTCCTTCAAAATCGAAGTACATTGACTGAGCGAATGCATTGCCAAAAACAAAGGCAATCATTGCAATGAGTAAAGATACTTTTTTCATTTGTTTGAAATTTTAGTTAGTATTAAGTGAATGAATTCTATCATTAATCGATAAAAATATCGCTGCAAATATAACCAAAAAAGACGAAGTGCAATAGGGAATTGCTTTTTTTTTGAAAAATTGTTAGAGCAAATCCTCGTTAGTTTTTTTGATTATTTTTGCATGGTGATTTCGGATGATTGAAACATGAAAAGCAGTTCATTATATAAAATAACCAATCATTATATTCTAAACGCTTTTTTTGTTTTTGCCTTCCTCCTCTCTTCATGCAAGCAGGAGATTGACCTTTATGGAGAATATAAGCAAGCGCCCGTCGTCTATGGCCTTCTCGATGCCTATGCCGACACGAATTTCATCAAGATTTCAAGGTCGTTCTATGTGCAAGGCAATGCATACCAAACGGCACAGAATCCCGATTCGTGCAATTACCCAGGCAAGTTGGATGCACGCCTTGTCGAGTATTGCAACGGCGATAGTGTCCGCGAGATTCTCCTCGACACCATCACCATCCACGATAAGGAACCAGGTGTCTTCTATGCGCCCGACCAGAAGTTGTATTACACCACGGAGCGTTTAGGCCTCAACAGTGCCAGCGATAACTATAGCTATCGCCTTAAGGTGGTCCTTCCTGACCGAACCTTGACCACCCATACCCGTCTTGTGGGCGACGGCCGTTTCGGTTTGCAGAGCCTGGCGGTGAACTTCTCGCAAGAATACTTTGGTGCGATACCCCGCAAGTTTCTTTTCCGTCCTGCCATCAATGCGACTTTCTATCAAATGGACATTGATTTCACCTTTCTTGAACAACGCAGCCCCGATGACGATTCGATACCGCGCACGATGCACTGGCGGATAGGGGTTCTCACGGATTATTACCTTTCTTTACATATGGAACAAGGTGCTTATGTCTTTCCTTATCGTCCCGAAGATTTTTATGCGCATCTGACCGAGTTTCTTGGGGGCGACACGGCTGTCGCTGGCTTGAAACGTTATATAGGCGACTACCCTATAACGGTCACCATCACGGCAGGTGGCGAAGAATGGAGACAGTATGTCTATAACAACGATCCGTCCAATGGCATCCCGATAGGAAGCAATGAATTCAGTTTGATCGATGGGGGATACGGGGTGTTATCGTCGCGCATGACGGTGCGACAGGATGTGAGACTGGCAGGTCAGACGGTGCCTGAGTTGGTGGCCAAGACCAACTGGGGCTTCAAGTTCATCGGCGGCAATTAATCCTTCCTTGTCATCTCCGCCATGATGATCCCACCCGCCACAGCTGCGTTCAGCGATTCGGTTGCACTGCCACCCACACGTGGGATGGTGATGGGATGTGTGATGTAAGGCAAGATTTCCTCTCTGATGCCGTGCGACTCGCTGCCGATGACGACGATGCCCTCGGGCTTGGACTGCATTCTAAACAAATCTTCTCCCTCGAGAAAGGCGCCATAGACGGCCTTGCCTTTGCCTTTGGCCTTAAGAAGGTAGTCTGCCAGGTCGTTTTTCCAAACGTTCACCCTAAACAATGAACCCATGGTGGCTTGCACGGTTTTGGGATTCCATAGTTCCACGCAGTCGGCACTGCACACCACGTCGCGAATGCCAAACCATTCCGCCGTACGGATAAGCGTGCCCATGTTGCCTGGGTTGGCGATGCCGTCTAAAGCTAAGACAAGGCTTGATGTGGTCTTGATTTCACCTTGCTGAGGAATCCTCACTACCGCAAGAATGCCGGGAGGAGTGTCTTGTCCGCTCATTTGCTGCATTTGCACATCACTGACCGTCTCGGCATCCCTGGAAATGGGATGATCGGCAAGGAAAGCCTCTGTGGCATAGAGCCCCACAATCTCAAAGTCGGAGGCGAGGAGCTCTTCTGTCATCTTGCGACCTTCCACGACGAAGAGGCCGAGTTCTTTCCGGAACTTCTGCTGCCGGAGGGAGGCGATTTGTTTTATTGTGTTCTTGGTAATCATGTAGGCAAAAATACAAAAAAAAGCTGCCCCGCGAGCGGGACAGCCTAAAACCATGAAAAAGTTTATCTTTTTATTCGGCGTAGACGTTGAAGTCGACATCAACCTGCACTTCCTTGTGCAGTTTGATTTTGGCTTTGTATTCGCCCACTTCCTTGATGGCATCCTCGTTGAGGACGATCTGTTTGCGGTCCACATCCAAGTTGGTGGCTTCCTTGATGGCGTTGGCGATCATGATGGTGTTGACCGAGCCGAAAATCTTACCCGTGGCAGCAGCCTTGGCGGGGATTTGCAGCTTCAGGCCTTCCAGAGCCTTGGCCTTTTCAAGAGCTTCATTCTTGATTTTTTCTTCCTTGTGAGCCTGTTGGCGCATTTCTTCGGCCAAGATCTTGCGGTTGCGCTCGGTGGCGAGGATGGCCAGGCCTTGGGGGATGAGGAAGTTGCGGCCGTAGCCGGGCTTCACGCTGACGATGTCGTTCTTATATCCTAAGTTGTTGACGTCTTGTTTCAGAATAATATCCATGTGTAGTCCTCCTTTAATTATTTCAAACAATCTGCTACGAAAGGCATCAGGGCAAGATGGCGGGCACGCTTGACGGCCTGGGCAACCTTGCGCTGGTATTTGGTGGAAGTACCGGTGATGCGGCGAGGCAGGATCTTGCCTTGTTCGTTGACGAACTTCAATAAGAAGTCAGCATCTTTGTAGTCAATGTACTTGATGCGGTTCTTCTTGAAGCGGCAGTATTTCTTTCTCTTGGTGTCGACTGCGATGGGAGTCAAATATTTGATGTCGTTGTTGTTGTTCACTTGTGCCATTTTTCTTCAGTTTTAATTGTTCAACATTAAGCTTGGGCTTCAGCGGCGGCTTCGGCTTTCTTGCTGCGTCTCTTTTCGTTGTAGGCAATAGCGTGTTTGTCGAGCTTCACGGTGAGGAAGCGCAAGATGCGCTCGTCACGCTTCAGTTCGGTTTCAACATTGGCGATCACATCACCTTCGGCTTTGAATTCAATCAACTGATAAAAGCCTGTGGATTTCTTCTGGATGGGATAAGCGAGCTTGCGCATGCCCCAGTTCTCTTCATGAACGATTTCTGCACCTGCATTGGCCAGATAATCTTCATACTTCTTTACCGCTTCCTTCATCTGATCTTCAGATAAAACGGGAGTTACAATGAAAACGGTTTCGTACTGATTCATAACTGATTGATTATTAAATGATTTATTTATAAAGTATGTTTTCTTGAAACGTGGGTGCAAAAGTACAACTTTTTTCTTAATCTACAATACTTTACGTGAAATAATTTTCTCCAACATGAACTCCGCGGCATGGCCGTCGCCGAAGATCTCGGGAAACATGGTGGGCGGATTGTCCTTGAAATGTTCCCATGCCTTCATGATGCGGCACTCGTCGGCATCTGCGAGGATGGCGTTGCCCGTCTCCACGATTTCCACCCATTCGGTTTCAGGTCTCAAGATGATGCAAGGCTTCTTGAAGAAATAGGCCTCTTTCTGCACGCCTCCCGAGTCGGTCATCACCAATCGGGCATGGCGTTCCAAGGCAATCATTTCCAAAAACGATACGGGTGGGATGAGTTTGATATCTGGACAGCTGAAGATTTGTTTCTGCATGTCTTCATCGAGGTTGGTCTTGATGAGTTTGGCTGTCCTTGGATGTAGCGGCAGCACGACTTGACATTCCTCCGAGAGTTTAATGATGCTTCTGAAGATGGCACTCAGTCTTTCGGGATAGTCGGTGTTGCTGTCGCGATGGATGGTGGCAAGTACAAAGGGCTTGCCTTTCAATTCCAAGCGTTGTATGATGTCGGTCTTTTCTTCGGCGATGCCGGCAAAATGCAGGCTGTTGTCATACATGATGTCGCCGCAGTGGTATACCTTGGGGTTGTCAATGGTGTATGGCCCTTCGTTGTCCATGGGGAAGCCTTCGCGTTTCAGGTTCTCCAGTCCCGCCTTGGTGGGTGTGAAGAGCAGTGTGGAGCAATGGTCGCACACGATGCGGTTGATTTCCTCTGGCATACTCTTGTTGAACGAACGCAACCCCGCTTCGATGTGGACGATGGGCACGTGGATTTTGGCAGCGGCCACAGCACCGGCGAGGGTGGAGTTGGTGTCGCCATAGAGCACGATGTAGTCAGGTTGCTCCTTTATTAATAAGGACTCGATTCCTTCGGTCATGCGGGCGGTTTGCACGCCGTGCGAAGCCGATCCGACATGAAGGTTATGGTCAGGATGGGGTATCTGCAGCTCGTCGAAGAACACCTGCGACATGTTGTCGTCGTAATGCTGTCCGGTGTGGACAATGATCTCCTGTATGGTGTCCGAATAATGGTTTCTGATGGCGCGGCTTAGTGCAGCTGCCTTGATGATTTGGGGACGGGCTCCGATGATGGTGACAAGTTTCATGGTTGTTTTCTTAATAGGTCATTTCTCCGTGATCGCGGAAACTATAATAGCGTTCGTTGCCGATGATGATATGGTCGATGACGGCGATGTCCAAGAGTTTGCCAGCCGACACGATTTTTTGGGTCAGTTGGCGGTCGTCCTTGCTGGGACGCGGGTTGCCGGATGGGTGGTTGTGACCCAGGATGATGCAAGTGGCGCCATGGTTCAGGGCGTGCTTGAAGATGATCCTTGGGTCTGCGATGACATTGGTCGTTCCCCCGTTGCTGATGCATTCCACTTTCAGTTCGTGGAAGCTTTGATCGAGATACATAACAAGGAAATGCTCCTGTTTCATGTCGTCGATACGGGAAAGGAAGCGTTCAAATGAGATTTTGGAGTCTTTGACTTCCTCGGGGAGGCTGGCTTCAGCACCACGACGGCGCTTGCCAAGCTCCAACGCGGCCATGATAGAGACGGCCTTCGCCGCGCCGATGCCTTTGTGGTCCATCAGCTCGTTCAAACTCAGGTTTGACAACGCGATGAGGTCGTTGCCGACTTTGTCAAGAACGGCTCTCGACAAATCCACGGCCGATAGCTCGCTGTTGCCTGAACCGATAAGTATGGCTAGGAGCTCGGCGTTGCTGAGGGCTGCTTTGCCTTTGGCAATCATCTTCTCACGAGGTCTGTCGTCGAGGGCCCACTCTTTGATGGTCTTTTTCTCTTTTGCCATGACGGTGTTTTTTAGGCTGTAAAGATAGGCATTTTTGTTTTGTCGCGACGAAAAAAGCCTCTTCTATGGGGTAGAAGAGGCTTTAACAAAATTCTTTATGATGAAAAAACTCTAATTTATGCCAATTTTGCCATGAAATGCGTCAGCTTTGACTTCAGGTTGGCGGCTTTGTTCTTGTGGATGATACCACGCTTGGCAACCTTGTCGATAATCGAGTAGATCTTCGGGAGCTTGCTCTCGGCTTCTGATTTCTCAGTTAATGATCTGAACTTCTTTACTTCGTTACGCATGTTCTTTGCATAGTAACGGTTATGAAGGCGTCTTTTTTCTGTCTGACGAATTCTTTTGATGGAAGATTTGTGATTTGCCATACTTTTATTCCTTATTTTTTTTGTCTTTTCCTCTTATTTTGGGCTGCAAAAATACACATTTTCTATGAAATGGAACCTAAAATGATGAAAAAAAATCCATAAAAAATGTATCTTATTGTAAATTAGTGTTTTACACTATACAGCGGTAAAGGCCATTTTGTCTTCGTTGTCTTGGTAAACGATGTCGCCAAGCTCTATATTGACGAAAGTGTTTTTGTCGAATCCTTTAGGGGCGGCGATGATGGGAAGGTAGTTTTCCCCGTAGCCTCGGGCAATGCCTTTGCTGTCAATGCGTTCGACGAGCATTTTTTGCTTTCTTCCTTGCATCATCTTGAAATAGCTGAGCTTGTTTGCCAATGAGATTTGACGCATTATTTCGCTGCGTTCGGCCTTAACGCTTTCGGGCACTTGGTCGGGCATGACGGCAGCCTTGGTGCCGGTACGCACCGAGTATTTGAAGGTGTGGATATGGCTGAAGCCGATTTCTCTTGCAAAGTCGCAACTCTCCTTGAAGGTCTGTTCGGTCTCGCCCGGGAAACCCACGATGATGTCGGTGGTGAGGTTGAAGTCGGAGCGGAAGGCTTTGATGCGTTGGCACATGTCGCGGAACTGGGCGACAGTGTAGAAGCGGTGCATACGCTTCAAGGTGTCGTCGGAGCCACTTTGCAGGCAGATGTGCATATGAGGTGCCAGCTTCTCATGCTGGAATAGCTGCAAAAAGTGGTCGCTGAACTGGTCGGGCTCGATAGAGGAGACCCTGACGCGGAAGTCACCGTCGATGGCCAATATGTTTTCCACAAGTTGCTCGAAGTTGGTGTCTTCGTATTGGTAACGCCCCATATTGACGCCTGTCAGCACGACCTCCTTGAAGCCGTGAGCGACAACTTCGCGTACATTATTATATATGTCATCGGCGGGACGACTTGTAGAGCGCCCTCTTACCATGGGAATGATGCAATAGGAACAGAAGTTATTGCATCCGTCGTGGATCTTGATGAGGCTTCGGGTGTGGAAAGTGTCGAAGGCAGGATGGTAACTGAACAGGTCGCGATCGTAGCCCTCGGGGTCGCTGTGTCCAGTGTGGAAGTGTTCGTCGATGATATCGAACAGGGCGGCCTTGCGTTCGTTGTCGATGACATAGTCGGCGATGCCCGATTGCAATAACTCCTCTTTTCGATGGTTGACCATGCAGCCGGTGACGGCAATCAAGGCTTCGGGATGCTTGCGGCGTATCTGCCGAATGGCCTGACGGCATTTCTGGTCGCTGGTGTTGGTAACGGTACAAGTGTTCACGACAAAGACGTCGGCAGCGCTATCGCTGTCGGCAATCTCATAGCCAGCAGCCTTGAAACGTGATGCCAAAGCATCGGTCTCATACAGGTTGACCCGGCACCCCAAAGTCTTGAACGCAATTTTCATCACCTATTGTTAACTATTAACTCTTCACTCCTCACTCCTCACTCCTAACTAACGAACGAACCAACTCTCCTTCGATCGACAACGGCGAAGCCGAAGTCACCTTTACATTCACAATTTGTCCGATGAGGCTTGTGTCTCTTGACGCGAATCGGATGACGATCTTGCCTTCGGTGTGGCCGGTCAGGTAGCCGTTTTTGCGGTCGTGGCTCTCCACAAGCATCTTGACGGTCTTCCCAATGAGACCTTGGTTGTAGACGAGGCTGTGCTTCATCAGCTCCTCGGTGAGGCGGTGGTAACGCTCACGCTTCACTTCCTTGGGTACGTCGTCGTCCCATTCCGATGCCACGGCACCAGGGCGCACGCTGTACTGTGCAATGAACGCCATGTTGTACTTGAATTCCTCCATGGCCTTGCGTGTGTTCTCGAACTCTTCTTCGGTCTCGTGCGTAAAGCCCACGATGATGTCGGTGAAGATGGTGGCGGTGGGTAGTTTCTCGCGGATGGTCTGTATGATGTGACGGTAGGTGGCTAAGTCGTGGTGGCGGTTCATGCGTTGCAGCATGTTCTCGTCGCCCGACTGGATGGGGATATGGATCTGCTTGCCGAGGCAATCGTATTGTGCCATCACTTCGATGACGTCATCCTTCATGTCGCGGGGATGTGGCGCGGTATAATACACCCAAAACTCTTTGCCTGAGGTTTTTCCGTATTCGCCCACGCGGCGCAACAGCTCGGCAAAGTCTATCTCTTCACCTTTCTTGTCGAGGCCGTATGAGTTGACGTTCTGTCCGAGCAGGGTGATGCTCTTGTAACCTTTCTCAACGAGGTCTTTCAGCTCGGCCAAAATCTCTTCCGAAGGGCGCGAAACCTCGCGACCACGGGTGTAAGGCACGGCACAGTACGTACAGAACTTGTTGCAGCCATTCTGAATTGGGATGAAGGCCTCGAAAGTGGAGGTCTGTGTCGGCGTGATGGCCCAAAACTTGTCCATGTTGGCCGATGGGTTGATTTTGTCGTCCTTGTGGAACAATGGCGCTACCGGCTTGACCACGGGCTGGTATTCAATCTCTTCTCCAAAGCGCAATGAGGCTGGCGTGACGATACCATATTGGCGAATCATGTCGGGGAAGTTGGGCAGCTCGTTCATGGCGAAGACCAAATCGAAGAGCTTGAGGAAACGCAGACGGTCGGCGGGCAAGATGCAGCCCGACACGAAGGTGATGACGTTCTGACGGTTCTTCATGGCGTTCCATTTCTCGATGCGGCCATACACCTTGTCGATGCCTTTCTGGCGCACCGAGCAGGCGATGATGCCGAGGATGGTGGCCTCGTTTTCGTTGTCAGTTTGGACAAAGCCCATGCCGTTGAGTACTGTGCGCACGCGCTCCGTGTCGCTCAAGTTCATCTGACAGCCAAGAGGTAAGAGATAGTATTTCATTTAATTGATAATTGACAATTGACAATTAATAATTGAAAATTGGGCTGCAAAGGTACGCTTTTTTGTTCAGCCGTAGATTAAATGGATGATGTCGTGGATGATTTCGTTATGCGAATCGAACTTGGGCGCTGACTTGGTACTGGCGCCTTGCAGTAATTCTTCAGCCTGTTGGATGGTCTCAGGTTCCAGACAATCTGAGGCGATTTGGATGTCTTTGATGATGGCGATGGCCTCATCGACTTTTAGCGCAATTTCCACACCACCCCATGGGAAACGGGCCTTTTTCGTGGTCTGGAACTGCTCCCAGCGGCCGAAAAGGAAGCTATGCGACGAAATCTCCGCTTCGATGGCATGCACCTCGGACTTATTAATTAAGGTGTCGAAATCCAACCAATCGGCCTTGCCACCATACATCTTCTCAAAGGAAGCGATAAGAGGCTGTTTGATGTTCTCTGAAGTCAATTCTGGCACGAGTTCGCTGAGGTTGACGACACGGCTGGCCACACTCTTCACGCCGTTTTTCATCAGCTTGGCCTTGTCGACAATAAGGTAGCGCTGCATCATCTCTCCGTCAGTCTTGATGAGGATGGTGCCATGGTGCAGGTTGTTTTGTTTGCCTTTAGCAAAGGCGTTGCCGCTGAATTTGCGTCCCTCGCAAGTGAGGTCGTTGCGCCCCGATATCTCGGCTTTCAAACCGAAAGAGAGAAGTGCGTCTTGGATGACCGAGAGTTGTTTTCTCACATCATAAAGGTCTTTATCGGTGACGAAAGAGAAGTTGATGTTGCCCAAGTCGTGGTAAACGGCTCCACCACCCGTGCCACGCCGCATCAGATGGCCGCCTTCGTCAAGCAAGAGCTGCACGTTGCACTCCGAATAGGGGTTCTGGTTGTAACCGATGACCACCGTTTGCTGGTTTTTCCAAAGGTACATGGTGACGGTGTCTGCTTCCTGATGGTCCGTGAGGTATTGCTCCACGGCGCGGTTGAGGAAGGGGTTGTATTGGTTGCTGACGACGACTTGTAGTTTGCTCATAGCACGAATAGTTGACAATAAAAAAGCCCGCTGTTTTGGCGGGCTTGGTTGGTAGTCTCTCCGGGATTACCATAGTTAACCCATGATTGGATTTCGTTGGAGCTAATCTCGGTGAAACTTGGTTTGTAATTCATTGATTTATAGTTTATTTATTATCCGTTGCCGTTGTTTAGACTTATAATAAATTACCACGAAATAACACATTTTTTGGGGTCGGTTGACACGGCGTTGACACGGATTTTGTATATTTGCAGTGCCTTTTGAGGGGATGGGCTTCCCCTTTTTGGGCATCTAACAGATACAATAACTCAATACTAAAACTTTTATTTTATGGCTACACTTAAATTTTACCTTTCAAGGTACATCAAAAAAGATGATGAAAGAGGCGAAATCCAGATGCGCTTTAGTGGCAACAGAAATTTCGTGAAAAGAATGGCCACGGGAATCTTCATCACAGCGGGAAATTGGGACGCTGAAAAAGGGATGCCCAAGGGCAAGAAAAACAACAAGTATCGCGATGACTGCGAGGGAATCCGTGAACGACTCAATGAACTTACAAGTTATTTGCTGCGTTGCTGGGAGCAACTTGGTAACAGCGAGCCTGAACCCGATATGCTGGCCAAATGGATGAACGACATCGAATGGATTGAGCAGGAAGAGGAAGTCGTTATCAATGGGAATCAGCTCGTTCAAACGAGATGGACACTGGAAACCAAGTCGCATAAAACCGCTATGGAGGCAGCGAAGAAAAGAGAACTAAAGAAGTTGGAGAATCGCTATTTCCTCAGTGCCTTCGATGAGTATATCGAAGAGCAGTATAATAACGGTGTGATTGGCGATGTCAGAAAGAAGACGTATATGACCGGGTATGGATTGTGGGATAGGATGGAGAAGTATCAAGGTAAGCGGTATAAGCTCAACGAGATTAAGACCGAGGATATCTACACCTTCCGCAATTTTATCATCAATGAGTGCGACTTGTGGAGGAAGGACAGCGATGGGCAGTATAAGCCTAAGAGCCGTTTTGAATCCATTTATGAAGGATATGAATATGTCCGCCAAAGAGGGGTGGAGAAGAGGAGCTTGAACTATGTGATTAACCAAATCAAGTATGTCAAGGCTTTCTGGCATTGGCTTCTACGTGTCAAAAGAGCCAGGTTGGATGACATCTTTCTTACCTATACGATGGACCAGGCTGTTTATGGTACGCCTTTCTTCTTCTCCAATGAGGATAGAAAGAAACTCTTTGAGGCTGATTTCAGTGAACGTCCAGAGCTGGCAGTGCAAAGGGATATCTTTGTTTTCCAGTCCTTGGTCGGATGCAGAGTGGGTGACTTGCTGCGTATGACGAAATCCAACATCGTGGATGGGAAATACCTTCAATACGTTGCAGGCAAGACGAAGAATCATAGCGGCAGGGTAGTGACGGTTCCGTTGCATCCTACGGCCAAGATCATTCTTGAACGATACAAGGACACGGAAGGCGATAAGCTGCTGCCCTTCATTTCGAATCAGAACTATAACGATGCCATCAAAGAGATGTTCAAGGCAGTGGAAGACATCGACCACACCGTGACCATCTTGGACCCGGTGACGCGATTGGAGAAGCAAGTGAAGCTGTCGGAGGTGGCCAGCAGCCACATGGGGCGACGGAACTTCTGCGGCAACCTGTACGATGCAGGCTTCAGGGATGCGGACATCGCCTCAATGAGCGGCCATGCCGAAGGCAGTAAGGCCATATCGCGATACCGAAAGGTGAGTGAGCAGCAGAAGCAGAAGATGATTGACTCCTTATAAATAATAATATAGAGACGGGGCTGTTGCCGAAGGTAGCAGCCCCGAATGCTATAAAAAAAATGGAAGCCGATGAAATTGGGCTTTCGGCTTCCAAAGTAACAGATAACTCCATTTTATGGCTACGGAGTCGGGTGCAAAGATAGGGATTTTCCAGAAAATGCTGGGCGTGGCATAATGTTTTTTTCAGGCAAGGGCAGGACGATGACAGGCCTGATGCCGAACACTGCGCAGCAAGCCCTCCAATCGTTTTTCCCGCTGGAGCCTGACTGGATGGCAAAGGCTGCGGCCATAAAGCTTCCCCACAAGGGACGAGCTACCTCCGCAGCCTTTGACAGCCAGGCAGCACACCGAATCCCTATCATTGCCGGAGCGGAAAGGAGAAACGAGAACGGGAAAACGGAAACCCACTATTAGCCGAGGACGGACAAAGGTTGCGGCCATTGAGCTTCCTAAAAGATGCGAAACCTACCTCCGCAACCTTTGGCCGGCATCGGATTAACAATTACACTACGACAGAGCCGCTACACCCACCATCGCGCGACGGGCAAAAAAAGAGAAGGCCTCCATCAGGAAGCCTTCACCATCTTTATAATAACTACCATCACGAATGCGAGGATGCCAGCCAAGACGATAACCATGCCCAACAGGACCCAAAGGAAGTTGGGCGGTTTCTTGGACGGTGGTGGCTCCTCGATGATGACTTGCGAATACCGCAAGGTGTCCTCGTAATGGATGGGCTCTTGCTCGGCCTCGTAGGTGACTGTGAGGCTGTCATCAGTGGCCGTTGCCGTGAAAGTGCCCTGCTCCGTTTGGATCTTGACGGCTTGGCCGTCAAGCAGCGGAGCCAAGGGCATCACGGCACTATCGGCCACAGGAGGAAGCGGGATGAAGGTGTCGATGGGCTGTGCCTGAACGCTCAGCAGCTCGGGGCATCGCTCGACGATGCGACGGATGCGACGCTGGGCGCGGCGCTTCGCGTCGCAGGCACATAGCACCATCGACACCGACAAAAGGAAGAGAAAACAGCGTGTCTTCATGGCCTTACAGGTTTTCGATCAATTGCTTTAGCTCAGCGTTTTCAAGGGTGAGTTGTGCGACTTGAGCGGACAGCCCGACGATTTCCTTGCGGGCCTCGGTCAGCTCGGCGTAGACGCGCTTGTTTTCCTCAACCAGGTTGAAGATGGTCTGCTGCATCTCTCGGATGGTGCGGTTCTGGCGCGGGTCTTGATGATGAACGAGCCGAAACCTCTCAAATAGACATTCTCACCCTTGGCGGCATAAGTGAGGTAGAAGCGGACGGAATCTCCGACTTCTGCCCAGTTGCCGACAGGGACAGACACGCCCAAGGATGGGTCGGTCTCTTCCGTGTTGAAGATGCCAATCTTTCTTTGGGTGATGTTGTAGGCCACGGCGATGAAGTTGGCTTCGGCGGGCTTGCCGATCAGCTCCGCTGCGGCAGGCTCGGCGTAGAAGTCCTTCACGTCGTTTGTAAGTGAGACAACGCTTTCCAGCATCGGCGAGTCGATGCGCTCGCCGTTGCCGATGCCCTCCAGCTGTGCCAGATCGACGGCCTTCACATCGCCAGTGACGGCAGCGGCAGCGGCCAGCTGGCGCGTGAACATGTTGCGGCGGGTCATGCCGCGCATGACCGTCGGGAAGAGCGAGGCAAGCTGCTCATCGCTGAGCTGCGCAACGAGCTGCTGCAGGTCCCTGAAGAAACCGCGTTGCTGCAGCTGTGCGTCCGTCTTGGGGTTCTTTACCGATTGCGGCTTGCCTTTCATGTAGGCAATGCCATTCCATGAGGAGCCGACAACTGTGCCGACCGTGCCTCTGAATCCGCCGAGGATTCCTTGTTTGATTTTTCCCATAGTCTTATTGTTTTAAGGGTTAGACATTAGTTGTTTTTCTTGGGTGGACGGGCGGGACGGTTCACGACCCCCAACGTGCCGAAGCCGACAAGATAAATCTTGCGACCTGTGCTCAGCATGAAGCCGCTGAAGGTGTCGGTGGCTTCGCCGTAGACGGACAGCGGGACGGTGAAGCCAGCTTCACCGGATGCGCCGACTACCGCCGTGGAATTGATGAGGAAGATCTTGCGCTGTGTGACATTGGCCACAAAGATGGTCGGGTACTCGTCGGCATGGGTGCTGCGCCAACCATTTTCGGAGGCCCACTGCATTTTCAGGACTGGCGACCCTTCCAAGGTGTCAGCCGACACGGAGACATCAGGAAGGTCGGCGGTCGGGGCGTCGCCGATGGTTTTGAGGTTGGCCAGGTCAACGGTCTTGCTGTCGTCGGTGACAACAGGATCCTCCGCGAGCTGCTTGGCGAGCATGTTGCGGCGGGTCATGCCTTGGGGCGTTTCCGGAATCAGGAACTTCTGTTGCTCGGCGGTCAGTTGGCCGACGAGGTTCTGGACTTCCCTGAAGAAGGCGCGCTGCCTCATCTGTGCAGCGGTCTTGGGGTCTTTTTGGGACTGTGGAAGGCCTTTCATGTAGGCGATGCCGTTCCACGAGGCACCGATGACGGTGCCGACTTTGCCTTTGAATCCGCCTAAGATTCCCTGTTTGATTTTTCCCATGATTTGATGTTTTTTAGGTGGTTTGGAACACGGTTTTGATTTTGTATAGTTGGTATATCGTTGGTATATGGTTGGTCTATACCTGACTCATACCAGAAATCGCCCTAAAAAAGCCGTCCTGACGGGCGGCTTTTGGTGTGTGTCCGAAGAAGATTTAGGCGTTCTTCTTGGGCGGACGGGCGGGACGCTTGGTGACTGCCATCGTGCCGAAGCCAACGAGGGCGATCTTGGAGCCGTTGAGCAGCATGAAGCCGCAGAAGGTGTCGGTGGCTTCGCCGTAGGCGGACAGGCCGACATTGAAGGAGGCCTCACCCGTTGCGCCGAGGGCCGTGGTGGAGTTGACCAGGAAGACTCTTTTCTTTGTGGTGTTCGCCACGAATACCGTCGGGTATTCGGCGGCGGCAGCGGTGCGGGCATCGGTGTCGCCATTCCATGAGATGGTCAGGTTCTCACCTGCGGCGGTGACGGTGACGGCGGGCAGCTCAGCCGTGGGAGCGTTGCCGACGGTCTTGACTTCGGCAAGGTCAACGGACTTGGTGTCGCCGTCGATGACCTTGCCATCGGCGAACTGCTGAAGGAGCATGTTGCGGCGTGTCATGCCCTTGGGCGTTGACGGGAAGAGGAACTCCAGCTGCTCGTTGGAGAACTGGCCAACGAGGTCCAGGAGCTCTCTGAAGAAGCCGCGTTGCGTCTGCTGTGCGGCGGTGTTGGCATTCCTGACGGATTG
>CACZER010000026.1:0-30933 GCA_902780195.1 uncultured Bacteroidia bacterium
TTTTCAGTTTGTCGGGGCAAAAGGATTCGAACCTTCGACCCCCTGCTCCCAAAGCAGGTGCGCTAGCCGGACTGCGCCATACCCCGAAAAAAAAGACGATGCAACATCGTCTTTATTGATCTGGCGGAGAAGGGGGGATTCGAACCCCCGGTACCCTTTGCAGGATACGACAGTTTAGCAAACTGTTGGTTTCAGCCACTCACCCACCTCTCCGGAGGTTGAATTGCGGCGCAAAATTAGTCATTTTTTCAATACTAGCAATCATTTTTCCGACTTTTTTGTAGTTTTATTTCTTTCTAGTTGATTTACAGCTGAATAAGGAGATCGTTTTCTCGTTATTGTGAGGAATTGTCCGCAATGTTGTCGATGAATTGAATTGTCGAAACCCTCGAAATAAAAACGCAAAAAAACAGCAAATTGGCATCAAGTGACAAATTATTGCTATATTTGCACGTTTTATTGCACTAATATCAAGGCATGTCCTCGATAATAACAAATCTAAATTGATATGGAGAACACCGAACAACTTAATCAAAATTCCGTGGAAAACGAAGGAATTGAGAACGTGAAAACATCAAAAGATGTGAAAAAAGCCATCGATGCGAATGAGAAAAAGAAAATCGTAAAGCTTCTTCAGCCGAGCATCTTGCCCAACAAGGTGAGAATCGAGGTGTCGACTCTGGCCGTCGAATTGCCACAGTCCGAGCCTGTTGTGCCTGCCGAAGAAGAGATGCCCGCAATCGTAGAGGCTGGTGAATTGGAAGAGGAGGAATTGATTGAGGAAGACGGCGATTTGCAAGGATTGAACAAATTGCAACTCGTTGAGAAACTTGAGGAAATCGTCAAGGAAAGCGATGTGATGGCCATCAAGGATAAGGTGTCGGCCATCCGTCTCCATTTCAATAAACTGAACAAAGAAGACATCGACAACGAGATGGAACGTTTCCTCCAGGGTGGTGGCACGATGGAGTCCTATCAGCATACCGAAGATCCTTTGGAGCAGCGTTTCAATGCGGCTTTTGGCATCTTCAAGGCCAACCGTACAAAGCAGAACGAAGATATCGAAAAACAGAAGGCTGAGAACCTGGTCAAGAAGCAAGGCATCTTGGAAGAGTTGAAGCAAATCATCGCTTCAGATGAGTCGCTGAAGAAGACGTACGACGACTTCCGCGCCCTGCAGGATCGCTGGAAAGAGATCGGCCAAGTGCCTGCTTCAGAAAACACGAATCTTTGGAACACCTATCATTTCTTGGTGGAGAAATTCTTCGATAAGGTTAGAATCGGTCGTGAGTTGCGTGACCTTGATATGAAGAAGAATCTCGATGCCAAGATCGATTTGTGCGAAAAGGCAGAAGAATTGCTCGACGAAAAGTCGATGACCAAGGCTTTCAAGTCGCTGCAAAAACTCCATGAGGATTGGAAAGAGATAGGCCCTGTCCCTCAAGACAAGAAAGACGAGATCTGGGAGCGTTTCAAGGCCGCCACTGACAAGATCAACCAGATTCGCCGCGAGCATTACTCTAAGATCCAAGAAGAACAAAACGGCAACCTTGAAACCAAAAAAGCCTTGTGCGAGAAAGTTGAGGAGATTATTGGTGAAGAATACAGCAGCGTGAATGCATGGCAAAAGAAATCGGGAGAGCTTTCCGAAATCTTCAATGTTTGGAAGACCGTTGGGCCTGCCAACAAGAAAGACAATGAAGAGATATGGAACCGTTTCAAGACCGCCATGGACGCCTTCTTCCAAAAGAAGAAAGAGTTCTTCGCCGCCATGAAAGACAGGCAGACCGAAAACTTGGAGCGAAAGACACAACTTTGCATTGAGGCCGAGGCTCTGATGGAGTCGACGGAATGGAAGAAAACCTCGGAGCAGCTCAAGAAACTTCAAGAGGAATGGAAGACCATTGGCCCGGTGTCGAAACGTTATACCGACAAGATTTGGAAGCGTTTCCGCGCTGCCTGCGACACGTTCTTCAACCGTAAAAACGAACACTTCAAGGGCTTGAAGGGTGAGGAAGAAGCCAATTTGGCCGCGAAGAAAGAACTGATAGAATCCATCAAGGCGTTCCAGCTGGGACCAAACCGTGCTGAGAACATGGAATCCATAAAGGCATTCCAAAAGCAATGGATTGAGATTGGCCATGTGCCGATGAAGGTCAAGGATTCCATCAACAAGGAATACCGTGAGTTGATCGACGGTTTGTTTGACGCGATGCGCAAGAACCAGAACGAGGCTTCGACAAACGAGTTCCGCGAGATGATGGAGGTATGGAAAGATGACCCGAATGGAAATGACAAGGTGAGAAAAGAACGCATGACCTTGCAGAACAGGATTCAAAAGCTGCGCGATGAAATCGCTGTTTTGGAAAACAACATCGGCTTCTTCTCCAACAGCAAGAATTCGGAATTGATGAAGGCTGAATACGAGAAGAAGATCAGCAAGGCCAAGAACGACCTTCTGGTCCTCGAAGCCAAACTGAAGATGATTGACGAATAAGTCTTTGTGACGTCAATAATGAAGAAAGGGTGAGTCCATAGGATTCACCCTTTCTTGTTTTTGTTATGGCTAAAGCCTCAATTATTTCTTTTTGAACGTTAGCTCGTAGCGGTCGTTCTCATAGCCTTCCTCGTCGTAAATGTTTTGGATTTGGAACACGCCAATGGCTTCGTTGCCTCGACCTACTAAGATGATATCGCCTGTGTTCAAGTTGCTGACCGATGAGAACTTGTTTCCGGCCAGGTAGGAATCATGCAGGTATTTCACGGTGGCAGCCGGGAAGTTGAAATCGTTGTATCTGACGAATTGCAGGCCGGATTGGCTTCTCCATTGGCGAGAAAGCACGGCAGAGTCGCTCAGCGGATCATGATAGTCGTAAACATCAATGGTGGCGGTATCGGCAGTTTGCACGATGACGGGCGTGACCCATTGAAGGGATAGTCCGTTGGCCTTCTCAGTGCATCCCGAATACATGAGGATGTTCTCATAGGGAACCAAGGGCACGTTGCCTATGACTTGGATGTAGGCGACTTGGCTGATGCTTTCGCCATTGGATGCGTAAGCCGTAAAGGTATATTTCACTTTCATTTCTTCTGCCGTGGTGAAGTAGTGGGTAAAAACAGGGCAGTCGAAATCCGCTTCTTTTGCGTTAATAAGGGTGTCGAAGACGGTTTGGATGCCGTTTTCGGCATCGAAACTTTTGCAATCGATACGGCTTATCATGTTGGATTCGGAATAGGCCTTCACGTGGTAAAGGATGAATTGCTCACCTGAAACGACGTTGCCATAGTCGTCGGCACGTGTGATGAACAGGTTGACGGGGGATGTAGGTTGCCGGCAGGAGGATAACAACAGTGTCGCTGCCATTAATAATAGGTATATGCGTTTCATGTGGCAAAGATAAAAAGAATAATGCCGCAAGGATGGGAATCTTGCGACATTATTCCATAATGATCAATGATTATTTCTTGTATTTGTATGCCTTGACAACCATGGTCTTGGTTTTGATTTTGCCAAGGAACAGGTTGGTGACTTCTTCTTTGTAGACACCGGGTGAGAAGAAATCAGCATTGGGGAATTCTTTAAGGACTTTATCGGCGGCGTATTTCAATTCGCCAGGGATGTTCATCGCCAGATCGCCGTAAAGGTTCACGGCGGTGTTGCGGCGACGGTCAAAAGTGACGCCATTCACTTTGTCGATGCGGTTGTATATGCCGAAGTAGGAACGGCTGTTCACCGTGATGGTGGTTTCGCCGAGGAATTCCACCTCGTCGAGACCGATGTTCATGCGGACCTCAGGCGTCATGGAGACGGCAGGAGCCTTTTGGTAACCCTTAAGGCTGCCGCATGAAGTCATGAAAGCCATCATGAGAACGGATGCGATTAACAATACTTTCTTCATGATGTGTCAGTTTATTTGTTGTTGAAATAATAGGTGATGGTCAATCTGACATCGTTGTTCATATACTTCGAGCTGCAGTCGAGCTTGGTGAAGTGCTGGTATTGATCGGGACCGGTGTAGTATTGCTGGAGGTTGCCGTCATAGTCGGTCACTTCGTGATAGACCTGGTTGTTGGTTCTCAGCATGCCAGAGAGGCCGTATTCAAAACCGATGGAGAGCGGGAGGTCAGCAACGAAAGCTTGCAGGCCGATGAATGCATTGAGGCCGAGGACGAAAGAATTGTAGGAAGAGTTGTTCTTGTGGTTTCTGCTGACAAGGTTTTCGTCTTCATACATGTAATCTTGCGTTTCGTAGACGGACTTTTGTGCGTCAACGCCAACGGGGATGGCGGCACCGACATAGACATCAAGGATGTTCTTGGGTGAGAAGTGGTAGGCGATACCGGGGCTGACACGGAATGCTCTGCTGTAGGAGTTGTCGGTCAGCGGGATGCTCTTGACGATTTCTTCATCGTCGAGATAATACTCCTCGTTGTAATTGCCTTGGGCCTTGGTGGTCTTGCCAGCATACTGGATACCAGCACGGATTTCAAGGTTGTCGGTAGCATAATACTTGAGGTTGATCAGCGGGAAACCGGAAACCTGAATCTCAGAGTCGAGGAGGTCCTTGACTTCGGAGAGGCTTGGACCGAAGTAGAGGCCCCAGTCGCCAGCTTGAGGACGGTTGCCAGTAACGATTCTTGAAGCATAGGTTTCACCTTCGCTTAATTGTGCTTGAGCCAAACCTACAAAGGCCATGCACAGCGCCATTGTAATGAATACTTTTTTCATAATGATGAAGAATTGGTTTGTTGTATTATTTCAGTTGCAAAGATAAGAAATTATCAAGTGTATTCGCGGTTTTCCTTTGTTTTTTTGCGGTTGTCATGGATAAAAACAAAAAAAAGCGCCCCGTATGAGGCGCTTTTTCTTTAATAATGTGTTGTTTTAGAAGCTATACTTCAGACCGAGCAGCACTGACCAGCATTGGTTGGTGTTGATGTAAGTCTCAGTAAAGGTCTCAGTCGGATATTCACCATTGACCTTGTTCATTGAGTAAACAGGAACATTGTTTTCGATATGGTCAACCTTCAGAGGAGTGACAGCGTTGGCGTTGCCGTAGCAGCCATACTTGTAGAGACCCCATGAGGAGTTGAACATGTTGAGGAGGTTGTCGAAGTTGGCGCTGAGTTCGAAGCAGTGTGTGGTCTTGCCGATGGTCTTCTTGAAGGTCTTGGCAATACGTGCATCGAGGTAGTGAGCCCAAGGTGAACGGCCAGCATAAGCCTCGGCATACTGTCCTTTATGGGTGCTCAGGTACGGGTCGTTATCCATGAAGGTCTTGAAAGCTTCCTTATCAGCGTCGCTAACCCAGAGGAGTTCGTCGACATTGTTAGGAATGTACATAAGATCGGTAGCAATACCATCGCCATTCAGGTCGTTGGAATAGATGTAGCTATAGGCACCGGCTGAGAAAGCGGTGTAGAACAGGTTGATTCTGACGCCGTCGCCATCGAAGAGAGC
The DNA here is from genome assembly GCA_902780195.1 of uncultured Bacteroidia bacterium. Lineage (GTDB taxonomy): Bacteria > Bacteroidota > Bacteroidia > Bacteroidales > F082 > Limimorpha. The sequence goes on from CACZER010000026.1 coordinate 5,462, forward strand.
CGGGAACATGTAGCCGACAGAAGCAGTGACCTTATCAGGAATGACGTACTGGCTGCGTTGCAGGCCAACGAAGGTAGGACCATCGATGCTGTATAAGCCAGAATAAGCTGAGGTAGCTGCACTACCAGGCATGCCAGAGATTTCCTTGCTTTCAGTGTGCGTGTAAGCAGCGCTGATGTCGAAGTTCTTGAACGGGGTGGCGTTGACAGCGGCATTGATGACGTAGCCATAGCCTTCTCTTGAGTTGGTCAGCACATAAGCGCTGTGTGAACCATAGGTGTAGTTCGAATTGCCTTCTTCATCAACAAAGAGGTTGTAGTTGATTCGCTTGTCGGGACCGTCGAAACGATATTTGTCGCCAGCATTGGCAATCATGTCGTATTTGAGGTTCCAGTCAACAAGGCGGACACCCCAGAGGGTCTTGTTGAACATACCTTCAACAGTGAAGGTCAACGGGAATGAAACCGGTACTCTCCAGTCGATGCCGAGCATTGATTTCCAAATCTGAGGCATTCTGAAGTTAGGATCGACACCATTGATGTCGCCGCTGAGTTGACCGTCTTCAGGAGTCACGGTGGTGTTGAGGCCAAGAACGTTGACCATTTCGTTGACGTCGGTGGTGATATAACCACCTTGCGTTTGGCCATTATTAAGATGCATCAGGGCAGCCAAGTTGTCATAAGCATTGCCGTAGTTGACATGGTAACCGAGTGAGTCTTGAGCGATGCTGGCGCTGAAGCCGTTCTTGTTCCAGCTGGATTGGATCATGCCGGCATTTTGAGGCATGTTGGTGAAGAATACCAGAGGCAGACGGCCTTGGAAGAGACCGCTACCGCCACGGATGGTGAGGTCTTCAGTGGCATCCCATGTGAAACCGATACGAGGAGAAACCTGGATGCGGTTGGTGGGCCATTTACCGGTGTTGACAACGTTGCCGCCCATGTTGTATTCAAGGATGGCGTTGTTGGTCATCAGTTGTGAATCGTCGAAGAACATACCGTCGCCGCGAACACCAAAGTTCAGCTTGAAGTTGTCGGTGATGTTCCATTCATCTTGTGCATACAGACCGAATTGGTTGTAGGTGATTTCGCCACGGGGGTTGGCTTCACCGTTGTTACCGACGGTGAGGGCGAAGCTCAAAGGCATGGCACCAGTCAGGAAGTCTTCAGCGCTGGCGAAACGATAGTAACCAGTACCGTTACGCATGTATGAGTTACTAGCGGTTTGGCGTTCCCAGTTGACACCGGCAGTGATCTTGTGGTTGCCAGTGTAGTAGGTCAAGTTGTCAGTGGCATTGAACACTCTGTTCTTCACACCGTTGTTATAGCTGAAGAGCTCGTAACCAAAGCTGGTGAAAGGAATGAAGTTGCCAGTGGCCTCGAAGTCCTCATAACCGCTCATGATGTCGATATGCGGGAAGAGGCTGGAGTTGGAACCACGCTGGTCGTTGATGTCGGTATAAGTGAACAAGAACTGGTTGCTCAATTGCAGTGAGAAGCGGCTGTTCAATTCAGTGGCGAAGGACATCACATCGTTGCGCATGGAGTACATGTTGTTCGAGAACGGGAAGGATCTTTCGCTTGAACGGTTGTAGGCTCTGTTGCGGAAGTTATCGTCGCAAGAGTTGCCGTTGGGCTCGTTCCATTGGGTGTTGTTGGTCTTGTTGAAACGGAACATCAATTTGTTGTTGTCGTTGATGTTCCAGTCGATACGGGCCAAGAGTTTCAGGTTGTTGTTACCGCCAGGATAGTCAGTGTAGGAACCAGCGTCATAGCCATAGTCGTTTTTCAGTTTGTTGTAGATCTGGTCGAGAACGCTGGCATCACCAGTGCCAGGACGATATTGGATCACTTCTGAAGGCTCTTCCGTTCTTTCAGCGTTAATGAAGAAGAACAACTTGTCTTTCACGATGGGACCGCCTAAAGTGGCACCATAGGTGAGGAGGCTTTCTTCTGGACGAGGGCTGCCAAGGCTTTCACCCATCAGCGTGTTGCCACGGAAGGTTTGGTTGGTGTAGTACGTGTAGGCCGAACCATGGAATTGGTTGGTACCCGACTTGGTGATGGCGTTGATGCCGCCGCCGACGAAGTTGGATTGACGGACGTCGAAGGGGGCAACCACGACTTGAACTTCTTCAAGAGCGTCCACGGAGATGGGGGTGCCACCACCAGGGAGGTTGCTGCTCAAACCGAAGTTGTTGTTGAAGTTGGCACCATCAACGGTGAAGTTGGTGGAACGACCGTCGCTACCAGCAAAGCTCATACCGTTTGCGTAGGGTGACACCTTGACAACATCGGTGATGCTGCGGTTGACGGTGGGCAAGTTGGCGATTTCCTGCGAACTAATGGTTGTCGATGAAGTTTTGCTGACAGGTTTTTCAGCTTCGCTTGAAATAACAACTTCGCCAAGACCGATCGCCTCGCTCTTAAGCGTGAAGTCGGAACGATAGGTTTCGCCCAACTTCAAAGTGATGCCCTCTACCTTTTTAGGGGTATAGCCGACGAAACGAACTTCGACAGTGTAGGGGCCGCCGACTCTCATGCCTTGCATTGTGTACCGGCCCTCACTGTTTGTGATGGTGAAGTAGGAGGATCCGGAAGGGATGTGGGTTGCAATGACAGTAGCACCTGGGAGAGGACCTTTGTCATCAACGATCTTGCCGCTGAGGCTTGAAGTCGTCACTTGTGCCATCATTGTGATGGAGGCAATCATTGCCATGAATAAAGTAAGTAACTTTTTCATAAAACGATGAATTAATGTTAATAATTAGGTTTATTGTTAAGTGTTTGTCTTTGCTCGTTTTAAAGGCTTTTTTGAGCCTTTTCAAAGCGCAAATATATGGAATTCACCTTTATCTTTTTCACCTTTTCAACAAACATTTTTCTTTTTTCATAATTATTATTGAACAATACTTGTTGATAACTTTATAAGTAATTGTTAGTTTGAATTTTGACGACGTTTGTCCAATGATTGGAATTTGATTCCTTGGCCGTTTCCTGATTTTTGTCTAATTTTGACCCGTTAAAACGTTCAATCATGAATAAAACCTATTTGTTTATGGCCATATTTGCGCTGCTATTGAGCGCATGTGGCGACCGTCATTCGAAGGTTTATAACGAGTTGGAACAAGAGGTGAAAACCCTTGAGCTTAAAATCAATGAAATGAAAGATTGTGACGAGCTTCAGCTGATGGGATTCGGCATCATGGGACTGCGTTCCGACTTGGCTAACGGACTGCAAACGAACGAGGTGCATGAGGCCGAGGTGCAACCCTTGGAAGACATGATCAACCGCTTGGAGACGGCATGGATGGAGAAAAAAGCATCGAATGGATGCAGCGATTCTTTGGAAGGCTCTGATGAACTTGACACTTCGGGAGAAGAGGATCTGCCAGCGGAATGATAGCTGTCAACATCCCCATGCCGCCTAAGATGGACGATAAATGAAAAAGAGTTTGGCGGTTTGGCGGATTATTGGTATCTTTGCAAATTAAAATAGTATGGAATATGGCATTCTTTTATCGACACAACCCTAAGAAATTCAATTATATACCTCGTTATTACGACCCTGAGAAAGAGGCACTGGAACGAAAAAAGGCTGAGATGGGTTATGACTCAAAACTGAGCCATGAGGAACAATTGCGGCTCCAAATGCGTAAGAGCTGGTCCTCAGCCAGCAAAGATGCAGAGAGCAAGGAGGCCAAAAGAGCCAAGCTGTTTCGCCGCATCGTGTTGGGCATCTTCGTGCTGTTCGTTTTCTATTTCGTCTTCTGCACCCCTTTGATGACGAATATTGTCAGGGGACTGACGGGAAGATAATCATTAGCATCCGGAATTCAATCCAAAGGTCATGTTGGATATCATCAAGCTGTTGCCAGATAGCGTAGCCAACCAGATTGCCGCAGGTGAGGTGATCCAGAGACCTGCATCTGCTGTGAAAGAGCTGATGGAGAACGCCTTGGATGCTGGTGCCACCCAGATTGACTTGGTTGTTAAAGATGCAGGCAAGACCTTGATCATGGTGGTCGATAATGGATGCGGCATGTCGGAAACGGATGCCCGATTGTGCTTCGAGCGCCATGCCACCTCAAAAATCAGCAAGGCAGAGGATTTGTTTGCAATCCGCACCATGGGATTCCGTGGCGAGGCATTGGCGAGTATTGCCGCCATTTCGCAAGTGGAGCTGAAGACCCGTCGCAAGGAAGACGAGGTGGGTACTCGCATCGTCAACGAAGGCTCGGTGGTGAAGGAACAAACCTTGGCACCCATGCCTGTCGGCACTACGTTTTTTGTCAAGAACCTGTTTTACAATGTCCCCGCCCGACGCAATTTCCTTAAGTCTCCGGCGGCGGAGATGCGTCATATCGTGGAGGAATTCACCCGGGTTACCTTGATGAACCCCGAGGTCGGCTTTACTTTGACCAGCGACGGGAAAGAGTTGTATCATCTTTATCCCAGCAACCTGAAACAAAGGATCATGGGCCTTTTCGGAAACAATTATGAGGAAAAACTGCTTCCCGTCAATCAGGATTCGGAACGGGTGCGCATCCATGGTTATATCGTTAAGGCAGAATATGCCAAAAAAACAAGGGGAGAACAGTACTTTTTCGTGAACAAGCGCTTTATCAAGCATGCTTACCTGCATCATGCCATCGAGAACGCATTCATGGAGATGATCCCCAAGGACAGTTTCCCGGGCTATTTCCTCAATATCGAAGTGGATCCAGCCGATATCGACATTAACATCCATCCGACAAAGACCGAAGTTAACTTTTTGGATGTCAAGTTGGTGTATGCCATATTACATGCTGCCGTGAGAAAAGCGATCGGACAGCATAACTTGTCGCCGACCATCGACTTCGATGCCAATCCCAACCAAAATATTGATTTTGGAGAGGTGGCAAAAATGTCGCGTCCTGTCGTGTTTCCTTCGGTCCCCGTAGATGAAAACTACAACCCGTTCAACCAACCGAGCAGTAGCCATCATGGATCGGTTTCGTCTGGCAGTAATTATGCTCCCAAAAGGCAGAATCCGGGTGATTGGAGATTGCTCTATGGGGAAAGAGAAGACCTGAAGGAAACTGAGCAAGAAACGCAAAACAACTCAAGCGTTACTCGAAGTAAGTGCCAATATATCCAAATCAACCAATCATATATCATCACCACTGTTAAGTCTGGCATTTTGTTCATCGACCAGCATTTAGCCCATTCGAGGGTGCTTTTTGAAAAGTATTTGAAACAACTGGAAGGGCAAAGCGGAAGTGCACAACAAGAGCTTTTCCCGCAAGCCATCACCTTGAACATGAACGATGCCTCGCTTTTGAAAGAACTGATGCCGGAGATGGAGAACCTAGGCTTCCGTATCGAACAAGTCAACCCGACAACATTCATGATCAACGGAACCCCGTCGGATTCTGCAGGGAGCGATGCCGTCGCATTGGTGGAGAAGATTTTGGACAACTATAAAATAAACCGTACCGATCTGCAGTTGGACAAAAAACTGAGCATGGCAAAGACCATGGCTGCTCAACTGAGTGTCAAGGCTGAGACGTATATGTCCGAATTTGAAATGCAAAACCTTGTTGACCAGTTGTTTGCGTGCAATGTGCCTGAGATAGCACCAAATGGAAAAAAGGTGTTTGCCATCATTAGTTTGGAGGAATTGCAGAACCGATTGAATTAACCGTTACAACAAACCGAAAAAATGAGCCAACAATTTAGCCCCACGGGTTTCAAGGTACTTCCAACAGTCGTAAAACATCTGTTGATCATCAATGTTTTGTTATTTCTGGCTACCTATACCTTTGAACGTTTTAATATCGACCTAACGGAGTATCTGGGACTCCATTTCTTCAAGGCCAGTCATTTTCAGCCTTATCAGCTGATCACCTATATGTTCATGCATGCCAATTTCGGACACCTGTTTTTCAATATGTTCGCATTATGGATGTTTGGAAACACGCTAGAGAACCTTTGGGGGTCAAAGCGTTTCCTTCTGTTCTATATGGTATGCGGCATCGGCGCAGGGCTTTGCCAGGAATTGGTGCAATACATCCAATATGCCACTTCCTTGGCTGACTATTCCACTGTGAACATGGGCGGGTCCATCGTCACGATGGATACCTATCTGAACATGATGAACACCGTCGGTGCTTCAGGTGCCATCTACGGCCTGCTGTTGGCTTTCGGAATGATGTTCCCCAACGCGATGATTTACTTCTATTTCCTCATCCCCATCAAGGCCAAATGGTTTGTCATCGGTTATGCGGTCATCGAATTGATCACTGGGCTTACCGGTGTCGACAATGTTGCGCATTTTGCCCACCTGGGGGGTATGTTGTTCGGCTTGTTCTTGATCTTGTATTGGAAAAAGAATCCGGCGGGGCCGAACAAGAACTTCAGAAAATTGAAAGACATCTTTCAGTCCTGGAAGAAAAGGTCGGGCATGAAGTACACACGTTATGAGGAAGTTTATGAAAAGGCGCCGCGTTCTGATGAGGAATACAACTACCAAAAGGCGCAGAAAGAGAAGGATATCGACGCCATCCTTGATAAGGTGGCCAAGAACGGCTATAGTAGCCTGACTGACGAAGAAAAAGAGTTCCTGTTTAAAAACAGCAAGTGAGATGGAGGAGAAAGAAAAGGGTAGAAGGGGCTTTTTGGGGAGGCTGTTGGTGTTTCTGCTGACGCTGCTGGCCCTTTTGGGTTTGGTGGCAATGGCCTTGAGCGTGATCAATGGCTTCATCAACCCGCAAAATTTCATCTGGACCACGATCTTCGGCTTGGCTTTTTGGGAGATTTTCGTTTTCAATGTGGTGGTGTTTCTCCTGCTTCTACTGTTATGGTCGCGAAAGGCCTGGATTGCCGTACTGGCCCTTTTGATAGCTATTCCTGGACTGAAACGGTCCTATTCCTTTGGCAAGAAGGTCGAAGCCACCACAAGTGTCAGGATCATGAGCTATAATGTCCATAATTTCGACCATATCGACGGAAAGACAGACAAGGAATGCATGGCTCGACAAGTGATGGAGAAAGTAAAGGAGGAGAACCCCGACATCTTGTGTTGCCAGGAGTTTTCGGCTTTTAAACAAGGCGTAACTCGTCCCAAGTGCATCGAACTGTTTGCAGAGTCTTCGGGCTATTCTTATGTGTATTATAACAAGAAACGTAACTATGGAGGCAATGTAGTCTTCTCGAAGTATCCTGTCGAAAAGGTGGACGAGGACAGTGGCTTCGGACAAGAGAACACCTACGGAATCATGGTATCAGTGGATGCGGGTGAGAAAGGAAAGTTCTATGTGGCCAATGTGCACCTGCTATCCTATATGATCACTGACAATGAGATCGATCTTCTGTTGAGTAGCGCTGAGCGCCAGAAGCTCGACACTTTGAGTAAGAAGCTGCTGCATAAGCTTAACTTTGCTTTCCAACGTCGTAGCGAAGAGTTACAACGGGTCCTTGAGGGAATGCCATCCGTCGACGCCCCCGTTCTGGTTTGTGGTGACTTCAACGAACCGCCTTTGTCGTATAATTACAACCAAATGCGGAAGGCTGGTTTTGTGGACACCTTTACCCAGGTGGGCCGTGGCATCAAGCCGACCTATGCGGGCAAGCTTCCCCTGCTGCGCATCGATTATATTTGGGCCGACACGGCGGTGACACCGCTCCGCTTCGAGCGCTGCCGCTACAAGGCTTCTGACCATTATCCTATTCTATTAGATTTTAAAATACAGTAAATATGACCCTGATTAAATCCATTTCCGGCATCAGAGGTACCATCGGTGGCCAGCCGGGCGACAACCTTACACCTATCGACATGGTGAAGTTCACTGCCGCATTTGTCAAATTCGTTCAACATACTAAAGGGGTGAAGCATCCTAAGGTGGTGGTGGGCCGTGATGCCCGTTTGTCGGGATTCCTTGTGAACCAGGTGGTTTGTGGCACGTTGCAGGCCATGGGCGCCGATGTGCTTGACATCGGGCTGAGCACTACGCCGACCACGGAGATCGCCGTTACAGGCTTGAAGGCCGACGCTGGCATTATCCTAACGGCCAGTCATAACCCTGCTCAATGGAATGCCCTGAAGCTTCTTAATGACAAGGGCGAGTTCATTTCAGCCGCCGAAGGTGCCTGGCTCCTTGACGTGGCTGCCAAGGATGATTTTGACTTTGTACCGATTGACGAAATCGGCAGCTATCAGCAGGTGGACGGCTGGATGGACAAGCATGTTGATATGGTCTGCCAGCTGCCTTTGGTCAACAAAGAAGCCATCGCCCAGGCCAATTTCAAAGTGGCTGTCGATGCGGTCAACTCGACGGGCGGCATCGCCATCCCAAAGATGCTGCGTGCTTTGGGCGTGAAAGAGGTTCTTGAACTTAATTGCGAGCCTACGGGCAAATTTGCCCATACGCCTGAGCCCCTGGCACAGAACCTCACCGATATTTGCCGCTATGTCAAGGAACAAGGCTGCGATTTCGGCGTGGTCGTCGACCCCGATGTAGACCGTCTGGTCTTCGTCAAGGAGGACGGTGAGCTGTTTGGCGAGGAGTATACTTTGGTCTCTGTGGCCGATTTCATCTTGAAGCATACGCCCGGCCCAACAGTGAGCAACCTGTCTTCGACCAGGGCTTTACGTGATGTGACACAAAAACATGGTCAACAATACTTTGCAGCGGCAGTAGGAGAGGTGAATGTGGTAGAGAAGATGAAGGAAGTAGGTGCGGTCATCGGCGGCGAAGGCAATGGTGGCGTCATCTATCCTGAGCTGCATTATGGCCGCGATGCCTTGGTCGGCACGGCCTTGTTCTTGACACAACTGGCTGAGAAGAAGGTGAAGTGTTCTGAGCTGAAGAAGACATACCCCGCCTATTTCATGTCGAAGAACAAGATCCAACTGACACCTACGACCGACGTGGATGGCATCCTTGCCAAATTCGCCGAGAAGTTCAAGGACGAAAAGGTGACCACCATCGACGGCGTGAAGATCGACTTCGAGGAGGGATGGGTCCATTTGCGCAAGTCGAATACCGAACCCATCATCCGCATTTATTCGGAAGGAAAAACCGAAGCGGAAGCCGAGCGTTTTGCCGACATGATTTTGGAAGAAGCTAATAAAATGGTTTAAATAACAATACTAACTAATTAAAACACAGTTACCATGAAGAAATTTGCAACTTTAATCGTTTTGGCTGCTGCAATGATGGTTGGCAGTCAAGCTATGGCCCAAACACGTGGTGCCATGTACCTGGGAGCCTCTTTCCCGATGAATGACTTTGCCAAATATGACGGTATCAATGCATTTGCATTAAAGACCGTCGATGCCACACAAGCGGGCGCTGCCATCGGTTTCAATGCTGGTCTTAAATGGTACTTCAATGTTGGCGTCAAAGGCCTTGGCGTGATGCTTTCTTTGGACGGCTTCTACAACGGACCCAATTCGGAACTCAAAGCTGATTACCGTAATGGCAGCTGGGACCTTCAGTATCTTAACGGTAGCCTTTCCTACGATGCTACTCCTAAGTACATCAACGTGCCAGCTATGTTGGGTTTGAACTATCTCTACAACATCAATCCCCAGTTTGGGGTTTATGCCGAGGCAGGTCTTGGCGGCAACCTCCGTTTCATCACCCCAATGGAATCGGTTGGTAAGCTAAATATCTTAGGATTTGAGGGTAGCGAGAGAGTCACTCAAAAGTATGACAATGCTTTCAGCTTCGCCTATCAATTTGGTGTCGGCGTTGAAGTGGCTAAGAACCTGCGCATTGGCTGCAGCTTCTACAATCTTGGCAAGGCTGAGGTGAAAGGTGAAGAGACCATCAAGAGAACCGCTCTCAACGACAATGTCACGAATACTGAAACCAACTATCGCACCTTTGGCACCATCCAACCTGTCATGGTGTTGGGCCGTATCGGATTCAGCTTCTAAGCGAAATCATTCTTCAAATACCGAAATGCGAAGCGTCGGGTTGACCGGCGCTTCGTTTTTTATGTTGTGTTGCGCAGCCTTCAAACCGTAATCCAAAGCTTGAGCATCAGACAATCCCAGTGAATGGGCGTGGACGACACCGGCTAAGAAGGCATCGCCCGATCCGGTCACATTGACGAGTTGGACAGGAAACGAAGGAAGCGTTGTCATCATGCCATTGTAACTGTGAAGTGCTCCCTGATGGCCCATCGTCAAATAGACATGCTCTATCCCCATCCCATTAAGCGCTTTTGCCGCCTCAGTAGGGTCGGCCTGCCCCGAGAGGGCTGTCGCTTCGGCAAGATTGCATTTGATGGCAAATAAGGAACGCTTACTTGAAACAGACAAGGCTTCCGACAAAAGCAGGGCCCTGCCTGGTGAAACGGTGTCGATAAACAAAGGTACACTACAATGGTCAATGAGATAGGCGAGGGCGTCGGCAGACAACAAGGTGTCGGCAACGACGACTTCAGAGGCGTTGAGGTCGGCCATCCTGCTTTTGACCCAATCCATATCCATCTTGCTGTTCAGTGCGATGTCGGACACCGCGGAAAGCATGTCGCCAGTTTCGTCGTTGAAACTTAGAAAGACGGGACTTTTTGTATCCTTATATTGTCTGGACAACGACAAATCCATCCCAATCTTTTGGCAGTCGCTGATAAGTCGGTCGGCCAGCTCGTCACCACCGAAAACGGTCATGAGCCTTACTGAATGTCCAAGCAGACAAAGGTTATGGGCAACGTTGCGTGCCACGCCACCATGATGGAAGGTAATCCTTCCTGGTAGGCATCCTCCTTTTGACGTTTCTGACGAGCGTACCACGGCAATATCGATGTTGGCTTCTCCTATGACAGTGACTTTCATATTCTCGGCATATTAGGGATAACAAATATAGAAAACTTTTGTGATAATTTGGATTATTCGTTTTGTTTTTGTTATTTCGTGCCATCAAACCAGTGTGTTATGGGACAACAGCAGAACAAGAAAAGGAAGCGTCGCAGTTACCAATACCATGCGATCACGTTCAAGCTTTCGTCAGGTCAGTATCGCTCGTTGCGCAATTACTGCAAGGCCCGCAAAACGACCCCCATCAAACTGATAAAGCGGAATATCGAACGTTTTATCACTGCATACGAATATGAAGTGCCGACTGATATTTATGTCACGGAAAACCAGCTGGATCTGTTTGATGAGAACGCGTAGCGTTAGGTGACGCGTCGTAAAAAACAGCATTATTTTTGGTTGAAAGGGATGCGGTTCTGTATCGAACGTCCCAAAGTGATTTCATCGACAAATTCTAAGGCGTCGCCAACGGCGATGCCTTTTGATATCACAGAGATTTTCCCTTTGAATTCATTCAGTTGCCTGAAAATGTAAAAGTTGGTGGTGTCGCCTTCGATGGTTGCGGGTAAGGCAAGAATAATCTCTTTAATGTCTTCGCTTTTGGTGCGCTGTATGAGCTGTGCGATTTTCAGGTCGTTGGGGGAGATGCCTTCGATGGGGCTGATAACGCCACCCAATACATGGTAAAGGCCGTTGTAGGAAGCCGTTCGCTCGATGGCGAGCACGTCACGCATGTCGGACACCACACAAAGCGTGTTTTCGTCACGTCGTGGGTTGCTGCAGATGGAACACACCTTGGTGTCGCTGATGTTGTAGCAACGTTCGCACAACATGATGTTGTGCTTCATTTTCAGCAACGAATCGGCCAGCTGTTCCGTTTCCAAGCGGTCCTCGGAAAGCAGATGAAGCGCCAGACGCAAGGCTGTCTTCTTGCCGATGCCGGGAAGCTTCGATAGCGATTCAACGGCATTCTCCAATAATAAAGATGAGTATTCTGCCATAATATTGGCGGCAAATTTACGTTAATTCTCTAAATTTGCATCGTAAAACTTAAAATCATGAAAAGATATTTCCTTTCTTTTTTCGTCATGCTGCTTTCGATTACCGCATTGGCACAAGATTTCAACCAAACGGATTCTAAGGGCCGCCGCCAAGGCCAATGGGTGGATTTTTACCCCAATGGACAGAAACGGTATGAAGGAGCGTTCAAGAACGACAAGTGTAAAGGAGAATTCAGGTATTATGACGAACAAGGCAACCTGAAGGCTACCAATACGTTCGACAAGACAGGCGACAAGGCACTCAATAAGACCTATGCGCCCAATGGCAGGGTGGTCGCCACGGGATATTACGTCAACCAGAAAAAGGAAGGCGAATGGCGCTATTTTGACAAGGAAAGCGGGCAGTTGCTTCTTTCGGAAGACAATGTGGGCGGCAAGGTGAACGGATGGTCGCGCCTGTATAATCCGAAAAACGGAAAGCTGGCCGAAGAGACACAATATGTGAACGGTATTCCTGAAGGCGTGTGCAAAAAGTATTCCGACACCGGCGTTTTGCTGATGGAAGGCCAGTATCATAACGGCATGTTGGAAGGTCCGGCCAAAACCTATTATCCCAATACGAATGTCAAGGAAGAAGGCCTGTATTCAAAAGGGGAGAAGGTGGGTGAATGGAAAACCTACAACGAGGACGGTGACCTCATTGTGGTGGATCATTTTTCGGAAAACGAGTAATCAGTGCCCGCTTTGTTCGCATTTCTGGAGGTAGTCCTCAAGGTTGGGGCGGCCGTATTTTTGTGCCAACCTGTAATACTGGCACATCATGTCATCGTCATGGAGTAAGAAATAGGCCCTGCCAATATTAAAATAGGCATCGGCGAAGTCGGGCTTCAGCTCAATGGCTTTCTCGAAATCGGCAATGGCTTCCATCAATTTGTTGTTGTTGATTTTAGCACAGCCTCTAAAATAATATGCTTCAAAATTGCCATGGTCATACTTGATGGCTTTTGTGAAGAGTTCTTCCGCTTTGTCGTATTGGCTGTAGACCACCATCATTTTTTCTCCTTCGTCCATGTAGTTCCTTGACTTAGAAGGATTCTGGCAGCTGCAGATGACGAGTCCTATGAAGACAATGGCTAATATGCGAATCTTTTTCATGGCGATATTTTTTGCAAAGATATGAAATTTTCCTGTTATGCAAAGCTGGCAACGATGTCCTTCACTGTGGTCATGAGCTCGTTCAACTTGCTTTCGCTCTTGGCTTCGCACAAGAATCGCAGGTAAGGCTCCGTGTTGGAAGGCCTGATGTTGAACCACCAGTCGGGATAGTCAAGCCGGTAGCCGTCGAAGTCCAAAAAACGTTCAGGTTTTTCCTGGCTCATGAAATGCTCGCGTACGGCATCCATGGCCTCTTGTTTGCGCTCGATCTTGAAGTTGATTTCCCCTGAGTTGTAATAGGGAGAGATGGCATCGATGATTTGGCTGAGCGTCATCCCTTGCTTTTTGCGTTCGTTGAGAAGGCGTAGCACGATGGAAGCGGCCAGAAGGGCAGAGTCGGAGTAATAGAAGTCACGGAAATAGTAATGCCCGGCCAACTCTCCGCCATAGCAGCCGTCCAGCTCCCTGAGTTTCAAGGCGGCATAGGCTCGTCCCACACGCCAGGTTTCCACCTTGGCTTGATAACGGTTCAGATACTCTTGGATGGCGCGCGAGCTGCGGATGTCTTGAAGCACGATGCCTTTCTGTTGCTGCTCACCAATGAAATAGTCGCCTAGGAAGGCAATGATGAGGTCGGGGCTGATGAACCGCCCTTTTTCGTCGATGAAGGTGATGCGGTCGGCATCGCCGTCGAAGAGGAGCCCGATATCGCATTTTTCTTTCATTACCAACGCTTTGATCTGCTCTTGTGCATTGGATTCCAATGGGTTGGGCTCGTGGCTCGGGAAGTTGCCGTCAAGGGTGTCGTTGATGTAATGTGCCTTGCCAATCAGCTCGTGGACAAATAATGACGACATGCCGTTGCTGCAGTCCACGGCGATGTTAAGGTTGGAAAGGTCGCCGACAAACTGCCGTTGGAAAGCGAGATACTCGGCATAGACATTTTTCTCCCTGATTTGACCTTTTTTGCTGCAAGGCGTCGTCGTTTTGTCGCTTTCCACCAAAGCCTCTAATCGGTTCAATCCGGTGTCGTATCCGACGGGTAGGGCGTTGGCGGCCGAAATCTTAAGGCCGTTGTGATGCTTGGGGTTGTGCGACGCCGTGATTTGGATGGAGGCACCATAGCCGAACTTGGCCGTCGACCAATAGACCAACGGGGTGGTTGACAAACCGATGCTGTCTACGTTCTTCCCACGGTCAATAAGGCCACGTGTAAGCGCCTCGAACAGGGTCGGTGACGAGAGCCGCATGTCGCGCCCTACCAAATAGGTGTCAGTGTCAAGGACGTCGGGTAGGAAATATCCGATGCGATAAGCGATTTCTTCGTTGAGGTCGGTACCCCATTCCCCACGAATATCATATGCCTTAAATGCTTTCATGACAATTCGTTTTATGCTGTTATCTATGGTATTACTTTAGAATTCCTTTTTGGTTTAATGCCTGCTGGTATTTGGCCGCATTGCGGTTGTGCTCGGCCAGCGTTTTGGCAAAATTATGATACCCCGAGAAGTCTTCCTTGGCGCAGAAGTAGAAATAATGGTGGTCCTCGGCGTTCAGCACCGCTTTGACGGCAGCGATGGAAGGGATGCAGATGGGCCCTGGAGGAAGCCCCATGTGTTTATAGGTGTTGTAAGGTGATTCTATCTCCTTGTGTCGGTCGAGAACACGTTTGATACTGTAGTCGTTCCAAGCAAAGATTAGGGTGGGGTCGGCTTGTAGCATCCAATTGTTGTTCAAACGGTTGAGATAAACGCCAGCAACACGTGGCATCTCGTCGCTCATATTGGTTTCTTTGTTGACGATGGATGCTAAAGTGCTGACTTGTACTGGATTAAGACCTTTGGATTGGGCCTGTTGTTTGCGCTCCTCGGTCCAAAACTTGTTGTATTCCTGAAACATACGGGCTACAAATCCTTCGGCATCCGTGTTCCAGTAAAACTCGTAGGTGTCAGGCAGGAACAGGGCGGGGATGGTGTATTTGTTGAAGCCCAATTGGTTGATATAATCTTGATTATGGAGCAGATTAGAGATGGATGACGAGTCGGCTTCGATTTGGTTGGCGATGCGGCCAGCCAGTTGGTCGACATTGCGCATGTTGTTGAAGGTGACTTTCACAGGTGTTTGCAGGCCACCACGCAACATGTTGACGAGCCGGTTGTTGTTCATGCCGTCTTTCACGATGTAACGGCCGGGGTGTATGTTTTGGGGGTACTCCTTCTTTTGTGCCAACCAGTTGAAGCTGTTTTCGTTGACCAAGAAGCCGGCTTCTCCGATGATGTGTTGCACCTGCTCGTAGTCGGCACCTGTCGGGATAAACAGTTCCATGTCTTTCCCATCGGCGGTCTTCACGTTGGGCGACATGACGCTCCGATACAGCCAATATCCGAATGCTAGGGCAAAGGTCAACAGAACCAACAACACAAGAAATACGGTTATGGTGGTGCGCTTGCTGCTTTTCTTCTTGCTTTTGCCGCGCGACCTGTTCTCTTTGGGTAGGGTGGTTTGTATCTTGATCATGGGTTATTCTTTGTTAATGAGTTGGTATTCATATACGTCAATATATCTTTCGGCGGTTCTGATCCAGTCTTTTCTTTGGCCGCATTGTTCGAATCCTTGGCCAAGGAAGAGTTTCTGGCTCTCTGTGTTGCAGGCGTCAATGGAACAATAGACTTGATGAAGCATCACATCCTTAAAGAGGTATTCGGTGCATAAGGCCAAGGCGGCTTTGGCGTAACCCTGTTGGCGAAACGCTTTGTCGATGAGGATGCCTAATGCTGCACGGCTGTTAAAGGCATCGTAATCGAAAATGTCGATGCAGCCGATGGTTTGGCGGTTGGGCAGGTCGACCATCAGCCTGAGTTGCTTTTGCGACGGCAGGTCGTTGTTGCCCAACAGGAACTGTTCGATCTGAAAGCGGGAATAGGGCGCGTGGGTGCCGCTGATGCGCCAGATGTCGCGGTCGTTTTCCCACAAGTAGATCTGTTCGGCATCGTCGGGTTCAGCGCTACGTAAGGCTAAAATGTCGTTTTTGATGAACATAGGGGTTCAGGGTGTTGAAAAATCTATTGTATCGCAGGATAATGGCACATATTTTGATGAGTTTTTCCTGCCAATTTTTCGACAAAAATACACTTTTCGGTGCAATAAAGTCTGAAAAAAAGCATTAATGAGACAAGAAATAAATGAAATATCCCAAACTGAGTTAAGATGAGAAAAGTGAGTATGACTTTGGTGCTGGCTGGCTTGTTGGCCATGGCATCGTGTGGAAATCAAACCCAAAACGCCAATGAGGGCGAAAACCAGATTGAACAACAGGAACCTGTTTCGCAGATAGAACAGGCTCAACAAGTGCAGGTGCAACGTGCGGCATTTTTGCCTGCCGAGGGCACGCCCGACTTCGTTGACGCCGCCGAACGTAGCGTCGACGCAGTAGTACATATCATGACAAAAGTGGTCCGACAGAGCAATACCTACGATGATTTCTTTGGCGCTTTGTTGGGTCAGTTGTACGGCTATCCTGGCCAAACACGCAACAACACCATGGTGGCCTATGGCTCAGGCGTCGTTTTGACACCTGACGGTTATATTGTCACCAACAACCACGTCGTGGAGGGTGCCGACGAAGTGGAGGTTACCTTTAATAATAAGGTAAAGAAAACAGCTTCCATCGTCGGTACGGATCCTACCACCGACTTGGCATTGATTAAAGTGGATGCTTCCGACTTGGAGTATCTCACTTTTGGGGATTCCGATAATGTGCGCATTGGAGAATGGGTGCTCGCCGTGGGTAATCCTTTCAACTTGACTTCAACCGTCACCGCTGGCATTGTGAGTGCCAAGGCACGTAACCTCAGCATCTTGGGTGAAGGTACCTCTGTTGAATCCTTCATCCAGACAGATGCCGCTGTCAATCCTGGTAACAGTGGTGGCGCCTTGGTGAACACCAAGGGCGAGTTGGTGGGCATCAACGCCGCCATCGCTTCGCACACCGGTTCCTATGAAGGCTATTCTTTCGCCATTCCGTCCAACATTGTCCGCAAGGTGGTCGACGACCTATTGCTCTATGGTGAGACACAGCGTGGCTATATCGGCATTTATCCGGCCGAACTCACCCAAGAGTTGGCCGAGAAGGAAGGCTTGGAGAACATCGAAGGCGTGTATGTCGCCGATGTGACCGAAGGTGGCGCCGCTGTTATGGCAGGCGTACAGAAAGGCGATGTGGTGACAGCCATCAACGGTAAGAAAGTGAATACGGTTACCCAATTGATGGAAAGCATCCGCCAATACCGTCCTGGCGACAGGGTTAATGTGGAAGTGAACCGCAAAGGCCATCACCATCAATATGAGCTGACGCTGCTTAACGAAGCCGGCAATGTGGACGTGGTCAAGAAAGGCGACTCTTTCTACAATTCCGAGTTTGGGTTGATGCTGCAACCCATCAACCAAAACGACATGAGCCGTCTTAACATTAAGAAAGGCTTGAAGATCGTCGAAATTCGTCAGGGTAGGTTCATGAACTCAGGCGTTCCCGTCGATTTCGTCATCACCAAGGTGAACGGGACTGCCGTGAATAGCAAGACCGACCTTGAGAATGCACTCAAGAACTCCCGCTCACGCCGTACCACCATCGAAGGTGTGTATCCCAACGGCATGATGGGAACGTTCTACTATTAAAGTAGCGTTAAGAAAGAATTTTCTGAAAATCAAAGACTTCGGTATGGTTTTTGTATTGAATTAACCTAATGTGTGAGACGTAAGCTTCACGCATAAAGGGTGGATTGTGGAGGTTGACATGAAGGGAATAAGAAAGAAAAAAACAAACAATAAGAACAATTTAAAGATTTGAGAATGAGACAACTAAAAATTTCAAAACAGATCACCAACCGAAGTTCGGGTACTTTGGACAAGTATCTGAGCGACATCGCCAAGGAGACCTTGCTGACGGCGGACGAGGAGGTGGAACTCGCCCAACGCATCAAGGCGGGCGACCAGGTGGCTTTGGATAAGCTGGTGCGGTCGAACTTGCGTTTTGTGGTGTCTGTGGCTAAACAATATCAAAACCAAGGATTAAGCCTTCAGGATCTGATCAACGAGGGCAATCTAGGTTTGGTGAAGGCGGCACAGCGTTTCGACGAGACCCGTGGCTTCAAGTTCATCTCCTATGCCGTGTGGTGGATCCGTCAAAGCATCTTGCAAGCCGTGGCTGAACAGGCGCGAATCATACGTCTGCCGATGAATCAGGTGGGCGCCATCTCGAAGGTGAAGAAAGCTTCTTCCATCTTGGAGCAGAAGCTGGAACGTAAGCCCACGACGAAAGAATTGGCGGAAATGGTGGATATGCCTGACGACAAGGTGGAGCAGCTACTGAGCTTCAACGCACGCCATGTTTCTACCGACGCGCCTATCGATGAGGATGACGACACCAATTTCTTGGACATATTTGTCCAGGATGATGTCGAACAAACCGACGACGCGGTTGAACAGGAGTCGGCAAGCATGGCGATCCGTCATTCTCTCGACCGACTGTCGGAGAAGGAAAGGACCATCCTGAGCATGTATTTTGGTTTGGGGACTCCGCGTGAATACTCTCTTGAGGAGATTGCAATGAAACTCAATATCTCGCGCGAACGGACGCGTCAGATCCGTGACAAGGCATTGAAGAAATTGAGGGCAGAGCCTGATTCTGCTTTGTATAAGATGTATACCAACCAATAAAAAGAGGCTCCAAACGGAGCCTTTTTTATTTTCCTTTGCAAGGATGTATTTTTTCGTTATCTTTGCAGACGTAATCAACCATTGAAACAATCATTTAATTCTTTACGACATGAAATACGAATTGATTCCGTTGCCCTATGAGGCAAACGCTTTGGAACCTGTCATCAGCAAGGAAACGATAGGATTCCACCATGGCAAGCACTTGCAGGCTTATGTCAACAATCTGAATGCTGCCATCGTGGGCACAAAATACGAAGACATGCCACTGGCTGAGATTGTGAAGACGGCTGACGGCGGTGTGTTTAACAATGCTGGCCAAATCCTCAACCATGAAATGTATTTCCTGCAGCTGCGCGCCCCCAAGGCCGACAACAAGCCTACTGGTAAGATTGCTGCTGCCATCGAGGCACAGTTTGGCAGCTTCGAGGCTTTCAAGGATGAGTTTTCGAAGAAAGGCGCAACCTTGTTTGGATCAGGTTGGGTGTGGCTCTCTGCCGATAAGGAGGGCAAGCTGGTCATCACACAGGAAACCAACGCCGGCAACCCTGTGCAGCGTGGCTTGAAGCCGCTGTTGACCTTTGATGTTTGGGAACACGCCTATTATCTTGATTACCAAAACCGCCGTCCCGACCATATCGCTGCCATGTGGCAGATCGTCAATTGGGATGTGGTTAACGCCAGAATGTGATTTTGGCTGGGGCCAAAGGCAATTGTTGCAGAAAAAAAGTCAAAAAGGCAGTTTTATGTTGATTTTTCTTTTTTGAATGGAATTATTGGCTATCTTTGCCTCAATCAAATACCCAATAAATAACAAAAAATTGTAGTCATGAACAACGACAACTTCGAAACCTCGCTAAAAGCGTGGAATGAAAACGAAAAAGCCGCCAACGAACTTATCAACATCGTTGGTAGACTGTGGTACGACAAGTCAGTGGAACTTATCATGTTGCGTTCGCTGCTGGTCAACCGTGGTTCAGGCAAGATCCTCAATAAGCACCTCCGTGCCGAGACGGTCTTGGGCAAGCCGGTCCGTGTACAGGATTCATTGCTCATCGCCAAGGCACTTCTTGCCGAGAATCTCGCCCCTGCCCGTATCGACCTCGGCCGCCTCAACTCCGAATGGACGGATGAGAAGGAAAAGTATAACAACAACGTGACTGCCTTTGTCCGCGACAAGCTCAGCTACATCATCGACGCCAACCCGCGCAGCAACAAGGTGCAGGACGTCATCCTTTACGGTTTCGGTCGTATCGGCCGTATCCTTTGCCGTGAGATGACCGAGATGGCTGGCCGTGGCGATGCCCTTCGCGTGCGCGCCATCGTCACCCGCAAGAACTCTCCTGAAGACATCCTCAAGCGTATCAACCTGTTCCGCACCGACTCGGTACACCGTTACTTCCATGGCGTTTGCTATCCGCTGCTGGAGGAGAATGCCATGATGGTCAACGGACAGAAGATCCTCTTCCTCGAAAGCAAGAACCCCGAGGACCTCGACTACACGCAATACGGCATCAACGATGCTTTGCTCATCGACAACACGGGTGCCTTCCGTGACAGGGAGTCACTGTCGCGTCACCTGCAGGCCAAAGGCGTAGCCAAAGTGCTGCTCACCGCTCCTGGCAAGGGCGACATCCCGAATGTGGTGTACGGCGTCAACCAAGACACGCTCGACCTTGAGAACGAGACCGTCTTCTCAGCTGCCAGCTGTACCACCAATGCCATCGTGCCTGGCCTCGAAGTCATGCTGAAGAACTTCGGCATCGTGAAAGGCCACATCGAGACCATCCATAGCTACACCAACGACCAGAACCTGCTGGACAACTACCACAAGAAAGAACGTCGTGGTCGTTCAGCCCCGTTGAACATGGTCATCACCGAGACGGGTGCCGGCAAGGCAGCCGCCAAAGCCATCCCCGAACTGAAGGGCAAGCTGACGAGCAACGCCGTGCGTGTGCCTACGCCTGACGTGTCGTTGGCAGTGTTGGCTCTCGACCTCGAACGTGAGACCACCGTTGAAGAAGTCAACGAGACCTTCCGTAAGGCCTGCTTGGAGGGCAACCTCATCGAGCAGATCCGCTTCAGCAGCAATACGGAGTTCGTCTCGAGCGACGGCATCGGCGACAGCTGCGCCTGCATCTTCGACGCTCCGGCCACCAAGGTCAGCGAAGACGGCAAGACCGTGATCCTGTATCTGTGGTACGACAACGAGTTCGGCTACAGCAACCAGGTGGTCCGCCTCGCCCGCCATATCGGCCAGGTGAAGAGCTACCGTTACTATTGATTCAGCGCTTTCACTGAAAAAGTAGTGTTGTCAAATGAAAAAGTGTCCTTCGGGACACTTTTTTTTGTATCTTTGCCGCCTTATTTGCAAATTATCATAGAATGAACAATAAAAGCACTTTAATTGGTTTTGTCCTCATCGCAGCCATCCTCTTCGGCTGGATGTATTTTATGACTCCTTCAAAGGAGCAACTGGCCGAACAACAGCGCATACAGGACTCCATCCGTCAGGCTAGACTGGAGCAGATGGCTCTTGATTCGATTCGCACGGCGGAGCAACAGGCGGCACAAATGGCTGCCTTGCAGGCCGACACGGCACAGCTCTCAGAATTGGATTCCCTTGGTAGGGCGCAACTCATGCAGAACAACCTGCGCGACAAATACGGCGTCTTCGCCGCTGCAGCAGAGGGCTCGGAACAAACCTGGACCATCGAGAACAAGTTGCAAAAGCTGACCTTTACCAACAAAGGCGGTTTCTTGAAACAAGTGGAGCTGAAGGACTATAAGACCTACGACTCGCTGCCACTGATTTCCTTCGACCCTGAGACAGCCAAGTTCGACCTCTCGTTCTTTGCACAGAACCGTATCGTCAACACCTCTCAGTTCTATTTCCAGCCTTATATGAACGGACAGCCTTACGCTGGTGGCGACATGACAGTGGGGGAGAACGACAGCGTTGTCTTCGCCCTGCGCCTTCCTACCGACGATCCGGGGAAATACCTTGAGTATACCTATACGGTCCGCTACGACAACTACATGATGGATTTCGACATCCGCACGGTTGGGCTGAAAGACGTTATAGCCACCAATGCCGACTACATGACACTCGACTGGGAAGTCGACCTGATGAAGCAGGAGAAGAGCACCGACCGTTTTGCCGGTGAGTCGGTGTATTATCGCTCGCTGACCGACAAGGACGTCGACCACCTCAATGAGCAGAAAGATACCGAGCAGACGGTGAACAGCAAACTGAAATGGGTGTCGTTCAAACAACGTTTCTTCTGCAACGTGATTGTGGCCAAGAATGAGTTTGAGAACGCGCGCATGGCCACCCAGACACGCAAGTCGAACAACCCTCGTTACTTCAAGTCGATGATGGCTAATATCGAGGTGCCTTACGACGTGAAGGCTGAGACCAACGTCATCCCGATGCAGCTCTATTTCGGTCCCAACCACTTCAAGACCCTGCGCAGCTATGGCATCGGCCTTCAGGACCAGATCAATTTGGGTAACTTCTTCCTCATCCGTTGGATCAACTACGGCGTCATCGCCGTGTTTAACTGGCTGAGTAGCTATGGATGGAACTACGGCATTGTCATCCTTATCCTGACCATCCTTATCAAGACTTTGTTGTTCCCCTTGGCGTTCAAGTCCTACAAGTCGTCGGCCATCACCCGTGTGCTGAAGCCCGAGATGGAAGCCATCAACGCAAAATACCCCAAGGAAGAAGACGCCATGAAGAAGCAACAGGCCGTGATGAACCTGCAGAAGCAAGCAGGCGTGAGTCCCGCCTCGGGATGTCTGCCCGCCTTGCTGCAGTTCCCCATCCTCATCGCCATCTTCCGTTTCTTCCCGGCCAGTATCGAGTTGCGTCAGCAGCCTTTCCTTTGGGCTGACGACCTTTCGACCTACGACAGCATCATAGAGTTCCCGAAGTTCCTCGGCATGGACCACTTGAGCTTGTTCACCTTGCTGATGACCATCACCACGTTCATCTACACCTATGTGAACAACAAACAAATGGATGTCTCGAGCAACCCGCAGATGAAACCCATGAAGTGGATGATGTACCTGATGCCCATCATGTTCTTCGGAATCTTCAATAACTATTCTTCGGGCTTGAGCTACTATTATATGTTGGTCAACATCATCACCTTCATCCAGATGTTCATCTTCCGCAAGATGATCAACGAGGACAAGGTGCGTGCCACCATCGAAGAGAACAAGAAAAAGCCCCAGAAGAAATCCGGTTTCATGAAGCGTTTGGAAGAGGCCCAAAAGCAACAGGCCAAGCTTCAGCAGCAACAACAAAGAAGACGTTAAGCCATGGGAGACAAACTAGAGAAATTCATCAACGCCATCCTGGAGACGCGCAAGGTGTGGCTGCTTGAGGCCAAGGAAGGCTTTTTTGCCATGTTGGAAGACAATGATGGCGAACCCTATATTCCCCTTTGGGAGTCGGAGGCCTTGGCGGCCCAAGCCGCACAGGGCGACTGGGAAGGTTATACGGTGACCGACATGGGCTTTTCCGAGCTGGGACAATGGCTCAAGGAGTTGGCAGCCGATGAGATTGACATTGCAGTGTCGCCCGATGCCGACGGCGAGATCACGGCGATACCGTCCTATAAGTTCAGGAACTGGCTGAAACCTTACGACGACCATTCCTATAAGGAAAAGGACGACGATGAGGCCGACGACGATTTCGACTATGGCGAAGGTTGGGCGCAACCGTGGTCTTAGTTTAGAGTTTAGAGACGCGCTTCGCGTCATTGCGAGGAACGAAGCAATCTAGAAATAGGGTTGACATATAGATTGTTTTGCGTCACGAAGTCAAAAAACGAATAACAAATGAAAAGCAAGCTGTTTGGTGTATTGTTACTGATTGAGGCGGCGGCGTTGCTGCTGACCTCGGCGGTGGCTTTGCACTATCAGCGTGTGGCAGGGGAGACCGATGCCCGTTGTTTTCTTCTGACGGCTGCCTTGACTGCTTCGGTGGGCTTGTTGCTCTATAATATCGGCAACATGAGCAAGCGGGGCACCCTGCAAATTCGCGACACTTTCTTGGTGGTGGCCTTGTCATGGGTCTTGTTTTCACTGTTTGGCATGTTGCCTTTCCTGATGAATGGCACGGTCGACAATGTCACGGACGCTTTCTTTGAAACCATGTCGGGTTTTTCGACCACAGGTGCCACCATCCTCAACAATATTGACCAGCAGCCGCACGGCATCTTGTTCTGGCGTAGCATCACCCAGTGGATGGGCGGCTTGGGTGTCGTGGTGTTTACCTTGGCTTTCCTTCCGTCGGTGGCCAAAGGCTCAAAGAAGGTCTCGCTCTTCGCCGCCGAGGCACCGGGATTGAGTGTGGAGAAACTGGCTCCTACCATGGGCGCCACCTCGCGCCTGCTGTGGATCATCTACATTGCGTTGACGGTGCTTTGTGCCATCGCCTATGGCGTGGGACCGATGAACAGGTTTGACGCCATCTGTCATGCCATGACCACCATTGCTACAGGCGGTTTCAGCACGCATCAGGCAAGCATCGGATATTTCGGATCCAACTACATAGAGTTTGTTTGCGTGTTGTTCATGTTGCTGTCGGGCATCAATTTCGCCATGTATCATTTCCTCTTCAATGGTCGTTTCGACGTGATCAAGAGAAACGAAGAGCTGCGTTGGTACCTGTTGGCGATACTCTTTTTCACGGTGCTGTTCTTGCTTCGCTTCTATTTTGCCCCGCGCATCGACGTCATCACTGAGGAGCAGCTGGTGTCGCATCCGCACACTGAGTTGGACCGCATCCGAACTTCGTTGTTCCACGTGGTGGCATTGCTGTCGAACACAGGCTTCCAAGGCACCAATTACAACTATGACTCTTGGGGCCGACTCTTCCTCATCCCGACGGTGGTCATGATGATCGTGGGTGGCTGCGCAGGCTCCACCAGCGGTGGCGTCAAGATGGTGCGTGTCATCGTGCTTTTCAAGTACATCAAGAAGACGATCAACGAGATGATCCATTCATCGAGCATGTACACCATCAAGATTTCGGGTCAAATCGTGGAGGACCTCAGTTTGAAACGTGTGCTCTCGTTTTTCTCCTTGTTCCTCATCGTCTTCATGCTCAATGTGGTGTGTCTTTCGGCCGCAGGCATGAGCCTTGAAGAAGGCGCCATCTCTTTCCTGACCTGTTTCAGCAACTACGGCCCTGGCACGGGTATCACGGGACCGAGTGGCACTTTCGATGCCATCCCCAACGCTGCCAAATGGATCCTGTCATTCGATATGATGGTGGGCCGTCTTGAAATCTACACCGTCCTGCTGCTGTTCTCGCGCAGTTTCTGGAGGGCCCGTTAAGGCGCTTTAGCGCACCTTCATGGCCAGATAAAAGATAAGGATGGCAATTCCTATTATTAATAGGATGCCCAATAACAGGTAATACAAGGCGGTGGACAGCACGCTGCGCCAAGCCGTCTTGATCGTGCTGAACCCCATCATCTTCCTGAAACAAGCGGTCAAGGCAATGATGATGGCAATCGGCTCATAGAATGTCATTTTTCCATAAAAGTGGGGCGAGATGGGGTAGATGAGGTTGACGACGCAACGGTATAACACCAATATCACCATCGCATAGACTATGGCGACAATGTATTCGGCATGGTTATAGCGTTTGCGGTTTTCCTTGCCATAACACTTCCTTGCCGCAACAACGAACAAAGGCAAAGTGAGCATGTAGCAAAGCGTGTAATGGTTGAGGTAGAAGTGATACCCATTGACAGCGAGTTGAGCCCCTTTTTGAAG
>CACZER010000027.1:0-31800 GCA_902780195.1 uncultured Bacteroidia bacterium
CCCATGATCTTGCTCGTCATCAGCAGGTCTTTTTGCGAGAGCGTCTGACGGTCGCGGCGCAGGTCGTCGTTGGTGCGGATGAGGTTCTCCATGTCGCTCACCAACTCGTGGATGCGGTTTTGGTCGCGCTCCACCTGGCTGCGAAACTGCTCCACGGCCAACTTGTGGTCGCTCACCTTCTTCCTCACAATCAGCACGATGACCAACAGCGCAATCACCGCTGCGGCAATGATGAGCCAGAGTTTGAGGCTGCGGTTGCGGAGCAGACTCTCCATCTCGCTCTTTTGCGCCTTCAGTTCGTATTCGGCCTTGAGGCGTTGAAGGTTGTCGGAGGCATGTTCCTTGTCGGCCTGCATCATATTTTGCGTGAAGAGGTCTTGGTATTCCATGGCCTGCTCGAGATGGCCTTCGTTGTAGGCGATGGCGTAGAGCGTTTGGTACACCGACATCTTCAGCCCGGCGCGCTCGCTGCGGAGGGCGGCTTCGAGGTAAGGCTTAGCTTCAGCGTAGTTATCTGTGTAATAATAGAGTACACCCATCGTCATGTTGGCGATGTCGGTGTTGTTGTCGTCAAGCTCGCCCTCCAAGGCACGGCGAACGCAAGTCATGGCTTCGGGATAATTGCCCACGGGCAGGTAGTAGTCACGACCCATCTCCAGGTAGATGTCGCTCTGCATGGCCTTATCGTTTAATAAGGTGGCGATGCTGAAGGCCGTGTCGTAGTAGTGCTTGGCTTGGGCAAACTGCTCCAGCGACTTCGCCACGCGGCCACAGTTGCGCATCGTGGTCATCACGGCAGTGGAGTCGTCAATTTGGCGGAAACACTCTATGGCTTCGCAGTGCATCTTGAGGGCTTCGTCGAAGAGGCCGTGCTTGTTGTACATCGCGCCGAGGTTGTCCTTGAGTTGGCCTTCGAGACGGAGGTTTTCGGTAGTTGGCTCGCAGCCTTGCATCAGCGTGAGGGCTTGCAGGAAACGCTCGGTGGCCTCTTCCGAGAGGCGTTGCTGGCGTAGTTCGGTACCTTCTTCATATAAGGCACGCGCCTGCTGCAGGCGTTTGGCGGGTGTGTCGCACGAGGACAGCATCACGCCAAGGGCGAGGATCGTCAGGATGAGTGATTTTAGTGTTGCTTTCATAGGCATTCTATTTTTGACTCGGGACTATTGACTGGGTCGTCCTACCTTTCACCCCTTGCCGTCATTGCGGTTCCGCCTCTGCGGAATGAGGCGACCCGCAATCTCATGAACGAAATGGATCCGTTTTCGCGTTCAGGAGATGGCGGATGTCCCTCCGCCATGACGGTAAAGGGGTAAGGGTATTACCCCCCGGTCCCATGTCCGTCGATGCAAAAATATACAGAAAAAACGCTTGTCAAGAGGTTTTGGGGGAGCCTCTCGGTTTTGTCCATGCTTTTTTGGATTGTCCAAATTTATTTTATTGACAATCAACGATGTAGTTTTGGTATGGACAAAATTTTGTCCCTATGAAAAATGCAAGAAAACAGCTACTTTTTACAAATAGTACTTCTTTTCGAAAGGCTTCAAGCCTTCTTCTTCGGCTTTCACAACCACCTTCATGCCTTTAAAAGCATACTTATCCTTCAGTATGTCCAGATCATCGTTCAACAAACGAATGCATCCTTCGCTGGCGCGACCAGGAACAGAATCTTCGTTGTTGGTACTACCATGGATGCCAATCCCCGAGAAGCCAGGCGTGACCAAACGCATGAACCAATTGCCATAAGCAAGGATACTGCCACGCCCGTCGCCAAAGTCATGGCTCCATGTGGAAGCATCTTGGATCTGCGAGATCGTAAAGGGTTGTTCCCACGAACATTCAGGCGTTCTCATGTCGCCTTTTTTCTG
The DNA here is from genome assembly GCA_902780195.1 of uncultured Bacteroidia bacterium. Classification (GTDB taxonomy): domain Bacteria; phylum Bacteroidota; class Bacteroidia; order Bacteroidales; family F082; genus Limimorpha. The sequence goes on from CACZER010000027.1 coordinate 1,866, forward strand.
CTTGTGGCCCTTATTTTTACCCATGCAAACGGGATACTCAGCAAGCCTCACAGTATCGTCATCCAACGCTTCGCAAACATAGAGCATTTGCTCTAGTTTCGATACAACGATGAAACAATGGCTTTTGTCGTTCATTTCGGCATAAGCGACCTCCGAACGTTGCGGCACAACATTTTCAAGGGTATCTATGGCTATCGTATCGGCAACAGCTTCGATGGAGGCGCTGTTATTGAAAGAACAGGATGACACCGTATGCAGCGACATCCAAAGGAGCATCAGCAAGGACATGACTTTTAGTATTGATGAATTCATGGTGATTACATACAAGATAAGGGTTTGGATTGCAAAAATAACAATTTCAAAAACCAAACTTCATTTTTAATGACTAAAACTTGCAAGCAGATAATTATTTTGTACATTTGCAGAGCCTCATTTCTACGCAATTGAGAAAAAAGGAACAGGATGATAAACCTAAATGTAATATTAACTAATTTAAAATCAACGTATTATGAAGACTTGTAACAAATTCTTCGCCGAACTCTTCGGCACGTTCGTTCTGGTTCTCGGCGGTTGCGGTACTGCAATCTTCGCCGGCAGAGCAGTTGGTTTCCTTGGCGTCGCCATCGCTTTTGGTTTAACCGTCATTGCTATGGCTTATGGCATTGGACACATCTCAGGCGCTCACCTGAATCCTGCCGTCAGCTTTGGCGTGTGGGCCAATGGTCGCATGAGCTTCAAAGAAATGCTGATTTACTGGGTGGCACAGATCATCGGTGCCATCGTTGCAGCTGCTGTTATCTACGCCATTGCCAAATGTGGTGATGTTGCCACTGGCAACTTCGCTGCTAACGACTTCGGTGCTGACCTTGCCGCTTGCGGCGACAATTACTGGAACATCAACGCTTGTGGCGCTTTCATCACTGAAGCTGTCCTCACCTTCGTGTTCCTGATGGTCATCCTCGGCGTCACCGACGGTTGCCATGCCAACGGCAAATTTGCTGGCCTCGCCATCGGTCTGACCCTGGTGCTCATCCACCTCATCAGCATCCCGTTGACCAACACCTCCGTCAACCCGGCCCGTTCCATCTCACAAGCCATCTTCGCTGGCGGTTCAGCCCTCAGCCATCTCTGGCTCTTCATCGTGGCTCCGCTTGTTGGTGCCGGTCTCGCTGGCCTCGCCTACAAAGGCTTGTGCTGCTGCAAAAAAGAAAAATAATAACCTTATCGGTTCTTAATTGTCAAGAGGGCCGTGTCATTCGCTGGTAATACCGGCAAAAGGCACGGCCTTTTTCATTTACTAAAACAAATGACTATGAAAAAGACACTGCTATTGCTTGCCCTCTTCTCGCTGTCGTTAGGCCTGGTTGCTCAGCAACCTGCCACGCGAGCTTTCATCGATGAAGATGGCATAATCCGTACCGAAACCATACAGACCCAACTGCCCCCAGCAGCTCGCAACGGTCTGACACCCATGCAAGGCTTTCCTTTGACATTTCCTTCTAACACTACCTACAAGCCCATGCGTGGTCTGGCCCTTGCCGACCTTAACAACGACGGCGCCGATGAGATCATCCTTTGCCACAACGAGGAAATCAACGTCATCGACGGGCAAGGCAACATCCTTTGGTCTCAACCTTTAGTGGGAGGCATGGCTCAGTACCCCGCTGCCATTGGCGACATCAACAACGACGGCTTGCTTGAAGTGGTGGCACTCACCGCATACGGCAATGCTCGAGGCGGCATCAACGTCTTTAGCAACACTGGTGAAGTGCTGCTTGCCACCGTGACGAACAACAATCCACTCATCTGCGCTCCTGTTTTGGCTGATATAAATAATGACGGTCTACTGGAAATCGTTTTTAGTGGCCGCGGAAAGGCCTCTGCCAACATCTCAGCAGGCATCCATGTGTGGAATCTACAAGGTGAGGAGATAGAAGGCTTCCCCTTCGAAATGCCTTCAACGCCCGCCTTCACGCCCACCGTGGCCGACATCGACAACGACGGCTTCCCCGAGATCTTCGCTTCAACGACTTCCGTACTGTATTGCATCAGCCATACTGGCGAAGAACTTTACACGGTTGATTCACAAGAAGCCTACAAGTATTCCTACCAGTCGCCGCTCGTGGTTGATTTCGAAGGCGAAGGCAACTGGAGTCTGGTGGGGGCCTGTCATGGCGACAACCCGAACCATTACGTGCGCGATGCGCACACTGGAGCCTACCGAGCAGGTTGGCCAAAGCCTGTTTCCAACTGGACCTACTCCGCCCCGACAGTGGTCAAAAACGGTGACGAATACGCCATCTTCTTGGGCGTCTCTGGCGAAGGCAACGTATTCTACCAATACGACATGAATGGTAATGTGGCATCTGGATTCCCACTCAACCTGAATGCCGGTATAGAAGGATTCGTTTCAGTAGCCGACATCGACGGGGACGGCGAAAACGAAATTGTCACCACCTTCAATTTGATGGAAAGCGAACAAGGCTACATCCGTGCTTGGGAGATGGACGGCACGGAGGTGACCAACGGCTTCCCGCTCCGCCCGCAAGGTCTCTCCTATATGAACGGTGCCAACTTCGGTGACATTGACGGTGATGGCATGCTAGAAATCATAACTTTGACCTACGTGCAAAATTTCTCACCCGAAGACCCTGTCTATGTGACCGCCTATGCTTTGAACCAACCTGTTGAAAACCTTGTCTATGGCACTTACAAAGGCAGCAACGACCGCATAGGGTGGATTCATGAAGAAACCGTTCTGGTTCAATGTTATCCTATTGAAAACCTAACATGGGAAACAGGCGGTGATTATTTCTATATTGGATTGTTTTGGGACCTTCCTTCGGAAACCTCTACGGGCGACTTGATAGCGCTCCAGGTTTATCGAGACGATGAGCTGGTAGCTACGCTTCCCGCTGACTATACGTATTTTGACGACGATGACTTCGGAGATGCTTACGAGACCCACCTTTATTATATCAACGCCGTGTATAGCGACGAATGTGAGGCAATGAGTGAAACCATTGAAGCAATGTGGATTCCCGATGAAGTCGACGAGCATTGGGGACAAAGTTGTATCTACCCAAATCCCGCAAAAGACATACTCCGTGTTGAAGGCAAGAGCATCCTGAAAGTTGAGTTGTTCAACATCGTTGGACAAAAGATACTGAGCATCAACAAAGGCTTCGAGGCTATCGACATCAGTCCCCTGCAAAACGGAGTCTATTTCGTGCGTCTCAAAACCAATGATGGAGAAAAGACCGTGAAACTGGTCGTTGAAAAGTAAGATGGCTGGCATCTACATCCATATTCCTTTCTGCGACTCGAAATGCGCCTATTGTGGGTTCTATTCGCTGCCTTCCTTGAAGTTGAAAGAGCGCTTCCTGGAGGCATTGAAGGTGGAGATTGTTGCACGAAAGGATTACTTAAAGCAAAGGAGTCATTGCGGGCTTGACCCGCAATCTCCTTCGCTTTTAGAGAACCATCACATCCCACCTATCAGCACTCTATATTTCGGTGGCGGCACGCCTTCCCTACTATCCATAAAGGAAATCAGCGAACTGCTACACCTTATTAAGGAGACATATCCCGTCGCCGATAGCGCTGAAATCACCCTTGAGGCCAACCCCGACACGCTGTCGTTAGACTATCTCAAAGGCTTGCGCCAGTTTGGGGTCAACCGGCTCAGCATCGGTATCCAGAGCTTTTTCGACAACGACTTGAAGTATCTGAGCCGTCGCCATGACTCACAACATGCCCGACAATGTATCGATTGGGCCAAACAAGCGGGCTTCAGTAATATCAGCATCGACCTCATCTATGGCCTGCCCTCCTCCAACGTCGAACAATGGAACAAAAATTTGGACATTTTCTTCGCCTACGACCTGCCCCACCTCTCGGCCTATGCACTTACTCTGGAACCCAACGCCATTTTGACCAAACAAATCGAATTGGGCAAGGTGCCAGCCGTCAATGAAGAGGATGCCGTGCGCGATTATGAAATCCTATGCCAGCGCGCCGCCGAAAACGGTTATCTGCATTATGAGATTTCCAATTTCTGTAAATCGGGGATGCACTCGAAGCATAACGCCAGCTATTGGTTCGGAACACCATACATTGGCTTCGGACCTTCAGCGCATTCGTTTGATGGCGCTTCACGGCAATGGAATGTTTCCAGTGTTGAACGTTATTGCGTCAGGGTCCCTGAGCCTGTCGAAGGGGCCGCCTCAGAAAGAGAAAGCCTTTCTCCTGAGCAGCAATACGATGAATACGTCATGCTCCGCTTGCGCACGCATTGGGGCATCGACTTGAAGTGGCTCAAACGCGAGATGGGCGAACGCTTTTCCACCTATTGTGAACAACACGCCCAGCCATTGATAGCCCAAGGCAGATTGTCTCAGACACGAGAATTCCTATATCTCACCAATGAGCAGATGCTTTTTGCAGATGGCGTGGCTGAAGCCTTGTTTTGGGGATAAACAGTTTTTTATTCCCAAACCTAAAAACCAACCATTTTCTTTACTATTTTTGACTTTCTAAAAAGCCGGCCCTTCGACAGGCTAACGGGCCTAGATTCATCAATCACTATTATAACCAATATCATGCTTAAATTCAAATCATTACTTCTCTCCGCCTTGTTGCTCTTCGGCCTAAACACGATGGCACAAGACGAAAACGAACGCCTCGTTGGTGCTAACTGCACCAGTATCATGGTGGGCAAGAAAGCCTCCACTGACGGTTCCGTCATCACATCCCACACCTGCGATGGCCGTTACCGCACCTGGATGCGCTGGGAGCCCGCTGCCGATCATGAAAAAGGCGAGATGCACAAGGTGTATAAAGGCACCATGCACACCGAAGACCCTTTCGACAACCGTAAAGTGGAACTGGCTGGGGAAATCCCTCAAGTGGCACATACCTATGCCTACCTCAACACGGCTTATCCTTGCCTCAATGAAAAACAATTGGCCATCGGTGAAACCACTTTCTCCGGTCCCGACACCTTGGTGAACAACAAAGGCATGTTCATGATCGAAGAGCTGGAACGCGTGGCCTTGATGCGCTGCGACAATGCCCGTGACGCCATCCAACTCATCGGTAAACTGGTGAAGGAATACGGCTATGGCGACGGTGGCGAATGCATCACCATTGCTGACAAGAACGAAGTGTGGCAGATGGAAATCCTCGGAGAAGGTCCCGACAAAATCGGCGGCGTGTGGGCAGCCAAACGCATCCCCGACGACGAAGTGGGCGTTTCGGCCAATATCGCCCGCATTGGCAAGCTAGAACGCAAGAGCAAAGACTTTTATTGCTCCGACAATTGCGAGGCCGTAGCAAAGAAATATGGCCTCTGGGACGGCAAAGGTGACTTCGTCTTCTGGAAGGCCTTCCGTGCCGAATATGGCGGCGGCAAGAACTACAGCGACCGCGAGTTCTTCATCCTTAGCCAGCTGGCGCCCTCGTTGAACCTCACCCGCGACATGCCCGAACTTCCCTTTTCCGTAAAACCTGACGAAAACGTCGACGTGCGCAAGGTGATGGCACTCTTCCGCAGCACCTACGAAGGCACCGACATGGACATGACCCGCAACGTTAAGATGGTCACCAAGAAACGCACTGATGATGGCGTGGTTGAAGACACCATCATCAGCCCTGTGGCCAACCCATGGGTCGGCAGCGCAATGATGAACACCATTAATTATTTGGCTCCAGGAACCATCAACTTCCAGCGCACCGTTGCTGTGGCATGGAGCAGCTACCATCACATCATCCAATGCCGCAGCTGGATGCCAGACGAAATTGGCGCCATCTGCTGGATGGCTTGCGACAACCCAGGGCAAAGCCCGCGCATCCCCATCTTCTCAGGATCCACCACACTGCCCGAAGGCTTCGACAAATGCGGTCAACTTCGTTACCGCGACGAGGCTTGGATTTGGCACTACCGTAAGGCCAACAAGCTGGCCACCGTGCAATGGGGCCGCACAAAGGAAACCCTGCTCGGCACAGCCAACCGCTTCGAGCAGAAAGCTTTTGACGAAATACCAGCCGTCGAAAACAGGGCTAAAGCCTTGATCGCCGATGGCAAAACCAAGGATGCTACAGATCTTCTCAACCAATACACCTCCGACTTTGCCGCGTCTACACGACAAGCATGGAAGGAAATGGAAAACAAGTTCTGGTATTGGTTTAGCTTCGGCTTTTAAAAGAACGTCTTAACAAAAAAAGGCGAGCTAAGCTCGCCTTTTTTTTGTTTTCACCCAGAGCACTCAACGGGTCTGATTCACTGTGATAACCACGGTATTACCCAACTCTCCAACGATTTGGATATGGGCACTTCTAGAATTCTGCCCTATTGGCATTGGGTCAACAGCCACAACAATCTGTTCGTTGCCATTGCCATTATCGGGGGTACATTTCACCCATAAAGCGTCTGTGGAAATTGTCCAATGCTGATTTGCTTCGAGATCTACAAAGAACTTCTCAGCTTCTGCCGTGGCATTGATTTCTGTCATGCTCACTTCCAAGACACTCGGTTTGGCTTCCTGAACGACCACAATCTCATCCATCAACTCTCCGTTGTGGAAGGCCTTGACGATACCCGTTCTGATGGATGAAGTCGGGTTATAGTCAACAACCAAACCTATCAAGGCATCGCCTTCTCCAGATGTGCCAGAGGTAAGAATCAACCACGATCCCAACGATTCCACAGTCAAGTTCCAATTGGTATTGGATGCGATCTCAAACGAAGATCCACCGCCGGCGCTGGATACATACAGAGTGTCAGGCGACATATTGACATAAAGAAGCTCGTCGCCAGGTTCTTGATTGACATTGATCCTCCTTAACAAACCGTCAGACTCAACAATAACCTCACAGCTTCTAGGTTCCGAAAACACATTGGGAGCGACAACGACATTCACGTCGGCATCGCCATTACCTTCTGTCTCCGAAACAGACGCCCAGTCAGAATCAACCCTAACGCCCCATTCTTTGTCGCAACTGACATGCATTACAGCTTCACCACCTTGTTTTCCAAACGAGAAACTATCGGGGTCGACCTCAAGGAAATGGGGATTAGGGGCGGCTTCTTGGGTGACGACAAGTTTGGCAATAAGGCCTGAAGCAGAGGTAAACACCACCGGCACTTCACGTACTGTATAGTACGGGTTCTCGGTGACGGTCACCAAAATATCAGCATCACCTTCACCTGTCATTGGGCTTAGAGTGATCCAATCCGGATTGCCATCAATCTCGGCCGTCCACGATTCCCCGCAGAACAGAGAGACTTCCTTTGTCTCTCCCTCATATCTCATCAAGAGAACTTCGGGAAGGATTGAGATATAGCTTTGCGACCCTGAATGCTGTAACACTGCCAATGTAGCTTGCACCTCATCGTTGCCAAATACAACTTCTCCCGAACGAATTGAAACGGACGGGTCAGTCAATTCGCCAACGGCAACCGTAACAAAATCTGTTTCTTCCGATGCCTGGCAGGTAATCCATTCGGGCACACTGATTATCGTCCATTCCACATTCGACGAAACCGTCACATCGGAAGAGCCTCCTTGTTGGTTAAACTCAAGTCTGTTGGGATTCACATCGATGAAAAACCCCAATGCATCTTGGTTGACGGTTAAAGAAGCGCTATTGTCTTTCGACGAGACTCTTACCTCGCCGGTACGACTCTCGGTTTCCCTGTTGGGACCGACAGTAAGGGTAAGCGTAGCATCGCCATTGCCGGAGTTAGGCGACACCTGGATCCACTCAGGGGTGGCATCCACTGTCCATTCACCATTTGAATTCAGTGCAACCATAATTTCTTCACCTTCTGGAGCAACAGTGAAGGTGTTGACGGGGAACACCACATTAATCTTTTTTCCACAGCCCACCAACAAAAGGAGTGCGACTGCTACAATACAAGAGTTCTTGAAACTTTTCATATTTGTTTATTTTGGATTATCACTATTAATTATAACGCTCTTGATACCGTTTTATTATTGGAAAAGAAAAAAAGGTGCGCCGTTTTTGGCACACCTTTTTAAAACCATTGACAGATTGCCTCATCAATAGAAGACAGCTCTGTTGTCCTTGATGTCGGCCAAGTTCTTCAAGGCATTGTAAACGGATCCATTCAGCACCTTGTTATTGAATTGGCTTGTCTTTTCCCTAAGGATATCGCTGTAATCAGTAGTGGCCTCAGCAGGAGTCAATTTCACATTCTTAAGGATGAAAGCACTTGAATTACCTGCAATAGGACCAACTTCTTCGCCTTCCTTCATGCCGAGCAATGTGCCGATGATATCGGCTTCAACGCCAAAGTTGCTCAATACACGGGAGTCGATGGTGATATCGGAAACGGAAGTTGATTCGGCGCCCAGCTCGTTGACCATGCGGTTCACATCGTTGGCACAAGCTTTCATCTTTTCAACGGCCATCTCGCCTTTCTTCTTGTTGATGACTTGATACTTGGCTTGGTCAATAATGGCCTCCATAGGAGCGTAACCTTCAGGAACGATATTGGTCAAAGCGGCAACCACAAACATGTCGTCTAAGTCAAAGATGGAAGAAACATCACCGACCTTGGTCTTGTCATCGAAAGCCCAACGGACAATCTGACGCGGATTGTCAATGCCCGTAATCTGATAAGTTGCAGCATTCATTCTTGGCATCGTACGTTTGGTCAGACCTTCACGCTCAACAGCGGCGTTAAATTGGTCGTAGTTCTTGCTTTCCGTGACAAACTTGTTAGCCTCAGCAAAAGTGTTTTGATAAGTCTTGGTGCTCGGCGTGATTTCGTGCGTCAAATAAGCAAGACGAACTTTGGGCTGTGCTTGGGTCTTGTCGGTCACTTTGATGATATGATAACCGAAAATGGTTTCGACAATACCCAGTGAGCCAACGGGATTGTTCACGACATATTCATTGAAAGGAGCAACCATGGCACCATCGATAAACCAATCCAAATCTCCACCCTTGGTTTTTGAACCTGGGTCAGTGGAGTTGGCTTCAGCGAGTTCAGCGAAAAGACCTTCATTTTTAGGATTGCTTCTCAATTGGGCGAGCAATTCGTTGGCCTTTGCTTCAGCTTGTTCCTTGGTAATTGTGTCCTGACTGTTAGCGGCACCAGCATAGCTGATCAGGATATGACTGGCTTTCAAGGAATCGGGGCGGTTCTGCATGTCGACGATGCGAACCAAATTGAAAGTCTCATTGTCTTCATAAGGACCATACACATATCCTTTACCATTGCCATTGTCAAAGATAACTTTCTCAATTTGTTGGGAAACATCTTTTCTGCCCATCCAAGTGCTGTCGTAACGACGGTCTGAATTGGCATTGACGAAGTTGACAACGTTGTCGGTGTTAACGAAATCTTCACGCATGCTTTGCACAAGTTTGAGAGCGTCTTGTCTGTCTTCTTGTGAAGGTTTGATCTCGAAAACAACGTAATCGATGTCACGTCTTTCGTCTGTTTCAAATCTAAACTTGTTTTCTTCATAGAAAGCCTTGTTGTCCTTGTCGGTCACGACGACGGTGGAATCGGGGATGGTGGCATAACGCAATGCGATGACATCGGCAGAAGCCTTTGTATTTTTGTTTTGATAATACTTCTCAGCAAGAGCGGCCGGAACATGATATGAAGCCTTCACCAGTTCGTTGAACTTGGTTTCAAGACGGTTGTCTTTCACGGCTCTTTCGAAATCCAGCCAACGCACACGAGCGTCTGGAGCAAAATCGTTGAGGTTTTGGAGATAATATTCAACCATTTCCTTGTTGAAGCTGCCATCAGGGTTGCTGAAGCTCTGAATGACCCACTGATGGGGGTTTTCGCCCACGAATTGGTCATAAAGTTCGTCAGGAGAGACGTTGATGCCAACGGCTTCATATTCCTTACCCATGATGTGATCTTTCACCATTTGATCAAGGGTGGAATTGTAAATGTTGTACGTCTCAGCAGAGGACAGATTGTTGTTTGAAGTTCTTCTGCTTTCCATATTCTTGTCCTTCAAGGTCTCAAAGTCCTGATACGGAATCTTTTCTCCATCAATTACCGCGACATTGTATTCACGGTTTCTACCTTGACTTTGGAAAAGGTCCTGCAACACAAATGCTAACAATGCAAGACCAATGATTGCGATCAACAAGCCAGAATGTCTTCTGATTCTTTCAATTGCTGCCATAATTCTAATTACCTATTTTTTTATTATTAAACTTTACAATTTGAGCGCGCAAAGTTAGTAAAGATTTCAACACGTTGAATTAATTGATCAATTTTTATTTTTCAACAAGAAAGGACTCTTGCTATAGAAATAAAATAACGAACTGTATTTCAGTTAATTATCAATACAACTAAGCTCGACTTCGTCAAGTTTCATATCGGAAGCCTTCAAGATTGTCACCTTATATTTCCCAATATTCAACTCTTCTCCTTGTTCCGGAATACTCTCGCAATAATGGAGAATCATACCTGCCAAAGTCTCATAGTCGTCAGAGATGGGCAGGTCGAGCTTATACGTATCGTTCAGATAGTCGATTTCGAGACGAGCCGAAAAGATATAGGTATGATCATCGACTTTTTTCTCGGTTTCTTCTTCCACGTCGTATTCGTCATCAATCTCGCCAAAAATCTCTTCCACCACATCTTCCATGGTCACGATACCCGCAGTGCCTCCAAACTCATCAACCACTGCAGCAATGCCTTGACGATGTTGGATGAAATGTTTTAGAAGACGGTCGGCAGTATAGGTCTCTGGAAAGAAATCGATGGGACGCATGATATCGGCAAGGGTAACGTCTTTCGCTTCAGCAATAACCCTGACCACATCGTTAAGATGGACATAGCCAACAATGTTATCGATGTTGTCGGAATAAACGATCAGTTTGGAGTGCTTGGTTTCCTCAAAACGGTCTTTGACCACTTGAATGGTATCGGTCAGTTTCACAGGTTCAATCTCGTTGCGAGGAGCCATACATTCACGAAGCTTCACCGACCTGAATTCCATCACGTTCTGAAACAGTTGCAACTCCTGTTGCATGTCTTCATCAGCTTCTTCAGGATCTGCATATTCGGCAATAAAATCGTTTAAGTCGACAACGCTAAACCCATATTCCTTCCTGTCTACTTTGAGTCGAAGAACATAACGGATGATGAACTCTGAGATGACCGTATAGACCAGTGTCAGCGGATAAAGCAAACAGTAGCATACGAGGGTGGGGAGGGCAAAAAACGACAAAATCGCATTGGGATTAATACGAAACAATGTTTTAGGCAGAAACTCCCCCACCAGCAGAATCAACAATGTGGACAAGATAGTCTGGACCAACAAGATTGTAAAGTCGTTGGTAATTGCCTCTGGAAGCATCCATTGAGCAACAGGAAGCAAAAGCTTTGCCATGCACATGCCATATACAATCAGTGCAATGTTGTTGCCAAGAAGCAAGGAGGTGATGAATCGAGACTGGTGCTTGTAAAAAAGGCTGATGATACGGGCAGCCATAGTGTTTTTGGTCAGTTCCACCTCCAGCTGAAGCCGGTTCATGCTATTGAACGCGATTTCGAGGCCTGAACAGAGTGCCGAAAAAAACAAGGCTATCGCAACAATAATCCAGATATTCATCCTTATAGCTCTTCTTCATCCACATCCAGCAAGGCTTTGCCAGAGTATAGTGTATATTCCGAAAAATCTTCCATGGCAACCAAACTGTCGGCCTCAACTTCCCTATCAGGAGTGACGATCTTGACGTGCGAACGGGTATGGATCATCTTGGTGTCCTGGTACCAATACAACTTATCGGCATACAGTACCTGTTGCCTGTCGTAGTTCTCAATCTTAACGTTTCCCCAAGCTTCGATGAGTCCGCCATTGCTATAGCTCTTCCCATAATCTGCTTGAAAATCAGTAGTTTTGTTATGGTTTCCATCGAAAAAATGGGCCACAAAACCAAGCGGAAACTCCAAGAAGGGGTTGTCGCTTTCCATAGTGACCATGCGTGGGGTAATCAGCTCCACTTTCACGATACCAGAGTCGCTTCTATAAAAGACAACGCTATCGGCAACGATGCCTGACAGCGTATCCTCGGAGCTCAGCTCACTGATCACGGAATCGGGATTCCCACACGAAAACAACATCACAGCCAAAATGGCTGTGATGTTGAATCGTATTGCTATTTTAACCAAGCCTTTCAATTATTTCTTGGCTCTAATCGTAGTGGATTCGCCGATCCAGCCACCCACATTGTAGGATTGTCCCTCACTATAGTCGTTGAAGAAGATCGTCTCCATCGACGGGAAGTATTGTGAGTAGGAGCGGATCAAGCTATTGGCTCTGTCAGCAATCGAAGGATCGAGGGTCTTAGCCTTGACGCACTTGTCGACGGCTGCCCAGAACACTGCCTTGCTGTCGATGTCGCCACTGAACTGCTTGGAGCTTTCGGCGTAGAGCATACCGATAAGGAGGTAAGGCTCGCCGTTGGTCGGGTCGACCTGAGCGGCTCTTCTGAAGATGTCGCGAGCGCGAGAGAGGCTTCCCATGTTTTGGTAGCACATGCCCAAGTTACGATAGGCACGATACTTACGGTCGTTGTTTTCGGTCTTGGTGGCCTGCTCAAAGAACGTAGCAGCATCATTCCACTTTCTATCCTTGAAGAACTTCAGGCCAAGGCTGTAAGAAGCTTCCGGGCTGGGTTCGAGCTCGTTAAGTTTGACAGCAGCCTCGAGGAAGAGCTTCGAATCGGTGCATTCCTTCTTATCGAGGATGGTGGTGATGCGCTTCAGCAAGGTCACATCGTTCGGATTTTCGGCCATCTTGGCGCTGAACACCTTGATCAGGTCTTCGCAAGAAGCGAAGGGCTGGAACAGGTTGTCAAGGTTGTTCTTTACACCTTTATTAATATTGATGGATTTCTCGCTCTTTTCAATCTGCTTGTCGAATCCAGCAATACCAGAATCGTCACCCGCTTCTTCGGCCGTTGCTTTGGCTTCTTCCAACTGTGCCACCGTTTCAGCCAGCACCTTGATGTTGTCGTCGAGGACCTCCGAGAGTTCCTGGTACACATTGATAACCGTCATCTTCTCTTCCTTGCCACTGTTGACCATGTCGATGGTTGACTTGAAATAGGCGTCGATGGAAGCGCCCTGCAGCTGTGAAGGATCAAGAGCGACTGCGTCTTTCAGGATATTGTAAGCCTCCTCATAGCGGTTCTTGTTATAGGTGTAAACGAGAAGACCTTTCTTACCCATGATGCTAGCGACCTGGGGAGCTCCCGTCTTCGGATCATTCGGGAAGTACTGAGCTCTGGTGTCGGCCAGCATGTTGAGCGTGTCGATATAAGCGTCCTTGTTCTTGGAATCGGTACGGATGTAGTAATCCATGATCTTCTCACCGTTCGTATAGACCAGTTGGCTGGCACGCGGGCAGTTCAGAAACACATTGCGCCAAGCAGTGACCATCTCCTCGCTGAAGGCTTCAGGGGCATACTTGGCTGCTTCCCATTGTTTGAAGTACTCACGATACATCGACAGGTTGGTAACGCAGGCGACGCTGTCGGTACCGTATTTGGATCCCGTCTCTTGTGCGGAAACGCTCATTGCCATTCCAAACATGATGGCAACCAACACAAATCTTTTCATTTTCATCTCTTTGTCATTTTATGGTTAAACTTACTTTATTTCAATTCAAATATCGTTCCAAAATCACGAAAACTACAAATCAATTGTATTTTCGTTTCATAAACCAACGCTCATAAATGGATACGCCAACGCTCAAATTGAGGTAACCTTCTTGGACCAAACCGTTTTCTTTGGTGCCGAATCGACCCGCTTCGATGGCGAGATTCACCTTAGATTGTGAACGAGGAAGCGGCAACGACATGCCGGCCGTCAAGCCCATCTTGTTTAAGGAATGGCCATTAATATTCAAGTAGCTCCTCTCATAAAAGCCGCCCAAACGATAGGACACTTTCGTAAAATAACCTGATACGGAAGTATGCTTGGGCATATATTCAATACCCAACGAAGCATTCCATGAGTCTTGTAGCGATTCTTCGATTCCGTCACGTTTAAACTTCGACCACTGCATCCAGTTGAAATCAGCACCCACTGTCCATCTGTTGTTCTTTTGCAACATGACGCCAAGGCCAATACCTTGTGGCATTGTCAAACGGGAACCTGTTTTTTCAGCATAGTAGATAGTATCGATAATGTATTCTACATCATTCTCCATATTGTTTTCGATGCGACGGACAAAAGTGGTCTTCTTACCCTTCAATTTTACACCCTGATCATAAGTCAAACCCACGCCGATTTTCATGTCATTACCCAAGTTGGCATTGAAAAGCACACCGTAGTTGAACATGAAAGAACTGACCATCAGGTCTTCCGTCCTTCTTGAGGCGAGGAAATAAGTGGAATCAGGGAAATAGGCAGTCACACTCGATTGGGAGTCACCAAAAACATAAATGGCATTAGCGCCAAGCGAAAAATGGTCCCCAATCTTAAAGCCATTGCCCCAAAAAGCCTGGTTCAATCCACCAGAGCCTTTGAAGGCCGTAGAAAAAGAGCCCACGTTTTCGTCATAGTCCTTCACAACCATCGTATACCCCGCTGTACTATATGGCTGTACGCCCAAAGCCATCTTCCACCATGGAGCCACACCAAAAGCCATCGCCACATAATCGAACGAGGCATTGCTGGCCTTCTCTGACAAGGATGAAGTGCTAAAGGTCGATGTTTTGAAATAGAAGCCCGCATCAAAAAGGAAGGCCAAAGAATCAATTTTGGCATATGAAGCAGGGTTTGCAGGATTAATCATACTGCCACTAAACATGGCATTACCCACTTTACCCATACCTTTAAGCCTGACATTCATTGATTTATTCTTAACCTGACCCACGCCAAACAAGGAATAAGGCGAATTCACGTCTGCCTGGGCATAAACGCTTTGACCCAAGACAAGCATTATGATGACAAGCATTATACCTTTCAACGAAGAAACTTTCATGCTATGAATTCCGTTTTTTTCAATTAATTAGGATGTGTCGTTTGAGCTTGCAAATATCCGATTTTTTATCGCGACGAACAAGTTTTTATTGCCTTCATATTAATGACAATTTTATAAATGCCTGAATCACAACAACAAACAAATTTAAAAAATAAAAAAAAACTACTTTTTTCTTTTTTTTCTTGTCGGAAAAGAAATTTGTCGTACTTTTGCAGGCGCAAATACGGAGGTACCGTAGCTCAGTTGGTAGAGCAGAGGACTGAAAATCCTCGTGTCACTGGTTCGATTCCCGTCGGTACCACCAGAAGAAGCCAGACAATCGTCTGGCTTTTTTTGTCACAAGAAAACCAACAAATGACCTCCCACCGACAAAAAACCGTACCTTTGCACGAAATAACAGAAAACCATCATGGCACAGAAGAAAGTGAAAAAACAGAACGCTAAGGTTCGACAAGATCGGGGGCCGAAAACACGCAATATACTACTGGCAATCTTAAGTGGAGGTTTACTCACGGCTGCATGGCCCACATGGGGCATCGCACCGCTGGTGTTCATCGGGTTCGTCCCTTTGTTGCTACTTGAAGACCGCATCGCCCATGGCGAAAAAGGCAAGTTGTTTTGGCTCTCATTCCTAACCTTCCTAATATGGAACGTGGCCACCACCTGGTGGGTTTGGAATGCCACTCCTGCCGCCATCGCCGCATGGGTACTGAACGCGTTGTTTATGGCAATCGTGTTTAACGTGTTCCACCTCACCAAGAAAAAAGTGTTCAATAAACCTTGGGGCAACTTCATTCTCATCCCCTATTGGATGGCTTTCGAGTTACTTACCTACCTCTGGGCTGCCAAATGGCCGTGGCTCAACCTGGGTAACGTATTCTCCTCCCACCACGAATGGATCCAATGGTACGAATACACAGGTGTGGCCGGAGGTACGCTCTGGATATTGTTGGTCAACATAATGATTGCCAATATTATCCAGTTCTTCAAGTCAAGAGAAACAAAGCCTCTTTTTATCAATATCGGCGTCGAGGCAGCACTTCTCCTTCTGCCAATCGTCTTCAGCACTTACATTTATAAGCACTATGAAGACCAAGGCAAGGAAACCGAAGTCATCGTCGTGCAGCAGAATTGCGACCCCTGGAATGAGCAGTTTGACCATCAGTTTGATGCACAAGTCATACAAAACAACATCAATTTGTCATTGCCTTTGGTAACCGCTAACACCCGTTTTGTAGTTAGCAGCGAATCGGCCATACAAGAAGGCATCTGGCTTGACAAAACACAAGATGCTCGTGCATTGAATACACTTCACGACTACATCCAACGTTTCCCTCAGATGGCCTTCATCATAGGTGGCACCACTTACGAATGGGTGCCTCAAGGCATGGAAAACGACTTCCCTGCACGACAAATCGGCGATAGCGACAAATACTACTATTGCCACAACTCCGCCCTTCTCATTGACGCAGACGCCATGCAATACCGCAACAAATCGCAGCTCACACCTGGTGTGGAGGCCATTCCCGAATGGATGGGGTTCCTGAAAAACTTCAGCATTACCATGGGCATTGCACGTGGCACCTTGAAAACCGACCCCGAGTCAAAAGTCATGGCCTTTGGCGACCACAAAGCGGGTGTGGCAATATGCTATGAATCAGCCTTCGGTGAATACGTCGGCTCATTCTGCAAGAAAGGCGCCGATCTGCTCTTCGTCATCACTAATGATGGTTGGTGGGGCGATACGCCTGGTTACAAGCAGCATTTCGAGTTCTCCAAGTTGCGTGCCATCGAGAACCGTCGGTGCATCGCGCGGTCGGCCAACACGGGAAGGTCTGGATTCTTCAACCAACGCGGCGACGTGCTGCAACAAACCCAATATTGGGTGCCCGATGCCATCCGAGAAACCTTGAAAGCCAATGACAAGGTGACCTTCTACGCCAAGCATGGTGACTATCTCAGCCGCATTGCGGTATATCTCACCTTTGTGCTGCTCATCACATGGATTGCCAAATCGATCTTAGACTTCGGGAAAAACCGAAAGGCCACCAAAACCAGCACGAGGAAAAGATGAGCCAACCAGTGCTTTCCTTAGGCCCTTTCCAAGGCATCACCGACGCACCGTTTCGGAACGTGTTTAAGCGGCATTTCGGCGGCGTCGACAAATCCTATACGCCCTTCTTTACAGGCATACACAAGGAAGAACACGCCAAAAACCTGCAAGGTGAGGAAATCGACCCGAGATACAACGACGTGGAAACACTGACGCCCCAGATTCTCAGCACCGACGCCGATGAGATCCTGCGTTTCGCCAAGCAATGCCAACAGCTAGGCTACAAGGAAATCAATCTCAACATGGGTTGTCCGTTTCCCCGCGTGGCCAACAAGAAACGAGGATGCGGCCTCCTTCCCTATCCCGACAAGGTAGAGACTATGCTGGATAGGGTTTTCGACGAAATCGACATCAAGTTCAGTGTGAAGTGCCGCTTGGGGTATTTCAACCCGGAGGAGATTGATGCCATCATCCCTATCTTCAACAAGTATCCTTTGAGCGAACTGATCATCCATCCGCGCATCGGAAAGCAGCTGTACAAGGGTGAAGCCGACGTGGAACGCTTTAAGACTTTGATGCCTTCTATAAAAGCGCCGTTGGTGTATAATGGCGACATCGTTTCTGTAGAAAGTTTTAACCGCATCAGCAATGCCGTGCAACCAGTGAACCAGTTTATGTTGGGGCGAGGCATTTTGGCCCATCCTTTTTTGGCTGAACAGATTAAAAACGATATAGCGGACACCGATGACAAAACGGAACGCCTTCACAATTATGTCCTCGACCTATACGAAGATCGCCTGTGCCATGCCGGTGGCAACCCCAAGGTGTTGGGGCGCATGAAGGAGCTGTGGTCATATCTGATGAACAGCTTTGAGGAGCCTCAGGTGGTTTGGCGAAAAATCAAGAAAATCAATGCGCTGAAGGAATACGAGGATGCCGTTGAGACCATCTTCAAGGAAATCCCAATCAAATAAAAAAAGCCCACCAAACGGTGGGCTTTTTCATTCGTTTCATCATTCGAAGGAGGCGATGGCCTTCTTGATGATTTCGATGGCTTCGCGAAGCTCGGCCTCGGTGATGACCAAAGGTGGAGCAAAGCGGATGATGTGCTGATGGGTAGGCTTGGCCAGCAGGCCGAGGTCGCGCATCTTGAGGCACACGTCCCAAGCCTCTTTACCGTCTTTGGGCTTAATGATAACGGCGTTCAACAGGCCTTTACCACGCACCTTCTCAATCATCGGGCTCTTGATCTTACCGATTTCCTCGCGGAAGATCTTACCAAGACGCTCTGCGTTTTCCATCAGGTGCTCTTCCTTGATGACTTCAAGGGCGGCGATGCTTACGCGGGCAGCGATGGGGTTGCCTCCAAAGGTCGAACCGTGCTCACCGGGTTTGATGTTCAGCATGATGTCATCGTCGGCCAACACGCAGGAGACTGGCACCACACCACCACCGAGAGCCTTACCCAGGATGAGGATATCGGGGCGCACACCTTCGTGGTCACAAGCCAGCATCTTACCCGTACGGGCGATACCGCACTGCACCTCGTCGGCCATGAACAGCACGTTGTACTTCTTACAAATATCGTAGCATTTCTTCAGGTAGCCATCGTCCGGGACATAAACACCAGCTTCACCTTGAATGGGCTCCAGCAGGAAACCAGCGATTTCCTTACCCTCCTTGGCCAGCACTTGCTCCAGAGCATCGGGGTCATTGTAAGGGATGCGGATGAAACCGGGAGTCATAGGGCCATAGTTGGCATACGACTCAGGATCGTTACTCATGGTGATGATGGTAATCGTGCGGCCATGGAAGTTGCCTTCGCAGCAAACGATCTTTACCTTATCGTTCGGGATACCTTTCTTGACAACACCCCAACGGCGGGCCAGCTTCAGGCCTGTCTCGTCAGCTTCGGCGCCCGAGTTCATGGGCAGCACCTTGTCGTAGCCAAAGTATTCGGTAACATATTTTTCCCATACGCCGAGAGCGTCGTTATAGAAAGCGCGGCTGCTGAGGGTGAGGCGTTCAGCCTGGTCGGTCATGGCCTTGATGATCTTGGGGTGGCAATGGCCTTGGTTGACAGCAGAATAAGCCGACAGGAAGTCAAAGTATTCTTTTCCTTCGACATCCCAAACCTTGGCGCCCTTACCTTTGGCGAGGACGACCGGCAGCGGATGGTAGTTATGGGCACCGTACTTGGCTTCCAGGTCCATAGCTTGTTGCGATGATGTGATTTTCTCGATCATGATTTGTTATTTAAAGATTTAGAATTTAAGATCCATAATTTGAACTGCAAAGGTAGGGTTTTATTTCATGATTTCACACTTTTGGTGCGTTTTTTCCGAACAATTTTTCGGACCAAACCCAAAGCCATTGCCATAAGTATGATTGCCAACAATCCGAAAAAGGCAAGTCTATAGTGATGCAACTGCATTTGTTGTTTTTGGAATTGTTCGTCAAGAGTCTCATTTCTCCGCAGCAAATCCTCTATTTCTTGACCAAAAACACGATGTTGTTCGTCTAAAGCGATGTTTTCGCCAACAAGCGACGTGAATTCTTCGTCGAAAGTAGTCATTTCCATTTCCATCTTGTCGAACAAGCCAAGTCGGGCATAATCCAAAATCAAGGGCTTTCTGGCTTTCTGATGGTATTTCGTGATACCTGTAGCCTTCTCCAGCTCAAAAAAACGATTCAAATAAGAAAGAGACTTTGACGCTTCACCCAACCGCCCATATAAATGGCCCAAACCGAGGCAAGCGACCATCTGTCCCTGTAGATAAGAGCTCTCTACGGCTTGTCGTAATGCAGCCTCATATTCTTCCAAAGCTTCTTGAAGTCTCCCCTGACGCTCCATGACCTTGGCCATCTCTGTCATCACCTCCGACTTCTCCTTGTTGGCCGACACCTTGTCTTCCTTCATTACCATCGGCATATCGGCATGTGCAACAGCCTTTTGCAAATAAAACATTGCCGAATCATAATCAACCAACTCGTTTTCATATATCTTGCCAAGCATTCCACATACTGACAACAAGTAATAATTGTCACCATGCTTTTCAAGTGTTGGGATGATCTCTTTGAACAAGTCTTTCGCTTCCCCAGCACGCCCCTTTTCATAATAGATTGTTGCCATGCTGGACCTCGTTTTAGCAGCATCCAGATCGTCACCAATGGACTCGAACAAGTTGGTGGCCTCGGCAAACGTCCTGTATGCTGTATCCAATTGGTTCCTGTTATACCATATTAATGCCATGTTGGAGATTATACTTGCATAGGCTCCCGTATCATCCAACTGATGAGAAAGGGGGATGGCCTTTTCATACACTTGATATGCAGTATCAATGTTCCCCAAAGACAACTCATAGGTGGCCATGTTCCACAACGACTCGAAGGCGTTCTTGGTATCACCCAAAGCGACAAATTGGGAGTAAGAACGCTGTAGATAGAGTTTTGCCAAATCCAAATCACCGTGATACGCATATTGTATGCCTAATGCATAATTCGCTTTCGCCTCCAAATCACCATAACCCATTTTTTGAGCTTCCCTGATAGCTTTTTCACCCCAATCAAGACAATCGTCATAGGACACATCATAGAAGTCCCATGTCAGTTCTATCATGGTCAGCACTTTTTCCCTGCCATCTTGTTTGATCAAGGCATCCATAAGGCTATCCACAATACGGGTCTCCTGTTGCGCCATTCCAGACGTAACGAATAATAAGAAAACGAAAAACAGTAATCGTCGCATATCAATCAAATAAACATGTTATATCGTTGCTCGTCAAAGATGGTGGTGCTTTCGCCATGCCCGGAATACACTTCGGTGTCGTCGGGCAAATGGAACAAACGTTCCCTAATACTCTCGCGGAGCTGTTCGTAGTTGCCTCCAGGAAAATCGGTGCGGCCGATGCTACGACAAAAGAGTGCATCGCCAGTGAACACCCAACCCTCAACTTCAGCGTAGAGACTAATACTGCCGCAAGCATGGCCCGGTGTGCTGATGACTTCGAGGGTGCCCCCCCCGACTTTGATGACCTCGCCATCCTTTAGATCCTGATCGGGCAAATCGCATTGAGCCACAATAGGAAGACCAAACATCATCGCCTGCTGCTGGGAACGGGTGAAATCGCTTTTTACATCAGGATGTGCCGCCACAGAAATGCCATAACGCCTCTTCAAAGCGGCGTTGCCCATGATATGGTCGATGTGGCCGTGCGTGTTGACAATCATCAGGGGTTTTAAGCCATGGCCGTCGATGAATCCAAAGAGCTCGTTCTCCTCGGACACGTTGGAACAGCCTGGATCAATGATGACGCATTCCTTGGTTTCACCATCGTATACCACATAGGTATTCTCGGCAAAAGGATTGAAGACAAAGGATTCGAGTTGAAGCATGATTTCAAGATTTCGGCGCAAAGGTAAGGATTTTTCCTCAGCATTCTAAAGATTTTGACTATCTTTGTCCGCTAATTTGGCAATGATGTTGTCGAGAAAGAAATATACGATTTTGCTTGCCCTGCTGTTAACCACAGCGCCTTTGGTCCATGCTCAGTTCTACAACGGCATGAACATGCCTTTCGGGAAGAATCGTGTGCAATGGTCCGATTTCCACTGGTCGTATTACTTGAACGACAACTTTGACGTGTATTTTTACCAAGGTGGCGACGACTTGGCGCGTTATACACAAGCCTATGCCAAAGAACAGATTCCCCAACTAGAAAATCGGCTAAACAGTCGCTTCAGCAAAAAGATCCAGTTCCTCGTCTTCAACAACAAGGCTGATTTCAAACAAAGCAACATCAACTTGGAGGAAGAGGAAAACGGCAATACGGGCGGCATCACCAAAATCATCGGATCAAAGGTGATATTGTATTTTGACGGAGACTATACCCATTTTGAGGCACAAATCCGTGAAGGAATTGCCAAACTGTTGTTCAGTCAAGTCATGAACGGCATCTCTGTCGGCTCCCAGATACGCAATTCATACCGATATGACATTCCCCAATGGTTTCAAGACGGTTTGGTAGCCTACATTGCCAGCAATTGGGACAGTTATAAAGAAGCCCAACTTCAGCGCGGCATCATATCTGGAAGCTATAAGAAAATCAACCACTTGTATAATGACGATGCGTTGATTGCAGGTTACTCTTTCTGGAATTTCATCGACGAAAAATATGGCAACAAGTCGTTCAACGACATCCTAACTTTGGCCGAAAATACACAAAATGTACGCAAAGCGCTTTTATACGTCACAGGCAAAGAATACAAGGCGTTGGTGGAAGATTGGTACCAATTCTACAAAGCACGCTTTGAGGCCCAACTTGTCAACCGCCCCAACGACGCCATGAAACTGGGGTACAAAAAATACCGCACCTTCACCCAACCCACCTTCAGCCCTAACGGGAAATATTTCGCCTACGTCAGCAATGACGAAGGAAAGATCAGGTTATGGTTCGAAGATCTGCAAAGCGGGAAAAAGCAAAAGCTATTCACCGCAGGCTATCATTCCGACGAAAACATCGACACCTCTTTCCCCCTTCTGGCTTGGCATCCCAATAGCGAGATCCTATCTTTTATCATCGAAGAAGAAGGCAAGATACAGCTTTACAACCTGGACGTTGTCAGCGGCAAGAAAGCAAGCACTTATTTATTTGATTTCCAAAAAGTAAGTTCTTTCTCCTACGCCCACAAAAGCCGTAAAATCGTTTTGGCTGCCACACGTCGTGGGAAACCTGATGTTTATGTCTACAATCTGTTTTCTAACACGTTGGAACAAATCACCAATGACTATCACACCGACCTCAATCCCGTCTTCACTTTCGACGACAGACAAATTGTGTTCAGCTCCAACCGCCAAAACGACACTCTGAAAGCAGATGAACAGATCGGCTTCCAAAACAAGCAATTCGACTTATACGCCTACAACTATGCCAGCAAGGGGACGGTGTTACAAAACCTAACTCAACAACGTTTCTCGAACAACATCCTTCCTGAACCTTTAAAAGATGGTAGTTTACTGTATTTGAATGATACCAGCGGCTGCTTCAACCTCTATCAAATCCGATTCGACAGTGCCATCAGCTTTATAGACACGACCATCCATTACCGCTATTTCGGCAGGAAAGAACAATTGACGGAATACTCTGAAAACATCATCGACTATTCCTATCAGCCCCGTAATCACAAAGCCGCCATGGTGATGGCAGGGCAAAACGGCGAGCAGTTCTTCATGTCGCCAATACTACGCGGAAAAGCACTCAGTGTCAAACAGATGAACTCATACGCACAGAAGCGATTGCTCGCCGAAATCGTCCAAAAAAAGCAAGATTCGGTAGCCGATCCCATTTCAAAGCACCGCTTCTCGACGAGTTACCGCTTTGCCAAACGAAAGAAACAAATCAACACACAACTGGGAATTG
The DNA here is from genome assembly GCA_902780195.1 of uncultured Bacteroidia bacterium. Lineage (GTDB taxonomy): Bacteria > Bacteroidota > Bacteroidia > Bacteroidales > F082 > Limimorpha. The sequence goes on from CACZER010000027.1 coordinate 25,337, forward strand.
ACTCGCTGCCTCCATTGGCCTATGACGACAAAGAAGACGCCACGCCTAAACCTAAAAAAAAGGACACCATCCAACGTCCCAACAACTATTATGTGGAGCTCTTCGCCGACCAGCTCATGAGCCAAATCGACTTTTCGAGCATGAACTACAGCTACCAGCCATTCTCCGGCGGCCTTTCCCCGATTTATCTAAATTCAGGCTTCAACTTCTTCCTTGGCACCACTTTGAAAGACCTTATGGAAGACTATAGGATTGAACTTGGCGTAAAACTGAATACCAGCTTGGTCAACAACGAATACGTACTCCGCTTCAGCGATCTCAGCAAACGTCTCGACAAATCCATCACGCTGCATCGTTATGTCACCGACAATACTATAGACTATTACTACCGCACCTTCACCAACGAGGCGTTCTACACCTTGAGTTATCCTTTCAGCGAGATCTTAAGTCTGCGAGGCACTGCCATCTATCGAAATGACCACAGGGTCAACCTTTCCATCGACGACTACAGCTTGGCCGACAAGGATACTTACGAAAACTGGGGCGGTTTGCGTGCCGAACTCGTTTACGACAACTCGAAGAAAATCGGTACGAACCTTTTGGTTGGAGCCCGCGGAAAGGTATTTGCGGAATACTACCAACGTATCGCAAGAAACACTGCCAACATGATTGTGGCTGGTTTCGACTACCGTCAATACACCCGCATCAGCCGCAACTTCATTTGGGCCAATCGCATAGCTGGAAGCACTTCCTTCGGGCAACAGAAACTCATCTACTACATGGGCGGCGTCGACAATTGGATATTGGCATCGTTTAATCCCGGCACCCCTATCGACTACAACCAAAACTACGCCTATCAGACTTTGGCGACCAACATGCGCGGTTTTAGGCAAAACATCCGAAACGGTAACAATTTCGTGGTATTGAACAGCGAACTACGATTCCCTTTGTTCAGCTATTTCATGAACCGGCCTATCAACTACAACTTCATCAAGAACTTCCAAATTGTCGCTTTTGGCGACTTTGGCACTGCCTGGACTGGCTGGAATCCCTACGATCCCAATAACTCTCTCTTCACTTCCTACTACCATGATGGCAATCTCGACATCAGCGTGACCGAGATGAAGGAGCCTTTTGTAGGAGGTGTCGGCTTCGGCCTTCGCACTACGTTGTTCGGTTACTTTGTGAGAGGCGACATGGCATGGGGTATCGAAGACGGTAAAATCGCGAAGAAACCGCAGTTTTACCTCTCTTTCAACCTGGATTTCTAGGAATTATTCGTAAAAATGGTTCTCTTTCATGTAAAGGAAAGCCTTTTCAGGCATAAAATGCCGAACATCCCGCCCTTCCTTTATGCATTGTCGGATGAAGGAAGAAGAAATCTCCAAAACTGGAGTCTTTAACACCGTCACCGAAGGATAATCCAACAACTCGCCTCCATCATAGCCTTCACGAGGAAACACCAAAATTTCATAATTGTCAAGTATCTTTTGGTATTCACGCCAACGCTTTAGGTTCTGAAGGCTGTCCATGCCACAAATGAACACAAACTGGCAATCAGGATATTGTTCGGAAAGCACTGTCAGGGTGTTGATGGTATAAGAGGGTGTCGGAAGATGCATCTCGATGTCGCTGACACAAAAGCGAGGGTCGTCGCCAACCGCCAGTTGCACCATCTTAAGGCGCTCGTCATCATCCAAGAGGTCGTCCTTTTTTTTCAAGGGGTTCTGAGGGGTAACAACAAACCACAGCGCATCCAAGTCGGAGAACTCGACCAGATAGTTGGCCAGCATCACGTGGCCGTGATGGATGGGGTTGAAAGAGCCGGAATATATGCCAACTTTTTTCATTCTTCTTCGTGGGTCTCTTCTTTCTCATCAAGAAAGGCGGTGACAACTTCGAGAATCTCGCGTTTGGCGGTTTCCAAGTCGTCGTTGATGATGGTACGGTCGAACTTGCCTTGGGCGAACTCCGTCTCCCAAGCGGCTTTGGCCACACGCTTCTCAATCTCTTCCATGGAATCGGTTCCGCGCTTGATTAGGCGCTCACGCAACACTTCCACCGATGGAGCCTGTATGAACACCGAAAGAGCCCTGTCACCATAAAACTCCTTGATATTAACGCCACCACAGACATCGACGTCAAAAGCAACATGCAGGCCATTTTCCTGCATCTGTTCGATAACGGCTATCAGGGTGCCATAGTAACGACCAGGATACACTTCTTCCCATTCAAGGAACTCGCCGTTTTCAACCCGTTGCTGGAACTCCTCGACACTCAAGAAATAGTACTCACGGCCATTCACTTCTTCCCCTCGTGGCGGACGCGTAGTAGCTGAAACGGAAAAGGCCATGTCGGGAATATTGGCCATGACATGGTTGAGCAAAGTGGTCTTCCCAGAGCCCGAAGGGGCGCTAAATATCAATAACTTTCCTTTCATAATCACAAAATATTACAAACTTGTTCCTTGATTTTTTCCAATTCATCTTTCATCTTGACCACCAACTTCTGGATGTTCACCTCGTTAGCCTTCGACCCCAAAGTGTTGATCTCACGACCCATCTCCTGGGCAATAAAACCAAGCTTTTTGCCCGCTTGATCGTCGTCGCAGCTCTCGTTGAAATAGTTGCAATGCTGGCGCAAGCGTACCTTCTCTTCCGTAATGTCGAGTTTCTCTAGATAATAGATCAGTTCCTGCTCAAAGCGGTTTTCATCATATTGGCCTGCCGTCGTCAAATCGGCAAGATTTTTCGTCAAACGTTGCTTGATGACTTCATGGCGATTCTTCTCATAGGGTTCCACTTGTCCCAACAAGTCCAAGATCAATTCCACACGATGCAGAAGGTCTTTTTTCAGAGTTTGACCTTCCTGGACACGGAAACCATCAACAGTGTCAAGCACCTGATCAATCGTTTCTCCAACTTTGGCCACAAAAGCCTCGTCATAACTTTCAGCCGATGCATTGAAAATACCAGGCATCCTGAACAGAATGGAAGCCATGTCGGCGGCAGGTGCAATACCCAGACCACCAGAAATCGATTCGATCTGATCCTTATAAGCTTTGACAATGTCTGGATCGATACGATAAGACTGCGTCAAATCGGCGTCAACAACCGAAATCACCACATCAACCTTGCCACGTTGCATCTTGGCACCAATTCTATTACGAAAGTCCAATTCAGCAAAACGCAGTTCATTAGGCAGTTTAACATTAAGATCCAACTGCTTGCTGTTTAGGGTTTTAATCTCAACAGTAATCTTTTTTGAGTTATAGGTCTGCTCGGCAACGCCGTAGCCTGTCATCGAACGAATCATATTATCAGGGTTTATTGGTGCAAAAATACGGTTTTTATCAAAACGAAAACCATCATGACCACAATTCCAATACGAACAAGACTATTCTTTATAGCCCACATTTTTGAATCCCCACGGCATGGATAGTAAGTCGATTTTTGTACGACTGGAAATGTCGACGTATTTCTGAATTGTGTGACATGAGGATAGTATCCCAACACCTCCATGGATGTTGGTATAATAATAATCGATACCTGAAGCATCCGTGTTAATCTGAATGTATTCATCCAGCTCTTTGCCATAAGCATACATCGATACAACGAAATTGTCATAGAAACGCTCGACATTAAGGATGTCGCCTCCGATGGCCGCTGACAACAATTCAAATAATACGTCTTCCCGGTATGTAAAATACAATTCCCCACCTTCAATCCCTAGTTCATAGGTGCTGTAGGGCCCCATTGACCAGTTGACATTTTTGTACACCGTGTCTTGTCCGGGTTTTAATTCCTTGTAGTTGAATTGCATTGTGACTTGATATACGGCATCATTGTCGTCGGGAGTAAAACGGAGTTCTCGTTTTCCAGCATTTTCGGCCCTAAAAAACACCATTGGGGCAGTGATTTGGAAACTCGTCCCGCCTATTAGGCTGATTTCAGATGAAACAGTATCGTTAGGTTTGGAAATCAACAACTTATATTTGAATTTTTCATTTGCATTATTGACGTTGAAATGCTCCGTGGTGTAGTATAGTTTTTGGTTGGGGGCATAAAATATACCTTCTTCCTTATCGTGAATGGTCATGGTATCCAATATCACCTCACGCCCTGTGGGTAAAAAAGTGCTTCCCGAGACTTTTTTGTATTCGACAAAACGAGCATCCAATTTGCCCGGATAATTTGATGAGTCTGCAATCAAGGCAATTTGATTGGCATCGAACGAGTCGTCGTTGCTTCCCGAAAAAGCCCTAATGATCTTGATGACATTGGTATCGTTTGCCACATCCAATATGCCATACACAATGGTAGTATCTTTGAAATCGGTATAAAGGTCAACATCTGTGCTACAAGAACAGATCAAAGCTAATAACAGCAATAAAGCAATGGTTTTTCTCATTTCCATTATTTAGACCTTAATAATCCTATCATTTTGAAACTTGTATCAGTAAAAATGATTTGAGCATTACCATTACGCTCGATTTGGCGGATGGCTTCCTCAAAAAGCTCAGCAATTTCAGCCAAATTGGCCGGGCTGACAAAGGGGGCAAACTTTGAGTTGAATACTTTCTCGTCTTCGGGGAGCATGACGATTTCTGCCAAATTATTGTTGAATAGCAACGAATTGCGGATGATGCGTAGGCCGTAATCCAATAACTCCTTTTGCTTTTCACGACCGATACCTTTAACGTTGGCTGAAAAATCGATAATCTCGGAATAACCAGTTGCCTTCCGAGATCATGGCCGCGTCGTGGGCTGGGCCGGGCTGGCATTGCAGCCGCTCCATAAGGGCTTTCTCTACCTCACAGGTTTCGATGGCCGGCACTTTGACGAGTGTCGTCCTCGACTTGATGGTGGCCAAAAGCTCCTCTGCATCTTCCGCAATGAGCAAGAAAACGGTCTTCTCGGGTGGTTCCTCAAGGAGTTTTAGCAGTTTGTTGGCTGTGTCGACGCGCATCTTCTCTGCCATCCAGATAATGGCAATCTTGTATTCGCCCTCGTAGGACTTCATGCTCAGCTTGCGCAACAGCGAAGCCGCGTCGCGCACCGACATGTAGCCCTGTTTGTTCTCCACATCCAAGAAAGTGTACCAGCTTGAGGTATCGACATAACCTTGGTTTTCGATGACATACTCGCGCCATTCCTCCATGAAGAGATCCGACTCAGGGTTGCTTTTTATCTTTTTTGTAGTAGCAGTCGGAACAACAAAATGCAAATCGGGATGTACTAGCTTCTGCATCTTCTGGCAGGTGGGACACACGCCGCAGCTATCGGTCTCGGTACGGTTTGGGCAGAGGATATACTGTGCGTAGGCCAAGGCCAAAGGCAGCTTGCCGCTTCCAGCAGGACCCAAAAAGAGTTGCGCATGAGAGACATGGTTTTCCCTCACGCTCTGGATGAGCCTTTGTTTGATGGCGGATTGGCCGATGACGTCTTTGAACTGCATAGTGACTCTATTTCGGGGTCAAAATTACAATAATTCCGCGTTGGTTGGTTGTCATAACGAATTAAAACGTACTTTTGCACAAAATTTCAACGCATCATGTTAAGCGAACAGGAACAAATCAGAAGAAATTCGTTGGCCGAACTCTACAAGCTCGGCATCAACCCGTATCCGCAATTTGACGACAACAATCCCGACCAATTCCAAGAGGTCACCCTCGCAGGCCGTATCATGAGCCGCCGCATCATGGGCGCCGCCTCGTTCTGCGAATTGCAGGACTCGAAAGGCCGCATCCAGCTGTATATCAAGCGCGACGAGATCTGCCCTGAGGAGGACAAGACCTTATATAACACGGTGTTCAAGCGCCTGCTCGACATCGGTGACTTCATCGGCGTGAAAGGCTTCGCCTTCCGCACGCAGATGGGCGAAATCTCGGTACACGTCAAGGAACTGACGGTGCTCAGCAAGTCGCTAAGGCCGCTGCCCATCGTCAAGGAAAAGGACGGCGTGAAGTATGACGAATTCAACGACCCCGAGCTGCGCTACCGTATGCGTTACGTCGACCTCGTGGTCAACGACAAGGTGAAGGACATCTTCATCGCCCGCACTCGCATCATCGACAGCATCCGCCGTTTCTTCAACGAGAGCGGCTACCTCGAGGTGGAGACCCCTGTGCTGCAAGCTATCCCCGGCGGCGCCACGGCGCGTCCCTTCATCACGCACCACAACGCCTTGGACATCCCCATGTACCTCCGTATTGCCGACGAGCTTTACCTGAAACGCCTCATCGTGGGCGGCTTCGAGGGCGTGTACGAGTTCTCGCGCAACTTCCGTAACGAGGGCATGGACCGCACCCATAACCCCGAGTTCACGTGTCTTGAGATCTATGTGGCCTACAAGGACTACCTCTGGATGATGGACTACACCGAAGAGATGATCCACCGCTGCGTGATGGATGTCTTGGGCAAGGAGACCGTGAAAGTGGGCGACAACGAAATCAGCTTCAAGCG
>CACZER010000028.1:0-32632 GCA_902780195.1 uncultured Bacteroidia bacterium
GCGGCAGCCACCGGGTTTGTTTTCAAATTTCATTCCTGCCAGTTCAAAATAGCAAAGGGTAGGAATATGGATACCGGCCATGCGGGCGGCTTTCAGGATAGTAGTGCCTTCCGGGACCTGAATCTGTTTGTTATCAATTGTTACATTAATCATAATATGTCTCCTCCTCTATTTTATTTGACAGAAATGGCATTGAACTTACAGGTTGAGATACAGGCACCGCACTTGATGCACTTTGAAGGATCGATCATCATCGAAGGCAGCTTGTGGCCAGGAGCGATGTAGTCGGTCTTCGAGATGGCCTCGGCGGGGCAGTTCTTCTTACAAGCGCCACAACCAATGCACTTCTCCTTGTCAATTTCATAACGCATGAGCTTCTTGCAGACGCCAGCGCGGCATTTCTTGTCAACAACGTGCTCAACATACTCGTCCCAGAAGTTGTCGAGGGTCGAAAGCCTTGATGACGGCGGCGAGGTTGCGGAGTTCCTGAAGGTCTTCCATGGTGCCTCTGCCTTCCGTGATCTTGGTGAGGATTTCGAGCATACGCTTGTTACCGATACGGCAGGGCGAGCACTTACCGCAGCTCTCTTCGCAGGTGAACTCCAAGTAGAACTTGGCGATGGCCACCATGCAGGAGGTGTCGTCCATGACCACCATACCGCCAGAGCCCATCATGGAGCCGGCAGCGGCAAGGCTTTCATAGTCGATAGCAGTGTCGAGGTGTTTCTCCGTCAAGCAGCCGCCTGAAGGACCACCGGTCTGGACGGCCTTGAACTTACGGCCACCCTTGATACCACCACCGATTTCGTAGATGATGTCGCGTGGTGCCCTTCGACTTCTCGGAGCCGATGCTGGCAAACCAGTCGGCGCCCTTAGTGATGATGATCGGGATGTTGGCGAAGGTCTCCACGTTGTTCACGTTGGAGGGCTTGCCCATATAACCGCTGACAGCCGGGAACGGAGGCTTCAGGGTAGGTTCACCACGCTTGCCTTCCATCGAGTGGATCAGAGCAGTCTCTTCACCGCAGACGAAAGCGCCGGCACCGTAGCGGAGCTCGATGTCGAAATCGAAGCCAGAACCGAGGATGTCCTTGCCGAGCAGGCCATATTCGCGGGCCTGGGCGATGGCGACTTGCAGGCGGTGGATAGCCAGCGGGTATTCAGCACGGATGTAAACCAAACCGTGGGTGGCGCCGATGGCATAGCCGCAGATGGCCATGGCTTCGACGATGCTGTGCGGGTCACCTTCCATGATGGAACGGTCCATGAACGCACCCGGGTCACCCTCGTCAGCGTTGCAGATGACGTACATCTCATCGCACTTGTTCTTTGCGCAGAGACCCCATTTCACGCCGGTGGGGAAACCAGCACCGCCACGGCCGCGGAGACCTGACTTGGTGATTTCGTCGACCACCTGTTGGGGAGTCATCTCGGACAAGACCTTACCCAGAGCTTCATAACCACCACGCGAGATGCACTCGTCGATGTTTTCGGGGTTGATGAAACCGCAGTTACGCAAGGCGATACGGAGTTGCTTACGATAGAAGCCCATGTGCTTCGAGTCGGCAACGTGTTCCTTGTTCTCGGGATCCATGTAGAGCAAATCGGTGACCTTACGGCCCTTGATGATGTGCTCGTTCACGATCTTCTCGACGTCTTCAGGCTTGACCTGAGTGTAGAAAGTGTTGTCAGGCATGATCTTGACGATGGGGCCCTTCTCGCAGAAGCCGAAGCAACCCGTTCTGACCACCTGAACTTCTTCTTGCAAGCCCTTCGCGGCGAGAATGTCCTCGAAGTTCTTGATGATTTGAGCACTTGCCGAAGCCTGACAGCCTGTACCGCCGCAGACCAGCACGTGCATCTTGATTTTTGCCATATAAATTCCTCCGAATTAAATTATTAGATAGTTTCGTAATTCACGGGGATGACGCCCTCCACCATTTCGTTGTTCATCACATACTTGGTGAGGATCTCGTCAGCGCGGTTGTTGTCGACATGACCGAAAACGATCGGGTCCTTGCCAGGGCACTTCACCTCGATGGTCGGCTCAGCGTGGCAGTAGCCCATGCAGCCGGTCTGGGTGAAGACGATGCCGAGCTTCAGCTCGATCGTTGCTCTTTTCGCGAAGGTCAAGGGTGGACTGAAGCTTTTCTCTCATAGCTTTCAGTTCTGCTAAAGACTTAACTTTTGCCATATTTGCTTTTTTTTATGGTTATTTATTGAGTTTGTTTCTCTTATTTGTTTTTCACAAAGTAACTCTTTAGAAAAACGCTGCAAATTTAGGCAAAAATAATGCTCATTCCAAATAAAACGGAAAGTTTTTTCGCTTTTTCGGTCATTAAAATGGCGTTGTCTTTCAGCTGTTTAAAGACAAATAAATCGCCCTTTTCGTAAATTAGAATCGTTCTAATTTAGAAAAGGGCGGTTTGATGCGTCAAAAAGAGGCTTAGAGCTCGTCGTAGGTGAGCATCTCAAGCACCTTCATGAAGTTCTTTTCCTTGAGGTTGGTCTCACCCTCATCAGCAGAGACAATGTCGTTAATGTCGGCTAAAAAAGCGGCTTTATCTTCCTCAGTCTTCAAGAACTTATCCTTATGTTCCTTGAAGAAACTAAGCCATGCCGGACTCGTCATCGACTTCCATGCCTCAAAGACTTCATTGTAACTCTTTTCGTCGAACTGCAAACAGATGCGTTCCAACTCATTCATGGAAATGTTGCCGTCAATTCCAGATGCACATAGCATCATGAAAATTTCGAATTTTTCTTTGGTCAAGTTTTCCATACGCATATGGTTTTATGGGTTACATGGTACAAAAATAGAAAATAAAACCATACCTTTGCAGCAAATTTGAATTTTTTATGAGAAAAATTTTATTCATTGCCATTTTTGCCCTGCTCAGCAGCATGGGAATGGCACAAGACAAGTGTTTCTGGGTCTTCTTCACCGATAAAAATGACACCCAATTCGATCCTTACTCCTACTTCGACGCCAAAGCCATCGAGCGCTACCAAAAGTGCGGTGCCGACCTTTACGACATCAGCAACTACCCGCTGAACGACAGCTATGTGAATATGGTTGGCTCCTACTCCACCGAGGTCTTCGGCGAGTCGCGTTGGCTCAATGCCCTAGGCGTCATGGCCTCTGACGACAACGCCGCATTGATTGCCCAAATGCCCTTCGTGGCCAAGGTTCAGGAAATCGTTTCCGATGGGACGCTTGCGTCATTGCGAGGAGGAACAACGAAGCAATCCGGACTTGACGCTATTGAAAACGACCCTGCCAACATCCTCACCGACCAGCTGAAACGTTTCGGCGGACAGCATTTCGTCGACCACGGCATCGATGGCAAAGGACTGCGCATTTGCGTGATGGACGGTGGCTTCCCGAAAGTGGACACCCACCCTGCTTTTAAGCATCTGCGCGATAATAATCAGATTCTCAAGACCTACAACTTTCCCAATAAAAAAGAGAACGTCTACGGCTGGAACACCCACGGCACCATGGTGCTGAGCTGCATCGCCGGCATCAATGCTGAGGGACAGAAGATGGGCCTCGCCACCGGTGCTGAGTTCCTGTTGGCGCGTACCGAAATTGAGCCGGAGCCTTTTAAGGAAGAGGTATGGTGGGCACAAGGCGCCGAATGGGCCGACAAGAACGGCGCCGACATCATCAACAGCTCGCTGGGCTATGGCAAGGACCGCCACTGGACCAAGGACATGGACGGAACTTCCTACGTGGCCAAAGCCGCCAACAAAGCCGTCGAAAAGGGCATCTTGATCTGCAACTCCGCTGGCAATGAGGGCGACGACAGCCGTTGGATGACCATCATCACGCCCGCCGATGCCGAGAATGTGATTTGCGTGGGTGGCATCGATGCCAACCTAAAGGAATATCGCCATATCTCTTTCAGCTCCTTCGGGCCCACAGCCGACAAACGCCGCAAACCCGATGTGGTAGCCTTTGGTGAAGCCCAAGTGGCCAACCCCAGCGGTGGCTTCACCTCTGCCTTCGGCACTTCGTTTGCCAGCCCGTTGACAGCTGGTTTCTGCGCCTGCGCTTGGCAGACCAAGCGTGACCTGACCGCCTTACAAATGAAAGCCGAAATCCAGAAATCATGCGACCTCTATCCTTATTATGATTATGCCTTTGGATACGGCGTTCCCCAAGCCGCCTATTTCACGGGCGACCTGAAGCCCGCCGAGCGTTCCTTCAACCTCGTGCAGGAGAAGGATGGCGTGAAGATTGTCGTCCCGAAGGTCATCGAAAATCAAGACGTGTTCATCAATGTGGAAGGCGCCGACGGTGTTCTGCTCGGCTACTATAAGGTCTATCCAGACACAGCAGGCATTAAGCTATATAATAAGGACTTCGGTCAAGCCAAGAAACTCAACGTTTCCTACAATGGTTACTACGACTCCTGTCCAGTCAGCGGATTTGGCGGTGACACACGTCTTCTGACGAGATACAAGAACAGCCAAAACGGTACCTTTAAAAAAGTGAAAGAGGAAGGCTGGCAAAAGACAACGTTCTTCCAATATGACTATAACCTGCCCAATAGCACTTGGAACGGTTTCAACCGCCATTTCGCCTATGGTCGCCGCTGGATGTATGGCAAGTCCTATAAAATAGGTATGGGCCTCGGCTTGGATTGGAACCGTTTTGTGGCCAAAGGACAGGTCCCGGACGCCATGGAAGTCGCCTCTCGCGAAACCATTATGCGTCAGATGCAACTGCGTGGCGAGTTATTGCAACGTGTTGTTATTCGTTTGTGGGGCGTCAACTGGGACTTAGGCGTTTATGGCGGCATCAACGCCCTGCGCCGCGTCAAGGTTGTGGACAACATGAAATGGCACGATGCTGAAGGCAATTCCATTCAACCTTACAATAGCAAAGTCACCAGCTATTATAACTACTGTAGAGCGATGAACCTCTTCGAATACGGTGCCACCACGCGCATTAGCTATAGCATCGCCAACATGCTTAACATCGGCGTATATGGCAGCTATCGCCTGTCGCCTGTCATCACCAAAGACGACTTCCTGATTGGCAGTCCCAATAACCAGCCTTCACCATGGAGTGTCGGCATCGAACTTGAAGTCATGCCATAATACAGCCTGACACATAGGTTTTGGAATAAATCGCACTTTTCGGAGTGCGATTTTTCTTTATATGTAAATAAATTGCTAAATTTGCAGTCCTTTATTGAAAGAACAAAAGATCAAAAACGATAAACAATGAAAGTACAAGAATTAGTCGAAAAACTCAACCTGAAAGTCTTATCTGGCGCGAATGGCCTTAACAGAGAGATCGACGGCTGCTACATCTCCGACCTCTTGAGCGACGTGATGGGTAACGCCATGGAAGGCAACATCTGGATTACGCTGCAGACCCACAAAAATGTGATGGCCGTGGCCTCGCTGAAAGAACTGGCCTGCATCATCCTGGTGAAGAACCTTGTCCCCAACGACGAGACCATCGAGCAGAGCAACGACGAGGATCTGCCTATTTTGCAGACTTCTCTGCCGACTTATGAAATTGCTGGATTGGTGTATAACCTTTTAAATAGTTAGGAGTGTGGAGTGAGGAGTGAGGAGTTTTTATGGCTCCCACTCCTAACTCCTAACTCCTAACTCCTAACCGCGATGGAACTCCAATCATATAGAGCAGATTTACATATGCACACGGTGCTCTCGCCGTGCGGCGACCTCTATATGAGTCCTTCCGCCATCGTCGAGCAGGCCAAGAAACTCCACCTCGACGTCATCGCCATCTGCGACCACAACACGACCAAATCACCACGCAGGAAGAAGCCCATGCCCTCGCCTACTTCGAGAACGACGAGCAACTGGACAAGTTCCAGGAGTTTCTCGACGCACATCTCCCCCACATCCCCTTGGATGAAGAGAAGTTCGGTTATCAACTCATCGTTGACGAGAACGAGGAAGTGGTTGGCGAAGAGGAATGGCTGCTCTGGAGCGCACTGGATGCCGATTTGGACCAACTCTATGATGTGGTGCATGAAATAGGCGGATTGTTTGTCCCTGCGCACGTCAATAAGCCGGCAAGCAGCCTCACCAGCCAGTTGGGTTTCGTGCCGCCCGATATCAAGGCCGATGCCTTGGAGATCTCGAAACATGTCACCAAGCCTGACTTCCTGAAGAAATACGCCTACTTGAAGAAGTTCAACTTCACCAAGAGCAGCGACGCCCACTTCCTGCATATCATCGGTGAGGTGCACTGTGTGCTCCACATGTACGACAAGACCTTCGATGAGTTCCGCAAGACGCTTCACGGCGAGGACGGACGCTACATCGACACTGAACCCAAAGAAAAACTTCAACTTTTATTCGGATGAAAGAACTATCAATGCATGTCTACGACCTGATGGAAAACTCAACGGCGGCCAACTCCACCCTCGTCGAGCTGACCATCCGTGACAGTTTGAAAGACAACATATACGCTTTTACCATCAAGGACAACGGCAAGGGTATGACGCCCGAGTTTTTGGCCAAGGTAACCGACCCGTGGACCACCTCGCGCACTACGCGTAAGGTCGGTCTCGGCCTGCCACTTATCAAGATGAACACCGAGAACGCAGGCGGCGGCATGAATATCGAAAGCGAGGTCGGCAAAGGCACCGTGCTTAACTTTTGGTTCCAGCACGACCACTTGGACCGTCCTCCTATGGGCGACTTGGCTGGCTCGTTGGTGATGCTCTTTGCTGCCCACGAAGACATTCATTTCATCTACAAGCACATTACAGACGATGGCGAGTTCGTCTTCGACACCGACGAAATCAAGGAAGCCCTTGACGGCATGTCGATGAACGACGTCAGCATTATGAAATACCTGAAGGAGATGATTCAGGAGAATTTGGAAGAAATACATTATAACGATTAATACAATGAAACTCAGAGAGATTTCAGAACTTTTGAACGCCAAGGTGCGTTGCGGTGAAGACCGTTTGGACGAAGAACACGAAACCGCCTTCGCCTCTGACCTGATGAGTGACGTGCTTACGCTTGGCGACTACAACCCTGTCATCCTGACGGGTCTCAGCAACATGCAGACCATCCGCACCTGCGAGATGGGCAACCTCGACATCATCGTCCTGGTGAGGAAGAAAAAAGCCTCCGAGGAGATGATCGAAGAAGCTGAGGACGAAGGCATGGTGGTCATGGAATGCGACTACTCCATGTTCAAGGCCTGCGGCCTGCTCTTCAAGGCGGGTATGCTTCCCATTTTCTGATGTCAAACTAAAACGCTACGCCATGCACTTAGAATACCAAGTATATGAAGCGGACTTCGTCAACGCTGGAGCCGCATCGAGCGCCATCAAGAAGACCTTGAAGCAGCTCAACGTCAGCCCACAAATTGTGAAACGTGTGGTAGTCGCCTTATACGAGGCCGAGGTCAACGCCATTGCGCATGCCTATGGCGGCACCATCTATGCCGACATCGAACCCGATAAGATTATCTTGAAGGTCGTCGACACGGGTCCTGGCATCCCCGACATCGATTGGGCTATGCAAGAAGGCAACTCAACGGCCTCACCTGAGGTGCGAAACATGGGCTTTGGCGCCGGCATGGGTCTTCCTAACATCCAGAAGAATGTCGACAAGCTCAATGTAACCTCTACCGTGGGCGTTGGGACGACGGTTGAGATGGAAGTCAATTTTGTGTAATTAAATAGTATTAGCCATGGAGAAGACACCTTTTTTCCACGCTCTTAAAATCGATGAGGACACCTGCATCGGCTGTTCGCATTGCATGAAAATATGCCCCACGGAAGCATTACGCGTCCGAGATGGGAAGGCCGTGCTCATTCCCGACCGCTGCATCGACTGCGGCAACTGCTTCAAAGTCTGCCCCACTCGCTCCATTTACATCGACCAGGACGACTTCGAGGACATCTTCAACTTCCCTATCCGCGTGGCATTGGTGCCTGCTGTCTTCATGGGCCAATTCCCCAACGACATCACCGTATCGCGCATCTATGGCATCCTTAAAGAAATTGGATTTACGCATGTTTTGGAAACCGAGTCGTCCATACCCATCTATACGGCTGCCAAAAACAAATACGCTGCAGAGAACCCTGATATCAGGCCGCTCATTTCGACCTTCTGTCCCGCCATCGTTCGCCTCATCCAGGTGAAGTTTCCAGGCCTGACGGAAAACCTTATTCCACTGCGAGCCCCGCTCGACATCACGGCCATGTATATCCGCCGTAAGATCAAGGAGGAGATGGATTTGAAAGACGACCAAATCGGCATCTTCTACATTACTCCTTGTGCAGCCAAGATCGCTGCAGTGAAAAATCCCGTGGGTGAAGAAAAATCCCTCGTCGATGGTGTCATCAACATGGATTCCTTATACAATCGTGTCTATAAGGAAATCAAGAAACAAGGCCATGGCTATAAGGAACAAAAACTGCCTGTCTCACAACTCTCCGCTGATGGCGTTCTCACTTCTCTAACCAATGGCGAACGTCGTCTGTCGTCGGCACAACACTCCTATTCCATCGATGAAATCCATAATGTTATTGAATTCCTTGAGAAAGTCGAGAATGAAGAGATCGAACACGTCGACTTCTTGGAGTTGCGTGCTTGCGACCAAAGCTGTCCTGGCGGCATCTTGACATGCGACAACCGCTTCCTTATCTGTGAGCGTGTGTTTGGCCGGGCCCGCAAGATAGCCGACCGTGAACGTAAGGGAGAACAAACGAAGGACCACGAGCTGGAAGAAGAACGCAACTATCTGATGCGTCACATGAAGGTCGGCGAAATCAAGCCAAGGAGCATGCTCGTTTTGGACGACAACATCGCCGTGGCGCTGGAGAAGATGAAAAAGATCGACGAGTACCGTGCCCGATTGCCTCAGACCGACTGCGGCATTTGTGGCGCTCCCACTTGCGACGCCTTGGCTCGCGACATCGTCTGTGAAGATGCCGAACTCACCGATTGTGTCTTTATCCAACGCAACCTTGAGGCTCGTGGCAACATGGACGTGCAGGAGTCGCTGAAGATCATGGAAGTGATTTGGGGCAAGGACAAGATGAACAACTACGTCAAAAACAAATGATGAAAGCCTATTCCATACGCATCTATGGCCGAGTCTTCAACGTAGGATTTCGGCGTTATGCGCATCGTTATGGGTTGCAATGCAGACTCTCCGGTTATGTGGAGAACGACCACTCCGACGGCTGCGTTCATATTGAAGCAGAAGGTGAAGAAAAGGATTTGGATCGCTTTACCCTGCTATGTGGAGAAGGCACACCTTATTCCTTTATCACCGATATGAAGATAGAGTCCGTTGAACCGACAGGGAAATATACCGATTTTCAAGAAATACGATAAAGTAAACCATATACAACCATGAACTATCCCGACTTTTCCAAAATCCTGTTTCTCGATATTGAGACCGTTTCCCAAGAAAAAGAATTCGACTTGTTGAGCGAGCAGATGCAAAAGCTATGGGCAAAAAAAGCAGAGCAACTGAAACGTGACGACAACGAGATTAGCCCTGCCGATGTTTACGAGCGTGCCGCCATCTATGCCGAGTTCGGTAAAATAATATGCATCTCAGTGGGATTTTTCAATGGCGATCGTTTCCGCCTGAAATCTTTTTATGGCCATGACGAGAAAACCATTTTGAGCGACTTCGCTGCGATGTTGAACCGAGCCTCGTTTACGACGATGTGCGCCCATAACGGCAAAGAGTTTGACTTCCCTTATATTGCACGACGCATGATGGTCAACGGCATTGTGATTCCTGATATCCTTCAAGTGGCCGGAAAGAAGCCTTGGGAGACCAGCTTTATCGACACCATGGAACTATGGAAGTTTGGCGATTACAAAAACTTCACTTCCTTGGAGTTGCTTTGTGCCATTCTCGACATTCCTACTCCCAAAGACGACATCAACGGAAGCGAAGTCGGCAAGGTGTATTGGAAGGAAAACGACTTGGAACGAATCAAGACCTACTGCCAAAAAGATGTCTTAGCCATCGCCCAACTGATGCGCCGTTACAATTACCTTCCGCTGATCTCTGAGGATTGTGTGGACTACATCCCATAAGGGTCATGCATATTCTTTCAAAATCAACTTATATCAAAGGGCTACAATGCGAGAAGGCGTTGTACATGCAGAAAAAGCACCCTTATCTTCGTGATAAACTGAGCATCGAGCAAAGGGCCAAATTCCAGAGAGGCACCGACGTTGGCGTGTTGGCACACGACTATTTTCCCGGAGGTATCGACATGTCGCCCTCTTCACCATCTCAGTTTCCCAAGAAAGAGGAAGAAACTATGGCCAATCTCGCCAATCCCGAAGTTCAGGTGATGTATGAGGCTGTATTCCAATTCAACGATACCCTTATCATGCTTGACATGTTGGTGCGTGACGGTGACCGTTGGCTGGCTGTGGAAGTGAAAAGTTCGATGCGGCTTAGTGACACCTATTTCAACGATGCTGCTTTACAGTTTTATGTGCTGCATGGCTGTCAAGTGCCATTGAGTGATTTTAAGTTGATGTACTTAAATGCTGATTACGTGAGAGATGGGGATATCGACGTAAAGCAATTGTTTAAGATGGAATCAGTGATGGATTACGTCGTTGAAAAAGAGGCTTTTGTGAAGCAAAACGTGGAAAGACTCAAATCGGTGGTGGCACTCCCCCATTCACCTTTGGTCAATATAGGTGTACAATGTCACGAGCCTTATCCTTGCGACTTTCTAGGCCATTGTTGGAAACTGATTCCCAACGACAGCTTCTTGTATACCACAGCACTTGATGACACGACTTTGTTTCAATCCTATTTTGGTGGTGTGAACACCAACGCCAAGATGTTGGAACAAGTGGATCCCACTTCGCTAGAGGCGCGCCAAATCGAAGCATTGCAAAGCAACTCCTATTATATCGATTATAAAACCCTGTTTTCGCTGCTGCCACAGCCCAAGCCCAAGTCTGTCGCTTTCCTGAACCTGTTGCTCTATCGCCCGGCAGTTCCTGAGGTTGACGGCAGCAAGCCTTATCAGGAGATGATCCTTGCATTTGCCTTGCAGGGGCAATATGAATCCGATGGACATCTGATTTGGAATTGTTATGAAGACCATGGCCGTTGGAATGAAGCCATTGATCTTCTTGTCGAAAGGCTATCACATTACGAGACAATAGTCTGTTTCACGCCGCAGAATTTCAGCACCACTTTGTTGCGCCATGAAATCATCCAAAACAAGGAGGTGGGACATAAGGTTTTGAACCTATTTGAGGTCCTTCAAGAGTCGTCGTTTTATCATAGGAGCATCAAACGTGGACTTACCTTACAAAATGTCGCTGAAGCACTTTTTTCCGATGTCAAGCTCTTCGAACACAGTCGTATTCTCATGGAAGCATTGAGCAATGATCTACTGAGTTATCAACAGGCCGACGAAGACTTAATCGCTGAAAATGAGGTTATTGCAAAAACTTATCAAAAGTTCGCGGTTTAAGTTGAAAACTTCTGTCAAAGGTCGGAAACAAGGACTTTTATAATTGTTATTTTTGCAGTCGAAAAAATATCAGAACACTAATTATGCCTACAGATACCATACGCCGTCCTTTTGGAGACAACGCAAAACGAGCCGTGTTGACCCCTGAACAAGTCTTTGCCAACCAAGGCCGTATTCCCCCGCAAGCTACTGACCTGGAAGAGGTCGTTCTGGGTGCCTTGATGTTGGAGAAAGAAGCCGTGAATGAGGTCATCGACATCCTGACTCCTGATGCCTTTTACCTTGACAAGCACCAGAAGATCTTCGCTGCCATCAAAGAGCTGTTTGGGAAGTCGGAACCGATCGATATCCTTACAGTTACGAATGAGTTGAAGTCACGGGGGGAATTGGAGATGGTGGGAGGCGCCTACTACATCTCGAAGCTCACCAACCGCGTCGTTTCGGCCGCCAACATCGAATACCATGCCCGTATCATCATGCAGAAACACATTCAGCGTCAGCTGATCTTGATTTCTTCTGACATGATTCACAAGGCATTTGAAGACACCACGGATGTGTTTGACCTGTTGGACGAGGCCGAAAGCAACCTCTTCCAAGTCAGCGAGAATAACTTGCGCCGCAGCTACGACTCGATGCAGGACCTGGTCAGCAAAGCCATCAAGGAAATACAAAATGCAAAGAACAGCGACGATAAGCTTCGTGGCGTGCCTTCAGGATATACCGAGCTTGATCGTATCACCCAAGGTTGGCAAAAGTCAGACCTCATTATTTTGGCCGCACGTCCCAGCATGGGTAAGACCGCCTTTGCCTTGAATCTGGCACGCAATGCCGCTGTCAACTTCAAACGTCCTGTTGCTTTCTTCTCTTTGGAGATGTCATCGGTGCAACTTGTCACCCGTTTGATTTCGACCGAGACCTCGCTCACTGCCGACAAGCTTCGTTCGGGCGATTTGGCGGAACACGAATGGCAACAGCTGAACACCAAGGTCACCCCATTGACGGATGCTCCAATATTCATTGACGATACGCCACAGCTTTCTGTCTTCGAATTGCGTGCCAAATGTCGTCGTTTGAAACAGCAACATGACATCCAGATGGTCTTCATCGACTATCTGCAGCTGATGACAGCCAAGGGAGACAAGGGATTGAATCGTGAGCAGGAAATCAGCACTATCTCGCGTTCACTGAAGAGCTTGGCCAAGGAGCTTGAAATACCCGTCCTCGCCTTGTCACAACTGAGCCGTAGTGTGGAGCAGCGTCCAGGCTCAAAGAAACCCATCCTTTCCGACTTGCGTGAATCGGGTGCTATCGAGCAAGATGCAGACATGGTGATGTTCATCTATCGCCCAGAGTATTACAAGGATGGTGTGGATGCCGAAGACAAACCCAAGGGCTATTCCATCATTGACATTGCCAAGCACCGTAACGGCAAATTGGGCGAAGTGGAGCTGAAGTTCGTTGGACAATATGCACGATTCGAGGAGTTTGAGCAAGGCTTTGACAACAGTGGCTTCACCACTATAGGCCCCAACAACCACTTTGACGGACCGTCAAGGGTCATCGGCTCGAAGATGAACAATGATATGGGGATGGAATCGTATCCCAGCATCACATCCGATGATTTCCCACCTTTTTAAGCAATTGAACCATTATGATGAAGAAAGACAATAATAGAACGCCCCATTCCAAAAGCAATCCGCTGAAATTCAAAGTTACAGAGCCGGCCCAGCTGATGGAATTCCTGATGAAGAAATACGACGGCATCAGTCGCAATAAGGTCAAACGCATGTTGGCTAACGACACTGTATCCGTCGATGGACAAAAGACTTCACAATACGATTTCGCCCTTGAACCTGGAATGGTTGTTGAAATAGGTAAGCCCAACGCCCGGGAGCGTTTCCGCAGCCCTTGGCTGAACATCGTATACGAAGACAAATACCTTCTTGTCATTGACAAAAAAGAAGGCTTACTTACCAACAGCACAACGAAAGAGAAAGATACGGCTCAGGGCATACTGAACAATTATTTCATCAGCACACAGCAGCGGTGCAGGGCCCATACCATCCATCGCCTCGACCGCGACACCAGTGGCCTGATGCTTTTTGCAAAGAGCAAGGAAGTTGCACTTATGTTTGAGGAAGATTGGAAAAATACGGTATACGACCGCAGGTATGTGGCCGTTCTATGTGGTGAAATGGAAAAAGCTGAAGGAAAGGTGGAATCATGGCTGAAAGACAACAAGGCTTTTGTCACCTATTCCAGTCCGACCGACAACGGTGGCAAGTTTGCCCAGACCTATTATCGCACCTTGATGACACATAAAGGCTATTCATTGGTGGAGCTTACCTTGGAGACGGGCCGCAAGAACCAGATCCGTGTCCACATGGCCGACCTCGGACATCCCGTGGTGGGCGACCCGAAATATGGCAATGGCGACAACTCGTTGGGGCGTTTGTGTTTGCACGCCTACAAACTCTGTTTCCACCATCCCATCAAGAAAACCGACATGGAGTTTGAGACGCCCTTCCCTGATGTTTTCGCAAAGCCTTTTCCGAAAGCCATGAAATAAAAAAGCCGACCTAAGTCGGCTTTATTTTTCTGTGCCCCGAACAGGAGTCGAACCTGCACACCTCTCGATATACGCACCTGAAACGTACGCGTCTACCAATTCCGCCATCGGGGCTTTGGTGTTGGTGCCCAGGACAAGAGTCGAACTTGCATGCCGTAATCGGCACTACCCCCTCAAAGTAGCGTGTCTACCAATTTCACCACCTGGGCTTAAATCGGCTGCAAAGATACAACTTTTTTCAATGCTGTAACCACTTTGAGAATTTTTTTGAGATTTTTTTTCTTTGCATTTCATAATTTCTTATTTTTGAAACGTTTAAAAACTAATACCATGATATTACCTAAGTTCTCAGAAGAAGACCTTCAACAACTTTCGGAAAGAAACATCACTGAAAATCAAGTAATAAACCAAGTCGCTCAGCTGCTAAGAGGCACTCAATATGTCCAGCTGATACGCCCTGCCACCCTTGGCGATGGCATTCTGCGTCTCGATGAGGAGCAGGTCAGCATGATGACGGCCGTCTTCGATGCCGACAAGGAGTTCTACCAGTTTACGAAATTCGTCCCCGCCTCGGGCGCTGCCTCTCGTATGTTCAAGGATCTATTTGCTTTCATCGAGACGGGTGAGGACAGCAAGTTCACTGACATTTTCTTTGCACATATCCATAGCTTCGCTTTCTTTGACGACCTCAATGAAGCAGCTAATCGTCTTTATGGTGCCGACATCGACATCCTTTTAAAAGAAGGCCGTAAGGTGGATGTCGTGAAAGCCTTGCTTCTGGAAAACGGATTGAATTATGGCAAACTGCCCAAAGCCCTTTTGAAATTCCATCATTATGACGGTTTCAACCGTTTGGCGCTGGAAGAGCATCTGGTAGAAGCCGCTCGTTATGCCACCGACAACGAGGGCGTTGCCAAGCTGCATTTCACCGTCTCACCCGAGCATGAAGAGCCTTTCAAAAAGACCGTTAGTGCCTTGAAGGACAACTATGAGAAGAAATACGGCGTGCGCTATGACATCACTTTCTCTTGCCAAAAACCCTCCACTGATACGGTAGCCATCGACAATGAAGGTTTCCTCTTCTTCGAAGCCAACGGCAAGATCCTGTTCCGTCCCGGTGGCCACGGTGCACTTATCGAGAACCTCAACGATCTCGCTGAAGAAATCGTCTTCATAAAGAACATCGACAACATAGTGCCTGAGTCCAAGGCCGACACCACCATTTTATATAAAAAGGTTTTGGCGGGCCTCCTCCTCCACTTGCAGCAACGTACTTTCGACTACCTCGAGATGCTAGACCAAGGTGCTGTAAGCGCTGAAGAACTCAATGAAGCCATCCTTTTCGCCAAGGAGGAGCTAATGATCGACGTTCCAGATTTCGTGAACGACTATAACGACATTGAAAAGATTGACTATTTGTACAACAAGTTCAACCGTCCCATGCGTATTTGTGGCATGGTGAAGAACGAAGGCGAACCCGGTGGCGGCCCCTTCTGGGTGAAGAACGCCGACGACGAGGTGTCCTTGCAGATCATCGAATCATCACAAATCGACCACAAGAATCCAAAGCAGGAAGCTATCTTCCAAGGATCGACGCATTTCAACCCTGTCGACTTGGTGTGTGGCTGCTGGAACTACAAGGGAGAAGCCTTCAACCTGAAGGATTTTGTGGATCCTAACACCGGTTTCATCTCCAACAAATCAAAGGATGGCCGTGAGCTGAAAGCACTCGAACTGCCTGGCCTTTGGAACGGTGCCATGGCCGACTGGATCACCATTTTCGTCGAAGTACCTATTGAGACTTTCAATCCTGTGAAGACAGTGAACGACCTATTGAAGCCGATGCATAATTGAATAATAACGACAAAACCACCATACTATGACACTCAACAAAGACGAATTTAAGGTGCTGGTAATGCTCTATGCCGCCAACATCGACGGAAACATCCAATCGGAAGAAGTGAGGGTAATGCTTAAAAAGACCGACTTCGAAACGGTAGAAAAAGTGGAAAATCTGTTTGACAAGATGAACGACGCCGAAGTACTTGACTGCATCCGTGAGAACAAGCCTTTATATGTAGCCACCCAAGGCGACCGTTTAGAACTCATGGCTGACCTTTGTGCCATCATTGAAGCAGACGAGAATTGCACCGTGATGGAAGAATATATGGTTAGGTCACTGAGAAGAATTCTAGAATAAAACACGTATGGGTAATAAGAGTAGAAACTCCGAACCGAGAAGCTTGAATCTCCAAATTTGGCTCAAGTCGATAATCTTGTTCGCCCTTGTGCTTGCTGCGCTTCTGGTTCCATTATTCATAGGAGAGTTCTCGACGACTATCGGCAAGCCTTGGTTCCAAATGTTGGTCTCGACCTTAGTCATGTGCCTTATCGTCTCGATATGCACCAAATTGACTGACATCTTCTGCCTTCGCAGGAAAGAGAGCGGCATAACCTGGTGCCAAATCGCCATTCTCATCGTAATTGGGTTGTGGGTCATTGGCCTGCTAGTCGTCTTCGACATCAAGAAAGACTCACGCTATTTTCTAGCCATCGGAATCATGGGTACCATGCTCAGTTGGATTTTCCAAGAGACCTTAAAGGGCGTGGTAGCCTTCCTCCATGTGAGACTGAACCATTTGCTTAGCATCGACGACTGGATCCAAGTACCCAAATACAATGTGGATGGCGAGGTGAAACGCATCACGCTGACGACGGTCACCGTATACAACTGGGACACTACCACATCATCCATCCCCACCAGCGTACTCCATTCCGACCATTTCATCAACTTACAAAGAATGGCTGAAGGCAAGACCTTCGGCAGGTTGATGAAGAAGATATTCCTTCTCGATACCAGCCAGTTCCACCCCATCGATTCAGAAGAGGTGGAACGCCTGAAAAACAAGGAAGAACTCCGTCATTTCCTGCCCACAGAAGAGATTCATGAAGGTGCCATCAATGCAAACCTATATAGATTGTATATATATCATTGGCTGATGAACGACCCCGTTGTCTCACAGATGCCTCGTTTGATGGTCAGTTGGCAAGAGCAAGAAGAGGCTGGAATGCCTTTACAAGTGTATGTCCACGTCATGAGGGGTGGCTATTCTGCTTTCGAATGGCAACAATCAAGGATTACAGAGCATATTATTGAAGCCTTGGCTTGGTTTGGACTGCGGCTCTATCAAAGCCCGACAAGCCATGACATCAGCAATTGCATCAACCGCCTGTCCAATATAGAAGCAAAAAATGGGAAGGAGGCCTTATCATGAGCAATCTTTTGTGCAAAGAAAAACCTTTCGAGTATCTGACTAGAAAGAATGGCGACAAGTTTTCGGTCGACACCATCAAAAATTGGTATATAGCCAGAGCTTACGTCCTTGAAAAGCTTAAAAACGTTGCCATTGGGCAAGGCTCGAAAGAACGGCTGCAAGTGATCATAACCAACGACAGCCCGTTGATGTTGTGCCTAGTCCGACAAGTGGCGCTTTCGGCTCATTATGCCAATTTTGACGAGACGCGTCCAAATGGGACCCTCATCACCATCGTAAGCAAGAACAAGGAAATCGTAGAAGAGTTGAAAAAAGAGGAATACCTCTGCAATCTTCCCTCCTATTGCAAACTCTCAGTCAACGGTTCGGAACCAACGAATGCCAACACTTACGTCGGCATTGAGATTTGTGTGGTAGAAGAATGGAACGAAAATGCTCCCAAGGATGCCATCATCATGACTGAAGACGATGTGAATTCCTTCGTTGGCGGACACAATGAAGACGACATCTTTTGCATCGACACACGAAAAGCCGTTATGACCCGAAGGATGTATTCTTTGGGGTCGTGGATTGACAACCTGCCCGCAGAAGACATCCACAGCGCACAACGCTACGCCACAGCACTCAACGTCTTTCAACGCACCCTGTTGAGAAAACCATTGACCCAATTAGTCGATGGCAAGAAATGGGCATGTGACCTGACCACAGTCAAAAACGAGCTGTCAAATGTGTATTGCTCCGACTGCTTTGAATCGAGGGCTGCTGGTGTGGCTCAATATGCCAAGGCTCAAAGTATCTCCGAAGAAGAAGCTTGGGCAGAATGTGTGGAGGCCTTGTCAAAAAGCGAACATTCACGGTGGGTGGTCGAAAAACTCATCATGGGTTACCGACCCCTCAACGAAAAAGAACGCATGAATGTTGAGTGCCTGTTTGGCAAAGAGAGGTTACAATACCGCAACCAATTGAAGAAAAATGTCCAGGACCCCGCCCATATCGACCTATGTTCCTTCGCAAATCTGCGCCGCATCAACCCATTCGACTTGAAATACGACAGTTTTTTGATGTTGGCCATACCGGGAATTCTCGAAAGGCTGAAGATTAACAAATGAACAAACAACCTAATGAAATGAACCATCCTGATTATACGCCACACCCCATCGACACCTCCGACATTCAGCTTTCGGAAGAAATGAAACAACTTGTTGAGTTGATTGCCCACAATGTACACGACACTTGGGCACAAAGCCGCCTCAAGGAAGGTTGGACTTGGGGACCGACCCTCGATGGTGACCGCAAACACCACCCTTGCCTCGTCGAATATGACGAGCTGCCCGAGACCGAGAAGGACTATGACCGCAATACCTCCATCGCAACTTTGAAGACCATCCTCAAATTAGGCTGGACCATCGAAAAGCAACAGGAAGAAACTAAAAGAAACTGATGAACAATATTAGTATGAAACTTAAACGATCATGAAAAAGCTATTCCTTCTCTCAACACTTTTAACCCTGAGCCTTCTTGCCGCCGCCCAAACCCAGCAAGGCTACGTGAAGACCAAAGGCCGCATGGTAAAAGGCAAACTCGTACCGGGCCAAGGCCTAAAAGGAGCGATGGTTTCCGTTCAAGGACGCACAGCCGTATTGGTCAACAGTGACGATGGCGCCTTCTCCTTCCCTATCTCCGAGACCCAATTTCGTCTGGATTCAGTGAAGAAGAAAGGCTATCAACTGGTCGACATGGACGCGTGTCCGAAGACCTATAAACGCTCGGGCAACCCGCTTTACATCGTCATGGAGACACCCGAGCAACAACTACAGGATAAACTCAATGCAGAGAAGAAGATCCGTCGTAACTTGCAAAAACAATTGCAAGAAAAGGAAGATGAGATAGAAGCCCTCAAAGAGGAGAACAAAATCACGTTAGAAGAATACCAGAAAGCTCTTCAAAATATTTACGACGAGCAGGAAAGCAACGAACAGCTGATCTCCGACATGGCCAAACGCTACTCCGCTCTCGACTACGACCAATTGGATGAATTCTATCGTCAAGTGTCGTACCATATCGAGAACGGTGAACTCACAAAAGCTGACTCGATGTTGCGTACACGCGGCGACATCAGGGCTCAGGTGAGCACTATCATGCAACGCGGTCACGCCATACAAGAGCAAAAAGAGCAGCTTCAAAAAGCGCAAGCCGTGCAACAATCCGACATAGAAGAAGCAGCCAAAAGATGTTATAGCTATTACGAGACATTTTTTGTCCAGCACCTCAACGACTCCGCAGCCTATTATCTTGAGTTGCGCGCTGCTTTAGATACCACACGACTAGAATGGCAAAACGATGCAGGCACTTTCGTTGACGATTATCTGGCCGACTATAGCAAAGCACTTTCCTACTATCAACGCTCTATGCGCATGTCGTTGGCCCATCCTGATGACAATGTCTCAACCCTTATCGCATCCATAAACAACATCGGTTATATCCATGCCGAGTTAGGTGATTATCCCAGCGCTTTGCGCTATTATCAACAAGCCAAAGATATGGCAGAGGCCGCATATGGAGTAATGCATAATGAAACCGCTAACATTTACATGAACATCGGAACCAACTATTTGGCCATGGGTGATCAAGATAACGCGTTGGAGTACATCAAAAAGGCTGTCAGCATTCAAGAAAAGATGCTAGAACCCGACGACCCCATCCTGGCCTATGCCTATAACAACTTTGGCTCGTATTACAATGTAACTGGTGACAACGACAAAGCCTTGGAGTATTATCTCAAAGGCTTGGAGATTCGGGAGAAAGTATATGGGACCAACCATTCGGATGTTGCCATTTCAAACAACAACGTTGGAATGTGTTACATCAACCTCCTCGACATCCCCAAGGGAACGCAGTATTTATTGAAAGCAACGGAAATATGTGAAGAAATCATGGGAGACAGTCATCCTAAAACTGCCTATATGTACAACAACTTAGGATATCTCTATACCGTACTTGGCCAATACAAGGAGGGTCTCGATTACTACAACAAAGCTTTACAAGCCAGATTAAAGGTATTGGGTGAGAACAATGACAATACAGCCATCTGCTATGATAACATCGGCAATGCCTACTCCCGAATGGGCGAATACGAAAAAGCCTTGGAAAACAACAGAAAAGCCTTGGAAATTCGCAAGAGAACCCTTGGAGAAGAACATCCGGATTTGGGCTACTCTTATTTCAACATCGGCTATGCATACGCTAACCAAGGCAAGTATGAGGAAGCCCTTGAATACTACAACAGGTCTTATGAATTATTGAAAAAGGGATTCGGAGAAGAGCATAGCGACACACAATATGCCAAGAAAAGCATAGAAGAAATCAAAGCAAAGATCAAGGAACAGAGACAATGAATAGCCAGTTCAAATACTACGCTTTTATCAGCTACAACGCCAAGGACACTGAATGGGGCAAGAAACTCCAAAAGAAACTTGAGCATTATAAGCTTCCTGCTACATTATGCAGCGAGCACGGATGGCCTCGAAGACCCATCAAGCCTGTGTTTTTTGCGCCTACCGACATACAGCCTGGCGGTCTCTCCAATGAACTGCAGGAACGTCTGAAAGCATCACAGCACCTCATTGTCGTCTGCTCGCCCAATTCGGCCAAATCGGAATGGGTGGGCCGCGAAATCGAATATTTCCATGGCCTTGGTCGCCCCAACAACATACATTTCTTCATCGTCGACGGCAAGCCACACAGTGGAAATCCGGAAACAGAGTGCTTTAACCCCATTATTGACAAACTTGGACTTCCAGAAATACTTGGTGCCAACATACACGAAAAAGTCTACAAATGGCCTTGGCTCAATAAAGAACGTGCGTATGTACAATTGATTTCGAAACTTCTTGGCGTGGAGTTCGATGCCATCTGGCAAAGGCACAAGAGACAACTGATAAGGAAAACCATGATAGGCGCCCTGGGAGTCATAGCCCTCATCGCCATCTTGCTCGGCGTACGCAAAGCCAACCAACCCTTTGACGCTGAGATAAGGTTAAGTGAAGTCTCCGCCTACAACGCACAACTACCTCCCTTACACGATGCCGTTGTTACGCTGACCCTTGACAACGAGATCAAAATCGATACGATAGCATCTCTTAATGTTCCTATATCCTTCTCCAATATTCCTCACCGATTCCTGGGACAGCCCGTGCATATGACGGTGAGCTGCAAGGATTATCAAGACACCGACACAACCGTTGTCCTGTCTCGTAACACCCAGTTAAATATCCAACGCGACCTTTCCGTGTATGGCAACGTCCGTTTCAAGCTTTGGAACATCAACACTGAAGAAAGTGTCGACTCAACAATGGTGAGCATAGAAGGTCTTGAAGCACTTTCGGATGCTGACGGAATGGTAGAACTTAGGATTCCCTTGGAAAAACAACGTAAGGCGTATAGGATCAGTACCCATTTGATGCTGGTTAATGATTCCATCTTCATGCCTTGTGGAGACGACGATGTGATTCTTGTCAGATGACTATCTCTCCCTGAATCTTTCGATGGCTTCTATTATTTCGTCATTATCGTCAGAGATAGTGAGGATCATATTCTTGAATATGCCTCGATCGCTTAAGTCTTTCAATAGTGTATAGGCAGGCATGTAGTGAGTGTAGTAATCCTTGCCCATAAAAATCATAGGACTGGCATAACCCACACTCTCATAATGGTTCTGGCCTGCATCTTGGAAGATCTCCTGCATGGTACCTGCGCTTCCAGGCGTGTAAATAATGCCACCCTTAGCGATAGTAACGATGCCGTCCTCACGCACACTGTTGTCGAAATACTTGGCGATGTCGGTAGCAAAAGGGGCTGTCGGCTCATGTCCATAATACCACGTTGGGATGGCCAGACTACGATATTCGGATTGCAGCGGGAAACGTTCCATCACCTCGAAGCTGCGTCGCAACCATCCTTCATCCTTGTAAGTAGGAGAAGGAGTCAGCATATTGATGGCTTCATTGGTTTCGGCCTCGCTCCTACCCGCCATCCAAGCGCCAAGGTGCGTGGCTTCCATGGCACCTGGGCCACCGCCCGTCACCATCAGTTTACCCATTTCGGTTAGCTTCTTGCTCAAAAATACAATCTGGCGATAGCCTGGTTCTTTACGACTTAAAGCATGGCCACCCATAATGCCGACAACATCCTTCTCGTCGTAAAGGCTCAACATATTTTGCAAAGCATGGCTGATGAAATGGTCGTGCAACGACCGCGCCAATGTCTCTCGTACGGCATGTCCCTGCTTGCCCTGGTCGATGTAATGCTTATACACCTTGGTGTCATAACAAGTTTCAAAAGAAGCTTCGTTATGATAGTCATAGCCTTCATAAAGGATCTTGCTCGTATACAATCCTTTGGGATAGGTAGAAAACGGCTTGCCCAGTTTGGGAATGAAAAGGCTAAGGTCGTCTTTGCCCACTTCCATTAGGACACGATTGACGATGCCGGCCGCGTCAAGACCGAACTTGTGCATCAAAGCCGAAGCTTGCCCTGACTCGCCAAAGCGGTCATTCATTCCAATTCGGTACACCCTAATTGGGTGGTTCTCGCAGAAATACTCTGCCACAGCGCTTCCCAAGCCGCCCGTTACTTGATGTTCTTCAACGGTGAAAATCAAACGCGTATCGTCAGCGGCCTTTTTCAGTATCTCGCCATCCAACGGCTTAATGGTGTGCATATTGATGACACGTGTCGAGATGCCCAAGTGTTCAAGCATGTGAGCTGCCTCTAGCGACTCCCACACCTCATGTCCCGTGGCGACGAGTGTAATGTCGGAGCCTTCGTGCATCAACTGTGCCTTTCCTATTTCAAATTCCTGATTTTCATCCGTAAAATCAGGCATTGCCTCCCTGCCGAACCTGATGTAGACCGGGCCATTGCATTCAAGGATTGCCTTTTCTGTTGCGATCTTGGCTTGTGTCGCATCACAAGGCGAGATAACCGTCATATTAGGTAACACACGCATGACAGCAATATCCTCAAGCGCTTGGTGCGTGGCGCCATCAGGACCAACCGAAACACCGGCATGAGCACCGCCTATAATGACATGAACATTGTTATAGCATACCGAGACGCGGATTTGGTCGTTGGCCCGATGAGCGGCAAAAACACCATAGGTACTAAACACAGGGATCTTTCCCCCTAGCGCCAATCCTGTTGCCGTTGCCACTGCATCTTGTTCAGCGATGCCCATGGATAAAAACCTATCGGGGAAAGCGTCTGCAAACAGGTTCATCCCCACCGAATTGGTGATGTCGGCACCCAAGCCAACCACCCTACTGTCCTTTTGGGCTGCAGCAAGTACACCTTCTCCGAAGCCTGCTTTTGTGGCTTTGTTGCCTCTATTAATATAGTTCATGCAAAAACTCCTTTACTTGTTCTTTGGTCGGCACCTTGCCATGCCATTGGTTGTTGTCTTCGATGCTTTTTACACCCTTACCCATGATAGTATCCGCAATGATTGCAGTAGGCTTACCCTTCTCGTTGTCGGCCATCTCCAACGCCATTTTGATCTGGCTGAAATCGTGTCCGTCAATCTCTATGGTATGCCATCCGAATGATTTCCATTTGTCAAGCAAAGGGTCGATGGCCATCACGCTTTCCGTGTTACCATCAATCTGTAAGCGGTTACGATCGATAATGGCACAAAGGTTATCCACCTTATGATGTGCTGCCGCCATGGCCGATTCCCATACGCTTCCCTCTTGCTGTTCCCCATCGCCCATAATACAGAAAACGCGATTCGCTTTACCATCCATCTTTGCTGCCAATGCCATGCCTAATGCCACGCCAAGACCTTGTCCCAAGCTTCCTGAACTTGTCTCCAACCCAGGCAAACAAGACTCGTAACTTGGATGCCCTTGTAGTCGGCTTCCCAACTTACGAAGCGTCAGCAACTCCTTTTCTGGGAAATAGCCTGCTGCCGCCAAGGTGGCATACAAAACGGGGGCTGTGTGTCCAATGGAAAGCACAACTTTATCGCGGTCTTCCCATGATGGATTATCCGGTTGGTGGCGCAGATGGTTAAAATACAACACCGTGAAGATATCTACCAAATCCAACGAACCTCCCGTATGCCCCGATCCAGCTTCAGCCAGCGCGATAAGTATCAGTTCTCGGATATGCTTTGCTTTCCCTTCCAAATGAATCATAATACGACGATTAATTCTTTTACGATGAAATAAATACAAGCGCAGGCATAAATTATCTTAATGCCAGTTCCGCACAAGAAACCTATAAACGATCCTATAGCAGAACGCCAGGCCTTATGGTCGTCAGTGCCAGCCCTTTTCTCTCCGATATAAGCACCAATAAAAGGACCTAAGAGTATTGCGATAAAACCAATGGGCATGGCCAAGGTGACCAACAAACCCATAAACAATCCTATCGTGCTGCCACGCACCCCCGCCTTAGTGCCTCCAAAATGCTTCGTGCCCCAAACTGGGACAATGTAATCGACAGTGAATACGATGGCACCGACAATGCCCATAATCACCAGAAATTTAGGAGTAAAGCTGACCCCTTCGACAAACGACAGCACAAGCAATGCTGCAAAACTGAATGGCGTTCCTGCGATGCCGGGCACTACCGCCCCCACAATACCTATCAATGCCAGCAAAATGACAACGGCAATAAGAACATACATCATGGCTATTTGAATATAAGATATAGACTGCGAAAATAAGAAAATTTGTTTTTCCCAAAAAACACAAGTAAATTTGCACCATAAAAAGGAACCATGAAAAAAGCAATACTCCTTTTAATTATTCTTGCATCAACGCTGTCCACGATGGCTTATGATGTGGTCAATCCTATCGGAGGCCGTGCTGCTGCCATGGGTGGCACATCGGTGGCCTCACGAGGCTTATGGGCCTTGCAAAACAATCCTGCCGGCATGGCCTACTTGGATAAGTTCAGCGTTGGCCTTTATTATGAGAATCATTGGATGTTGCCTGAAACAGCATACAAATGTGGCGCCTTGGCATTGCCAGTCAAATTTGGATGTCTTGGCGTTAGTTTCAACCAATTCGGATCATCGAAATACAGCGAGAACAAATTCGGCCTGGCATATGCCAAAGACTTTGGCCCCTATCTTCAGATGGGTCTTCAACTGGATTATCTGATGCTACAAATCGGCAACGATTATGGCCGCCAAAGTGCCGTAACATTTGAGTTAGGCATTCAGTCACAAGTCACGGAAAGGCTGCGTCTAGGCACTTATATCTTTAACCCCGTCAGTTTTAGGCTGGAGCAAAGCCTCAACCAGGAAAAATTGCCTATCGTGTTTCGATTTGGTATGGCCTATCAGTTTACGAAAGACTTTGTGGGGCAATGTGAGATAGAGAAAAACACCGACCATGATGGTGTCAGCCTGCGAGGCGGCCTTGAATACGAGGCCTTTAAGGATTTCTTCCTTCGTGCTGGTGTACAAAGCAATCCTGGTTTGCTTACATTTGGCTTAGGTTATAGCCTAAGCTTTGCCCGCATCGACGTGGCAGGGCAATTGCATGAAACATTAGGGCCTTCTGTGCAAATCGGCATGGTATTCAGCATCGGTAAATAGCCATGAAGCGTCTCTTCTTCACCATAGCAGCCGTTTTCATCGTCTTTATGTCAAAGGCGCAGATTGCCGTCGACACACTTAGCGCCGATGCACTCAACGCATTACTTATCGAACAGGTAGAACGCTTGGCCGAAGACAGTGACGACGACTTAGACTACGAAGACCTTCTTGAGAACTACATCTTTCTTAGCGATAATCCTGTCAACCTTAATAGTGACGAGGTAGCACGTCTATTGGAATTACATCTCATCAACGCTTTCCAATACGAAGAACTACAGAAATACCGTAGGTATTATGGCGACTTCCTATTCATGGAAGAGTTGGAGATGGTGGAAGGCATCGATGAGCAAACCTTTGCCATCCTAGCCCCTGTCGTTTATGTCGGGAAAGACCTGACTAAAGACAAGGTCACTTTAAAAAAGCTTGCCCGTTATGGAAAGCACCAGCTGCTAGGACGTTACGAACAGGTGTTGGAACCACAACAAGGATATTCGTCCTACAGCGATGAAGAGATATTGGCGAAGCCGAACTCCAGATTTCTAGGCAGTCCCCAGCGTTATCAGCTAAGATACACTTACAACTATCGCAACAAGGTCCGGGCTGGATTCGTCTTGGAAAAAGACCCTGGCGAGTTGTTTTTTACCGACCATGTCAGCGACACCGTCAAGGCCTTGTTGGGCAAGCAATATCACCGTGGCTTCGACTTCGTTGGGTTTCATCTCTACGCCAAAGACATGGGGATTGTCAAGGCCGCCGTCGTAGGCGACTATCAGATGTCATGGGGACAAGGGTTGACCATGTGGTCAGGAATGAGTTTTGGAAAGGCTGGCGCCGGCAGCAGCATCATGAAGCAAGGACGAGGTCTTACGCCCAAAAGTTCAGCCAGTGAGACCCTTTTCATGCGAGGCACTGCCGCCACCCTGGGCAGGGGACCTTTCAGTGCAACAATGTTTTATGCTAACCGAATGATCGATGCCAACGTAAGTGTGGCCGACAGTTTGGAGGAAGCTGAAATGGTTAGCAGTTTACAAGAGACAGGCTATCATCGTACCATAGGCGAAATCCAAGACCGCCATGCCATACGGCAACAGGTTGTTGGAGGACATCTAGCCTATGCCGTCGCCCATTTCGAAGTCGGTTACACCTTGCACCATACCTGGCTCAATGTGCCGCTACAGCTGAAGCCAAGCCACTACAATCAATATTACTTCCAAGGCAATCGCCTTACCAATCAAGGCTTGGATCTCAAATATGTCAAAGGCAAATATGCGTTCTTCGGTGAGTTTGCCATGAGTTACAACAATGACAGCACCACCATACAACAAACGCAAAACCCCATGGCTTTTGCGGGCTTGATTGGCATGACGGTAAAGCCGACAGGTTATTTGAATTTCACCGTTTTGTATCGCAACTATGGCAAAGCCTATCAGAATCTGTTTTCCAATGCCTTTGGCGAAGGAAGCCGTAACCAAGGTCAAAATGGAGTCTATCTTGGTGTCGAAGTCGCCCCTGCACCCTACTGGAACTTCCTGGCCTATGCCGACCAGTTCAGGTTTACATGGCTCACCTCTCAAGTCAATGCGCCAAGTTGGGGACATGACTATTACATGCGCCTCAGTCATAGTTTTAGCAAGAAAACCAGCGCCTACTTGCAATTCAGGTCTAAAACGAAGATGAAGAACAGCACCGATGGCATGACTTTCAGCCATTACCCCATCTTCTACACGAAAAACTCGGTTCGTTTCAATATCAGTTATGGCTTTAATGATTTCGTCTTCGGCAACAAAGTGGAAGGAGCTCATTATCGTAACGACGACGGTTCTAATGCTTATGGTTATTATCTGTGTCAAGATATCGCATATAAGCCCGAAGGAAAGTCTTTTAACCTTACGTTCCGCTATGCTTTGTTTGACGCCCAAGACTACAATGCCCGTGTTTACGCTTATGAGAATGACGTTTTGTATGCATTCTCCGTGCCAGCGCTTTATGGCAAAGGAATGAGGGTGTATTTGTTAGGAAAGCTTAAAGTTCTCGATGCCTTGACCCTATATGCCAGGATCGGAAGCACCTTCTACACCGACCGCGAAACCATCAGCAGCGGACTGACGCAAATCGAAGGCAACCATAAGACCGATTTGAAGGTAGAAGTTGTTTGGAAACTGTAATCTATCCCATTTTCGTCATCAACTCCTTCAGCAGCCCTGCAAAGTTGTTGATGTCTTCTTCGGTGGTGTCAAATGCGCACATCCATCGCACCACATCTGCATCTTCGTCCCAGTCATAGAAAAAGTAATGGGTTTGCAGCTCTTTCCAAACCTTACGAGGCAACTGCGCGAAGACGCCATTGGCTTGCACGGGATAGACGACTTTCACGCCTGGGATATCCTTCACTGCTTTATATAGCAGCTGTGCCATATGGTTGGAGTGCTCCGCATTACGTCGCCATAAATCGTTGTCGAAATAAGCATCGAATTGTGCGGCGATGAAACGCATCTTTGAGCAAAGTTGCATGGCTTGCTTGCGTCGGTATTTGAAATCAGGACATATATCTGGATTCAACAACACAACTGCTTCACCCATCATCAAGCCATTCTTGGTGCCACCAAACGAGACGGCATCCACACCCAGATCGGTGGTCATCTCCTTAAAGCTGCAACCTAATGCCACGGCAGCATTCCCCAACCGAGCCCCATCGATATGGACATACATATTATACTCTCTGGCCAATCCAACGATAGCCTTAATCTCATCCAAAGAGTATAAAGTGCCTAATTCCGTGGGTTGTGTGATGGAAATCAACTTCGGCTGCGAATGATGTTCGAAGCCAAAGCCATGAAGACGAGTTTTGATCAAATCAGGCGTCAGCTTTCCATCGGGTGTGTCTACAGTGAGCAAACGGCACCCCACGATGCGTTGAGGTGCGCCACACTCGTCAACGTTGATGTGGGCGGTCTCGGCACATATCACAGCTTCATGTGAATGAGTCATGGCATCAATGCAAAGGGTGTTGCAGCCAGTACCGTTAAAGGCAAAAAACACACGGCTTTGTTCACCGAATTGTTGCTTAAACCGTTTTTCAGTGGCAGCGCAAAATTCGTCATCACCATATGCCAAAGCATGACCCTCATTAATATGGGCAAGGGCTTCCATAACCTCAGGGCTTATTCCTGAATGGTTGTCGCTTCCAAATCCTCTTTTCATAAATTGATCATTTTTTTGTAAAAATAGTACTTCACTGAATCCAAAAAGCTATCTGCCCGTCGAAAAGTATTCCACAGAGAAAAACTATCCTCTTCTTTCTTCTTGTAATGGCTGATCCCACAGCACTTTCCCTCCTATTATTTCGGAGAGTTGGTCTATTTCCGACACAAATGCATCCAACAAAGCTTGCTCCCTTTTCTTCGAGCGCCTTCCCTTTGCCTCATACAACACTTTGTTGAAATAAGCATCATATGACACGGCATAATCTTCGTCATCGTTATGCGGGAAGAAAGACACTGCAGCCTCATAACGGATGTTACCTGCATCGGAGTCGGCAATAAGCATCACCAAGGCGGCATGACGTGCAACGCCATTAAACTCGGCCTCGGCAGCATAATACCGTTCGTAAACATTGACAGTTGCCATGCTTGTGAAATTTATCGCTTATCAACAATCTTCACTCCCGGATAATCCTTTTCATTGAAAGTGACTTGTTGCTCGGTCACACCAAAGGAGATGTCGCGCATGGTCAACGATGCAGCGGTGACGCTTGTGGTCAAGCTGACGGGCCAATAGGTATCCTTGGCGACAACCAAATCCATCCTTTTCGGAGCATCCTTGTCGGGGTTTGACTTCGATCTCTTGCAACGGATGTGCCATTCGGTAGCCGTTTCCTTGTCGATTTTTACGTCATAACCTTCCGTGACATTTTTGAACAACTTCGTGTTGCTGTCCTTATCAGATTTTTCCCTAGGTTTTGCGTTCGTGATTTCGATTTCATTCGTTTCGGAATCATAGCTCCATTCCGTTTTTCCATCGCTCCAAGTGACAAAATTCTTGCCATCCTTATTAGCCTCGATACGCATCTTGTCGCCCAAGATATAGCTTCTGGAGCTTATCGTGCCAACAAGGATTATCTTCATGTCCATTGTTATGGCAAAGCCTTCGCTTTCGTCGTGTTTACTCATCTCGGCATTCATACGTGAGACGATTTTCTCAGCGGTTTGTGCCATGGCAGTGGTAGCCAAAGCAATAAAGCTAATGATAGCGATTAGTTTTTTCATTGCAGTATGTTGTTTAGATTGATTGCATATACGTTTAGATTGCAAAATAAAGGCTTTTTTGTGTTTGTTGAACACTTATTTCTTCTTTTTGAACCATTTCCCTATCCTACCCTTTCCGTTGAGTTCCATGATTACAAGGATACCGAAGGCAATGGCAACGGTGGCCTTGAGTGCAGCAAAACCCGTGTTGAGTGCTTCAGGAAGTTGGTTGGAGACGATGTTGTAGCTTGTCCAGAAGATGCCTGCGCCAGGCACCAAGGGGAAGATGCCACTAATCAGGAATACCGTAATGGGGCACTTTCGCCCTATCGATTGTAGCAGGGCAATTAAGGTGACCAAGGCCGTAGCGCAAAACATCACCTCGACAGCGGAAAAAGCGCTATAACGTGTCAGGATGAGATAGAGCAGCCAGCCCATCATGCCACAGAAACCCGCATCGAAATAGAAATTGCGAGGCACGCCAAATAACACGGCAAATGACATTGTGCCCAAAAAAGCTGCAATGAGTTGGACTAGGAAACTGGATGTCTGCGGGTCGGCGATGAGCGGATCGAGTTTCAAAAATGAGCCGAAGACGTTTTCGTCGAGCATAAAAGCCAAAGCCACGCCCAACGAGATGCAGAAAAATGACAGCATGGCATCCAAGAGTCGTGTGGTACCAGCAAGGTAGTCCTCGTTAGCCATGTCACGAATGCCGTTGGTGAAGGCGACACCAGGAATCAGCGGTATGATGGCACCGATGATCATGTTGCTCAAGTGTGAGCCCACCCCAATATGATACAAACCAAAGCAAATCATTGACGACAACAAACCACCGGTGACGGTGCTCACGATACGTGAAAGGTGTTTTGAACCGATGAAAAGTACAAAGACCCAAAGCAAGAGACCGGCGATAAATGAGGCAAGACAGTCGGCAAAGCCTCCGCCGAAGAGGATGCAGAAAGCAGCACTGCCCACACCCGAGGCTAAAATCTGCTCCCAGGCACGCTTGGGTTTCATGGCGCGGATTTGCTGCAGCCGTTCCTCGATTTGCTCCAAAGTGCATTGTCCAGCAGCCACCTCGCGTGAAAGCTGGTTGACGGCCACTACCTTATCCAAACTTGCCCCTCGAATAGGGATGAATTTCGAGCGGGCATAACCTTCACCTGCAGCGATGATACCATTGCTGAGCACAAAGAAACTCTCGTCCTCCACGCCGAAATGTCCGGCAATGCGTCGCATGGTTCCTTCCACGCGCGAAATCTCCGCACCATTTTCCAAAAGAATGGCACCGGCTTCGTATGTAAGGTCTAGGATTTTTTGGTTGTCGGTCATGAAATAATCGATTAAAAGAGCAGAGGCACCGAATGGTGCCTCTGCTGAATGTGACAGTAATGAATTACTTCTCCATTTCCTTCTTCAGTCTCTCCGTCAGCATGGGGATAATCTTGTGCAGGTCTCCAACGATGCCGAGGTCGGCGACGCTGAAGATGGGGGCAAACTTGTCCTTGTTGATGGCGATGATGAAGTCGGACTCTTCCATACCAGCCAAGTGCTGGATAGCACCGCTGATACCACAAGCCATGTAAAGGTTCGGGCGGACGGTCTTACCCGTCTGACCGACCTGACGCTCGTGAGGCATCACGCCGTTGTCGACCATGGCACGGCTCGACGAAACCTGTCCGCCAAGCACGTCGGCCAAAGCCTGCAACTTGTCGAAGCCTTCCTTGTTGTGGACGCCACGACCGCCAGAGACCAAGATCTTGGCATCGGCGATGTCGACCATAGCCTTGTCTTCCTTGATGGTCTGGACGAGTTTTACC
Organism: uncultured Bacteroidia bacterium; assembly: GCA_902780195.1. Lineage (GTDB taxonomy): Bacteria > Bacteroidota > Bacteroidia > Bacteroidales > F082 > Limimorpha. The sequence continues at coordinate 32,006 of CACZER010000028.1, forward strand.
TTGAACTTGCTGGTGTCGAACTTCGGCACAAAGACGGTGACCACGCCTTGACGGCCTTCTTGACGCTGACGCTTCTGCATCACGCCAGGACGCACGGTTGACATCTGCGGACGCGTGTTCGGGCAGATGATGGTGGCCATCAGGTTGCCGCCGAAAGCGGGACGCGTCATGCGGAACTGCGGCTCACCGTTGCTCTTCTCGTCGCTGACGACTTCGAGCTTGGTGCAGTCTGCGGTCAGACCGGTCTTCAGACGCGAGGCGATACGCGGAGCCATGTCACGGCCAATGGTGGTGGCACCATAAAGCACGATGTTGGGGCAACGCTCCTTGACGATCTGGTCGACGACCTGCGAGTATTGCTCACTCAAGTAGTCTTTCAGTTCGGGGCAATCGGCGACGATGACTTCGTCAGCACCAAATTCAATCAGTTTCTGGGCTTGATCTTTCACATTGTAACCCAGTAGCATGGCAACGACTTTCTCACCAAGGGCATCGGCGAGATCGCGGGCCTTTCCTAAAAGTTCGAAAGCAACGGATTGGATGTTACCTTCACGCTGTTCAGCGAAAACGAATACGTTCTTATAATCTTTCAATTCCATGGCTGTAACTTTTAGATGATGTGTTTTT
>CACZER010000029.1:0-26761 GCA_902780195.1 uncultured Bacteroidia bacterium
GTGTAAGGCAAGGTACCATGAGGCTCAAAGCTCAAATAGTCCGTGCCGTTTTCGGTAACAGACAGCACCTTGACGGGAATCTGGCTACCAAAGAAACGATTTTGCATGCACGCTTGTTGAGGACTGTCGCTTGGGTCGTTGAATTCCAAAACGGGCGCACCCACAATCACAAAACCACTGTCAAGCGCGGTGTTCAGCACCATGCCCATCACAATCCTGTCACCCAAAGTGGTCTGAACCAAAATCTCGTAAGGAATGTAGGTGTCTTTACCAGGAGCGGATTGGAAATTAATGGTAACCACAAGCGTTTCCCCAGGTTGCAAGGTGTGCGGGAAAGCGTTATCCCAAAGATTGAAACTCGGTGCTTCAGGCACCACATCTATGATGGTGACAGCTTCGTTTGTTTCGTTGGTGATATTAAACTGTCTTTCCTGTCCCATTTGAGTGAACCACAGCGTATCCGGTGTAATCACCAATTCGCCTTGCGGCATAGGAGGCTCATGCGCTTCCATGGTGAAATGGTGCGGGTCAAGGTCAGCGAAGACGGGCTGTGTATAGCGGTGTCCCGATTCATCAGCACCAAACACGTAGTAATTGATTTCAGACTCACCCTGATAGCCTTTGATGTAGCCGACATACTCGTCGGAGTTGCCCGTGGCAGTCATGTGGGCCACCTGATAGGCACCTCCGTCGATGCTGTAATACACAAGGAGCGAGTCTTGCTTCAAGTTGGCACCGCTATAGGCGATGAACTTGCTCACGACGGGGATGGAGTCTTGCCATTCCTGCTCTCCATGCAACACGTCGCGGTGGTCGACGAAGAGCATGTGGAAGTCCATCACACCACGCGTGCGGCAGTGGAGGGCATCGGTGTTTTCCCAACCAGCCGATCCACCATTCACGCCAATGATTTCGTAGCCCGGCATGGCTTCTTGATAGACGGCCAAGGCTTGCTGGTTGTATGTATTGTTGCTGCCCATCGGTACATAAACGGTCTTGTTGAGAATCAAGCTGTTGGTGTAAGGAGCCAAAGTGTAGCCACCGGGTTCCTGCACACGATACACGTGGTAAGGATAGCCCCAGCAGCAGTTGGTGGTCTCAAAGTATTCGGCCACCTGCTCATAGTATTGATAGCGGGGGTTGCTTTGCGGCAGTTGCGCAATCAAAATCTTGTCGGGAGCGAGGTACTTGCCCCAGCAATCCACGTGGGCGATATAGTCGCCTTGCGGGTCGATGGTCACATGATAGGGGTTGATGCCCAAATAGTCGTTCATCTTTTGGCGAACCGTGGTTTCATCGATACCATAATCTTCCATGTTTTCCTGAAAAACAAGGTCATCGCTCACACCATGGCCGCGACCGTCTTCCATCATGTTGCCGCCCGTGTGTTCAAGTCTCATTCCATACATAGGAATCTGCCAGAAGTTGGCGAACACGCCCGAGATGTTGTCGTCGTTGGGACGTGGACGGTTATAGATGTTGTCGACGATGGCGGGGTTGCGGTCCTCGAAGATGTACCACGGGCCGTAGTCACGCACCCAATAGGAGTCGGTCTGTGCATTCACGAAGGTCACATTGCTCATGTTGACGCCGGCGCTTTGGAAGCTGTTTTGGGCTTGGTTCTGTTGCGAGGTGCTGACGATGCAATACACCATACAGTTATTTGACAATTGTGCAACGAGGCTGGTAGGGATGCCCAAGGGATAGCGGATCATTACACCCTGCATGGGTTCAAACTCGGCCACAAAACGCGGCTCGCCCGTCGGTGGGTCGGTCTCGACGAAGTTCATGCCACGCGATTTGTCGTGCATTTCCTCTTCGGAGAGATAGTGCCACCTCATCCAATCGGGTTTTTTCTCTTGGGCCTGCATAGTGGCGGCCATCAAGAGTAAAAGAGTGAAAATAGATAGTGCTTTTTTCATTGCTTTGAAATCGTTAGATTCAACGAAGTTAAAATTTTGCGGCAAAAGTAATAAAATGTTTTGGTTTACATCAATTTCTGATAGAACTGCCACCACTTGTCGGGTAATTCGTTACGCATAGCTTGGTCATAGTCTTCTTTCGAACAAGGTATGTAATGATGTCGCTCAAAACGAGCATCATCATTCTTCAAGAACGACATGTCCATCCACCACTTACCCGTAATCTTGTGACAAAGGAAAACCACATTTTCTTTCCCCTCCCCGATTTGCACGTTGTATCGCCTAAAATCATTGCTTTCCAAGGACGGGATATCGTCTTGACGGTTTGAAAAGCCTTCCATGAAATACCAAATCATCTCTGCAATGAGGTTAGCAGTACGTGCATTGATGTCGTAATGTGGATTGTATTCGAAAAAACCAATAGAAGAAAGCTTGTAACTAAGACCGGCATAACGGGTCATACGACAAGCCTCTTCGCCATTGAAGCCATTAGGAGAAGCGTTGTGCACGCCTGGTGCATCGGCAGCTCGAATGGCAGCGACATCAAAGCTCAACAAGTTGGCATTGCGGATAAGCGGCTCTGTCAACTCTATGTTTTGCTTGATGCTACCCAAACGATAGACATCAAAGAGCAACTGCTTCATCAACTCTATATTCTCATTGTCAACATAATACGACTGATAGCCAATATTAGTGAAGTTGAACAGGTAATTAGGTTGATGAAGGATGATATGGCTAAGATAGGAATGTGAATTGAGCGCCTCCTTATCGTTGCCGATATCAAACATTGGGTCAACAGCAGCAATATTGATAAGTTTTCCAATAGGTTCATAGACCTGATACATCGTATAGGTAAGGTCTTGACCTGCACCGATAACGATAGGAACGATTTTATTCTTCATTAATTCTGTAAGAACTTGACTTACAGCATAGTAAGTGTCGTTAAGTTCTTTTCCGATCCTAATATCGCCCAAGTCTATGATGTGCAACTGAGGCCAATGGTTGAAAAGCGGATAGAGGGCTTTTCTAATGTGATCAATGCCGTCAGCGCAGCCTTTGTTGTCGACAGTCCCGCGTTCTTCCTTGACACCAATAAGAGCCAAATCCACACCCTCGAGATCGGGAAACTCGTTTTCTGTGCGGTAAATAGTGATGGTTTCTCCCAAGGTCTTTTTGCCAGGACGAAGGCTTTTGCTGAAACACTTCTCAGCAACGGGTTCAAGGAAAATGCTGATGTCCATTCTTTTGGCTTATGACCTATGACTATGGCCCATGGCCTGTGGCTGTTCCCATCTGTGGGTCAGCCATAGGCCATGAGCCATAAGCCATAGTTAATTAATGATACAGTTTCTGCCAGTTCTTATACTCGCGGTCCTTCCAAGGTGCGTTGTGGTAAGCGTAGCTGACGATGGCAGGGATGACGGTGGTGCCTTCGGCATAGACCATCTGCTGCAACTCCTCGCTCACCTTACCCCATGAACCCGCCTCAAGCAGCGTCGATGACGAACAGGCGCCATCGCGCACGTCGGCCACGGTGATTTGGATGGCATATTTGTGCATAGGCACTTCAACGCCCAGAATCTCAGCGCAGACAACGGTGTCCTGAGCGAAGTTCTTGGGTGTACCGCCACCGACCATGAAAAGACCAGATTGAGGGCTGTTCATCTTAATTTCGGTGAGCTCGAGGAAGTCGGCCACCGAGTCGATGCTGACATAAGGCTTACCGGCTTTCTTGCGCAACCACTGGTGCTTGCCGATACCAAATCCAGCACTACTATCGCTGAAAGCAGGGCAGAAAATCGGTACGCCACATTCATAGCAGGTTTGGATAAGGCTCTCTTTCTTCACGCCGTGACCGTTGGCCAACCATTTGCCAACTTCGTATAAGAACTCGCGACTGCTGTAGGGACGGCACTCCAAGGTGTCGGCCACATCGCAAGTGGCTTGGTCGCAGGCTTGTAATTCTTCTTCGTCGATGAAGGTATCATAGATGCGGTCGATGTAAAGTTCACGCAGTTTGGTATCGGGGATGACGTTCTCCTTAGTTCCAATATAATGCTTGTATCCAAGGGCTTCGAAGAGGTCCATGTCGATGATGCTGGCGCCCGTGCTGACCACGGCGTCAACCATCTTGTTGCGAACCATTTCCACATACACCTGCATGCAGCCGGCGGCCGAGGTGGAGCCAGCGATGGTGAGGATGTTGGTGCAGTCCTTTTCCGCAATCATCTGGCAGAGGATGTCGGCAGCGCGGGCGGTGTCGCGCGAGGTGAATGACATCTTACGCATGGCGTTGATGAGCTCGGTTGAGTCGTACTTCTTAATGTCGATATGTTCGACAACATCTTTCAGTAAGTCTTTTTTCTCCATTGTATTTCAGATTTAAGATTAATTATCAAGATTTGAAGATTGCAAAAATAGGAATTTATTTGGATTGCGTCAAAAACTCAACAAAAAAGCGGCAGAATCACTCCCGCCGCTTTTTATGCTTTTATTTCTTTTTTACCACCTTCTTCTTCGGTGCGTTTTTCGGGTCTTCAACAATGGCCAAACATTGTTCGTAGGTCAACGAAGACGGCTCTGTGCCTTTCGGAATCTTATAATTGCTTTTCTTATATGTGATATAAGGACCAAATCGGCCATTCAGTACTTGCATGTCGGGGTCTTGGCTAAAGGACTGTATGATATTGTTCAAGTCCTTTTGTCTTTTTTCGTTGATAATCTCAATCGCACGGTCATATTCCACCAGGGCTGGATTATCGGTCTTGGCCAGACTATAGAACTTATTGTCGTGGCGGATATACGGACCGAAACGACCCACTGCCACTGTGATTTCCTTGCCCTCATACTCTCCAAGGATGCGCGGGAAATCGAACAATTTAAGCACTTCTTCCAAGGTAACGTTTTCGATGCTCATATCTTTCTTCAGGCCTGCAAAACGAGGTTTTTCTTCCGATTCGGTGTCGCCAATTTGGGCCACTGGACCAAAACGACCCACTTTCACATAAACTTTCTTGCCTGTTGCTGGGTCTATACCGAGCATCTTCTCGCCGCTGAACTTGCCTGAGTTTTCTGTGGTGGAAACAATTTGCTGATGGAAGCCTTTGTAGAATTCCTTGATCATGGCATTCCATTCACGTTTGCCTTCAGCTATCTTGTCGAACTCCTTCTCCACATTGGCAGTAAAGTTGTAATCGATGATGCTCTCAAAGTATTGTAGCAAGAATTTGTTCACTAAAACACCGATGTCGGTTGGCAACAGTTTTCCTTTTTCGGCGCCATAGTTTTCTTTGCCAGTTTTTTCACTTATTTTATTGTTTTTCAGCGTGATAATCTTATATGATTGGGGTTCGCCTTTTACATCACCTTTGGTAACGTATTCTCGTTTTTGGATTGTAGAAATGGTGGGGGCATAAGTAGAGGGGCGACCTATGCCAAGTTCCTCCATCTTCTTAACCAAACTGGCTTCGGTGTAGCGCAGAGGATGGCGCGTGAAACGCTGTTGGGCTTCCATTTTATCCATGTCGAGACCTGTTCCCACTTCAAGGGGCGGCAAGATAACGGCAGCATCTTCGGCACGCTCATCATCGTAGCTTTCCATATATACTTTTAAGAAACCGTCGAAGAGAATGACTTCGCCCGTGGCGACAAACTGCTTGTCGTTGGTCGAAATGCCAATGTTCACATTGGTACGTTCCAGTTGGGCATCGGCCATCTGAGAAGCAATGGTACGTTTCCAGATCAGCTCGTATAGTTTACGCTCGTCGGCAGTGCCTTTAATGGTATGTTGGTCGAGATAGGTCGGGCGAATAGCTTCGTGGGCTTCCTGTGCACCTTTGGTCTTGGTTTGGTACTGGCGGGTTTTTACATATTCGGCACCGAAGTTTTCCGTAATCTCTTTCTTAGCCATACCGAGGGCAAGTTTCGAAAGGTTGACGGAGTCGGTACGCATATAGGTGATCTTACCGGATTCGTATAACTGTTGGGCAATGCGCATCGTATTGGCGACAGAGAAACCCAATTTCCTGGCAGCTTCTTGTTGCAAGGTGGAGGTTGTAAACGGAGGGGCTGGATAGCGCGTGGCAGGTTTTTTCTCAATAGCTTCAACCTTATAGGTAGCATTCATGCAAGATTCCACAAACCTGCGGGTTTCTTCCTCCGTATCAAAACGATGCGGAAGCTCTGCAAAGAGGCTATATTCTTGTCCGTCTTTCATGAATGTGAATTGGGCCGTGACACGATAGGCACTGCTCTGGTCAAAGTTCTTGATCTCTTCTTCGCGTTCGACAATAAGACGCACAGCCACTGATTGCACACGACCTGCAGAGAGTGATGGCTTTACCTTTTTCCATAATAGCGGCGAAAGCTCATAACCTACCAATCTGTCAAGTACACGGCGGGCTTGTTGGGCAGCAACGAGACCCATATTAATGTCACGCGGGTTCTCGATAGCATCAAGGATGGCCGTTTTGGTGATTTCGTGGAAAACGATACGTTTGGTGTCTTTCTTTTTTAAGTCAAGAGCTTCGTAAAGATGCCATGAAATGGATTCTCCTTCACGGTCTTCATCGGAAGCCAACCAAATAGTATCGGCTGTTTTCGATAGTTTTTTCAACTCAGCCACAAGATTGCGTTTGTCATCCGAAATCTCATATTCAGGTTCAAAATCCTTTTCAATATTTACACTTAAAGTATTTTTGTTCAGGTCGCGCACATGTCCATAGCTCGACTTCACCGTATACTCTTTGCCTAAAAAACCCTCTATGGTCTTGGCTTTGGCCGGTGACTCCACGATAACTAAATTCTTTGCCATAGTCTCAATTTTACGCTTAAGGGTGCACCTGCAACCCCGGATTTAACTTCGTTGAATGCTTTGCATTTGCGCGTGCAAAATTAGTGGAATAAAATGGCACGAAAGAAACTTTTTTGTAATAATTTTTTTATTTTGCTGATTTACAGCTAAATATTTTGTAATTTTGCAATATGGAACAACTATTGGAATTAGCCAAACATGCCGCCCTCGAAGCTGGCAAAGCCATCATGGAAGTGTATGCTCAACCTTTCGAGGTCTATACCAAAGACGATGATTCACCTGTCACCCAGGCAGACCTCCGCGCCAGCAATATTATCAAAGAGATATTGAAACCAACATGTTTGCCTTTTGTAAGCGAAGAGGACTTACCACCCGATCGCTCACATTTCAAACGTTATTGGCTCGTCGACCCACTTGATGGCACCGTTGAATTCGTAAACCGAAATGGCGAATTTACAGTCAACATCGCACTGATTGACGACAAACAACCCGTATTAGGTGTGATCTATGCACCTGTTCTTGATAAGATGTGGACCTCAAAAGACCAACAACTCTACACTCTACACTCTAAACTCTCAACTTTCACAGTACTGGTCAGCCGTTCGCACCGTACGCCTGAGGTAGATGACTATATTAATAAGGTATTGCGCCCTGCTCATCCCGATCTTGTCATCGACACCCAAGGCAGCAGCCTAAAATTTGCCCGTCTCGCCGAAGGTACTGCCGATGTGTATGTCTGTTACAGCAAGACCAAGGAATGGGACACTGCCGCCGCCGATGCCATCCTCCGTGCCGCTGGTGGCAAAGTGCTCCGCATCAGTGACGGACAACCCTTGGAATACAGCAAAATAGAATATCCTAACCCTCCGTTTGTGGCGTGGGCTAGGATATCTTGAAGCGTTTTCTGCCTATTACTTACCCAATTGCCTTTCTATCTCCTCCATCAACTCCGCACCTTCAAGGTTGCGGGCGACAATCATGCCGTCTTTGATCAAGGCATTTTGTGGGATGAAAGCGATGGCATACAAGGCACCAGCGGCATTGTTCCAGCCTTGCAGGTCGGAGACGTGTGTCCATGTCAGGCCGTCTTTTTCGATGGCGGCAAGCCAGGCTTCCTTATTGGTGTCGAATGACACACCGAGGATATCAAAACCTTGGTCATGAAATTTCTGGTAGGCAGCCACCACATTGGGGTTTTCCTTACGGCAGTCGGGACACCATGAAGCCCAAAAATCTATCAACAAAAGCTTGTCTTGAGCAAGTTCACTGAGAATCACTGGATTTCCGTCAGAATCATTCTGAACAAAGTTGATCATGGGTTGACCTGCTTGGACGCTTTCTTGTTTTTCAACATATTCTTCTGCCAGTTTCAGGTTGGAGGTCACAAGGGTGCTGTCGGCATGATGGATATTGTCTATCATCGTGCGCATCTCACAAGGACCGAAAGCCCACTTATAGCGGTAAAGCACATAATGCGCTACAGGGTCGATGGGATTTTCCCAAACATAGTCGAAGCAGTGCATTTTCAGGACTTCGTCCTTATCGGCTTGGGCCATGGTGCTATCAGCCTCCAACTTGGCTTCAAGATCGTTGTAGCTCTTTGTGAAAGCATCAAGACGGGATTGCGATTCAGAACCTTTCACCAAAATGGCATTGGGGTTTTGTGCATCTCCTTCAAGTGTCACGTCAACATTGTCAGTGAAGAATGGGAAAGGACGACGCCAGCCTTTCAGCATGATGCCATACATCTCGTTATCGTCGCAGACGGGCGTGTTGAACACGGCATCCCAATTTTCGATAAGGGCTGAGTCAAGCACTTGTCCGTCTTTTTGCAGATAGACGATCTTGCCGTCAGCATTAGCAAGGTTGACGTTAACTTTAAAGGTTTTCGTCTCAGGTTTGGAAGTGCAAGCCACCATGAGAAAAGCCATGGCAACTATAAATAAGGATTTTGCTTTCATCATTTCAGTAATTCCGCAAGTTTGGCCGCCAAATCTTCACCTCTTAAGCCTTTGGCCACCATGGTGCCGTTTTGGTCGAAAAGGAAGTTGGACGGGATATAGTAAATCATATAGTCTTCGCTGACTTTATTTTCGCTGTCACGCACCTGGGTCCAAGGCAGCTCATCTTCTTCGACAGCCTGTAGCCATGCTGCTTCATCTTGATCGACACTAACGCCAATGACATCGAAGCCAAGTTCATGGAACTGCTCATAAGCAGCCTTCACGACGGGATTCTCATGACGGCATGGGCCACACCATGAAGCCCAGAAATCAACCAAGGTAAGTTTGTTTTGGGCCACCTTTTCGGAAAGTGTGACATCTTCACCTTCATTGGTTTTCAGGGTGAAATCGATGAAGGGCTGTCCGATTTCGAGACGTTCTTGCTTAGCGACGTAGTCGTTAAGATGGTCGCGATAGATGGATTCCGTGGTGAAACCAGCCATCAAGTCTTTCAACTGGTCAATAGGATAATCCTGCTTCACACCATCGAGAATGTAATGCGTGACAAAACTCTCGGGGTGGGCTTTGATATACTCGTCACGGAAGCTATCCTGTTCCTCCATGAGTGCAGTCCCTACTTGGTTGAGCGAGTCCATTTTGACAGAATCGTTATCGGCAAACGCTTGTTGCATGACAGCATACAGGTCACGGATACGATTCTCGAATCCTTTCACTTGATTATTGTAAGCATCCAATTCGGCTTGGGTTTCAGAACCCATAATCTCCACGTCTTGAGGATTGTTGATGTCACCTACAAAAGTGATGTCTTTATTATCGGCAAAAAACGGGATTGAACCACGTTTGCCTTTCACTCTCAAAGCATACAAAATTTGAGGATTGTCGCTAGGGGCCGTCAACACGGCTGCCTCATCGACAATGACGGCTGAGTCAATCGTAACAGGTACGTTATCGACATATTTCTGCAAATAAACAACATTGTCGTTACCATTGGCAAGACTGACATTTACTTTAAAGTCTTGTTTTTGCTGACATGCACTCAATCCAAGTGCCAATACGAATAGGAAGAGGATCGACTTTTTCATCTTATGAAGTATTATTGTTACTAGATTAGTTTTCATTATGTGTTTCTTTCCACATCTGACTGAAAGATTTGGGCGCAAACTCGGGCATACATGTTCTTTTACCCCAATTGTTCCCCAGCAAGCGTTTCAATTCCATTTTTTTGAAGAATATTGGACTGTCGAGCCTTTTCCTTGACCGACAATGCCATATCATCGTCTTAAACAACAAATCTATTTTAGCACTACCCGTTTGTTCTGTGGCCTTTAGATTTCTATTCTCTATCATCAAATCGTCCAACGGAATCTTAACAGGACAACTGTCGGTACATTTACCACAAAGTGCACATAAAGTGACCAAGTAGTTGTATTCTTTCATCCCTTTCATCAAAGGTGTCATGATGACACCCAAGGGTCCAACATGAGGTGTTTGATAGGTATAACCTCCAATATTGTTATAGATTGGACAAACATTGACACAAGCACCACAATGGATGCACGACATGATCTTGCGCTGTTTTTCATGTACAAGTATCTCCGAACGGTCGTTGTTAAGCAAGATGACATACATCTGTTCGGGTCCCTTTTTGTTTTTCGAAGGACCGAAAGTGATGGTATTGTAAGCTGCCATGCTTTGTCCTGTGGCATGTGACGACAACAAAGGCAGCAATATGCTTAGATCATCGATATTGGGAATCACTTTTCCGATACCGGCAACAACGATATGTATTTTTGCCTTGGATGAAGCTTTCAGAATATTGCCTTCGTTTTCTGTCAATACCACACCACCTTCATCGGAAAGCAAGAAATTCGCACCTGTCAAACAAATGCCTGCATTTTTCATATCCATTGAACTCTTGTATCGAATGAAGTTGACCATTTGCTTAGTGCTGCTTCCTTCTTTTAACTTAAAGGTTTTGGTCAACACCTCGTTAATCTCCTCTTTTGAAAGATGAATCATGGGAGAAAGCGGATGATAAGGTCTCATCTCTGCCGATTGAAGAATAAAACGAGCCACGCTTGTTTCCAGCAAATCGATATTCTTACTCTTCAGGAAATCATTGATTTCAATCTCATCGAGAACATTGGAATGGGAACGGGAGATGGTTTTGATACCTGTTTTTTGGATGATCTCATAAATCAAGTCTTGAGCGTCTTCCGTATTACGGGCCCACAATACTTTTCCTCCATTTTCATTGAAATGGGTTTCAAAGTCAACGAGCAGTTTTTCAAGATTCATCACCGACTTGTTACGCAAAATATAGGCCCGCTGCTTTTCCAGGTCCATATTCCTATAGTTCTCTTTCCCTTTTTCAAAACTGGTTTCAAAACAACTCGTATTATAGTTGATTTTTTGCCAGTGTTCCTCATTAAAGGAAATCTCACAAGCTTGATTGAATGTCTGCTGGTCAATCATGATTATTATCGATGGGTTCAATTTTACGTATTCTTCTTTCGTGTCTTCCTCCCTCAAATTCCGTATTAAGGAACACCTGTACCATCTCCCAAGCCAATTCATTGCTTATGAAACGGCCTGGCAAAGAGAGTATGTTGGCATCATTGTGCTGACGGGCAAGCTTCGCCAATTCAGTGTTCCAACATAACGCTGCCCTAACATTATGGTGATGGTTGGCTGTCATCTGTGCACCATTTCCACTACCACATAAAATAATTCCCAATGGATAATCACCATGCTCAATGGCGCTAGCTAGGGGATGTATCATATCTGGGTAATCGACACTATCAGAGGTATAGGTTCCGAAATCTTTCACTTTATACCCTGCTTCTTTCAGTTTTTCAACCAAATACTCTTTCATTTCGAACCCACCATGATCACATGCTATAGGAATTATTTTTTTCATTTTACACACTGTTGATAATTATTTCGCAAAGGTACATTTTTTCATTGTTCATTATAATATATACACCTACAAATGAAGACATTAAAAGCTGTCTATTAAGAGTATAATTTTTTATAACTATTTATAATTCAAATATTTAAAAAGTTATCAACAGATTTTTTGTTGATAACTTTTTTGGCCGTGTGTATATTTTTTTTGACCTGTTCATAAAATCAAAAAACGAAAAAATAATACACGGTTTGAGAATGAAAATGAACATGGTTTTTGAAAAACAAGTATGATTTTATCCACTTTTTCAGAATTCAACGGATATGTGAAAATGGGGTAATTTTTCTGAATGATAAACTTTTATCTATTTATGGAAGTCCTTGTTTTAAAAATGACAAAAAAAAAGCAAGATTTTTATTGAAAAGTTATCAACGAATGAACAGGGGTTATTAATAACGCTGTAAAAAATTAATTTTTAAAATTTAAACAAATAGACAGCTAGTAAGCGTCGAAAAACGGCATCGATTTTTGTTCCCTGCTTTCACAAAAATGACTATTTTTGACGAATCAAAATTGATGGTGAATCTGGTACTTTTTTTTGATTGTATCATGCTTGTTTACTTTGTTTAAAGTATTGTTAATGAATAATATAATAAAAATAGTATGCTTTGTATTACTCTTTGTGATGGGTGAGTTTTCGTTTGCCCAAACAACGTTTCAACGCTATACATATCCCAATGGTCAGACTTCAAGTGAGGGTTATCTGCGTGATGGAAAACCTGATGGTTATTGGAAGACGTATTATGAATCGGGTCAGCTCAAGTCTTTTGGAAAAAGAACGAATTACCTACTCGATAGTACTTGGATTTTCTTTAATGAAGTTGGTGATACAAGTTTGATCATCAATTATAAGAAGGATTTGAAAGATGGTCCTCGTTTTACGTATGGTAAAGACGGCATCATGATGGAACCTTATGTTAAAGACGTTAGACAAGGCGAAGGAAAGAGATTCGATAGAAAGCATCGTTTGCTTCAAACGATTCATTTCAAAGATGGCTTTGAAGAAGGGGTTTCACCTGTTTTTGATACAACTGGTCAATTAAGGGAAATCATCAATTATAGAAGAGGTTTTATCATGACTCGTGAAGTTTTGAACCGTTATGATCGTGAGGGGAAAAAACATGGTTATTGGAAGACTTTTTACGATGATTGGACTGTTCGAACGGAATGTTATTACCGTCATGGATTACGTGATGGTTTCTATAAAGAGTATGACGAGAAAGGTAACCTAAAGATAATAAAGAAGTTTGTCAATGACGTAGAACAAGTGCTTCAAAGTGATTTAAAGCCTTTGGTTTTAAAACATGAATACTATCCCAATGGAAAGGTTAAGAGAGAAGCTTCGTTCCGTGATGGTAAGCGTGAAGGTATTTGGCGTGAGTTTGATGAAGAAGGGAATGTAATCAAGTCGCAGACATATAAGAAAGGCTCTTTGGTGGGTGAAGGCATTGTTGACACGGATGGAAAACGTCGTGGCGAGTATAAAGAGTTTTATTCTGACAGTACGCTTCGTGCTGAAGGAATTTTCGTTGATGGTGAACGTTCTGGAGAATGGAAATTCTATTATCCAAACGGTCAATTACAAGAAATAGGTAGTTATGATAAGGGACAACCGAATGGTCCTTGGGTTTGGTATTATGACAATGGACAAAAACAAATCGAAGAACAGTTTTACAAGGGACAGCCGAATGGTCCTTATAAAGAATATGATTCTAAAGGTATTATCATTGTGACAGGCACTTATTTCGATGGCATGAAAAACGGAAAGTGGGTGGAACAAATAGGTGATATGCGCACGCAAGGTGAATATAGGAATGACAAACAGGTGGGTGAGTGGGTGTCGTATTATGACAATGAAAAAATGGCATTTCGCGGTACTTTCAATGCTGGTTACCCTGATGGACAGCATTACTATTATTATGAAAACGGAAGACTACGCGAGATTCAAAGCTATGCTGTTGGTGTACCTCATGGCGATTGGAAGAAATATTGGGATACAGGTGAATTGTATTTTACCATAACCTATAATCAAGGTAAAGAAGTAAAGTATGATGGTGAACCCATCGAAGAAAGTGATATTATCAAAGAATGAATAGGATACCTTTTTTAAGTGAAGGCTCGAAAGTAGCAATTGTTGCTCCGGCGCGAAAGGTGACGCCGAACCAAATGCAGTTTGCTCTTAATTGGTTGAAAGAAAAAGGTTTCAATGCTGTTTATGATGATAGTCTTTATTCATTTGACCATATTTTTGCTGGTGATGATGATTTTAGGGCTGCTGCAGTCCAACGATATTTGGATGACAATGATATCGATGCCATTTGGTTTGCCCGTGCAGGGTATGGTTGTATCCGAATCATCGATAAATTGGACTTTACCCGTTTTTTAGAACGCCCAAAATGGATTGTTGGTTTCAGTGATGCGACCATATTTCATGGGAAGTTAAACCGTTTGGAGTGTCCAAGCCTTCATGCTTCTATGCCGTTTTTCCTTGAAAACAAAACCACAGAGGCTTTACAATCGCTTTATGACGCTTTAACAGGTAAAGCTTTGCAGTATACTATTGATGCGCATCCACTTAATCGTTTTGGTGAAATGGAAGGTGAAATAGTTGGTGGTAATTTGTCGGTTCTTTATGGTATGATAGGATCCAATAGTTTTCCTGAAACGGATGAGAAGATTCTGTTTATTGAAGAAGTAGACGAATACATCTATCATATCGATCGTATGATGCATGCCTTACAACGCGCTGGAAAATTGGCACATTTGAAGGGTCTTGTCATTGGTGGCCTGACCCAAATACACGATAATTCAGATCCTTTTGGAAAGAGCGTGGAAGAAGTGATAGCAGAGGCCGTGGAAGACTATGATTATCCTGTTTGCTTCGGCTTCCCTGCTGGTCATTTTTCAGACAACAGGGCTTTTATTCTTGGTTTGAAATCAAGAATTGAAGTTGGTGCCGACAGAACGGTTTTCTTTAGCGATACTATCCATTGACTTTAGGATGTTTTTAAGCAATTCTGGTTTGGTCAGGTTTAACCAATCGCAGAAAGTGATACCCATGTATTTGGCAGTCTTTTTCCAAACCCCTTTATGGTCCTTTTTCAACGAGAAGATGTAGGAATTACTGGTTCCAAGCAATACCTCTTTCAAAGCACATACTTTATATACGATTTCATTAAAGAGACTCTCGCTGGTCACACCAGTCTTGCATTCAATCACAAATAGTTTGTTGGCCTTCATGAAGCAAACATCCAACTCATTGTTGTGCTTGATGACACCATTGGAGATATGCACGCCCATGGCAATGTCATCAGGTTTCAAAACCTCTTTGATGAGCGCATACACATATTCCTCAAACCATCCTCCCGTCAAGTATTCCATCTCGGCACTTTGCAGCACTCCCTTTTGTTCGGAAACAAATCCGATATAATCCAAAAATTTGGTCAAGTTTGGAATGGCTGTCATGGATTCTTTGGTGGGATTTTCAGCTTCCGAAATATTAAGGTAATTCCAATTGCGGTATCTTTCTCTTAATACTTGCATCGCCTTGAAATCGTTTGTACCAAGCAGGTTTTGTGAAAACATAGTGAAAAGATGCTGTGAGAAAGAGGTTTCTTTCACTTGTTTTCGTGGTGTGTCCACGTCACTTTCAAGGCCATAAAGGCTGAAGTATTCTTTTAGAGTCATACGGTGTTTGATAGGAAACACCTCATCGTCGTCATCATAGATGCTGTTGTCGAAGATGGTCTTTACAATCTGGTTTTCACGGGTTTGTGTATAGAAAAACAAGGTGTTGAACTCTTCAAATACATGCTGTACAGAAAGGGTCATGTATCGACTACCACCGGCAAGATTGAGATAGTATTGCGTGTCAGTATTCAACTTATCTTTGATGGCACGACAAATGTGTTCGTACAGCATATTGTCTTGGAATCTTTTGACAATAATGCTTTTCACGAACGCTTCTTCAACTTCCAAAAGCTGGGCCAAACGCTGTATACAGTCAGCTTCCTCTTCGGTAGAAATAAACAAAAGAACATCCCCGCTTTCGTAGTATTCCTTGGTGAAAAGATAAGCAGGCAAGGGGTTGCTTTTGTCTATGATATTGACGATAGTTTTGGACATGGCATGATGTTTTGGCACAAAAATAAGAAAGAATGCTCTTATTCCACGATTACCTTCCGTGTGGCATCGCCTAATCTCACGATATAAAGACCTCGCGGCAACGCTATGCTTTCCTTACCTTCTATTTCCTTGGTGAATACGATTTGTCCAAGGGTGTTTGTGACGGTTACTTTGCCTTTGCCTTCCACCATGAAATGGCCTTGTGCGGGGTTGGGCGACACTTCGAGTAAAGCAGTATGTGACTCCTCAACGGCGTCATAGCCAACAAAAGGTATGAAAGTCACCAAACCCAGGTCCGGGTTGTCGTTTTGATGGAAGATGTGGTCTTCCACCTCTTGTTCGCTTGTGGTGCCCCAATCGTTGCCGACAGCCATGATGTCAAAAGAGGAGTTGTTGTATAAGTCATACATCTGTCCACTGTTGTAGTTATTGTGGATTTCGTTGTGACCCCAGTCGTCTTCGGTACCAAGATTGATGTCAGCGGCATTGATGACAGTTATTCCCCATAGATTCCCTGTGATAACATTGTTGCGTAACACCGCCTTGTTGTTTTCATCCACACCATAGATACTGATGCCGCTTCCGCCGTTCATGGGATTGTCCTCATAGTAGTTGTCGATGAATTGGTTCCCTTCAATGACGGATGAGATTGTCAAGCCTTGTTGGTTGTAGCCATAGCGACCTTTTGTGACATGGTTGTCTTTTAACAATACTTTGGTGGAGCCGGTACCCATGAGGTCGGCGACGGAAATGCCACCCACACGATGTGTTCCAAAAGCACCATCAATCTCGTTTCCAACAATGTAAATGGTGTCTTCAGCACCAGGCCCAAGGTTGATTTGTGGGCTATTGAGGTCATCCGTGACGTTTTCCTCGATATGGTTGTTCAGGATGCGAGGTGAACCATGTCCGTTGGCGGGCGAGCTGATGGCAGCGCCCTTGTTTAGCAGGAAATAGCAGTCTTCAACCAGCGGGTTGCAGTTCATGAAATCAATGACAGCATTGGCGTAATCCCTTGTGAAATAAAGGAATTTAGTGTCGATGAATGACACTTCAGACTCGATGATCTTAATGCCGGCACCATCGCTGAAGTACATTTTTTTCACCTCGCAGCCAGTGGCATTTTCAAATCGCATGCTGAACGAGGGGTCGCCCATGATGGAAACGCGATTGGCGTTATCGCAAACCATGGAACCTTGGATGGTTATTAATGCGTTTTCAACGAAGATTTTTTGGAAACCATTGTCGATTTTTAAGATGTCGTTGGTCGAAATGGTTAGGTCGGCATGAATTCGGTAATTACCCGATTCAAAAGTGACCACGTCGGTAGTCGCTGCCAAATCGCTCATGGTGTAGGTGGTGCCGTTGCCTGGGCTCACCCATTGTGCGTTCAGCATCGACCATAGGCCGATGCTGAACGATATCAATAATACTATTTTTCTCATGATGTTTATTTCTTAATCGCAGCAATGCCAGGCAGCTCCTTGCCTTCGATGGCTTCGAGTAGGGCGCCGCCGCCAGTTGAGACGTAGCTCACGCGGTCGGCCAAGCCGAACTTGTTGATGCAGCTCACGCTGTCGCCGCCGCCGATGAGCGAATAAGCGCCATTCTTTTCTGTGGCTTCAACGATGGCTTCGGCCAAGGCTTTGGAGCCTTCGGCGAACTTGTCGAACTCAAACACGCCGCAGGGACCGTTCCACAAGATGGTCTTCGACTGCTTGATAATGCCGGCGTAGAACTTGCGGCTTTCGGGACCGCAGTCCATGCCTTCCCAACCATCGGGCACGTTCATCGGGTCGACGACCATGGTGTTGGCGTCGTTCGAGAACTTGTCGCCTACCACCACGTCGAACGAGAGGTAGAGGTTGACGCCTTTTTGCTTGGCTTTTTCGATGATCTCCAAGGCGAGGTCGAGCTTGTCCTCTTCGCAGATTGAGTTGCCAATCTTACCGCCCAATGCTTTCTTGAAAGTGTAGGTCATGCCACCGCAGAGGATGAGGTTGTCGACCTTAGTAAGCAGGTTTTCGATGATTTCGATCTTGGTGGAGACCTTCGAGCCACCCATGATGGCGGTGAAGGGGCGTTGGATGTCTTCCATCACCTTGTTGACGGCAGCCACTTCCTTGCCCATCAGGTAACCGAACATCTTGTGGTCGGCATCGAAGTAGTCGGCAATGAGAGCCGTGGAAGCATGGGCACGGTGGGCGGTGCCAAAGGCGTCGTTGATGTAGTATTCGCCATAGCTGGCCAAGGTCTTGGTGAACTCCTTCTGTGAGGTTTTGATGGCTTTCTTGGCCTCGTCGTAACCTTCTTCGCCTTTCTCGATGCCACGCGGCTTGCCTTCTTCCTCGGCATAGAAACGGAGGTTTTCGAGTACGAGCACTTCGCCAGGTTTCAAGGCAGCCACTTGGTCGGTGGCTTTCATGCAGTCGTCAGCGAATTGCACAGGGCGACCTAGTAATTCCTCCAGATGCTTGATAATTGGTTTGATGGAGAACTTCGGGTCGGGGTTTTTCTTTGGACGGCCAAGGTGCGACATCAGCACAACCATGCCTTTGTCGTTCAAGACCTTGTTGATGGTTGGCAGGGCGGCACGCATACGGGTGTCGTCGGTGATGTTGAAGTTGTCGTCCAACGGGACGTTGAAATCGACGCGGATAACCACGCGCTTGTTTTCAAAATTGATTTGATTGATGTTTACCATGGTATTAATTTTTTTATGATGTGATAATTACTTCTTTTTTGGTTTTTTATAGAAATGCTTTTTCTTCTTCTTGGCTGTCGAAACTTGCTCCTTTTTCGGTACGATCATATTGATGGCTTTAGGCAAAATCTCGAAATCGAAAGGAGAGTTGTTGAGGTTTTCGCCTTCCGTTTCCACCATCAACGAATGGGGTGGGATTGAAACAATGCGAATCTTCTTGCCGCGGAAGGTTTGCACTTCCTTGATTTTGTGGATGAAAGAACCATCGTAGATATTCTTCACGTTGGCGGCGAATTTGAAGATGGACACTTTTCGGATGACGGTGACGTCGAGCAGACCGTCGTCGGGGATTGCGTTGGGCATCATCATCATGCCGCCTCCGTTATAGCGGCAGTTACCTACAGAGAGGCTCAGGATATGGTCGTCGAAAACCATCTCGTCATCCACCGTGACTTGGACATGGGTGATCTTGTATTTGAACAGGCATTTCACTACACTGATGAGATAACGAATGGTGCCGCCTTTGCCTTGTTGTTTCATTAGGTTGGTGGAGCTGCATACCATCTCATCGAGACCCGTTCCAGCGGCATTGAGGAAATATCGTGTCTTAGGATCACCATCGTTATAGTAAGTCAATTTGCCGATGTCGTGCACGAAGACATTCCCTGTTTTGATGATCTCAATCACATCATCGTATTCCAAGGGGATGTTGAAAGTGCGTCGCCAGTCGTTGCCGGTGCCGATGGGGATGGTGGCCATGGTGATGTCGTTGGTAGGTACCACATCCTGTGTGAAGATGCCGTTGATGACTTCGTTGTTGGTGCCATCGCCGCCAACGGAAATGAATTTACGATAGCCTTTTTCAACTATGGCGTTGCGGACTATCTCTATGGCATGTCGCGGGTATTCGGTCAGGATATCGTCAAAGTCGATACCTGCGTCAACGAGTTTTTGTCTTATAACAGGCCAGTCTTTTCCTGATTTTCCGACAGAGGCCATCGGATTGACTACAACCAGCCATTTGTAGTTGTCTCCCATAAACGGTTCTTACTTAGTAGTAAATAATGTTTAAGTCCAGTCTCTTCTGCTGCAACGATTCCACGGTTCTGTTTTTCACCTTCGTGTTGTATATCTTGAGTTGTTTCAAACTGACGATATTTTCGATAGGTGACAAACTTTTCACATTCGTGTTGTTGATAAACAGGTTCTCCAAGTGCATCAGGTTAGAAAGGGGTTTCAACGATCTCACAGGTGTGCCTCCAGCATTGAGTGTGACGAGGTTATTCATCTTTGACAGAGGAGCCAAATCATAGATTTGAGTGTTTTCGATGTTGAGCAATTCAAGCATCGTGTTCATCTCTATGGGCTCGAGGCTTATGATGGGGTTGTTTTGAACGTTGAGTTCCTTGAGGTATTCTTTATTGGCCAACGGCGTCAGGTCGCGTATGCTTTGGTTGTTGACGGTGAGCCGTTCGAGCCAGATAAAGTCGGTCAGCGGCTGCAAGGTTTGAATCTGGAATTCAGGGTCAACCCTGATTTCTTGCAAGTCTATCACATGTTGCAGCTCAAGATCAGAGGGTACATAATCCTTGAAATTGACATGTTCCCTGAAGATGGATTTCCATGTCTCGTCAAGCAAAGTCCACCAACCTCTCAACAAGCTTGTCTGGTAGACAACGGTGACCTGCCTTTGGTGCTCTTTCAAAGCCACCACCTTTTGTCGCGTTATCGACGTGCTGTCGGCCAGGATCACCTCGATGTTGTTGTCGGTAATCAAAGGCGTCAAGTTGTTGACAGGTGTGTTTTCGATGTTCAGGAATCTCAAGCTGTTCATGTCATGCAAGGGCGAGAGATCGCTGATGAAGGTATTGTTCAGGTTGAGCGATTCAAGATAAGCGAGACCTTCCAAGGCTTCCAAGCTGGTGATTTCGGTGTTGGCCAGGTTGAGCGACTTGAGGTTGGTGAGACGACTCACAGGAAGCAGGTTTTGCATATAGGGATTGCCCGAAAGGTCGAGTTCGGGCATGTTGATGATCTGATGCAGCTGTTCCGTGGTGGGTTGTGCATCGATTTTGATTTGTTTCGAAAACACGGCCTTCCAAAAGATAGGCAGGCTGTTCCACCATTGGAACAAGGCTTCGGTGTCGTAGATAACCAAAGTGCGTGGGTTTTCGTTGGTAAAAGCACTAGCCAAAGTGTTGTCGATGCCTGAATGGTCGCAATAGATCTTGTTAAGCTTGGTGAGGCCGTTCAGTGGCGATAAGTCGCGAACGTTGGTGTTGCTGCAATACAAGGCATTGAGGTTCTCCAACTCCGAAAGAGCGTTCAGATGGGCAACAGGAGTGTCCGAGATGTTGACGTTCTGCAACTCCTTCAAATTGCTCAAGGGCGACAGGTCGCGAATGGTGGTTTGGCTGAGGTCTATGCTTTTCAGGTGGGTAATGTCTTGAAGCGGTGCGATGGTTGAGATGCGGCATCCGCTGAGGTTGAGCGAATTGAGGTTGGGGCAGTGCTTCAAGTCAATGATGTTGTGTACGTTAGTATTGGCTATGTTGAGTTTCGAGAGGTTGCTGAGCGCTGCGAGCACCGACAAGTTTTCAACATTGGTGTTGGCCACCTCCAGTTCTTCAAGGGTAACGGCATACTTCAAGGGCGTCAGATCTTCGATGAGCGTGGAATTGGCTTTGAGGGTTTTCAGTTTATTGGCGCCACGCAAAGCTGAGATATCGTCAATGGAAGTGCCTGAGATGTCGAGGAACGTAAGGTCCGACAACATGTCGACAGGCTCCAAGTTGATGATTTCGGGCAGGTTCGACATGTCGAGGCTCTGTCTTTGGGCGATGAGCTTCAGCTTTTTGTCGAGGTCGGCTTGGTCTTCAGGGACGTAGCCGTCGGGGATGATGTCTTTGCCGAGACGCGTCTTCCAGTTGCCCGACAAAGCGTTCCACCAGTTGCGCAAGGCTTCTTCTTGGTTGATTTTGGTGGTATAGATGCTGGCAATCTTCAGGCTGCTCTTTTGGCGGTCGAGGTTGATTTCGACGAAACGGTTTTTGATATTGTCGACTTTTTCGTCGTTGATGGTTTGTGCCACCAGATGACGTGACAGGGAGGCTTTGAAATAGACGGTGCCATCGTCGCGGGTGCTGTTGGCGATGCTTTGTATGTCGAAGTCGAAATGGGCTTTCTTGAAGAAGAAGTCGATATCTTTCAGGTAGGCTTGCACGTCCTTGTTGATGGGCATATTGCGGTTGTTGTCAAGGTCGTCTTCCACTTGCACCTTATCGTCGATGAAGATTTTGCTCCAGCTTTCGGAGAACACGATGCCTTTTTCCTGTGCCGTGGTGGTGGTGTCGCCGATGAAGTTTAAGGTTTCTTCGAGGTATTTGAGTAGGGCACGGACTTCCGTGTCGTATCTGGCGACTTCTTCTTTCGACAGTTTTTGGGCTTGGTTATAGGACACCATGCCGAACAACATGACGACGAGTAAAGCTATCTTTTTCATGGTTGATAGAATTGGATGAGGTTTTGTTTTTCCTTTTCAGGCATGTAAACAATGTTCGACATGAGCCAACCGCTGTTGGTTCCTGAGCGGTCGAACCACGAAACTTCGAAATACCAGTCCTTGATTTGGAAGACGTGGAACTTGACGGAGTCGACGTGTTGGAACACCATCTTCCCTTTCTTGATTTCGTAGAAGAACAAAGTCAAATAGTCGGGGCGGAAGGTGTTGGCTGCGTAATATTCGATGACTTCGGGGTGTTGGAAGGCCTTATAGATGTTCATGAAGTCGAGTTCATGGCTCATGGGATGCAGGAAATACTTCTCGCGTTCGGCGATTTCGCCATTGGGGAACAGCTTGTTGTATTCCGAGTAATAGACGTTGGTAAGCACCCATTTGGAGCCCAGGCCTTCTTTCTCGATGGCCAGGATCAGGATGACCTTGGCTTCTTTGCCGTTGTGTTTGAAGGTGCACGACACCTCAGAATACCAACGGCCACCGAGGAAGGTCATATAGGAGGAGTCGTCCTTGGTGACGTCTTCGATGAAGTAGCGTTGCAGCTCGGTTTGTGAGCCAAACTTCTGTTGGTCGAAGAGGATGGGCAGCGACTTGCGTCGCATGGCGTTGCTGCGATAGTTGGGGTCTTTCGGGTTCAGCCGTTCGCCGAACTGGTCTTCCTCATAATTGAAGCGGCGCATGAACTGACCCATCTGCTTGGTCATGGCATAAAGCTCGGTTTCGTCCATCTTGAAGTCGCCTATGGTTTGGGCGACAGACGAAAGAGCCATGACCAGGCAGAAGGTCAGCAGGCCAATATTACGAAACGCTCTCATCGATTGGTCGTTTCCTTGACGCGCATGTCACCGAGCAGGACATCCCAGAAGCCGATGGTGCGGCCGCCGATTTGGGTTTCCTTGCGTTTCACGTAGACGGTGATGTCTTTCTTGGTGGTGTCTTTATACACCAGGTTGCCTTCGCGGTCGTAGCCACGGAAGGTCTGGAAGATGGTGATGACACCCACATAGGTGCCGTCGGGCTGGCGTTGCAGGTCGCTGACATATTCGATGTTGTACCATTCGATTTCGACGCGGTCGTAGTTGAGGCGCATCAGGCGCTCGAAGTAACGGCGTACCCTGAAATATTGGATTTGGTTGGAGCTGAGCGAGGAGACACCGATTTCGGCATCGCTCATAAACAACTCTTCGGCGCGGTCGATGACGCGGTTGGCTTCGCTGAAGGGCGTGTCTTTCGAACCGGCGATCTTGATATATTTGCTCAGGTCTCTCACTTTTTCAAGGGCGAGGCTGTCGATGGCTTGTTTGCGTTCGAAACTCAGTTCATCTTGGGCCATAGCGGTGCCTACGAGGCAGAGCGCAACGACCAATGTGGCAATGATCTTTTTCATTTCTTTATCAATTCAAGTTCGTTAATCTTTCCGTTGGCGTTGTATTTGATTTCGTGAACGCTGTTGCGCGACACTTTTTGGTCCTTCAGGTAGTTGAGGTATTTCTCGATGGTCGTAGGACGGTCGTAGTCGTTGAATCCGGCGCTTTGGCTGATGATGATAAGCACAGGCACGTTGTTCGACTCGAAGAGGTCGAGCGTCTCGTTGATGAGGCGGTTGGCTTGTGAGGTGCCGCCAGCCCTAACGATGGCGTTGAAGTTCTTTTCGAGCACGACGTTGGCGGCTTGGGCTTTCTCGCGTTCTTCGGCGGCCAAGCGTTCTTCCTCCGTTTTTTGGGCACGCTCACGGGCCAGTTTTTTCTCCACTTGGAAGAGCAGGTCGTCGACTTCGGCATTCTGGAGGTTCCAATCTTTGATGACGCGGACGCGCGACTCCTTTTCTTCAAGGGTCCATAGGGTTTCGTCGTCGAGGATGGCATTCAGGTCTTTGACAGCCTGTTCCACCTTCGATCTGTACTCGGCTTCGGCCGCTTCTTTGGCAAGTTTCTTTTTGCTTTTGCAGCCGGTGGTGCCTCCGAGGGTGACGAACACCGCCAAGAGGACCATGATGATGCTTGTGATTCTAGTCTTCATTGTTATTTGGATTTTCTATACAATAACTCCATTTTAAGCTTTAAATTGCAAAAATAAGGGTTTTTTTGATTGGTAGCATGATTTGGGCCGTTTTATTTCTTGGTATTATGGCAAAATAAAGCCCGTTGCGAAAAACGCAACGGGCTGTGCTCTGTAATAGGAAAAAACTAATTCAACGTTTACTCGTAGTGTGGTTCGCCGCCTGTCCAAGTGATTTGCTTGGTGAAGGTGGGCGTGTCGGAGTCTTCGTAATACTCGATGGTAGCGGAGCCGTCTTTACTATTGTCGAAGAGGTATACGAGTATCGCGACGAGAACGTTTTGGCGTTGTGCCTCGATGGTGAAGCCATCTGTATTATTGGTGACGACCCAACCATTGTTTTCCACTCCGGGCAGCACATCGCCTGTGACCTTTATCTTAAGGCTCTTACCAAGAGGCACAATGGCTGCCAAAACACTGGGTATGCCCTCGAATTGCGTTGCGTCTTTCATGAGGAGGTTGGGCACTTCGCCACCGGGGCCATCCTCCTGCGCCAAAGGGCTGGCCTGGTCGGGATAAATGAATTCGGTGACCAGCTCCTGGTGCGCGGTCTGGAACATGGCGATATAGGACTCGAAGTCGGGGATCTCCACATTCTGGCCGAGTCCGGAATAATAGTTCTGGAGTCGGCGCCTGATGTACGTCTGGTCTTGTTTCGAGATGTTGTAGAGCAGCGTGTCGACCAAGGCTTGGTTGTTGACGGCACCGTTGTCGGCGAAGTCGGTGGAGAGGCTCGTCATAAGCCAGGTCAGCTCGGCTGGGAGGGTGGGCATCACCACAATGTCAAAGGAAGGCCTTTGCAAGATGATAGAGAAGGCGAGCAGCATGGCGTTGAAGTCGCCTTCCGAGACGATGGACATCTGCTCAAAACCTTGGTTGAAATGCTCGGTCACGCCGAAGAAGTCTTGAAACTCACTCTCGGCCTGTCGCTTGGCGTCGGCAAAGCGCTTGCCCTCGCGGACGAGGGTCTCGATGCGGGCCTTGGTGATGTGGGTCAGCACGTTGACGTTGACGGTTTGAGCGTCGCTCAGGTCTGCGAGGGCCTGCAGGGTAATCTGTGATGACGAGAGCTGACCGATAACTTCATTGTAGTAGAAGCCGTTGCCGGAAAGCAGGGCCCAATCCGATTCCATCTCAAGGTTGCTGAGGCTGAAACTGCCGTCGTCGGAAGTGATGGTGGTGGTGAATGCCTTGCCAGTTTGTCCGAGGCTTTCGTTGAGTTCGTTGACGGTGATGGTGGTTCCTGTCACGAAGGGACCTTTCTGCACCTTGCCTGCGAAGGTGAAGGTGCCGCCGGCTTTCTCTTTGGTACAAGAGACGAAGGCCAGCATTCCGATGAGCGCTAGGCTCAAAGCTAAAACTTTTGTTTTCATTTTATTATGTTTTTGGGTTCATGTTTGTTTTAGGGTTGGTGTCTTTATGCTATCACTCCCTCACTGCCTTGCGCACGCACTTGCGTCCGTTTTCGTCGGTGACGGTGACGAAATAGACGCCTGCCGGCAGGGCCGTCATGTCGATTTGCAGTTCGTCGCCTTCGCCCTGCACGCTGAGCACCTGCTGCCCGAGCAGGTTGGTGACAAAAGCCTGCCGCAGGTTCTCGCCTTTGACGGTGACCATTCCCGTGGTGGGGTTGGGATGCAGTGTGGCGAAGCCTTCATCATCGTTCTCTTCCACGCCCCACAGTTCGGTCTGCCCCCATTGGATGGGCGTGTCGGGCAGGGTGCAGTAGCCCATGCCTCGGATGCAATTTAAGTTGTAATATTCTTCATGGATGTACATCCAACCATAATGAATACCGTCTTCAGCCTGATGCCGGAAAGCATAAAATGGTGGATCATTAAACGGACTAAGAACCATGTGTTCAAAGGAATACCATTCCAAAGCTTCGTCAATCACCATAGGTTCAACTAACACGGTGTCATAAATAGCTGACGGCTTTTTATAATACTTCCAATTGGGGGCAACAGACATGTAATAAATATTTCCGCCCTGTGGATGTGGCTCGGAACGGAAGAAAACGTCATACACTCCATCAAGGTTCAAATCCCATTTAGATGTGTCGTAAGCTTGAATAAGAGTGCACGAATCAGGCTCGAACAAAGTACTGATGATATGATTCACCTGGGCATGTGCCGAAAGAAAGGCGAACATCGCTGCAATAATGATTAAAGTCTTTTTCATTGTATTATGGATTTTATGTTTTAACTTTTTAGTTTATAGTTCCATGTTTTTTGGTTTACTCGTCTGGTGGGCACAATTGTTTGATGACCGTGAACTCGGCGCCGTTGTTCACCGTGAAAGGTCCAGTCACTACAAACGAATCCGAAACCCGGAAGGTTTTTTTGTCGCTACTGCTGACCACGGGCTCGCCGAGCGTAGAGGTTATGGAAATGGATTTCTTCACCTCATACTCAAAACCGTTCAAGTCAATCTGCGCCATTATGTCCGTGCAAAGCAACATCATGCTGCAAAGGTAAAGAAACTTTTTCATGGCCGCCAGTATTTACTTGTTTTTTCCCATTCTTCATAATAGTGTTTGGTTTTTATTGAAACGGTATACTTTCATGCAAAAATACTGCAAAAAGAATCCCGCTGTCAAGAAAAACCATGTTCGGATTTGTTCGGATTTTCAGAAAACGTCTTGACAATCACCGTTTTGTGATTCGTTAGCAAAGCTTATCAAAGCGCCT
>CACZER010000030.1:0-42661 GCA_902780195.1 uncultured Bacteroidia bacterium
GCTCGGCCAGTCGAAGAACTGCTTCCAAGCCGAAATCGACAGCGCCTGCGAGACCATCGACTTCTTCCGCTACAACAACCACTACGCCAGCAAGCTCTATGCCGAGCAGCCCGCTTCGGCCAACGACCAGCTGAACCGTACCGAATACCGTCCGTTGGAAGGATTCGTGTTCGCCATCACGCCTTTCAACTTCACCTCCATCGCCTCCAACCTGAACATGACCCCCGCCTTGATGGGTAACACCACCATATGGAAGCCTTCGACGACCGCACTGCTGTCGAACTACACCGATATGCGTATCTTCATGGAAGCCGGCCTTCCCGCTGGCGTCGTCAACTTCCTGCCTGGCAAGGGCAGCGTGATCAGCGGCGTGGCCCTGAAGGACAAGAACTTCAACGCCATCCACTTCACCGGCAGCACCGCCACCTTCAAGAGCCTGTGGAAGACCACTGGCCAGAACCTCGACATGTACAAGGCCTATCCTCGTCTCGTGGGTGAGACTGGCGGCAAGGACTTCATCTTCGTCCACAACAGCGCCGACCCACAAGAGGTGGCCGTGGCCATCGTCCGTGGCGCCTTCGAATACCAAGGCCAGAAGTGCAGTGCCGCTTCGCGTGCCTACATCCCCGCTTCGATGTGGAACGACGTGAAGAACCGCGTTGGCGACATGATGAGCACCATCAAGATGGGCGACGTGAAAGACTTCACCAACTACGTCAATGCCGTCATCGACGAGGCTTCGTTCGACAACTGCAAGGGCTACATTGACCGCGCCAAAGCTAGCAAGGACGCTGAGATCGTCTTCGGCGGCAACTGCGACAAGAGCGTCGGTTACTTTGTGGAGCCTACCGTCATCCTCGCCAAGGTGCCGAACTACGAAAGCATGGTTGAAGAGATCTTCGGGCCCATCATCACCATTTACGTCTACGACGACAACAAGTTCGAGGAGATGCTGGACGTTTGCGACCAAAGCTCGCCTTACGCCCTCACCGGTGCCTTCTTCGGCAACTGCCTGAAGGCCCAGAAGATTGCCAACGACAAACTGCGCCATGCAGCCGGCAACTACTACGTGAACGACAAGCCCACTGGAGCCGTGGTCGGCATGCAGCCCTTCGGTGGCGCACGCGCCAGCGGCACCAACGACAAGGCCGGTGGTCTGTGGAACCTCATCCGCTGGACCAGCCCGCGCGCCATTAAGAACACCTTCGTTCCTGCTGCGGCATACGGGTATCCGTTCCTGGCAAAGGATTAAAGGAACACAATTCCAATTGAAAAAGGTGGGGGCAACTCCACCTTTTTCAATTAATATTCCTATTTTTGTCGCCTGTTAATGAACTAACTATGAAGAAATCTCTCCTTTTTGTCCTGGCCCTCATCGCGGGCATCACTCTTCAAGCCCAAGAATACCGTTTCAACACCGATCAAGACGGTTTCAGCATGGGCCGTCGAAATAACACGACCACAACCATACGCCACAACGTCAGCTCCATTACCATTGAACAATCTGACCATAAAGGCGTAAATGGGCAGTTCATCACTCTATCGGGCATTCATATTGCCAACCAAGCTGGCGCACCCGACCTGCCAAGCAGTAGCACCTTGGTGGCCATCCCCAATGGCGCCACTCCTTCCATCAGGATTGTGGGGTCACAGACAAAAACCATTCAAAATGTCGATCTCATCCCTGCGCCCCAACCTCAGCTGGACAACGACAACTCCCATGCTGTGTATCAAAAAAACATGAGCATATACGGTCATAATGCCTTCTACCCGGCTACACCCTATCAAATCTCAGAAGTGATGACGGTAAGAGGCGTAGAGATGGTTGAAGTGGGTGTGATGCCTTTTCAATACAACCCTGCCACCAAAGAGCTCATCGTTTATGAAGACCTCGAGTTGGAATTAACCATCAAAGGTGGTGATGGCACCTATGGCGACATCCGTTATAGGACTCCCGAATGGGACCAGATTTTAAGCGACATGCTTCTCAACCGCGATGTGTTACCTAAGGTAGATTATGGAGAACGCCTTCGCAAACACTATGAAAACCGCGAGACTGGGTGCGAATACATGATCATTACTCCAGACAACGCAGAATTCATCTCGTTGGCTGACAGCATCAAAAAATTCAGGACAGAGCAAGGCATCCCTACAGAGATCTTTACTGTTTCACAATGCGGCGGCAACAACCAAACATCCATAAGGAATTTCATCCGCAATGCCTTCAACAACTGGGACATGCCTCCTGCAGCTGTTTTGCTCCTAGGTGACCACAACCCTGATCCCACGCAAGGTATTGTTTCATACGTCATGAATAACCACCCAGGTGGCGACGGCTACAATCCCTACATCTCCGACCATGCTTATGCCGTGATGGGCAACAACCACATGCCCCAAGTCGTCGTGGGGCGAATTACAGGACGCGACTACGAAGAGATGTACCACATGATCAAGAAAGACTTTGACTACGAGCGCACACCTCCCACCGACCCCTATTTCTACGACAGTCCCATCACCGCAATGGGATTCCAGCTAGAGCGTTGGTTCCAACTCTGCTCAGAGGTGGTAAACGGTTTTTGGACACATGAGCTCGGCAAGCATCCAGTCCGCTTGAACGCCATCTATGAAGGCAGGCCAGGAAGTCTTTGGTCATCCTATGAATATACGAACACAGTACTCAATTATTTCGGTCCCACAGGCTGTGGTTACATCCCTCAAACCATGTCACATCTCACAGAATGGGACGCCAACGGCAACATGGTCAACGAAGCCATCAACAAGGGTGCCTTCATCATCCAACACCGCGACCATGGCGCTGAGGAAGTATGGGGCGAGCCTAGCTACGGCATCGGCTACATCAAACGGCTGAACAATGAAAACCTCACCTTCGTCATGTCCAATAACTGTCTCACAGGCAAATTCAACTACAAAGGAATGGACAACGAAGGCTGCTTCGCCGAAGTGTTCCATCGTCACCAACACGGTGCCTTGGGACTCATCGCTGCCACTGAGGTTTCCTATTCTTTTGTCAATGACATCTATGTTTGGGGAGTATACGACAACATGTGGCCTGATTTCATGCCCACCTTTGGCACTCAACATGCCACCAACTTCATCCATCCTGCGTTTGGTAATGCCGCAGGAAAGTTCTTCCTCAGACAATCCTCATGGACCGACGACTACGTTAAGGAGATCACATACTATCTTTTCCATCATCATGGAGATGCTTACATGAAACTCTACAGCGAAGTGCCACAAGAACTTGAAGTAAGCATGTTACCCGTACTCCCTGCTGGCGCTGAGTTATATAATTTAAAAGCTGACGAAGGAGCAACCATATGCCTGTCTGCCAATGGTCAGATCATCGGATTCGACATCGCGACAGGCGATACCCAAAGCATTAGCATAACGCCCCAAGAAGTAGGTACCAAGGTAAAACTCACCATTACCAAACAGAACTATTACCGTTATGAGCACTTCATCAAAACGATTTCCACGGAAGAGCCTTACCTGATTTTCGACGCCATCGAAATCAACGATGAAGAAGGAAACGGCAACCAGGCTCCCGATTACAACGAAACCTGCCGCTTTGGCATCAGCCTCCGCAATGCTGGATTCTCTCCATTGAACAGTTTCATCGTCACACTTTCTTGCAACCATCCTGCCGTCGAAATCACAGACAACTCACACGCTTATAACGGCATGAATGCCGATGAAACACAAATGCAAAACAACGCATTTACAGTACATTTCGGCGATGAATTATACGACCAAGAGAAAGTGAAGTTTTACATACAAATGGAAAATGCAGACTACACTTTCAACGACAGCGTGACGCTCGCCATCAAAGCTCCTGTCTTGAAAATTGGCAAACTTAGCATCACCGATTTGGACGGCAATGAGATGGACCGACTCATGAAAGGGCAATCATCCTGTTTAACCTTCGATGTGGAGAACCGTGGCAGCAGCCAATCAATGGAAATCAGCAACCGATTCAACCTCATTGCACCTTTTATTAGTGTTGACGAGACCGAGGTCAGTATTCCCCCTATCGAGGCAGGTGCCACGGGTCCAGTCACCTATCGTGTTAACGTAGATGGAAATGCTGTTGATGGCTTTATCAAATACACATTGCAAGCCGAAAGTGGATTCCATGGCAACCAAGTCGAAAGCCAAGTACCTTTGGGCTATACTTCAGAGGACTTTGAAGATGAGACTTTGAATGAAGACTTGCAATGGAACTTGGGCTCTGGAAACAAGAAATGGACCAGGGTAGAAGACCCAACTGCCCATGGAGGCCACTGCTTACGGTCACCTTCCCTAGGCAACAACGCCCTCGCCAATCTTTATATCGGTATCAAAACCGACCTAAGCGGAAAGTTCTCTTTCTATTACAAAACTTCCACAGAACAAGGTGACGTCCTTCATCTTAAAATAAACAATGATGAAGTAGAGGCTTGGAGTGGTATTGGCGAATGGGAATACAAGGAATTCGAATTAACTGCTGGAAACAACCTGATTCTGTTTACTTTCAAAAAAGATAGCCAAGGTAGTGCTGGCGAAGACGCCGTCATGATTGACGACCTATTATTCCCTCCATATGCCAAAATGGTTCTTTTTGCTGGTGATGACGAAGAGACTTGTTCCAATGCCTCGTTTACCCCTGACAGCTACATCTACAATCACAGCAGCTTCACTTGGACAACCAATGGTGATGGCATGTTTGACGATGCCACTTCCGAGCGTCCCACTTACACTTTCGGAGAATCCGACAAAGCCGTTGGCCATGTGGAGCTTACCCTCACTGGCATTTCCGCGCACGACGAAAGCCAACAAAGTAGTTCGGTCGCAGTGAGTTTAATCCCCAGCTACGACACAAGCTACACGCCTGAAATACCGTTCGGAAATACAAGAATCGACCTTCGTTTAATTGACGAAAGCGATTATACTGCTGAAGAAGTTGAAGAAGTCATTTATTCCTGGAATTTAGAGCCTGCTGCTGCCGGTACCATCGTTAACGACGGGCACCGAGCACAAGTGGAATGGAACAGCGATTTCCGTGGCCAAGCCATAATCAGCTACAGCTATGAGAATCCTTGTGGCTCCACCTCTGTTTCCGAGACGCTAACGATCGACGTGTTCAACTCTACAGGTTTTGAAGAGCAAAGCATCGCTTTCTTTGATATCTATCCCAATCCCACCGATGGCAAAGTCAACCTCGTCATCGGAGAAACGATGCAAAGCAAAGCAATCATAGAAGTTTATGATCTTCTTGGCGTATGCTTGATGTCCAAAACCGTCAGTCTCTTGCAACAAGGTGAGACAATTTCGCTTGACTTGTGCAAGATGCTTTCAGGTCTGTATATCATCAAATTGAGTACCGAGAACGGAAGTTACTCCAAGAAAGTGAGCGTCAGATGACAATTATTGGAAACAAATTCCTAATTTTGCACAAAACTAATCTTGAATATAATGGTAAGCTACAAAGAATTAGGGCTTGTGAACACCCGTAAAATGTTCGCCAAGGCTGTGGACGGCGGCTATGCCATCCCTGCGTTCAACTTCAACAATATGGAACAGATGCAGGCCATCATCATGGCTGCCGTCGAGACCAAGTCGCCCGTCATCCTGCAAGTGTCGAAAGGCGCGCGCAGCTACGCCAACCAGACCTTGCTGCGCTACATGGCCCAAGGTGCCGTGGAATACGCCAAGGAACTGGGCTGCGCCCATCCTGAAATCGTGCTCCATCTCGACCACGGTGACAGCTTCGAGACCTGCAAGAGCTGCATCGACATGGGCTTCTCGTCGGTGATGATCGACGGTTCCGCCCTGCCTTACGACGAAAACGTGGCCCTCACGAAAAAGGTCGTCGACTACGCCCATCAGTTTGACGTGACCGTGGAAGGCGAACTCGGCGTGTTGGCCGGCGTCGAAGACGAAGTGTCCGCCGAAGAGAGCCACTACACCAAGCCCGAGGAAGTCATCGATTTCGTCACCAAGACTGGCGTGGATTCGTTGGCCATCAGCATCGGCACCTCGCATGGCGCCTACAAGTTCACTCCCGAGCAGTGCACCGTCGACCCCGCCACGGGTCGCCTCGTGCCGCCTCCGTTGGCTTTCGACGTGCTCGAAGCCATCGAGAAGAAACTACCCGGCTTCCCCATCGTGCTGCACGGCTCATCGTCGGTGCCGCAAGACGAGGTGGACACCATTAATAAATATGGTGGTGCGCTGAAGGCAGCAGTCGGCATCCCCGAGGAGCAACTGCGCAAGGCCGCCAAGAGCGCCGTCTGCAAGATCAACATCGACAGCGACAGCCGCTTGGCCATGACCGCCGCCATCCGCAAGACCTTCGCCGAAAAGCCCGCCGAGTTCGACCCGCGCAAGTACCTCGGTCCTGCCCGTGACAGCATGAAGAAGCTCTATGAGCACAAGATCATCAATGTCTTGGGCTCGAATGACAAGTTGGAACAGGCGTAAAGGATAATTATTTTCAAGTCAAAACGGAAAAATGCGTCAAATTGTTTGGCGCATTTTTCTTGCTTTTTGGCGAAAAAGTAGTATCTTTGTCTTGTTAACACAAAAACATTATGAGAAAACTGAAAGACGCTCATGTTTTCAGCAACGAGGAAGGCTCCATTGCAAAGTTTCTCGTAAGCATGGGCTGCTATGTAGCTGCATGTTTCACAGCAGATCTTATTTCGCATGACTTTTTGAAGAAGCCATTCAATTGGTGCGGAGTACTCATACTGTACCTTTGCTTTGCCGCCGTTTTAACTGCGATTTACTTCGTTGCAAGATTTCTCGCCTACCGAACCAATATCTTTCCAAAAGCGAAGTATCGTGAAGCCATCCACGGCGTGAGTTTCTTCATTCTGATTATTCTATCCATCGTTTTATTCATTGTCCTCCAATAAACGAAGCATTTTTTCTGCTTTCGAGAAAAAGTATCGCAAAAGTTTATACTTTTGCGATACTTTTATTAGAGCCTTATGAAAAGATTTCCTTTTATTGCTTTGCCGATTCTAATCCTATTACAATTGTCCACGATGGTAGTCTCTGCGCAAGTGTCGTTTTCGGCGCGGGTATATGTGTTAACTACCAATGGAAAACCTTTAGACCCTAGTTTTTTGGCCTTCCCTTTCTGCCTGAAAGTGGACGGCGAGGACTTCGTGCGTTATCAGTATGACACCACTGCTACAGTATGCTTCAACGACATTGCCATTGGATCACGATGTCACTTTTATTACTGCGAATTCGAGACACTTTACGACTATCCTGTATTCACAATTACCGCGGACACACACAGCGATTCGTTGGTGTTGCGACCCATTCCCAAAAAGGAAGAATTGTTTTGGACCAAAGCCCAAAAAGACAGCACACTATTCAGCAGGGCAACGCGATGGTCGCATGACTTGAAAGGACATGACACGCTCTGGTATGACAGGGATGAAGTTTGGCTTGACAAAGAGTCCCGCTCTCTGAAACTTGCACGGCTCTATTATACCGACTGGGTTGCGCCTTTCGCCTCGTGGCGGACATGGCCTCATGCCGCCGACAGTGCCTATCGCTATTGTCTGCTTGCCAGTAAGCAATACCCCTACCTATACTATCCATTGCGCCAATTAGCATATCACCTTGGGAAAACGCCGAAACTAAAAGCCCCGAAAAGTCCAGGCAAGCACACATATTATCCACAACCAGAGATGCCTGAAGAATGGTGGATGGACACCACAGTCAACCTATTCTCTCCTTGGGAACAACATGAGCAGGAAAACGCATTCGCTCGCAACTACACCCTCGGAAAAGCCCACGAGAAGAGTCTATGTTACCCCATTGCAGCCGACGGCACCATGCGCCTTATTATAGACGACCCATTAGGGTGGGGCGTGTTAATATATCGCGTTGAAGGAAACCGATTATACCGTAAAAGACTTAGTATAAAAGATAACATATTAAAAGATAACGAGCATTACACTCTTTCCGCTTACGAACTAGACTCGTTGAGCACAGCTGTTGACGCCTTTCATCGTGCCGGACTACCAGACGACGAATTGGGGGGTGTTATTGATGGTTGCACATTCGAGCTGGAATACATAATGAATGGCCGATATCATCGGTATATCAACAATAGCGGTTTTGTTCCGCCGCAACTTAAAGCCATATTGGAACTCTTGCGGAACGCGTACAAAAGAAAACAATAAATTTCGCAAACCGAAAAAAGTATCGCAAAAAGCACTATTTTTGCGATACTTTTTGTTATTAACTCAAGAGGACAACCACCGAGCCTCTTGCCGTCATGGCGGAGGAACATCCGCCATCTCCTACGCTGGAGGGTAATCCCTATCGCTTGGGAGATTGCGGGTCAAGCCCGCAATGACGGCGTAATGCCAGGTTTGTCATTCAAGGTACAATGAAGCAGCAAACAGACACAACACATTAAAAATATGAACCTCACCCCATTAACAGCAATATCGCCCGTCGATGGGCGCTACCGTTCCAAGACCGTTGAGTTGGACGACTTTTTCAGTGAATTTGCCCTCATCCGCTACCGCGTGATGGTCGAAGTGGAATATTACATCGCCTTGTGCGAACTGCCCCTGCCACAACTTGAAAAGTTCAACGGCGACTACGACGACCTCCGCGCCATCTACGAGGAATTCCAGACGGAAGACGCTTTGGAAATCAAGGAGATAGAAAAAGAGACCAACCACGACGTGAAAGCCGTGGAATACTTCCTGAAACGCCGCTTCGACGAACTTGGCCTCACCGAGTTCAAGGAATTCCTGCACTTCGGTCTCACCTCGCAGGACATCAACAACACAGCCGTGCCGCTCTCAATGATGGAGGCCCACAAACTGGTGGTGAAGCCCGCCTTGGAAGACCTCGTCGACAAGCTGAAAGGCATGGCCGAGGAATGGAAAGACATCCCGATGCTAGCCAAGACCCACGGTCAGCCCGCAAGCCCGACGCATCTCGGCAAGGAAATCTACGTCTTCGTGGAGCGCCTCAACGACCAACTGAAGATGCTCAACAGCGTGCCCTTTACAGCCAAGTTCGGAGGCGCCACGGGCAACATGAACGCCCACAAGGTGGCCTATCCCGACATCGACTGGCCTGCCTTCGCGAAGAAGTTCGTGGAAAAGAGCCTGAAACTCAAGCGCCAGCAGACCACCACACAAATCGAGCATTACGACTACATGGCCGCCTATTTCGATGCCCTGCGCCGGGTCAACACCATCCTGATCGACCTCTCGCGCGACATCTGGCTCTATGTGTCGATGGAATACTTCAAGCAGAAGATCAAGGCCGGCGAAGTCGGCTCATCGGCGATGCCCCACAAGGTGAACCCCATCGACTTCGAGAACGCCGAAGGCAACCTCGGCATGGCTAACGCCATCCTCACCTTCTTGAGCACCAAACTGCCCATCAGCCGTCTGCAGCGCGACCTCACCGACTCCACTGTCACCCGCAACATCGGCGTTCCGATTGCCCATACGCTGATTGCACTTAAGTCGCTGATGAAAGGTTTGGACAAGCTCTTGCTCAACGAGGATAAAATTCGCCAAGACCTGCAGCAGAATTACGCCGTAGTGGCCGAAGCCATCCAAACCATCCTCCGTCGCGAACAAGTGGAAGGAGCCTACGAACTGCTGAAAGGCCTCACCCGCACCAACAAGCATATTGACAAGGCCGCTATCGATGAGTTCATCAAAGGTTTGCCGGTAAGCAAGGAAATCAAAGCGGAATTGGCTGCCATTACGCCGGAGAATTACACGGGATACAATTATTAAGCGGAAACCGCGTTTGTATAAGAGCAAACCGAAGTCTATGGCCAAGCAAAAAAAGACATTCTCGCGCATCCTAACCTACGTCAAACCCTATTGGGGCAGCATCGTCCTGAATCTGGCCTTCAACTTGATGGCCATTTTCTTCTCGTTGTTCTCCTTTGCACTTGTCGGCCCATTCCTCAACCTGCTCTTCAAGGAAGGCGCTGTGGAGGCCGTCGCCAAGCCCGAGTTCGCCCTCACGTCCGAGTGGCTGATGGGCTACCTCAACTGGTTCATGAGCAACCTCATCATCACTGGTGGCAAGCATCAGGCATTGATTTTCATGTGCCTGTTGCTCGTAGTAGCCTTCTTCTTCCGCAACTTGGGCCGTTTCTTCGCATGCTATTTCATGGCCAACGTGCGCGTAGGGGCTGTCCACGACCTGCGCCGTGACGTCTACAACAAAATCCTCATCCTGCCACTCTCCTTCTACCACAGCCGCCAGAAAGGCGATACCATCGCTCGCATCACCACAGATGTGCAAGAGGTTGAGGTCTCGATTTTGAACTACTTGGAGATGCTCATCAAAGACCCGTTGACCATCCTCTTGTTCTTCCTTTTCATGGTCACACTCAGCCCGAGGCTGACGCTGTTTGTCCTCATCGTGCTGCCCATTGCCGGACTGCTCATCGGCAAGGTCGGAAAGATGCTGAAGAAAGAGTCGAAAGAGGGACAGACTAAACTGGCGGGCATCATCTCCACCGTAGAAGAGACCATCTCTGGACTACGCATCATCAAGGCTTTCAACGCCATACGATATTCTGAGGACAAATTCGAGGAACAAAACAGCGACTATACCAAGGTGCTGCGTGGCATCCACCGCAAGCGCGACATGAGTTCGCCGATGAGCGAGTTTTTGTCATCCATGGTCGTCATACTCGTGCTATGGTTCGGCGGCACTTTGATTTTGGGCGGCAGCAACCACATCGACGCAGGCAGTTTCATCAGCTATGTCGTCGTATTCTCTCAAATCATCTCCCCTGCCAAGTCGTTCTCGCAAGGCTACTACAATGTGCAGAAAGGCATCGCTTCCGCGGAACGCATTTTCGAGATTTTGGATGCCGAGGAGGTCATCACCGAAAAGAAGAACGCCTTGGAGATCAAAGACTTCAACGATTGCATCGAATACAAAGACGTGCACTTCAGCTATGGTAACGACGACGTACTGAAAGGCATCGATTTGAAGATACCGAAAGGCAAATTCGTTGCCCTCGTTGGAGAAAGCGGTGGCGGCAAGTCAACCATGGCCGACCTTCTGCCGCGTTTCTATGAAGTGGACAAAGGCTCCGTCTGCATCGACGGTCACGACATCCGCGACTACAAGATCAGCGACTTGAGAGGATTGATGGGCGTGGTGTCGCAAGAGACCATCCTCTTCAACGACACCGTGTTCAACAACATCGCCTTTGGCATGAAGAACGTCTCGAAAGAACAAGTCATCGAAGCCGCCAAGATTGCCAACGCGCATGAGTTTATCATGGAATTGGAACACGGCTACGACACCCGCATCGGTGACCGTGGCATGAACCTCAGTGGCGGCCAGCGCCAGCGATTGAGCATCGCCCGTGCCGTGCTGAAGAACCCGCCCATTCTCATCTTGGATGAAGCCACCTCGTCGCTCGACACCGAAAGCGAACGCCTAGTGCAAGATGCTTTATCCAAAGTGATGAGTCAGCGCACCTCCATCGTCATCGCCCACCGTCTGTCGACCATCCAATATGCCGACGAAATCGTGGTATTACAAAAAGGCCAGATCATCGAGCGTGGCAAACACGATGACTTGATCGCCCTCGGTGGTGTCTACAAGAAACTCACCGATTTGCAATCCATCGGATAAGCCATGAAAAAGCGTTTTACCTTTTCCACCGGCGAGCACATCGAAGCCGACATTGAGGACTTGCAAAGGCTCCTATCCGATAACAAGCAATACTTGGAGAACTACGAAGAGGTTTTCAGCTCTCTAGAAGACGACGACTACGTTGCCCGTGGCAACGGCTTCTGCGACCGCAAATACAGCGATGACTTCATCGAAGGACAATTAGAGAAATATGCGCAGCGAGTGAAGGAAATCGAGAGATGGATTGCTGAGTGGAACTCGTAAAACCCTATCTTTTCTTGAAGAAATATCCATTACGCTCCCAAACCGGCATTTCCCGAGCTACGACGATGCTATAGAAGCGGTTGAATGCGGTTTCAAAAGGTTCGAGACACCCACCATTCCATCCTCTTTCCGCCACGCCAAGACCCTTGGGAAGCATCTGGTAAGTGACATCTTCAAAACTGCGCAACTGCGATGACCACAATTGAGCCTGCACGCCGATGATGTCGCCTTTGTAATCATTAGGATTCAAAGCGAAAGTCTTGCGCTCATCGACATAACCCGCCCACGACAGACCGATTTCTTCGGGAGCATCGCTATAGGCCAAATCCAGATAGGTGTAGGCCGCTGGAGAAAGCACCACAGGGAAGCCTTCGACACCTTCCGTGTTCCATACATTGATAAAATAAAGTGAATTTTTGAGCCTCTCTTGTGTTTCAGGCTCCAACCCTTTGGCAATGTCTTCCCAACCAGCCAGGAGGATGTCGCGTGCTTCGGCAAGGTCGAGCATACCGTTGATGAAGATTTCCTTCATCTCGTGGCGGTCGCGACCCGACCACGCCCCTTCTGGCACCTCGTCGCCACCGATATGGATGGCTGGAAGCGGAACGCCTGCCTCCTTATGCAAACGGACGACCTCGTCGAAGACCTTGCCATAGAACTTGTAAACACTCGGCAGATAGACGCTCAACACATTATCTGTGAAGTCTTGCGCCGACCAGTAACGTGAAGTATCGGCAGGGTCTTGCAGGCGGAAACTGCTGTCGCCCGTGCGCCGCTCGTAGGCCTGCATTGCCTTGATGGAAGCCCGAGAATGGCCTGGCGTGTCAAACTCGGGAATCACCCTAATGCGGCGGTCCCAAGCATAGCGGAGAATCCGTTGGTACTCCTCAGCCGTATAAAAAGAGATGTTGCCGATTTTTCCATTGGCGGATGGCTTTAATGCACTGGTTTCCTGCAAGTTCCAATCAGACAACGCATGGTGGGCACCAAATTCGGTGAGTTCCGGAAAATCTTTGATTTCCAAGCACCAGGACTCATCATCGGCAATATGGAAATGCAGGGTGTTGAGTTTCCATGAGGCCATCAAGTCTATGATTTCAAACACCTCGTCCACCATGCGGAAGTCACGAACAACATCTAGCATAAAGCCTCTATAGGAAAAGTCAGGCCAGTCCTCGATGGTCATGGGCGGCAAGGGGTGTGGCATTTTGGAGAGGGTGGTTTGGGCATAAAAAGCGCCGTCTACGTCGTCAGCATTCACCTTTGGCTCTCCATCTTCCCCTATCGTAATGCTATACCATCCAGCGGGATGCGTTTCAAGAAGTTCCAATGGTTCTGTACCATAACTGACCCGCTTGACTTGCGGAATGATGTCGGCATGCTGGAGTTCATAGTTGCTGACAAAACTTTCTTCGTCGTTTTCAGTTTTAGGATGCTCCAAAAAATGATACCGCACTTCCATCGGGGTGTCGGGACTCCCCTTCTGCTGCAGGACGAAGGCCTCGGGCGCCCAGGAATGCCTTGGCAACGGGCGACCGTAAT
This sequence comes from uncultured Bacteroidia bacterium, assembly GCA_902780195.1. Lineage (GTDB taxonomy): Bacteria > Bacteroidota > Bacteroidia > Bacteroidales > F082 > Limimorpha. Next base: position 13,474 of record CACZER010000030.1, read on the forward strand.
ACTTCAAGGTAACCGTTCCGCTTTCAGGAATGTCAATATACCACGAGGTTCCTTGATAATGGTTCATCGCAGGTCCCTCTACGGAGGTCTTGCCGTCGAAAAGCTCTTGGAACCACACGCGCGATCCCTCTGGCACATCGTGCAGCACAAGAGTATGCAAGGCGCGTCCATCGGGCTCTGCTGGGCCTTCGGTCCAATCAACTGAGGAAACACGTGCACATGCGGATGCCAAAAGCAAAAACAATATAAACAGGGATGGTTTTCGCATAATTTGGGACAAAAATAAGTAAAATCTGCAAAAAATGATACTTTTGCATTGCGTTTGAAATGAAACCCTAAAACGACATGAACTCCTTCGCCGCCATAGACTTCGAGACCGCCAATAGCGAGCGCACCAGTGTGTGCAGCGTAGGTGTGGTCATCGTTCGCGACGGCGAGTTCGTGGATTCCTTTTATTCGCTAATCCAACCCGAGCCAAACTATTACCTCTATTGGAACACGCTCGTCCACGGCATCACCAAGGCCGATACCGAGGATGCACCCGTGTTTCCATACGTCTGGCAAAAGATCGAGCCGCTTATCGAGGGTCTGCCTCTTGTGGCGCACAACAGTCCCTTCGATGAGGGTTGCCTGAAGGCCGTGATGCGCTGCTACCAGATGGATTACCCCGACTACCAATTCTACTGCACCTGCCGCGCCTCGCGCAAACACTTCGGAAAGCTGCTTCCCAACCACCAACTGCATACCGTGGCGGCTGCCTGCGGCTACGATTTGGTCAACCACCATAACGCCTTGGCCGATGCCGAGGCTTGCGCATGGATTGCACGAGAGATTTTGTAATTCCATTCGGAATTTACTGTAGTTTTGCAGAAAATTCCGAATAAACCATGGGAACAGATTCACAACATGCCTTAAACCATCTCAAAGAAGGTAACGCCCGCTTCATTTCAGGTGACTTGACACCAAAAGACGACTATGCGGCATTGCGGGAGAAACTCTCTACAGGCCAGCATCCATTCGCAGTTGTGCTGTGCTGTTCCGATAGCCGCGTGTCACCCGAGATCATCTTCGACCAAAAACTCGGCGACCTCTTCGTCATCCGTAACGCGGGCAACATCGTGGATGAGGAAGTCCTTGGCTCCATAGAATATGCCGTCGAGCATCTGGAGACGCCTTTGGTGGTCGTCATGGGACACGCCGCCTGTGGTGCAGTCACGGCCACCTGCCATGGCGGTGACTTGCCCGGCCATATCCTGGATTTAGCCAAACGCATCAAGCCTTCAATCAACTCGGGTTGCTGCATCGATGACAATGCTCGCCGTCACGCCATACGGATGGCACGACTGATCGAAGAAGATGAAATCGTCCATCATGTTGGCGCCAAAGTCGTTGCGGCTTTCTACGATCTCCAAAGCGGAAAAGTGGAATGGCTGTAACGCAGTTTTCCTTATTTTTGTCGTCTCATTCATAGAAAACAGAACATGAAAACAAACACAAAACATATAACCTTGGCGTTCATCGCCTCAATTCTGATCTTTATGTCTGCCTGCAACCAAAAAACTCCCGTCGACCTTATCGTCCACAACGCCAATGTCTACACCGTCGACAACGATTTCTCAAAAGCCCAAGCCTTTGCCGTGAAAGACGGTAAGTTCGTCGCCGTCGGTGACGAAGAGACCATCATACGCCAATACGCCGCCAAGGAAACCATCGACGCCCAAGGTGATGCGGTGTATCCCGGCTTCATGGACGGACACAGCCACTTCACTGGCTACGGCGAGAACCTCGTCCGCTGGGCCGACTTGAAAGGCTGCCGTTCCTACGACGAAGTCATCGAACGCCTCAAGGTGCACGACAGTCTCTACCCTGCTGAATGGCTCTTGGGTCGCGGCTGGGACCAAAACCTCTGGGAAGTGGCCGAGTTCCCCGACAACACGAAACTCGCCGAAGCCTTCCCCGACAAGAAAGTCCTGCTGACTCGCGTGGATGGTCATGCAGTATTGGTCTCCAAAGAGGTTCTTGCAATAGCCAACATCGATGCCAACACTAAAATGGACGGTGGCATGGCTATCGTCAAAGAAGATCGTTGCACAGGCGTGCTGTTGGACAACCTCGCCGACGCTGCCAAGGCTTTGGTACCCAAAATGGAGACCGCTCAGAGCATCCAAGCCCTGCTCAAGGCACAAGAGAACTGCATGGCGGTCGGCCTGACCAGCGTCACCGATGCTGGACAGGACATCGCCACCATCGAACTTATCGATAGCCTGCAACATTCTGGGCAACTCAAGATGCACGTCAACGCCATGATCAACCCTGATGACGAGACGATGAACCACTTTATGAGCCAAGGTGTCATCGACAAGGAAAGGCTCACCGTACGCAGCGTGAAAATCTACGCCGACGGAGCCTTGGGTTCACGCGGTGCGAAACTGATCGAACCTTATTCCGACGATCCAAACAACGACGGCTTGATTTTGGAAAGCGACGAGTTCTATCACCATGTCTGCCAGAAGGCCTACGATGCCGGTTATCAAGTCTGCTGCCATGCCATCGGTGACGGTGGCGTGCACCATATCCTGGACATTTACTCCGAATTCCTCAAAGGTAAGAACGACCTACGATGGCGCATTGAGCACTCACAAACGGTGTCCGACGCGGACTTCCAACGCTTTGGAGAATTCTCCGTCATTCCCTCCATCCAGACCACGCACTGCACTTCTGACATGGACTGGGCTGACGAACGTCTAGGCGACCGCATCAAAAACGCCTACGCCTACCAACAACTGCTGCAACAGAATGGTTGGGTGATCAACGGCACCGACTTCCCTATTGAGGACATCAGTCCTATCTACACTTTCTATGCCGCCGTGGCACGCAAACACTTGGACGGCACGCCAGCCGAAGGCTTCCAAATGGAAAACGCATTAACCCGCGAGCAAGCCCTGCGTTCCATCACCATCTGGGTGGCCAAAGGCTGTTTCCTCGAAAGCCGCAAAGGCAGCATCGAAGTCGGGAAAGACGCTGATTTCGTCATCCTCGACCGTGACTTAATGACTGTAGCAGAAAACGAAATCCCTGAGGCCAAGGTAAAACTTTGCCACATCCACTAACCTTTGACGCCAACAAGTGTCTTATTCAGGTAAGATTCTACAGGCCGTGATATATCTTGGGGAGTAATAAGACTCCGTGGATACTGAGATGGTGACACCCAGCCTTACCGAAGCATGGATAAATGTAAAGCGATTGAGGACAGGGTCATTGCTGACCACGATACCTACATGGCCAATCTCACGCGTCTTACTCCTTCCACCATAAAACACCAGGTCGCCACATCTGAGTTCGCCAGGTTTCGTGATCACTTTCCATCCGTCATCCAACTGTCCTTTGGCCGATGCCCTCAACTCATAGCCGAAATGCCGAAACACAAAGGCGGTGAAACCCGAGCAATCGAATTTGTTTGGGCCTTTGCCCGCATACACATATGGAGTTCCCAAAAACAGCTTGGCATACTCGATGATACTGTCAGCCAACGTGCTCGGATAAGAATAATTGAAAGGTTGACCGTAATCTTTAATCTGTATGGAATCCCACTGTTCTTTTCTTGCCTGCTCAAAGATATCTCGGCCTTCCAACTCCTTGATTCTTGGGATGGTGTCGCTTGCATAAGCAACTCGGTTTCCAGAGTCATCGCCATGCCGCACCAAGCCATTGAAGGCAGTGCATCCCATCAACAAAGATGACAAAAGGAGGATGGCTAATGGGACAAATACTCTAGATATCTGTTTATGAACACTCATAAAATGCAAAGATATTATTTTTAAGGAAAGCGTCACAAGTCCCTATATGGCAGAAGAAAACGTTGTTTAGTTATTGTCCTTATAAAACGCTATCAAATCTCCCATGCTCTCAAATGGCGTTTCATCTAAATCCACCCAAACGTCGTTTTCGAGGCGCTGCATCTTCCAGCCCGAGACCGTTCCATCTGCCATTACAGGCACGACACGGCGGTCCAAGCCGAGGTTGAAGCCCTCTCCTATCAAGCCATCGTATGCCTTGTTCATCTTGTCGACGATGCCACTCAGGCTGCCTTTGATTTTCTTGTCTGGCATAGGATTACGTTTTATCGTTTGGAAATCTGAAATGGGTCGTAGGTGGACTTGATGTCCAGCACCGTTTTCTTGTCGGTTTCGTTGTAAACAGTGTCTATCTTAATCATCCCGCCATTCTGCCATGCATCATAAATCCAAGCCTGCCCAGCAAAATTAGAGGTGTTTCCATAATAGTAATTGGTGTCGGCATCGGCGAAAAATCTTCTATCATCACTGATACTATCGTCATGCGCCAGCACGGGGCGAACCTCGAGGATGAAATTGTCGTTGTAGATGGTCTCGACGGCACTCGTTTGGCCCATTGACAACACAAGAGGAAGCGTCACGATACTATTATTGATGACGTGCAGCCCCATGGACCACAGAATATTGTGATTGACAACGAGATAAGAGGCCAAAAGGCCGAATCCAAACTTATGAATCACTCCAATCAATACCACAAACCAATTACCGTCATAGTTACCCATGTGTGCCACGGCAAAGAGAACAGATGAAAACAGCATAAGTACAAAGAGCCGCTTGTTCCTGTCTTCCTTAAAAACCATGAGTATCACAATGCCAACGCATAGCGCGAACAACGCAAATAGCCAACCGACATTAAGGCACCATAGCGCCATGAGGATGACGGAGACAATACCCGTCCAGTTTTTGCCGTTACCCCAAAGACGAAAGCTAAGCTCTTCAATAATCGGCCCTACCAAACCCATATAAATCACGACAGGCCAGATGCCGAACCGACAGACCATCGAGTAGACAGCCTTCATGAGAGGGGCATTCATTTCGTTGACCGCAGAGGGATTGATGACTGCAAAAACAACCAAGGCAACGAGGCTGGCCACTATGACACCCAGTCCCCACCAAAGTGCCCAACGGAAGCGGCGTGGCTTACGAGAGGGGACGGTAGTTGTATTTTCGTTTGTGCCCATACTACAGGTATTTATCTTGCAAAGATAAACTATTTTTCAGAAATCCACAAATTATCATTATCTTTGCCGACTAAACGAGCAACCAATGATCGATTTATTGAATGACCTCAACGAGCCTCAAAGAGAGGCCGTTACCACCATAGAAGGCCCCGTGATGGTGATTGCAGGCGCCGGTTCGGGCAAAACCCGTGCCCTCACCTACCGCGTTGCCTACATGATACAGGAGGGCGTCGACCCCTTCAGCATCATGGCCCTCACCTTCACCAACAAGGCCGCCCGCGAGATGAAGGAACGCATCATGCAGCTCGTCAACGCCAGCGATGCGCGCAACGTGTGGATGGGCACTTTCCACTCCATCTTCGCCCGCATCTTGCGTATCGAAGCGGAAAAAATCGGTTTCACTGCCAACTTCTCCATCTACGACACCGATGACTCCAAGGCTCTCATCACACAGATCTTGAAAGACTTGAATCTTGACACAAAGGTCTACCCCGCCAAACAGGTGCTATCGCGCATCTCAGCCGCCAAATCGAGTCTCTACTCTCCCGAGGACTACGCCAATGATCCTGAAATCCAGGAAACCGACCGTAAATCGAACAAGCCCCTTATCGCACAGCTATTCAAGCTCTACAACGAACGCCTGCACCGCGCTAACGCCATGGATTTTGATGATATTCTATATTTCACCAACATCCTATTGCGCGACAATCCTGACGTGCTCTATAAATACCAAAACCATTTCAAGTTCATCCTCGTCGACGAATACCAGGACACCAACTACGCCCAATATCTCATCGTGAAACGCATCGCGGCTTTGTTTGAGAACATCTGCGTGGTAGGCGACGATGCCCAGAGCATCTATGCCTTTCGTGGCGCTAACATCCAGAACATTCTCAACTTCAAGAACGATTACCCAGACTATAAGCTCATTAGGTTGGAGCAAAACTACCGTTCCACCCAAAACATCGTCAACGCCTCAAATGCCGTCATCGCTCACAACAAAGACCAAATCAAGAAAAAGGTATGGAGCGATAAGGAAAAAGGCGAACTGATTGGACTCATCCACGCCAACAGCGACACCGAAGAAGGCACACTCGTCGCCAACAGCATCTTTGGTTACAAGATGTCGCGACAACTTGCCAACAAGGACTTCGCCATCCTCTACCGCACAAATGCGCAATCACGTTCCATGGAAGAGGCTTTGCGCAAACAAAACATCCCATACAAAATCTACGGAGGACTCTCGTTCTATGACCGCAAGGAAATCAAAGACTTACTCGCCTATTTCCGTGTCGTTATCAACCCAGAGGATGAGCAGGCACTGCTCCGCATTATCAACTATCCCGTTCGTGGTATCGGCAAAACAAGCATCGAACGGCTGATGGTACTCGCCGAAGAGCAACGGCGCAGTATATGGAGCTGCATCGCCAACGACGTGTTCCCTCAAGACTTCAACATGGGCACCATCAACAAGATACGTGACTTCGTGGTGATGATGAAAAGTTTTCAAAGCCTGCAAGCTAAGATGAACGCATTCGAGCTGGCCAAACACATCACCAACGCCATAGGACTCATCAAAGTGCTCAAAGAAGACGACACACCTGAAGGCATCTCAAGAGTCGAGAACGTGGAAGAGTTGCTCAATGCCATTATGGAATTCAGCGACCGTCAGGTGGACGAGACCACAGGCGAGACAGCGCGAGTCGATCTGGTTCAATTCATGGAAGACGTGGCACTGCTCACCGACAGCGAGATGAAGAAAGATGATCCCAACGAAGATTATGTCAGCTTGATGACCATCCACAGCGCTAAAGGCTTGGAGTTCCCATACGTATATGTCGTTGGGATGGAAGAGAACCTATTTCCTGGCATTTTGAGTCTCAGTACAAGAGAAGAATTGGAAGAAGAGCGTCGCTTGTTTTATGTGGCCATCACCCGGGCAATGACAAAGCTGACCCTCAGCTATGCTGAAATGCGCTACCGTTACGGAAACCTCACCCTTAGTGAACGTTCACGCTTCGTTGACGAAATCGATGCCAACCTCATCGAACAAACACAAAAAGCCTCGTTCAGAGGCTCGTCCATGTCCGGGGGACGTCCTTTCGGACGACACATCCACGAGCCAGAGCAACATGGGTTCCGCAACATTACAAATACACCATCGTCAAGACCTGCTTACGGCCAACCCGCAGTACCTCAAAACATAGAGCCTTCCAATCCCGACCTTCTTCAAGAAGGCATGCGCGTCATGCACGCCAAATTCGGTGCAGGCACAGTTCTCAGCATCGACGGTGCGGGAGCCAATAAAAAAGCGTCTGTCAATTTCGACCATGCAGGCGTCAAGATGCTCATGTTGAAATTCGCAAAACTGGCCATCCTAAAAGAATAAAATACTATCTTTGCACCCAAATAAACGACCATGGAGAAAACAGGATTGAAATATAACACGGAAAAAGAGCAAATCATCATTTCAGAATACGGAAGATGCGTACAAGAAATGATTCACAAGTTACCCGAGATAGAAGACCGAAAAGAAAGAACCGAAGCAGCCCAGTTTATCGTAAGTGTGATGGCGCAGATGACACCACAAGTGAAAGAATCCGACGACTATCAACATAAACTGTGGGACCTTCTTTATATCATCTCAGACTACCAGCTTGACGTTGACGGCCCATACGAGCCTCCTATCAGGAAAGGTCAAGAAACACGACCTAAGCATATTGATTATCAAAATAATGAGATTAGTTATGGTCATTACGGCCAATATCTTGTTAAAATGATCGAAGCTGCTTCCAAAGAAGAAAACGAAGAGGTTCGCGAAGCCCTTGCCTTATCATTGGCCTGTAAGATGAAGCACAACTATCTGGATTGGAACAAGAGCATCGTCAACGACCAGGTCATCATCGAGGATTTGAAACGCATCTCTGGTGGCAAGCTTGTTTTGGCTGATGACACCAAGCTAAGTCTCACTGCCGACAGCAACATCAAGGCACAGAGCCAGACCAAACAACAACAAGCCAAAAAGAAGAAAAAGAAAGTGCCGAACTTGAAGGCCAACATGAACAATCCGAACAACCCTGCTTACAAGAAAAGATTAAAACAATAACCCTGCAACATAGGCTGACAAATACTTTTACTATGGGATCACTCAAGATTAAAGGCGGACACAGACTTCAAGGAGAAATAACTCCACAAGGCGCCAAGAATGAAGCCATGCAGATTCTATGCGCCTGCTTGTTGACCGAAGAAAAAGTCACCATCCACAATTTGCCCGACATCCTGGACATCAACAATTTGATTACCCTCTTGGAAGGCATGGGTGTTGACATTGAGCGACCCACAAGGCATGACATCGTACTTCAAGCCAAAAGCATCAACTTCAACTATTTCAGCGAAGAAGCTTACCAAAAGACTGCTTCCAAGCTACGCGGTAGTGTGATGATGACAGGCCCAATGCTTGCCCGCTTTGGGAAAGCTTATATGCCTAAGCCTGGTGGCGACAAAATTGGTCGCCGCCGACTCGACACCCACGTTATTGGTTTACAAAAGCTCGGTGCCATCTTTGACTTCGACACATACCAAGTCGGTGTGCAAAAAGGCGGCTTGAAAGGCTGCTACATGCTCCTTGACGAGGCTTCTGTCACTGGCACCGCTAACATCGTAATGGCCGCCGTAATGGCCGAAGGCACCACCACCATCTTCAACGCAGCCTGTGAACCTTATCTCGTACAGCTTTGCACCATGCTCAACAACATGGGCGCTGACATCAAGGGCGTAGGGTCCAACCTTTTGACCATCAAAGGAGTAAGTCGTCTACATGGCACAGACCACACCCTATTGGCTGACATGATTGAGGTGGGCAGCTTCATCGGCATGGCCGCCATGACGGGCAGCGAGATTACCATAAAAAATGCCGGTATTGCCCAGTTGGGTATCATTCCCGATGTATTCCGAAAACTAGGCATCAAAATGGACTACTGTGGCGATGACATCCTCATCCCTGCGCAGGAACATTACGAGGTGCAGACCTTCATGGACGGCAGTATCCTTACCGTGGCCGATGCCCCCTGGCCAGGCTTTACTCCTGACCTGATCAGTATTGTTCTGGTGGTGGCTACCCAAGCCAAAGGCACCGTGCTCATCCATCAAAAGATGTTTGAAAGCCGACTTTTCTTTGTCGATAAACTCATCGATATGGGCGCTCAAATCATACTTTGCGACCCGCACCGAGCCAATGTCATCGGCCTCGACCACGCCCACGCCCTCAGGGGCATCCGCATGGCTTCTCCCGACATCCGCGCTGGTGTCGCCCTTCTCATTGCGGCCTTATCCGCCCAAGGCGACAGCATCATCGACAACAGCGACCAGATAGAGCGCGGCTATCAATACATCGACAAGCGCGTAAATGCGCTCAGCCCCGACGGGCCTATTATCGAAAGGCTATAAGTCTTTGATTCCCCCCCCTGATCCACTGCCATTTTGTCAAAACCCTCGCTTTGGCAAAGGATTTGATGAGTAATGCCGCAAAACGACAAAAAAGTATAACCCACAATATCATGACACAAAACAAAGACGTTAACAATCAGGACGATGCCTTGAAAGACACCGTCAATTCTAACATGGAGAACAGCCAAGATCCCGTCGATGAACAGCCAAAACAAGAAGCAACCACCGATGTTAAAGAAACTCTGAATGACAATGTTTCAGACAAAAAGTCAAGGAGATTCAAAGCCCGTCATGCCCAAGAGAAAGCACTGGAAGAAGAAAAAGCCAAATATGCCGAATTGAACGACAAATACCTACGCCTGTTTTCTGAATTCGACAACTACCGCAAGCGCACCGCCAAAGAAAAGTTGGAACTAACCGTTACTGCCTCAGAAAACGTCATCAAGGATATCCTTCCTGTATTTGACGACTTCGAACGCGCCCTTCAGAACATGGAAAAAAACGGTAACGAGGCCGACATGCAAGGCGTCACACTGATTTTCAACAAACTCAAGAACGTTTTAAAAACCAAAGGTTTGGAAGAAATCGAAGCCATGGACGCTGAATTCAACACCGACGAGCACGAAGCCCTCACTATGATTCCCGCTCCTGATGAAAGCAAGAAAGGCAAAGTACTGGATGTGATCCAAAAAGGATATAAATTGAATGGCAAGGTCATTCGTTTCGCCCGTGTGGTGGTCGGTAACTAAGAAAGGAATCAAGAATGGCAGAAAAAAGAGATTACTATGAGGTGTTGGGAGTCAACAAGAACTCAACGCCCGACGAAATAAAGAGCGCCTACCGTAAGGCCGCCTTGAAATGGCATCCTGACAAGTGGGTGAACGGCACCGATGCCGAGAAGAAAACCGCCGAGGAGAACTTCAAGGAAGCCTCGGAGGCCTATTCTGTGCTTAGTGACGAAAACAAGAAGGCTCGTTACGACCGATATGGCTTCGCTGGTATGGACAGTGGTTCTGCAGGAGGCGGCTTCGGCGGCTTCGGCGACTTTGACCTGAACGACATCCTGAACAGCGTATTCGGTAGCGGCTTCAACTTTGGAGGCTTCAGCAGCGGCTTCGGCGGTTTTGGCGGCAGCAGCCGCGGCGGTACCGTAAAGCAACGCGGCTCCAACATCCGCGTTAAAGTAAAGCTGAATCTTCAGGAAATCGCCCATGGCGTCAAGAAGAAAATCAAAGTCAGCAAATATGTCGCCTGCTCACATTGTCACGGCAGCGGCTCGGAAGACGGCTCCACCGAGACTTGTCCCACCTGCCACGGCCGAGGTCAGGTGGTGCAAACCGTCAACAGTTTCTTTGGACAGATGCAGACCGCATCTGTATGCCCTACCTGTGGCGGACAAGGCACTATCATCAAGAAGAAATGTTCACATTGCAATGGCGAAGGCATCGTAAAAGGTGAAGAGATAATCGACATCGACATTCCAGCAGGCGTTGGCGAAGGAATGCAACTCACCGTGCGCGGCAAAGGCAACGCAGGGCCCCATAATGGTGTCAGCGGCGACATGCTCGTCCTCATCGAGGAAGAAGCCCATCCCGATTTTGAACGCGACGAAAGCACCTTGATTTACAACCTTTTCATCACCATACCACAAGCCATTCTAGGCACACAAATCGAAGTGCCAACCATTGATGGCAAAGTACGTGTGAAGATTGCCCCTGGCACGCAAAGTGGCAAGGTGCTACGCCTTAGAGGGAAAGGCCTACCCATTCTCAACGGATATGGCAATGGCGACATGTTGGTCAACGTCAACGTTTGGGTACCCAAAAAAGTCAACAAAGACGAAGAAAAGCTACTGAATCAACTGGAACAATCTGAAAACTTCAAACCCAACCCAACTGCAGAAGAAAGGAGTTTCTTCGGAAAAATAAAGGATTATTTCAACTGAACATGACAAAGATATCCATACAAGAAGTCACCAAATGTTATGGTGATTACACCGCATTAGACCGTATTTGCATTGACATCCCAACGCATTGCATTTACGGTCTTTTGGGTCCTAACGGGGCAGGCAAGACGACCCTCATCAGGATCCTCAACCAAATCACGGCACCAGATTCGGGACAAGTGCTTATCGATGGCGAACGTCTTAACCAAAAACACATTTCTCGCATCGGCTATCTGCCAGAAGAACGTGGTTTGTACAAAAAAATGAAAGTTGGCGAACAAGCCCTTTACCTTGCCGAGTTGAAAGGCGTCAACAAGACGGAAGCCCAACAAAGGCTGAAAAAATGGTTTGAAAAGTTTGAAATCTCAGACTGGTGGGACAAGAAAGTGGAAGAACTGAGCAAAGGCATGCAACAGAAAATACAGTTTATCACCACCATCGTACATGAACCTGACATCCTTATCTTCGATGAACCCTTCAGTGGCTTCGACCCCATCAATGCCAACCTACTGAAAGAATCCATCATCGAACTGCGCGACAAAGGCACCACTGTGTTGCTCTCAACCCATAACATGGCATCAGTCGAAGAACTCTGCGACAGCATCACGCTGATCAACCATGGCAAAAGCATCTTGCAAGGCAAGGTCAGCGATATCAAGCGACAGCACGACACCTTCCAGCGCGAAGTCATTATTAGGACCGACAACATACAACCCCTCTTGACGCTGACCGACACTTATAATATAAAGGTGGAAAAAACGGACATCAACAACGAAGTGAAAATCACAACTCACGAAGACACCTCCAACGAGCTGCTCACCCACCTTCTCAGCTTGGGATCGCTCGTCTCATACAAGGAACTGTTGCCTTCCATGAACGACATTTTCATCCAAGAAGTTCAATCCCAAAACCAAGCATCATGAACAAGATCGGACTTATCATCAAACGAGAATACCTCACTCGGGTCAGGAAACGCAGCTTTATCATCATGACCTTTTTGGGTCCCATCCTGATGGCAGCCCTTTATATCATCCCAATCATGTTGGCCCTCAATGCAAGCAACGAGCACCTAAGAATTGCTGTCGTGGACGAAAGCCATTGGTTTGAAGACCGTTTTCAAAACACCAAAGAGCACACCTTTGTCCTTATGGACAGCCAACCTGTCGACAGTGTCAAGGAACTCGTGAAACAAAAGGTTTTCGACATCGTTTTGTACGTACCCCCCACCCAGCTCAACATCCCTTCAAATGCCATACTTTACAGTGTTTCACAGGTCCCCATAGAAGTGGAAAACTACATCCGAAATGTGATGCAAAAAGAAATCGAAGACCAAAAGCTGATGGCTTCAGGCGTAGACCCCAAAATCGTCAGCGCGGTCAAAACCGATGTCAACCTTTCCATCATGCGCATGGATGACAAAGGCAATGAAAAGGAGACCTTCACCCAAGTGCAGTTCACTTTGGGCATTGCTTTGGCTGTGTTAATCTACATGTTCATCATTTTTTTTGGAGGGCAGGTGATGCAAGGCGTGGCCGAAGAAAAAACAAATCGTATAATTGAAGTGATTATCAGTTCGGTGAAACCTTTCCAGTTGATGATGGGAAAAGTGATCGGAGTCTCTTTGGTCGCCCTAACCCAATTTATCATGTGGATTCTATTGACAGGTGTTCTTTATGTTGGCTTCTCTGCCTTTATTGGCATTAGTCACCCAGGCATGTTGTCGTCAGGCACTGTGATGAGCCAAGAAATCGCCACCAACGACATCATGAGCAATGAAAGTGTCCAGAACATCCTTCAGATTGTCCATTCCATCGATTTCGGGACCATCATCATCAGTTTCCTGGTGTTTTTCATCTTAGGTTACCTGCTTTACGCCACACTCTATGCGGCCATTGGTTCGCTCGTTGACAACAACACTGACTCGCAACAATTCACATTACCCGTCACCGTACCGCTCATGATAGCGATCATTTCCTCCTTCTACATAGTCAACAACCCGGATGGGTCCTTGGCTATTTGGCTTTCCATGATACCGTTCACTTCCCCCATCTCGATGATGGTTAGGATTCCGTTCGGCGTCCCTATCTGGCAAATTGTCTTGTCAGTCGTTCTATTGGCCGGTACCTTCGTCCTGATGACATGGTTGGCAGCAAAAATCTATCGAACGGGCATCTTGATGTATGGAAAAAAGCTTACTTACAAGGAAATTTTCAAATGGTTGAAATATAAATAGATTTTTTCGTATTTTTGCAGGCTCTAAATAGAGTAAAAAAGCACTAATTGGATTTATAATAAATTAAAAGTCAAATAATTAAATCAGTTTTACAATGCAAAACAAAGGAGCAATCAAGGCGATAGCCATTATCTTCGGACTGATCTTCCTTTATCAACTCTCGTTCACTTTGGTAACGAAGAGACAAGAAAAGAAAGCTGTCAAATACGCCGAAGCAGAGGCTACCAGACTTGCAAACGGAGACGAATCCATGTACAATCTGCTGAAAAACGAGAAAGAGACGTACTATCTGGATTCCATCAGCAACATGAATGTGTACAACCTTTTGTTCAAAAAGTACACCTATCGTGACGCAAAAGAAAAAGAAATCAATTTAGGTCTGGACCTGAAGGGCGGTATGAACGTCACTTTGGAAGTTTCGGTGAAAGACATTGTCAATGCTTTGGCAGGTCATTCACAAGACCCCACTTTCGTAAAAGCCATGGAACTTGCCACGGAAAGACAGGAAAAGAGCGAAGGCGACTTCGTCACCCTGTTCGGCGAGGCTTTTGAAGAGGTGGACCCCAACGCCCGTCTTGCTTCCATTTTCTTATATGAATTCAAAGACAAAGGCATCACCGTCAACTCCACCAACAGCGAAGTGCTGAAAGTGTTGAGAAGCGAAAGTGAAGGTGCCATCAACCGTTCCTACCAGATTCTGAGAACCCGTATCGACCGTTTCGGCGTTGCCCAGCCCAACATCCAAAAGCTGGAGAACTCAGGCCGTATCTTGGTCGAACTTCCTGGCATCAAGGATCCGAAGCGTGTCCGCAAACTCCTTCAAGGAACTGCACAATTGGAGTTCTGGGAGACCTACAACTTCTCCGAAATCCAGCAATACATTGCCGACGCCAACGCCAAGCTGGCTGAAACAAGAAAAGCCAAGAACGCTTTGAATGAAGCAGTTCCCCAAGAAGAATTGGCTGAGAACGAACAAACGCTGTCTCCTGCCGAAGGAGAAGAAGTCGTTGCCGACAGCACCGTTGTCGACAGCACTGCTGAAGCCAACCTCCTCGACCAGCTGAATGAGAACAGCGAAAGTGCCAACGACACTTTGACGGAAGACGAACAACTCAACCAATTCCAAGAGAACAACCCATTGTTCTCCTACTTGCAGCCTTCGTTCTACCAGAATGAAGCCGGCCAAGTTGTTGCTGGCGAGACAGCCCGCGTTGGTATCGCTCAAGTGAAAGACACTGCCACCATCAACAGCATGTTGGCAGAAACCAAGAGCCTCTTCCCGCGCAACCTCAAGTTCGCTTGGACTGTGAAGCCTGAAATCACTCAAGGCGAACAAGAGTTCCTCGAACTCGTTGCCTTGAAGATGTCGCGCGACAACAAGTGCGCCCTTGGCGGTGAAGTCATTACTGACGCCCGTCAGGACTACGGTCAAGGTAACCAAGTTGAAGTCACCATTCAGATGAACTCGGAAGGTGCCAAAGCCTGGAAACGCCTCACGGGTGAAAACATCGGCAAGCAGATTGCCATCGTCCTTGACGATTATGTTTACAGCTATCCCGTCGTCAATGGCGAAATTCCGAACGGCCGTTCTTCCATCAGCGGTGGTGGCATGACCATCGAAGAAGCCCAAGACTTGGCCAACATTCTGAAGGCTGGTAAGTTGCCTGCTCCCGCCAGAATCCTTGAAGAACAAGTGGTTGGTCCTTCACTCGGTAAGGAAGCTGTCCAAAAAGGTATGTGGTCGATGGTGTTTGCTTTCATCCTCGTACTGCTTTACATGATCTTCTTCTACAACAAGGCTGGCATCGTGGCCGATATCGCTCTGTTGATCAACGTATTCTTCCTGTTCGGTGTGCTGGCTTGCCTCGGCTCAGTGCTGACACTGCCTGGTATTGCCGGTATCGTGTTGACCTTGGGTATGGCCGTTGACTCGAACGTGATTATCTTCGAACGTATTAAGGAAGAGTTGAAAGCCGGCAAGGGCCTGAAACTCGCCATCTCCGATGGTTACAAGAACGCTTATTCCGCCATTATCGACGGTAACGTCACCACCTTGATCACCGGTATCATCCTGATCATCTTGGGTACGGGTCCTGTCCACAGCTTCGCTGTAACCCTCTGCATTGGTATCCTTACTTCATTGGCTACTTCCATCTTCATCTCTCGTTTGATTTTCGAACGTATGCTTGATAAGGATAGAGAAATCAGCTTCTCCACCAAGTGGACCCGCAATTTCTTGCAGGATAAGCACTATGATTTCATCGGAATGCGCAAGACTTCGTTCATCATCTGCATCTGCTTCCTTTTGGTCAGTTTGATTTCACTCGGCATCCGCGGTCTGAACCTCGGTATCGACTTCAAGGGTGGTCGCAACTACGTCGTCCAATTCGACGATCCTAACATGAAAGTTGAGCAAGTGCGTGAAGCCTTGACTGACGTGAGCTTCGACAAGAACGCCATCCACAGCGCCCTCGAAATGAGAGACGACCAAGAAGTGGAAGACTGGTCAACGCCTGAAGTGAAGACTTATGGTACCAACGGTCAGGTGAAGATCACGACCAAGTTCTTGATTAAGAATGACAGCCCTGCCGTCGACAGCGTTATCCAAGTCATCCTTTATGATGGTTTGAAGGGCCTGTATGGCAACAACCTCACTATGGAGCAATTCTCCTCAGAGGATGAAACCGTGGGCATCTTGAGCACCCAGAAAGTTGGTGCCACCATCGCTAGCGACGTTACGCGTAAGTCCATCATCGCCATCATCGTGGCTTTGGCTTTGATGTTTGTCTATATCGCCATCCGATTCAAGAAATGGCAATATGGTGTGGCTTCCATCATGGCTCTGGCACAAGACACCATCATCGTGTTAGGTATGTACTCCCTGTTCTACAATGTGCTGCCCTTCACCATGGAAGTTGACCAAAGCTTCATCGCTGCTGTGCTGACTGTTATCGGTTACTCCATCAACGCTACGGTGGTTATCTTCGACCGTATCCGTGAAAATGTCGGTTTGCATCCGAAGAACTCATGGAAGGTCAATATGAACAATGCTGTCAACAGCACTTTGACCCGTTCGTTCAACACCTCCGGTTCGACCTTGGTCGTGTTGCTTGCTATCTTCATCTTCGGCGGCGACACCATCCGCGGATTCATCTTCGCTCTGTTGGTCGGTGTGTTGGCCGGTACCTTCTCCTCAGTGTTCCTGTCATCGCCTTTCGCCTATGTCTTGATGAAAGGTCATAAGAAAGACAATGAAATCACCGAAGAAAGCACTTCGAAGAAGAAATAATAGAATTATTATATTAACCTTCTAAACTGCTTGCAAAAATCCCGCTGGATTCAGCGGGATTTTTTTATTCCAAATACTATGTAGTTTCTCCAAATTATTGTACTTTTGTCCGATAATAATAACGCTTATTCTGCGTTTGGCTTAAGAGAACAATTGTCTATGAAAAAATACATTCTAATCCTCATGTCGGCATTATTCATTTTCATGAGTACCGACCTTTATGCACAGAGAAGAAATCCCGCCAAAAACGCCGATCTGGCCTTTGGACGCAAGCAGTATATCGAAGCCGTCGACCGTTATAAGAAGGCCTATCGCAAAGTGCGCCGCAACAAGGAAGAGCGCAACCGCATCAGCTTCCAAATGGCTGAATGCTATCGTAATATTGGCCTTCCCAAAAGAGCAGAACCTTATTATAAGCGCCTTCTGAAGACGGACTACCCCAACGTTCATCCTGAAGTTTATCTTTACATGGCTGAAACCTATAAGATGAACGAGAAGTACAAAGACGCTTTGGAAATGTACGAAATATACGCTCAAAGAGTTCCTAGTGACCCAAGAGGGCGCTTGGGTGTCGAAACCACGTCTCTCATTACGGAATGGCTGGAAAACCCGTCGAAATACGAGCTTACCCCCTTGAAAAAAGTAAACTCCACCAAGGATTCCGATTTTAGCGCTTGTTGGCTCAGCAACAACTACAACGAAATCATCTTCACCTCTACTCGTGATGCAGCCACAGGAAAAGAAAAAGACGGCATCACAGGGCAAGAATTTGCCGATTTCTTCACCTCGAAGCAAGACCGTAAAGGCGACTGGAGCACACCCGTACTCGCCGACGAAAGCGAAAGCATCAACACGGGAGCCAGCGAAGGCACGCCTTTCATGAATTCCAAGTTCACCAAAATGTATTTCACACGCTGCCAAAATGGAGCTCACCGTAAGAACGGTTGCCAAATCATGGTAGCGGGCAAGAGCGGCGGCGCTTTCTCGGAAGCAAGACCCGTGGAGATTGCCGGTGTCGACACCTTAGACATCGTTGGGCATCCCACTCTTTCGAGCGATGAGTTAATAATGTATTTTGCCGCGGAACGCAAAGACGGCTTCGGCGGAAACGACATTTGGGTTGCTATGCGTGACAACACCACCGACCCCTTTAAACGGCCTTTCAACTTAGGTGAAAAAATCAACACGCCTGGCAACGAGGTCTTCCCCTTCCTTAGATCCGACACCGTACTCTATTTCGCCTCCGACGGTCATGGCGGCATGGGTGGACTCGACATCTTTGTCTCTTCCATGGACACCAGCGGTCAATGGGGCGAACCTCGTAACCTGAAATCGCCCATCAATTCGACTGGCGACGATTTTGCCATCATCTTCCACCCCACAGAGGAACGTGGATTCATCTCCTCCAACCGTGGCAACAGCCGTGGATTGGACAATATCTACTATTTTGAAGAACCGCCCGTATTGTTCACTTTCTCAGGTACTGTCAAAGATGCCAAGACCAAACAGTTTGTCAGTAACGCCGCCGTGCGATTGGTCGGCAGCGACGGATCTAGCATTATGACTCGTACCAACGAGAAAGGCTATTTCAACTTCAGCGACAGCCAAATCAACAAGAACACCACCTACGAAGTCACGATAGACAAGGATAACTACTTTACTCTCAGCACTCAAGAGACGACTATGGGACTGGAGTTTAGCAAAGATATCGAAAAAGACTACGACATAGAACCCATCCCTCAGGAACCCATCATGCTGCCTGATATCCTATACGACTTAGGCAAATGGGACCTCAAGCCGCAGTTTGAGGACTCTTTACAAGGTTTGATCGAAACCCTGCAAATCAACCCGACCATCACCATCGAGTTGGCCTCACATACCGACGCCCGTGACACCGACGAACATAACGATATCTTGTCGCAGAAGCGCGCCCAAAGCGTCGTCGACTACCTCATCATCCGTGGCATCGACCCACTTCGACTCACCGCCAAAGGATATGGCGAGCGCGTGCCACGCACCATCCAAAAAGACATGACCGTGAGAGGCTATACCTTCAAGGCTGGCACAAGACTCACCGAAGACTTCATCAATAAGTTGCCCAGTAACGATGTCAAGGAAGCCGCTCACCAAATGAACCGCCGTACCGAATTCCGCATCTTGAGTAAGGACTTCGTACCGCGCGACCACATCAACGAAGGCGGCACTGTCAACATCGCCATCAACCCGCAGGAAGACCAGACCGAGCACTTCACTGTCGACAAAAAAGGTTATTTCAGCTTTACAGCTAATGTCGACGGCTACAATGAGACCTTCACCTATAGCCAAAATGCTGACTTGTGTATCTCTGAAAGCCGCGCTCTTCAACTGCTGAAAGAAGGTCGCATCACTGCCGATGCCTTCCAAGGCGATGTCGATAAAATCCTTACTACAGGAGGCATCCAAAACGGCGCCATTTTCGTCATCAAGGAAGTGCGAATCGCTGGCCGTTCGCTTTACAACATCGAGTGCAAGGTGGTGAG
Organism: uncultured Bacteroidia bacterium; assembly: GCA_902780195.1. Classification (GTDB taxonomy): domain Bacteria; phylum Bacteroidota; class Bacteroidia; order Bacteroidales; family F082; genus Limimorpha. The sequence continues at coordinate 32,941 of CACZER010000030.1, forward strand.
CAGGATGATCGAGCAATGGGTCATCGGACAGAAAAACATGAAACAACTCGGCAACTACGAGTTTGACACTAATGATAGGAAACTGAAATTCAAATAATGGACAATCAACGCTATAGCCAACGTGGCGTCTCTGCCGAAAAGGAAGACATCCACAACGCCATCAAGAACCTTGACAAAGGGCTCTATCCCAATGCTTTCTGCAAAATCATTCCCGACATCCTCGGAGGCGATCCGCTGTATTGCAACATCATGCACGCCGACGGCGCGGGAACCAAATCCTCATTGGCCTATCTCTATTGGAAAGAGACTGGCGACATGAGCGTATGGGAAGGCGTGGCACAAGACGCCGTGGTGATGAACACTGACGACCTCATCTGCGTGGGTGCCACAGATAACATGCTGCTCTCCTCCACCATCGGACGCAACAAGAGCCTCATCCCTGGAGAAGTGATTTCCGCCTTGATTAACGGAACGGAGCATTTCTTGCAGAAACTTCGCGACTTGGGCATCGGCATTTACCTTACAGGTGGCGAGACCGCCGACGTGGGCGACTTGGTGCGCACCGTCATCGTCGACAGCACCGTGACGACCCGAATCCGTCGCGACGAAGTCATTGAGAACAACCTGCAACCTGGCGATGTCATCGTGGCCTTCGCCTCCTACGGACAAGCCACCTACGAGGACAGCTACAACGGCGGCATGGGCAGCAACGGCCTCACCTCGGCCCGTCACGACATGCTGAACCATTATCTGGCCGAGAAATACGACGAGAGTTATGACCACAGCATCCCTGAAGATTTGGTCTATTCCGGCCCGCACAAACTCACCGACCCGACCGAAGTCCCAGGAGTGGATGTGGGCAAACTTATCCTCTCGCCCACCCGCACCTACGCCCCACTGATGATCCCGATTTTGAAGGAGTTCCGTAAACAAATCCACGGCATCATCCATTGCAGTGGCGGCGCGCAGACCAAGGTATTGCATTTCGTTGACAAGCTGCACATCGTGAAGGACAATATGCTGGCGTTGCCACCTTTGTTCAAGATGATCCAAGCCGCCTCTGGCACCGACTGGCACGAAATGTACAAGGTCTTCAACATGGGCCATCGTTTGGAAATCTACACCAACGAAAAGGCCGCCAATGAGATGATTGCCATTGCAAAACAGTTCAATATCGACAGCCAAATCATTGGACATGTGGAGGCTTCGGAGCAAAAGAGATTAACGATCAAGAGTGACTTCGGAGTGTTTGAGTATTAAACTATGGACATCACCGAGAAACTCGAAACGATAAAGCACCGCTGGGAGGAGATGGGCGAACAGCTCGCCGACCCTGCCGTGGCTTCCGACATGAAGAAGTTCGTGAAGCTCAACAAGGACTATAAGGACTTGGAGCCTATTGTCATGGCTTTCAAGGAATACAAGACCCTGAAAGCCAACGTAGAAGAAGCCAAGGGGATTCTGGCCACGGAGAAGGACGAGGAAATGCGAAAGATGGCCCAGGAGGAGTTGGACACCGCCCAAACGCGCATCGAGCAGTTGGAGCAAGACATCCGCGTGATGATGATCCCCAAAGACCCACAAGACAGCAAGAACGCTATCATGGAAATCCGTGCAGGCACGGGCGGCGACGAGGCTTGCCTCTTTGCCGGCGACTTGTATCGTATGTACAGCAAATTCTGCGAAAACCGTGGCTGGAAGGTGGAAGTGACCTCCGTCAGCGAAGGCGCGAGCGGCGGCTACAAGGAGATCGACTTCAACGTGACAGGCAACGGATGCTATGGCATCTTGAAGTTTGAGTCAGGCGTGCATCGTGTGCAGCGCGTGCCCAAGACCGAGACCCAAGGTCGCATCCACACCTCCGCCGCTTCGGTGGCCGTATTGCCCGAAGCCGAGGAGTTTGACGTGGAAATCAACGAGGGCGAGATCAAGTGGGACACCTTCCGCTCCAGTGGCGCTGGTGGACAGAACGTAAACAAGGTGGAGTCGGGCGTGCGCCTGCGTTATATGTGGAAGAACCCCAACACGGGCGAGATGCAGGAGATCCTTATCGAATGCACCGAAACCCGCGACCAACCCAAGAACCGCGAACGCGCATTGGCGCGACTGCGCACGCGCATCTACGACATGGAATACCAGAAATACATCAGCGATATCTCCGCCAAGCGCAAGACCATGGTCTCGACCGGCGACCGCTCGGCGAAGATTCGCACATACAACTACCCCCAAGGTCGTGTCACCGACCACCGTGTGGAAGGTCTGACAGTCTATAACCTTACTGCCGTCATGGACGGCGACTTGGATGAGATTATCAACAGGTTGATGATGGCTGAAAATGCTGAAAGATTGAAAGAGAATTTAGAATCATAATATCATGAACAAGAAGCAATTATTTGAGCAAATCAAGAAAAAACAGTCGTTCCTTTGCGTCGGCTTGGACACCGACATCAACAAAATCCCGCAGGAACTATTGGCTTTTGAAGACCCTGTTTTTGAGTTCAACAAGCAAATCATCAACGAGACTGCACCATATGCCGTGGCCTACAAGCCCAACACAGCCTTCTACGAGGTGTATGGCGCCAAAGGCTGGCTGAGCTTGGAACGCACCATACAATACATCAAGAACAACTACCCCGACATCTTTATCATTGCGGATGCCAAGCGTGGCGACATTGGCAACACCTCAGCCAACTACGCCAAGGCATTCTTCAACACCTTGAAAGCTGATGCATTGACCGTGGCTCCCTACATGGGCAAAGACTCCGTGGAGCCTTTCCTCAACTTTGAGGACAAATGGGTCATCCTTTTGGCATTGACCTCGAACAAAGGCTCTCAAGACTTCCAATACCTGAATGTTGGCGAGCGGATGCTGCACCAACAAGTTTTGCAAACAGCCACCACCTGGGCCACTTCGGAACAGATGATGTTCGTGGTAGGTGCCACCCATCCTGAGGAATTGGGCGAAATCCGCAAGATGTTGCCTGACTATTTCTTCCTCGTGCCTGGCGTAGGTGCCCAAGGCGGCGACTTGCAGGCCGTGGCACACAATGGCCTAAACGATGAATGTGGCTTGTTGGTCAACTCATCGAGAGGCATTATTTATGCTTCCAACGGAAGTGATTTTGCTGTTAGGGCTGGTGAGGAAGCAAAGAAACTGCAAGTACAGATGAGTGAGCTGCTAAAGGACAAAGGATTACTGTGAGTTTAGGAGATCGCGTTCCGCATTCGCGGAATGAGGGTCCGAGATGACGTCCTTTGGTTGGGTCTTTGCTTTCGACCAACAAAAAAAGCCGCTTCGATGAAGCGGCTATTTTTGTTGCATCGAGCAGTCCGATTAACGAGCCACTGAGAAGGTGCGGTTCAGCATGGTGCCATCGTTGGCATAGATGCGGAGGAAATACACACCACCGTTCAAGCTCTCGGTGTTGATCTGCACCGTATTGCCATCGGCTTTCTGGCTCAACAGCTGCTGACCAAGTGCATTGTAAACCTCCATGCGGGTCATGCCTTCAGCTTGTACGTTCAGCATCTCTGAAGTAGGATTGGGATAGATCTTTAGGGTCTGTTCAAGTTCATCGATGCCCCATGTCCAAGTATTGAAAGTAGTCTCTGGACCATAATAAGTATCGCCGTTAATGATGGCATACGCCTTTACCATATAAATGGAGGTATGTTCCAAATCATCGACAGTAGCCATGATTTTGCTGAATTCATTGAGGTTGCCCACCACTGTGTTTTGGTCGGGGCTGGTCACTTTCCGATAAACGAAACCCACTTCATCCGGATAATCCGTATACGTCAAAGGAGCCACGAAATATGCTTCGGAATAGCTAAAGATATCCACAAACGTCTCTCCAACTTCCACTTCCGTCGCTCCGGTAGTAGAAATCATGAACGAAGCTTCCGAACCATAATCGCCATCGTTTTGATCGCCATATAGCACATTGCCTTGGCTGTCCTTGACAGTAAAATAGCCATTGCCATAGTCGCAGCAAATACCATCGTTTCCGCTGTCATGGATCGTGAACAAGATGCAGTCATTGGCAGGAATGGTGACCCGCTCAACATGAATCTGGGTGGCCGTACCACCAGGCAAGGTTGAATAAGGACCGCCCGAGGCCAGCACCGTACCGTCGGATGCCTTAAAGTCCCATGTGATTTGGGCTCCATATTTATCTTGCATAAGGTTCAGCCTAATCTCTTCCTCCTGGCCAGCAATCTGATGATCTACCCATTCGGGACAACTGACAATGCCATCGGTTTGAGAACTGAAGGGTTGTCCATTGGCTTCCGTGATTTCGGCGTGAATGACATGGTTGCCAAATGGCACTTCGACAGGAAGCTCAATCTTAGTGGTTGCATACTGAGCCATAGAACCATCCCAATTCACATTATAAGAAACGCCCTCAATGTTTGCATTAATGCTCATGGAGGTAATCGTGTTAGTACCTAAGTTTTGAATGGTAAGCACAGCCACCTTGCTATGTGAGCATACAATATTGGCTTGTTGGGCGATTTCCTTGATGTAGGGATAAATCGGTTCATTAGAGCCCTGCACCTTTTCAAGTTCGCAGGCAGTCAGGATAGGACGCGTGGGAGTGCCTTGGTAACGTTCAGAGACCCAGGCAAGGAAATGAATATTGTTGAGATCTACTTCCACTCCATTGGGTGATCCTATCATTTCAGGGATGGAGTATTCATAGGTACGGGTTATCAAAGTGCCTTGTGTAGTTGGAGTGATTTCATCACCCATCACATTAGTGACAATGTCTCTAAGAACATGCATGTGGCAATATTGTCCGTTTACCCATTGGGAAGGATTGTCGGATCCACCCGTTTGGCTTCCCCAAATGCTGTCTTGCACCATACACACAGTCAAATAGTTCTCGTCCACAGAGCTATTAGCAGTATAATAAACTTCAACGGTGATAGTAGCCATACGAGTATCAGGATTAATGACGACCATACCAGCCATATTACACTCCGCAGCTTGGTTGAACTGTGTATTGGATTGGCTCACCCATTCTCCACGGCCAACTGCCGCAGCTGTAGAACGGTTCACAACACCACTCGGAAATGATTGTGCATTAAAAGCAGCACGGATCTGATTTCCTTTCTCAGTATTCAAGTTTGGATAGGTTGTTGCCGAAAACCACCCATTTGAGTGGATGTTTATCGACCAAAACTGATCCGGGTGAGCTGCTTTGATTCCGTTGGCAATTACATGGCCTGAAGGACACCATGTACAAGTGCGTCCCGTAAACTCTTCAAGGATGACATTCCTATTAGAAGGCTGGGTAGAAACATACTGCTGTGCTTTCAGCGAGAAAGTGAAAACCAGCAAAGCCATTAAGGCAAGCGTAATTTTTTTCATAGTATTGAGGTTTATCATTATTCTTTTCCGCAACAAAAATACACATTAATCAAAAAAATGCGCCACTAAGTGACGCATTTTTCATTCTTTTTTCAAAAGCTCAATAATTAGAGGCCTTCGATAATGGTTGTCCAGCCGAATTCATCGGGCTCGGTGCCGTATTGGATGCCACGAAGCTTGTTGTAAAGCTTTTCGCTCCATGGACCGGGTTTGCCGTCACCAAACTGGTATGACTTGCCGTTTTCAGGATCGTCGATGCGAGAGATGGGGCTGATGACAGCAGCGGTGCCGCATGCGCCAGCCTCTTCGAAGGTTGAAAGCTCTTCTTCAGCGATGGGACGACGTTCGACCTTCATGCCGAGGGTCTCAGCCAACTGCATCAAACTCTTGTTAGTGATGGAAGGCAGGATCGAAGTGCTCTGAGGCGTAATGTAGGTGTTATCCTTGATGCCGAAGAAGTTGGCAGCGCCAGCCTCGTCGATGTACTTCTTCTCCTTGGCGTCGAGATAGAACTCACAGGCGTATTGGCCGCCGTGGCAAGCCTCAACGTGCGGACGCAAGGAAGCAGCGTAGTTGCCACCCACTTTGTAGGTACCGGTACCCAGCGGGGCAGCGCGGTCGTACTTGCGCGTGATGACGTATGGGTTGGCCATGAAGCCGCCCTTGAAATACGGGCCAACGGGGGTCACGAAGACAACAAACAGATACTCGTCAGCAGGTTTCACACCTACGCGGGCGCCTGTGCCAATCAGCAACGGGCGGAGATACAGTGAAGCGCCAGTCTCGTAAGGCGGGATGAAGTCGGCATTGAGGCGGATGACCTTCTCAATAGCTTGCCAGAACTTATCCTCAGGGAACTCAGCCATCATGATGCCCTGGGCTGAACGCTGCAAACGCTTGCAGTTTTCGTCCCAACGGAACACGCGCACCTTGCCGTCCTTGCCACGGAAGGCTTTCATGCCTTCGAAGGCTTCCTGACCATAGTGCAGACAGGTGGCAGCCATATGAATGTTGATGGAAGTGTCGGAGCTGACTTCCAGTTCGCCCCATTTGCCGTTACGATAGTAGCAGCGGACATTGTAATTCGTTGGATAATAACCAAATGTCAAATTTGCCCAATCGATGTTTTGCATAATTCTTATTTTTTAGTTGTTGATTTCTGTCGTTTTTGAAAAGTCCACGAAATTACGCATTTTTCTTGACATGGCGCCTATTTTGCCGAAAAAATGTTCCGTTTCCACGGAATTAATCCCAAGACAGTTTCAAGATAGTGGGACTCAATGCCATACTGCCGTTTCAGATTGGCAATTTGTTGCAAGATTTCTGTTTTATTAGGCTCTTTCGTGACTTTACTACCCACCAACAGCACATTCTTCGGTGTGTGTTCCATCTCAATGAACTCCATCACTTGGGTCTTGTAGCCGAAATACTCCAGGATCAATGCGCGGATGGTGTCGGTAATCATCACAGCCTGGCGCTCGAGGAAGATGCCGTAGCGCGTGATGGCATCAACTTTGCCAGAGCGTTCCATTTCCTGACGAATCTGCTTATGGCAGCATGGGGCACAGACAATCAATTCCGCCCCCGCCTTGATGCCCGAGGCGATGGCATCGTCGGTGGCCGTGTTGCAAGCGTGAAGTGCAATCAGCACATCCAGCTTTTCGGGATGATAGGCCTCGATGCTACTCTCCACAAACTCCAACCCTTTCAAGTTGTCCGTTTTTATGATCTCGTTGATTTTCAGCACCAAGTCGGGACGAATCTCAACGCCTTTGATGTCCACGTCAAGGTTCAAGCGTTGGGTCAGTAGCTCGTGCAAGGCAAAGGTAAGATATCCCTTCCCTGCCCCCATGTCGGCGATGTGGACCGTACCCTCAAACTTCATCGGCTTGACAAGGCTCTCCACAATCTCGGCGTACTTGTAGATCTGCTTGAACTTATGCTGCATGTCGGCCGTGATCTTGCCCTCGCGTGTGGTCAGACCGAGCTGATACCACCACGGATTTGCGGGGTTGATGAGACGGACTTTCTGTTTGTCGTGTTCCAAGTTTTGTTCGCGACATTCCTTCACCTTCTTGGTTTGAATGGTCGCCTTCCCCTTGGAAGATACAAGCAGTGTGATATCCTCGTCAACGGTAAACAGCACGGCATTCAGGAAACGGTCGGAAATCATTTCCTTCAGCAGGTCAAGCATCTGCGCGACATCATAGTTCTTCACCTCGTCGCGACGCTCATAGTGATAGGTAAAGGCGAAAAGGCGCTTCTCCTTGATGAGCACCGGTTTCACATAAATGTTGCGCAGCTCGTCATGCTTCAGCACGGGCTTGCTCAGCGTCATCTTCACGAGGGTGCTTCTTTCGGCGGCTTCGGCCACGCGGTTCAGGAATTTTTCAATGTTTTCAGGCATCGTTGAATTTTTCGGCAAAGGTAGTGAATTATCGGACATGGAGTGTACATGACACCAAAATCACATGTACTCGGCCCAACGTGCCTGCAATTTCTCCTCAGCCACCTCGATGATGTCCTTCAGGTGGCGACCGTATGACCGATAATAGACCAACCACGCCGTGATGCCATAAACGACAACCTGAATCCAAAGGCCAACTAATTCGGGATGCACGTCACGAAGCAGGGCACCCATGCTGCTGATCTTCACGAAACCGTTGATGCCGAAGGTGGAAGGGAAGAACCACGAAACGGCTTTCCAAAACGGCGGCACGGCGCACGAAGGCCACGAAATGCCCGAAATGAACAGCAATGGCACCGAGGCAAACACAAACATGATGATGAACACCTCACGATTATGGGCAATGCCCGAAATGGTCATGCTGAAGAACACACACGCCAACAGATATGGGAACAGAAACGCCACCAAATCAGTCCAATGGCCTATTTGAACCAAATGGAACAAGCGCGGCACCACACAAAAGACATAGGCCGAAACCACCACATAGATAGCCAAATAAGCCGCTCCTTTGCCCAAAAGCATTTCGATGGGCCGTTTTCCGATGACGTGCGGTTCAAGGATGCCCCGGCGTTTCTTCTCGCGCTCCTCCCCTGCCATCATACCAATGCCCAGTACCATCGTCTGCTGGATTAGCAACACCAAGACCGCCGGAATGAGAAATGAGGCGAAGCCATTCTGTGTGTTGAACATCGGGACATACTCATATTCAATGGGATAAGCGAAAGTGGAGACCTGCTTTTCTGTCGCGCCCACCAGCCGTTGCGCTTTGATGTCCTTGTTCATCGCCAACGAGACTTCGGTACACGACGACAGCACTGCCTTATAGTACAACAAACTGCCCATATCAGAATACAGTTCGACGATGGCTTGTCGCCTTTCCATCAAGGCTTGGTCGAAGTCGGCAGGAATGTAAATCAGGCAGTAGGCTTGGCGTTTGTGTATAAGGTTCACCGCCTCCTGCATATCGGCACAATGACCAACGATATCGACATCCGCTGTGGCATCCACCTTGCGCAAAAAGTCACGACTTGTGGACGAGTTGGCCAAATCGACCGCTACGGTAGCAACTTCCCTAACGCTCTCGTTGCCATAAAGATAAGCATAAAGCAAGGGATAAAGCAACGGCACGATGAAGAAAAACACGATAACACCCTCATCGAAAAGCGAGTTGTGCAATTCCTCGCGAAAGATTTCCAGAATATGATGCAACCACTTCATTTCATTTCGTATATTGATATTCCAACAGACACTTTTTCAAACGATTAGGCAGCAAGAATGGCAGAATCAGGAAGGCCACCAAAGCCGCATAGTTCAAGTAAGAATAGTACATCGGCAAGCCATTGAGCGCCTGGTCGACATAAATCAGGTAATAATGCCGCAACGGAAACAAGTATGACAACGCTCGCAAAGGTGCCGGGAACGCGATTTGGGGGAACGAGAATCCCGAAATCGGGAACGACAACACGCCCCAAAGCGTGGCGATGCTCAACGCCCATCGCAACGAGGGCAACAACTCGCACAAAAACACGCCGAACGCCTGAGAGACAAGTATCAGAAGCAAGGCCGCCAAAGCCATGGGCCACAGGCCGCTTCTCAACGGGAAGTCCCAATAGGCGTACAACAGCACAAGATAGGTGCTTCCCATCACAATCCACACCAAAAGCTGAGGCAACAACTTGCCCATCAGCGCCTTATGGATATTGCCCTCGGCCAGTTCCATCCAGCGTTTAGAAGTCCCTTCCTTGACTTCGCTATGAATCGAGTAAATCGTCACCTGAAAGATGAGCAACATCAGCATTGCCGGCAACAGAATGTTGGAAAGATAGATGGAGTAGTTCAGTCCCGGATTGCCGATGGCGTGCATTTCCATTTTGATGGGT
>CACZER010000031.1:0-31980 GCA_902780195.1 uncultured Bacteroidia bacterium
GCACCTTCACGTTGTTCTGTATGCGCTGTCCTAATTGTTGGATGCGCTTCTGCAGGTCTTTCCTGATGCTTAATGCTTCTGCGAGTTTCATAGTGGATGGATTTTGGTGGCAAAGATAGGCATTTTAATTGAGAATTGATAATTGACAATTGACAATTGTCCTTAACGACACACTTTCGCCCTAATCGTCATTCCGGACTTGATCCGGAATCTCCTGAACCGCTAGAGGACTACATTCCTCTTATTATAAAAACCCGACACTGCGTATCGGGGTGTGGTAGGGTCGTCCCTTCGGGACTCTGTATAGCAGACATGCCATCCGTCGGCAAAGACCAGTAGCCATGTCATGCCCACATAGGCCTTTGCCAACCTAGGCCCTAGTCGTCATCGCGGACTTGATCCGCGATCTCCTTATGTAACCCGATTATTTCCTTATAAAGCGTTATCCCTTTCGCCGTCAGCAGGTATTTCTGCCGTGGATGGCGTGGCTTGCCTGGATAAAGCAGACGGACGAAACCTTCGGAAATGGCGGGATTCAAATGGTATTCTATGAAGTTCTTCCGGTCTTTCAGACCTTTGAGTTCCATCATTTCTTTGATGCTCAATTCTTCAGTTCCAATAACCTGTACGAGTTGAATGATGTTTTCGTTCTTTGTATAGAGCTTGCTATTTGGATTTAATCGATTTACATGAGAGCTTGTGGGGGTACTTGTGGGGGTACTTATGGGGGTGTTGTTTGGTTCAGCCAGATCAGGCTGCACACTCCATTCTTCCGAGGGGTGGATATGCAGATAACGGTTGCGGAGGTCCCACTGCTCACCGAGGAGCAGGTTGCGGAAGAAACGTTCCAAATAGATAGGGGAGTAGTCGATGCCTTTCACGGCATTCTTGTAGTTGGCGCGGACAAGGGCGTTGCGGAAGTACCACGAGTGTTTGGCAGGTGCGGGTGTTGCCTTCGCCGAAGGCGTGGATTTGCCAAAGTCCGGAGACGAAGCTGGCGATATGAGTGATAAGGTTGTCCTGTGTGAGGCCTTTATAGCTGAACTCCCGCTCCTGTTTGATGTCGTAGTCCAATGCCCGGCGCAGGTCTTCCCAGTTCAGGTAATTCACCGTGTCGCCTTCCAGCACCCATTCCTTCTTGGTAATGTCGTAGTCGCGCAGTTGGCCGGCGTGTTTGAAGACGCCTTCGAAGATGCGGCGGTGCAGCGAGATAAAACCGTTGGCGGTGAAGTCGACCGTCTTCACAGAGAGTATCTTCTTAATGTTTCTCGATGCTTTGTCGGCTTCATTCTTGTCGTCATCATGGGCTTCGCGCGCGGTCTTGCTTTCGTAATAGCTGTCGAGCAATGTGTCGACCTGATCCATGGTAAGTTCGCCTTCGATGTTGCGGCGCGCCAAGTCGTTGAGGTACTCGGAGGTCGTGAGCCCATCGACGGCTTGCAGACCGATGGCCGTACTCCAAGCATAGGCGGCCTCGCGCTGCGCGGGCTCTCCTTGCCGGATATATTCATCGAAGTTTATGTAGTGATGCTCTTTGGCCATGGGGGCGTCGTCGTGAATCAGGCTTCAAAGATACAATATTTTGGTGGATTGTGGGTCTTTCTTTCTTCCTTTTTCTTGAAAAAAAGGAAGCGAATTTTGCGCAAGCCGAACGCAGAGCCGAGCTTGCTCGGGCTATTCTGAGGCAAGGCAAAATCAGCGAAGCTAAAATTCAAGGCCGACATCATCGGTCCCGACGCACAAAGCGGGCGCTTCCCCGCCATGTCGGCCGTACCCCGCGCGCCCAACCCAGTGAAGGGTAGGCGTTCCCGTTTTTTTGCATGACGTGAATTATTATGTATCTTTGCGCCGTTTTATCTGACACGACCATGGATGACGAGAAGAACAGAAAACTAAGCGCGAGAGAGCAACGACGCTTGGACGTCTTTGAGAAGACCAGCGCAGCCCTCGTCGGGCAGGGCTACAAGAGGAACGACCTGAACATCAGCATCGTCAAGGCCAACCTCTTCGTCCTATTGCTCGCCATCCCGGTGACCGCCATCGGTGTGTTGCTTTTCGCTTGGAAGAATCCCATGGCGCTGCTGAGGCCGACGCCCAAGGAGAGTCTGCTGTTCGCCGTCATATTCATAGTGCTCATCGTGGCCCACGAGCTCATCCACGGCCTGACTTGGAGCGTGTTTGCAGAGCATCATTTCAAAGACATCGATTTCGGGTTCATGAAGGAGTACTTGACGCCTTACTGCACCTGTGCCACGCCCCTGACAAAGCGCCATTACATCTGGGGCGCTTTGATGCCATGCATCGTCCTTGGGGTCATCCCTGCCCTCGTGGGGATCCTGTTGGGTTCGGGGCTGTTGTTCTGGCTCGGCATCGTCATGACGCTCTCGGCAGGCGGGGATCTCATGATTGTGTGGAAGGTGATGAGGTATAAGAAGCAGGAAGGGTCAGAGGAGATCCTGATTTATGATCATCCGACACAGGCCGGGTCGGTGATTTTTGAGAAGTAATACGTAGCCTTGTCATCTTTTTTCTTGTCCTTTCTTCTGGAAGTGCCGCCTGTGATCGTAATTCTATTGTAATGCATCAGACTTATATTACTGTCTTACATTAGTTTTCATTTCTATTTATTTCTGTTCTAAATAATTGAAATGCTATATATATTGAAAATCAACAATTTATCATGTTGATAATTTTGTTGATAAAAAAATGCGCGTTTTTTGACCCTTTAAAATTGCGGCAACCCTTGAAATTGCTTATCTTTGCAAAAAAAAAGAATATAAATTTTTATGAAAAAAATCTTACATAATTCTGACCTTTTCGATTACCAAGAAGACCCTCCGAGCCTTCAGAAATCAACCCTTATCACCATCAAAGTGGATTTCCGTCCGGAATCCTTCTTCACCTCCCGCACCTATGCTTGCCTCATCGAGGCTTGCGACAACGCTATTCGTTTCGCCTGTTGGCCTCAGATCGAGGTGGAGCACGACGACACGTGGGAAGGTTTCGGGCGTGCCTATTACGAAAGCCGCGACTATGCGTTCGCAGCCTTCCATTGCAGCCTGTGTTCCGTCGACGAGCTCAACCTGCAGGTGGAGGCCTGGCAGCGGCAGTATGAGCTGAACCGCATCGCCACTGTGCCGTCGGTCGTCGTGGAGCCACCCGTTCCCGACTTTTTGGGACGTTACTTCGCGCAACACCGCTGTAACGAGGCCTTGTGTGCCTTCGTTGAGGACTTCCAAGCCGTAAACCCGCTCTCGAGAAAACATTGGGAGGCAGACGACAAACATTCCTGCCGTCCCTTTGAAGATACGTATTTCTACTTACATCAACTTGTCAAGCTGAGCCTGGGCGTACAACGTGCGCAGGCAACGGCGGCATCGCGGCCATGCTGCCGTTCGTTTTTGGTGACTGCATGTCACCAAAAGTCAGGCGATGACCTTTTAGGTCATTGATAGAGACCATTTCGGGCGTCAATTCGGACTTTTCGTCATGCACCTTGATTCTTCGCATCATCGCGAGGTGTGTAAGCTTATAGTGCAACGACGAAAAGGACGAAAAATCGGACTATTTGTCATGCGACAAGACCTTTTACCTCATCGTGAGGGGTTGAAGGTATTGGGTTATGATTTTCAGCCCGAACGCCTGGAGTGTATCCTCAGCGCAAGGCATCTTGATGCGCCCCTTCCGGCAGGGCAGGCCGCTGCCCTCCGGAAAACAACCATACCAAACGGCGATGGCCGTTAATTTACAAAACGTTTAACTTTAATAATTTTTTGTATTATGAACAAAAGATTTACCATGAGCTTAGGACTGAGCTCCAATCAGTTCCATGCTGGTCTCTTGGAGATCGGCCGCCAGTTTGAAGCCCTTCGTTCGGACGAGTATCTGAACGGTGCACATCGCGAAGGTGAAGCATAATGTCAAACAGGAGAACCAACAGCTCACCGAGTGTCTCGCCTCTGCCTCGCATTACATCGACTCGTGCGTTTACGTGTCGGACGATGCGGTGAGGGAAAGTGCGATGGTGCTCAAACAGTTGTGGGGGAGCTATGGCAAGCCATTCACACGCATGAAGCTGGACGAGCGCATTGGTGCGGTCACCACTTTGTTGCGCGACCTGGCCTTGCCCGACATTCAGGTGCACGTGGTGCAGCTGCCCGAGTTGGAGGGTCGCATCGCCACGTTGCAGGAAGCTTTGAATGCACTGAAGAAGGCGGTACACGAGGTTGACAAGGCCAACGGCCTGGCGCCCAAGGGACAGCCTTTGATGCCATTGAAAAGGGAGGCGGCGGCCAAGGTCGAAAGCTTGGTCGACTACCTCAAGGCGATGGCATTGAAAGATCCTGCCGCCTATGGCGATCATTACGAAGTGGTGAAGGAAATCATCACGCGTTTGAACACCAGGCGCAGAAAGAGTCTCCAGATCGTTGTGGAGCTCGACGATGAAGAGGCAACGTCGGAAGAGCTCAAGCTCGCCGCCGGCGCCTAGCCTGTTTTATGAATTGATTTGGCGAATAAAGAGTTAACCTGTTTATCCGCCGCCTCCCCATGGGCCGAAAGGCTTGTGGGGAGGATTTTTTTATTTCATCATCCAATTGGTTTTGAGGAAATGGGAATTATTTGTATCTTTGCAAGGTCTACATTGTTTTATCCATGGACATCCATTCCTTTTCCGAAGAAGACATCAAACTGCGCTTTATCACGCCAGCCATTCTAAGCAAAGATTGGGCTTTTGATGACATCTCTATGGAGTTGCAGGTGAAGCTTACCGATGGCAAGATTAACATAAAAGGTAACTTGGTGGCGCGTGGCAAGCCGAAATATGCCGACTATGTGCTGTATTACAACCGCGCCACGCCCATAGCCATCGTGGAGGCCAAAGATGCCAAGCATTCCGTTTCGTTCGGCATGCAGCAGGCCAAAGAATATGCCAAAATGATGGACGTCCCGTTTGCCTATAGCTCCAATGGCTTGGGCTTCCAGGAATACGACTTCCTTACGGGCAAGGAACGTGCATTGGGGATGGATGAATTCCCGACCAAGGAAGAGCTTTACGCAAGATATTTCGCTGAAGTCAACGACGGACAGGGAGTGACCGATGAGGAGATGAAGCTCATCGAGCAACCTTATTGCACGGGACAGGACATCTTCCCGCCACGCTATTACCAGCGTAATGCCGTCAACCGAACGGTGAATGCCGTGGCACAAGGGCGCAACCGCCTGTTGCTCGTTATGGCAACGGGAACGGGCAAAACCTATACGGCCTTTCAAATCGTGTATCGTCTGCTGAAAGCGGGATTGGTGAAGAAGGTACTTTATCTCGCCGACCGCAATGTGTTGGTCGACCAGTCCATACAACAGGATTTCAAGCCGCTGGGGAAGACCATCCACAAGGTGAACTACCAACAGGACTTGAATGGCGGCATCACGGCCTACGAGGTGTATTTTGCCTTGTATCAACAACTCATCGGACAAGGCGGCAAACAGAACTATAAGGAATTGTTCAGGCCCGAGTTTTTCGATCTGGTCATCGTCGATGAGTGCCATCGCGGCAGCGCCAAGGACGACAGCAACTGGCGCGAGATTCTGGAGTATTTCGACGGTGCCATCCAACTGGGCATGACGGCTACGCCCAAAGAGACCCGATATCAGTCGAACATCAGCTATTTTGGCGAGCCTATCTATACCTACAGCCTGAAGGAAGGCATTGAAGACGGTTTCCTGGCACCATTCAAGGTGATCAACATCACGACCAACATCGGCGATGAATGGCGACCCCTTAAAGACCAACGCGACATCTTCGGAAACATCATCGAAGACCGTATCTACAACAACAAGGACTACGACTACAATATCATCATTGAGGACCGCATCCGTGAGGTGGCGCATGAGATTACGGAGTACCTGAAAAAGACCGACCGCATGGCCAAGACCATCGTGTTTTGTGCCGATGAGGACCATGCCGAAAGAATGCGCTCGGCTTTGGTCAACGAGAACTATGATATGTGCAAGAAAAACCCCGACTATGTGGTGCGCATCACGGGCAGCGACATTTACGGGCAGTCGAAACTCGATTATTTCATCTCGGTCTCCTCGAAATATCCCGTCATCGCCACCACGAGTAAACTGCTCTCCACTGGCGTGGATTGCAAGATGGTGAAGCTCATCGTACTCGACCAAAACATCAACTCGATGACGGAGTTCAAGCAGATGGTGGGTCGTGGCACCCGCATCCGCGAAAAGGAAGGCAAGACGCATTTCACCATCATGGACTTCCGCAACATCACCCGCCTCTTTGCCGACCCCGATTGGGACGGCCCCATTGAGGTGGATGAACGATACGGAACGATGCCGCCTAAGGAGTATCCAGCTGGAGAAGAAACTGCCACAACCACGGCTGGCGAGGATACGAAACACGAGCCCAAGCCCGTCGTCGACAAGCACGGCTGCAAGGTCGTCGTTATCAACAAGACGGTCTCGGTTTACGACACCAACGGCAAGCTGCTCCGCGTAGAAGGCATCACCGACTACACGAAGCGCAACATCAACGACACCTACGCCAACCTCGATGACTTCATCCTGCATTGGAACGCAGCAGAGAAGAAAGCCGAGATTGCCGACCTGCTTCGCGAAAGCGGCATCGACCTGCAGGCCTTGAAGCACGACCAACACATGGATGACGTCGACGACTTCGATTTCATCTGCCATATCGCCTACGGCAAGAAGCCCTTGACCCGCCGTGAACGCGCCGAAAACGTGAAGAAACGCGACCTGTTCCACAAATACGGACCGCAAGCCCAACAAGTATTGGAAGCCTTGCTCGACAAGTATGCCAACGAAGGCATCTCACAACTGGAGAACAGCAAGGTGCTTGGCCTTGACCCCTTCCGTCAGATGGGGGCGCCGGCAAAAATCGCCACTTTCTTTGGCGGCAAACAACAATACAACCAGGCCATCAAGGAACTGGAAGACCTCATTTATAGCATAGCATAAACAATATGGCACTTACCAATTTTGTAAAGAATATCCAACGCATCGAGCAAATCGCATGGATGCTGTTTCTGAAAGTGTATGACGAAAAGGAGAACGACTGGGAGTTTAACGAGGACAACTACGTCTCGTTCATCCCCGAGAAATGCCGTTGGCGCAACTGGGCCAAGGACGACGGCACGGGCGAAGCCCTGACGGCCGATGCCTTGCTCGACTTCGTCAACAACACCTTGTTTCCGACCTTGAAGAATCTGGAGGTGACGCCACAAACACCCATGCGCAGCGCCATCGTGCGCACCACCTTCCAGGATGCCAACCAATATATGAAAGACGGCGTGCTGCTCCGTCAGGTGATCAACGTCATCGACCAGCTCGACCTTGGCGACTATGAGGAAAACCACGCCTTCGGCGAGATTTACGAGGCCATCCTCAAGGAGATGCAGAGCGCAGGCTCGGCAGGCGAGTTCTACACGCCCCGCGCCCTGACCGATTTCATGGCCGAAATCATCCAGCCCAAGGTGGGGGAGAAGATGGCCGACTTCGCCTGCGGCACGGGTGGCTTCATCACCAGCTGGCTGAATGCCCTCGACAAGGAGGTGAAGACGGCTGAGGACAAGGAGCAATATGCCCAGTCCATCTTCGGCATCGAGAAGAAGCAGTTCCCCTACATGCTGTGTGTGACCAACATGCTGCTGCATGACATCGACTCGCCCAAGGTGCTGCACGACAACTCGTTGGCGAAAGACGTACTCAACTATACCGACGACGACAAGTTTGACGTGGTGCTGATGAATCCACCCTACGGCGGCAGCGAGAAAAACGACATCAAGAAGCACTTCCCCTCGGATTTGAGTTCGAGCGAGACCGCCGACCTCTTCATGGTTCTCATCATGTACCGCCTGAAAGAGAACGGACGCGCCGCCGTCATCCTGCCCGACGGCTTCCTGTTTGGCACCGACAATGCCAAGTTAGCCATCAAGGAGAAATTGTTGCGCGAGTTCAACGTGCATACTATCATCCGTTTGCCTGGCTCCATCTTTGCACCTTACACGAGCATCAATACCAACATCATCTTCTTCAACAACGAGAAAGCCGATGACGCCCCTGAGGGTTTCAGCACCAAGGAAACGTGGTTCTACCGCTTGGACATGCCCGAAGGCTACAAGCACTTTAGCAAGACAAAACCCATGCGCGTGGAGCATTGCCAGCCCATCCGCGACTGGTGGACCGACCGCAAGGAAATGGTCACCACCGACGAGGATGGCAACGTGGTGGACGAGAAGTCACGTTGCTTCAAGGTGGAGGAGCTGATGGCCAAGGCTTGCAACTTCGACCAATGCAAGTTCCCCAAGGCCGACGAGGAAGTGCTGCCGCCCGCTGAGTTGCTGGCAGACTACCACAAGCGTCGCGAAGCCTTGGACAAGCAGATTGATGACACGCTGGCCGAGATACAGCGGATACTGGGAATAGAAATCGACAAGGAGGCGCTATGACTAAGAAATCCATTCGATTCTATAAAGATCATGAGGTGCGTGCCGTTTGGGACGATGAGCACGGTAAATGGTGGTTCGCTGCGACGGATATTGTGCGTGCTATCAACGACGAACACGACTACACCAAGGGACGTAACTATTGGAAATACTTGAAAGGCAAGATGGCCAAAGAGGGTGTTCAACTGGTTAGTGTCACTAACCACTTCAAATTTGAGGCGCCTGACGGCAAGCAACGCGCAACTGACGCATTGGATGCTGAATGCGTGAAGACTTTGGCGAAACACATTCCCAACAGCCGTGCAACGGCTTTCCTCGATTGGTTTGTGTATAGCGAAAATACCATTGACGGACAAAGCCGAAAGAAAGCCTATACGCTTTTTGAAAGCGGTCTCCTAAAATCCATGGAACCCGGTAGTATGAAATGCCTGCAACAGATACATGCATACCTCTTTGGCGGGCTGTATGACTTTGCGGGGCAAATCCGTACAAAGAACATTGGGAAAGGAGGCTTTACCTTTGCCAACGCATTGCATTTCAATGTCATATTGCCGACCATCGAACGGATGCCTGAAAGCACTTTTGAAGAGATTGTTGACAAGTATGTGGAAATGAATGTGGCTCACCCGTTTATGGAGGGGAACGGCCGCAGCACCCGCATTTGGCTTGACCTTATGTTTAAACGTTCGCTCAAAAAGTGCATTGATTGGAGCAAAATTGACAAGTATGCTTATCTCGATGCCATGCGAAAAAGTGTGACGGATGCCAATCCTATTAAGGCTTTGCTTCAAGGCGCATTGACCGACAAGATTGACGACCGCGAGATCTTTATGAAAGGCATTGATTATTCATACTATTACGAACAGGAGGACTAACCGATATGAACGCCCAGCAACTAAGAAACAGCATACTCCAGCAAGCCATCCAAGGCAAATTGGTAGCCCAGGACACCAACGATGAGCCCGCCTCGGTGCTGCTCCAGCGCATCCGCAAGGAGAAGGAACGCCTTGTGAAGGAAGGCAAGCTGAAGAAAAAAGACTTGGAGAGCAAGCCGATTGAAGAGGATGAGATTCCGTTTGAAATTCCTGAAAGTTGGGAGTGGGTGAGATGGGGCGATTTATCAGAGTCAATTCAATATGGCTATAATGCACCTGCCAAACAAAATGGAAGAATCAAAATGGTAAGGATTAGTGATATACAAAATGGCAAGATTGTTTGGGATACCGTTCCTTTTTGTGACATAACTGAAGTAGAAATAGAGACTTATTTGTTGAAAAAGAACGATATCCTATTTGCTCGAACCGGCGGAACAGTTGGTAAATCCTATTTGGTGAAAGATACCCCAGAAGAAGCTATTTATGCAGGCTATTTGATTCGGACAAGATATAGTAATCAGTTGTGTCCTCAGTATTTGAAGTGTTTCATGGAAAGTACGCTGTATTGGTCTCAGTTGAAAGAAGGAACAATTGCAACGGCACAACCTAATTGTAATGGAAAAACTTTGGCCAAGATGATTCTTCCCATTCCCCCTCTCGCCGAGCAGCGTCGCATTGTGGCGAAGATAGAGGAGTTGATGCCTTTGGTGGAGCGTTACGGCAAGGCGCAGCAGGCTTTGGACCAGCTGAACGAATGCCTGCCCGCACGACTGCGACAGAGCATCTTGCAGAAAGCCATACAAGGCCACCTCGTGCCGCAAGACCCGAAGGAGGAGCCAGCATTGGAGTTGCTGAAACGCATCCGCAAGGAGAAGGAGCTGTTGGTGAAGGAAGGCAAGCTGAAAAAGAAAGAATTGAAAAGCAAAACGATTGAGGAAGATGAGATTCCGTTTGAGATTCCGGAGAGTTGGGAGTATGTCAGGTTGGGAGAATTGGTTTATAATCAAACAGGTTTGTCATATAGTAAAGGCGATCTTGAAAAGAAGGTCAGTAATCCCATAAGAGTTTTGCGAGGAGGTAATATTCAAAATGGTTCATGGTGCATAAAAGGAGATGATGTTATGATTGCGCCAGAATTTGTGAAGAAACCCAATCTATCGCTTCAGAAAAACACTTTTATTACGCCTGCTGTCACTAGTTTGGAGCATTTAGGAAAGACGGCTTTAATAGAAGAAGACCATCCTGATATAGTAGCGGGAGGTTTTGTCCTTTATCTGATTCCGTTTTATAGGCGAGAAGATACTTACATCAAGTATCTGTCCTATTTTTTCCAGACATTGTTTTATAATAAGTACTGCAAGTCTATAGCTAACAAATCTGGTCAAGCATTTTGGAATCTATCAAGGCAGAAACTAATGGACTTAACCATTCCTCTTCCCCCGCTTTCCGAGCAGAAGCGGATTGTGGCGAAAATTGAAGAATTATTTTGTATTATTAAAGCGTAACAAATGGTAGCAACAATTCTAACCATAGTATTTAGTGCAATAGCCGCAATTGCTACGGTTTATCTAGCAAGCCTTGAAATAAAAAAGAAAAGAAAGGCTGATTTGACAATAGTTGTATTGTCCCGTAGCGGTGGAGAGGAATACTTAGCAATTAGAAACTCCGGTGAAGCTGATGCAAAAAACATTTCTGTTGTGTTCCCTCAAAACATGGAAATAAGATTTGACAAAGATGTTCTTGCGAATGCAATAGTTTCTAAAGGGCAGCAATTAAATATCTCATATCATCCCATACCAAGTGAGAAAATCTTCCAATGCACACTTGAATGGGATGACAAAATGGGGCATCACAAAAAACTACAAAGCATCCAAGTGCTTTGATTGTAATTACTCATAATGGCTAATATGGATATCTTTTTATCATGGGCAACATTATTAAGCCCCATTGTGGGTGTAATCGCGATAATTGTCGCTTTGGTCATAGCCCATCGTTCCTCGAAAGAAACGAAGAAGCAGATAGAAGCTGTTTATAATCTGTTAGATGTTTTCGTGGCGGCTCAGAATCCAACCATGATGGAGGCCAAACGAAAATATGAGCAACAATTGGTGGAACTAGATAAACAAATCAAAAAAATTGTTGAAGATATCCAGACTTTTAGTCCGTATTTTGGACGAGGAACCAGGGGCGAGGCTATGGAAGAGTTGTTTAAAAAGAATGCACAATGTGAACAACTTGAGGTGCTGGAAAGCAAACGAGATGAAATAAAAGGGCAATTGGATCTTATTCTTTCATATATTGAGAGGACGAAAAAAAAGTAACCATGGACAAACAAAAATACAACAACTATCCGCTGGCTATTAGCCAGATTCTAGGCCTAATCGAGGCCAATGACATCGCCATACCTGAGATTCAGCGTCCCTTTGTGTGGCGCCGTTCGCAGGTCCGCGACTTGATGGATTCCCTTTACAAAGGCTATCCAACGGGCTATATTATTATTTGGAAAAACCCATCTGTGAAGCTCAAGAACGGCACTTTGTCGGAAGGCAAGAAAGTCCTCATCGATGGCCAACAACGCATCACGGCGCTGATGACGGCCATTGCGGGCAAGTCCATTGTGTTTGACGACTACAGCGAAGGCCGTGTGAAGATTGCCTTTGACCCGTTTGCGGCCATTTCAGGCAACCCAGATGCCGAGTTGTTTGCCGTCCAGACCCCCGCCCACCTGAAGAGTAAACGGTGGATCCCTGATATCGCAGTGTTATTCAAGCCGGATTTCTCGAGTTTCAAGTTCATCAACCAGTATGTGGCCGATAACCCGGAAATGGACCAGGAAGAGCTGCATAAAGTGCTAGAGAGCCTGAAAAACCTCCAGCATTGTAACATTGGCGTGATTGAGTTGGATGCTTCGTTGGATATTGATATCGTCACGGACATCTTTATCCGCATCAACTCCAAAGGTACCGCTTTGAGCCAAGGCGACTTCGTCATGTCGAAGATTGCAGCCGATGAGGTTCATGGTGGCAACACCCTCCGCAAAGTCATCGACTACTTTGCCCACCTCTGTAAGGACGGCACCTTCTACAACAAAATCAAGGAGAAAGATGCGGCATTTGCCAATTCTGGCTATCTGGGCAAACTGGAATGGCTGAAAGACGACAAGGAAACCGTCTACGACCCCGAGTGCGACGACGTGCTCCGTGTGGCCTTCATGCATCGCTGCAAGAGAGCCAAGCTGGCCGACCTCGTGGCCATGCTCTCGGGACGTGATTTTGAGACCCGAGAATTCAAAGAGGAAATCGTTGAAAGCACTTACCAAGAATTGGAGGCGGGAGTCAACAATGTCATCAATGGCTACAACTTCAGCCAGTTTATGTTGGCTATTCGTTCGGCAGGTTTCACATCTAAGCGGCTCGTCAATTCCGTTATGGCCATTGACTTTGCTTATGCCGTTTATCTGCTGCTACAGGAATCCAAGGAAATCCCTGTGGATGAAATTAAGAGCCTAGTGCAGCGTTGGTACGTGCTTTCAGTGCTTACTGGTCGTTACAGCGCCTCTCCTGAGTCATCATTTGCCAAAGACATCCGTGCCATTGGCGAGAATGGCGTCAAAGCCACTCTGAAAGCTATTGAGGACGCTACCTTGTCGGATAACTTCTGGAACATCCAACTCGACCAGAACTTGACCTATGTGTCCTCCATCAACCCGACCTATCAGGTGTTCCTCGCAGCACAGAACTTCTTCAAGAAAGACTCCTTGCTTTCTCATATTCCTGTCGGCGAGCTCGTGAACCTTGGCGGCGACATCCACCACATCTTCCCGAAGCAATACTTGGTTGACAATGGCTACGACAAGCATGATTACAACCAAGTAGCCAATTATGCCTATTTGGACACCCCAATCAACATTAAGATTGGCAAGAAAGCCCCCAAGGTCTATTTGAGCGAAGCCATTGATGCCATAAAAGGAACCCAAGACACATCCTTCAAATCCATCAAAAGCGAAGCAGAATTCTATCAGAACCTTGAAGACAACTGTATACCCGCTGGCATCCTGGAGATGGACCACACCAATTACCAAGCCTTCCTCGAAGCGCGTCGAGCAAAGATGACGGAGCTGATCAGGAAGTATTATTATAGCTTGTAAGAAAACGCCTCGCTTCCCGTGCCGGAGATCGCGGATCAGGTCCGCGATGAGGGCAAGGACAGGTGTTGCTGCCATGCATAATGTCGGATAAAACAGAACAAAACTAATAATCGTATGAAAAACATAGAATGGAATAATGAATTAGTCCCTGAAAGTAACGACAGGATAGTCTGTGTGAAGGTGGGGAAGGTGCAGCGTGAAAACCTGTACGAGATGACGCGCAAATACTGGGTGATGAGCTTGGAAAGAGCATCAAAAGCGACGCATGTGCTCGCTATAGTTGATGGCGTCGTTTCCACGGTTTATATCCCCGAAAGATGGTATTATTCCAAAGAAAAGGGGAAAGAACACAGGCTGGAATTTGAGGGGAAAGAAGACCCACGCTCCGCTTATATTGGAAAAAGTGTTGTTGACTATTATGGGCATTCTCAAAACCCTGTAAAATACATCAACATGTAATCTACGATAAAGGTATGAACCGCGCCCTACAATACTACGACTACGCTCGTTGCTTCTCTTACTATACAGAAAGGATAATGTCCATCCGCCAAGCAAGAATCCATGGCGAGATCATCGTGGCCAAGCCAGTCTTAATGCTAGCACTTATTGATGGTGTAGAATCGGGTGTGTTCACCAACAATCGCTTTGTGCTGAATGAATGGCTGGAGGAACATTATATGAAGCTGATGCTTCAGTACACCCGCCAATCGCAATTCAACAAGCCAACAGAAATCAACAATCCCTTTTGGCATTTGTCTACCGATGGCTTTTGGCATCTTCAGCTAAAAGTTAAAGAAGAAATGAGCATGACGCCATCAAAGGCTTGGCTCAAAGAGAACGTCACCTATGCCGGCTTTGACGATGATTTATGGGTGTTGCTGCAAAATTTGGAGTGGCGCACACGCCTTCGTGAATTCATCGTGGAGCATAAGCTTACTAGCGGTAGTGGGGGTAATTATAAATAGATAAACTTTATAGCAAATGAACAGAATCATTCTCATAGGAAACGGCTTTGATTTGGCGCATGGTTTGAAGACGAGCTATGCTGATTTTATTGATTGGTATTGGGGAGATTGGGGAGCAAAACTGTTGCGCGATGACATACTTTCAAATACAGATAGATTATGCACATTCGAATTGCATTTTGATAAGGAGCATAGTTGGCATGGTGTTTATTATAATTATAGGGTGGCGAGATTGATTAGTATTCTTGATGGTTTTAATGGAAATAAGTTTATTGACTTTATTAAGGAAGATACACAAACTTGTTCATTTTCTTACAACAGTCCTCTTTTGGAAGAATTGTGTAATCGGATTAAAGAAAGGAATTGGGTTGACATAGAGAATGTCTATTTTAGGCATTTGTGTAATGATTCTGAGAAACCCGAAAAGGTCAACGAAGAATTAGCTGTTATTCGGAAAAGATTGATTGATTACTTAACAGAAGTTCAGAAATCGGCATCAGACGTGGGAGTAAAAGGTGATCTTTGCAAGAAAATGCTAGCGCCTTTTGACAAGAGAGATATAGCAATAGGCTCGTTAGAAAAGTGGAGTGAAATGTTGGAACAACGTGTTAAGTACTATAAAAAAGAAGTTTGGCATGAGTTAATACCATTGTTTTTTGATAGAGATAGAATTTTGAATGAAATTAGTAAAGTTGATAACTTTCTGTATGATCATGCCGACGAAACCAAAGAACATGGTGAAGTGAGTGTTGAAGACAACAAAATACCAATTGGCTTATTGTTGCCCGATAATATGATGATGTTGAATTTCAATTACACAAGTATTGCTGATTCTTATTTGCCATTTGCTGAAAGATTTAGTGTAAACCATATTCATGGAGAATTATCGAAGCCAGAAAGCGTGGTGTTTGGTTATGGGGATGAAATAGATGAGAACTACAAGAAAATCTTAGACAAGAACGACAACGAGTATTTGAACAATATCAAATCCATCAAGTATTTGGAATCTCCAAATTACCGTAATCTCCGTGATTTTATCGAATCCGACACTTATCAGGTCTTCATTATGGGTCATTCCTGTGGTAATTCCGACAGAACTCTGCTCAACACCTTGTTTGAACACAAGAATTGCGTTTCCATCAAGCCGTTCTATTATATCAGGAAAGATGGAACGGATAACTACATGGAACTTGTCCAAAACATTTCCCGTAACTTTACCGACATGAAGCTGATGCGCGATAGGGTGGTAAATAAGACGTTTTGCGAGCCTTATAGTGACGCAAGGAAGGAGGATTCGGAAACACAAGATAATTAAGTCTATGCCCTTAATCCTCCTCCTATATCTCCTCCTCATCAACCTCTTAGGCTTCGTCCTTTACGGCGTGGACAAGGCGAAGTCGAAGGGCAGGGGCCGCCGCATCCCTGAGCGGGTGCTGCTGTGGGTGGCGCGCCTGGGCGGGGGAGTGGGCTGCTGGATGGGCATGATGCTCTTCCGGCACAAGACCAAGCACGACCGTTTCATGGCTCTCGTGCCGCTCTGGACGGTCCTCTGGGCCGCCGCCTTGGCGCTGCTGGGAAGGACTTGGTAAGGTTTCTATTAGGCACTGAGTGCGGGTTCGCCAAAGACTGACCGGGGTGGGCGGGGAGGCCTGGCCGCCGGGCGGGGAAGCGCTCGCAAAGGGATGGCTAAACGCTTGACTTTCACCGAGGGGCGCTTGCGTTTGACTTTGCAAAAGTCACTACCCGACTTGAAAGTCAGGCGTTTAGACAGCCGCGGGGAGGTCCGATGGAGGCGGCCTTGATCCTTTGGTTCTTTGACTTCGTCGAATCTTCGATTTCCCATCAAGGGGAAAGGAACGGTTAGCAATTCTAATGTGCCGTTGGTGGCGGTTCATCTGGATTGCTTCGTTCCTCGCAATGACGCGAAGCGGCAGTCAGGCGCAAAGCGACGTGGGTGCGATGCCCAGAGTGTGTCGCTCACTTTGTTCGCGATGACGCGAAGCGACGACGGGAGTGTGTCCCAGGAGCGTTGGAGAATGATAAAGCCGCCGCAAGGACCCTTGCGGCGGCTTTTGTCGTCTTTTATTGATCGCTCTGTCAGCGAATCCTTATTCCACCAACATATCAATGTAATGGTATGACACGGAGTCGTTCTCCGCAGCAGCGGAAATCAACAGGCCGTTGTCGGTGTTGTAGTAGTAGGTGTAACCTTCTCTGATTCTGTTGTGCTTCGATTGGCGCATGGCCACGCTGGTACCGTCGACTTCGAAGACGGAATAGGCCATTGGGAAGCCGTCATAAACACAAGGTTTGTCGTCGTAGGCGTAGTAGTAAACATGGGTGCCAGCCATTACTTCAGGCTCCAATATTTCTTCCACCACTTCGGTGGCGTCGCCGTCCACCCAAGTCAGGTGCCATTTGGTCGTTTTAATAATAGAGTGGCACAGGATATCCTCCACAAGGCCGTTGGCATTGTAAGAAGCAGTGCCCCAAACAGTCGTGTCGCCCTGGTTAATGTTAAGGAAGCTCACGATCAGTCCGTTTTCGTAGGTGAAGTGACGCGACCACTTACCGCTTTCTTCTTCGATTTTAACGATGTTGCCGCCTTCGTATACCATCTTTTCTTGGATCGTGAGGGCTCCAGTGGGCATTGATATCGTATCGCAAACACGCATCAGCATGCCGTTTTCCCAGATGTAGTCCGCTGACGAATTCACGGTGAGCGCCGCGATCGATGTTGTGTTTTCCTCCCTGGCTAAGCGCGTCACGGTTTGCGGTTCGGGGTCAGGAGTGGGAGTGGGGTCTTTGTGGCATGAGGTGAGTGCCATCGCAGCGACGAAGGCTGCAAGAATGAGTTTCTTTGTCATCGTTGTAAGTATTAATAGTTATTGGATTTGAGCGCGAAATTGAGGGCTTCCTCATAATGTCTTTTCCAGCTTACCAATCCACAGCCATTCGCTGCACCGGCATCGTCATGCATCGTGCGCCGCCGCCACCACGCGAGAGCTCGTTGCCCTCGAAAGCGACCACGCATTTCGACAGCTTGTTGATGTCGACCTTGTTGTTGACCACGTCGGCAGCGGTAACGATGCCGATGCCAGCCTTGCTGATGGCCTCCAAGGTGTGCTGGTTGCGGCCGTAGCCGATGAACTTGCCAGGGGCGAGGCAGAAGAAGTTGCAGCCGCTGTGCCATTGCTCACGGGCACCGAAGATCTCGTCGCCACCACCACAGTAGATGGGCTCCAAGTCGATGCCGAGGCCTTTCAGGGCCACGAGCAGGTTGGGCTCGTCCTTGCCGACGGCTTTCTGGCCGTCGATGGTGATGTGGAAGGTCTTGAACGTGTCGCCCATCACGACGGGCTTGTAGGCCACGCACTTGTCGAGGTCGACCATGTTGAACACCATGTCGAGGTGGATGAACGACTCGGGCTTCTCAGGCAGCTCCTGGAAGATCAGATGCTTGACGCCAGGTCTTTTCTTGAGATGTTCCACCAAGGCCTCGACGCCATGCATGTTGGTGCGCGACCCCAGTCCGCTCAAGACGATGTCGTCGCGGATGATCTGCACATCGCCGCCTTCCACCGTGCCGATGCCATGGGCGTCGTAGGTCAAGACCGGGTTGATGACCTTGGTCTCGAAAAGAGGGTGTAGGTTGTAGATGGCATCCAAAAGCAGGCATTCACGGGCACGCACGGTGGTCGCCATGTTGCTGATCATGATGTTGTCGAACATGGTGAACGAAGCGTCGCGCATGAAGAAGAGGTTGGGCAAAGGCAACAAGGCAAACCTGCCGTTGTCGATATAGGAGATGTCGTCGATGCTCAAGCCTTCTATCAGGGCATGGGCCAACTTGTCGGGCGACATGTCTTTCAGCAAATCGGCCAAGTATGCCTTGTCTTCGATCTTGCATACCTTGTCGACCAATGCGTTTTTGATGGACGGGTTGTTGAGGATATCTTCGAGCAGGTCGCAGATCTCGTGGACTTCGGCCACTTTTTGCAGGACCTTCTTAAAATAATTGTATTCTTTTTGGGCCACCTGCATGTTCAGGATGTCGCTGAACAGGAAGGTGTTTGCGGTCTCAGGGGTCATGTTCTCCAGCTCCGGACCTGGCGCATGGACGAGCACATGCTGCAACTTGCCGATTTCAGAGTTGACATTGACGTTGATTCGGTTAGAATCCATAAATAAGTATTTCGTGAAACAATAAAGCAAGGCTGATGCCATTGCTTGAATAACGCTGCAAAATTAGTCATCTTTTGCCGAATTGCAAAGAAATCGGCCAAAAAAATCTTCATTCCTCCGCGAAGGAGTCGCCGTCGAAATTATAGGACCTGAAACGCACTTTTTCGGGGGTGGGGATGTCGATGACGACCTGCTGGCAAGGGCCTTGTCCCCAGTTGCCTATGAGGGTGGGGGCTTTCACCAGGGTCTTGATCTCTTCGATGTATTCGCTGCGTGGTATGGAGTAGGCGCCGAGGCTCACTAGGTGTTTGGTCTCCTGCTGGCAGTCGATGAGCTGGAAGCCGTGCGCCGACAGGAACTGGTGCAGATGGTAGAAGGCGACCTTGGAAGCGTCGGCGACGGTGTGGAACATCGACTCGCCACAAAACAGCGTGCCCAGCGAGACGCCATAAAGGCCGCCTACGAGCTCACCGTCGAGGTAGGTCTCGAAAGAGTGGGCGAGACCCCTGTCGTGAAGCTGGCAGTAGGCTTCCACCATCTCGTCTTGTATCCACGTGCCGTCCTGGTCTTTTCGGGGCGTCTGGGCACAATGCAACATGACACCCCTGAAATCGCTGTCGATGCGGCATTCAAACTTCCCCGACTTGAGGGTGTGCCGCAGCGACTTGCTGACCTTCATCTCGCCGGGGCGGATGATGAGACGTGGGTCGAGCGACCACCACAAGAGGGGCTCGTCTTCGTTGTACCACGGGAAGATGCCGTTGGCATAGGCGTTGATGAGACGCTCGGGTGACAAGTCGCCACCGAAGGCCAACAGCCCGTCCTGGTTGGCGTACTCCGCAGGTGGGAAGAAACAATTGTCGTCGTTGAGTTGAAACAAGAGGTTCATCGTGCCAAAAATGTGCGCAAAAATAACAAATTTTTCTAATTTTGCACCTTCAAGCGAACGTTATGGCGCGTTATCTCATCCATATGGCCTACAACGGCAGCCGCTATCATGGCTACCAGATCCAGCCGCATTCCATCAGCGTGCAGGAGACCGTGGAGAACTGCCTGAGCCTTAAGCTGGGAGAGACCGTCTCCATCACGGGATGCGGCCGCACCGACACCGGCGTTCACGCCCGCAGCTATTACGCCCATTTCGACTTCGACGGCGACCTAGGCGACGTCGTGGCGCTGGCCCATCAGATGAACGCCTTCTTGCCCGACGACATCGTCATCTATAGCATCACACCCGTAAGCCCCACATTCCACGCACGGTTTGATGCCGTCTCGCGCACCTATCATTATTACATCACGCGCACGAAGAACCCCTTCCACCTGCACGACGCCTTCTATCTCTATGGCGACTTGGACGTCGCCAAGATGCAGGAGGCCGCCGACCTCCTTTTTGAATATGAGGACTTTACAAGCTTCTCGAAGGTGCACACCCAGGTGAAGACCAACAACTGCAAGATCATGGAAGCACGGTGGTTCGAACAAGACGGTTTGCTTGTGTTTCGCATCAAGGCCGACCGTTTTCTGCGCAACATGGTGCGTGCCATCGTAGGCACCCTGCTGGAGATAGGGAAGGGGCGCATGACCCTCGACGAGTTCCGTGCCGTCATCGAACGCAAGGACCGCTGCGAGGCTGGCACCTCAGTGCCGGCGCATGCGCTGTTCCTTGAAGAAGTAGAGTATAAATTGTAGCGTTATGTTCCAAAAAATCATCCGTTTTTGTGTAAAGCTCGTCCAGAAATACCTTCCTGAACCTTTTATCTTTGCCGTTGTGCTGACTTTGTTGGCCTTTATCATCGCCATGCCCATCTGTCATCAGACACCCATCGAGGTGGTGGAGCATTGGGGCAACGGCGTGTGGTCGCTGCTGGCCTTCGCCATGCAGATGGCCTTGGTGCTGGTGACGGGCTCAGCCTTGGCGGCAGCGCCTTCCATCAAGAGGGGCATCAGCGCCTTGGCATCCAAGCCCAAGACGCCTGCCGGTGCCATCGCCCTGGTGACGGGCATCTCGGCCTTGGCTTGTTGGCTCAACTGGGGTTTCGGCCTCATCGTGGGTGTCATCTTCGCTAAGGAGATTGCCAAGAAACTGCGTGGCGTCGACTACCGTCTGCTCATCGCCTCGGCCTACAGCGGCTTCGTGGTGTGGCATGCGGGTCTTTCGGGCTCCATCCCGCTGACGATGGCCACGGAGGGCTCCAACCTCGAGGCTGTCACCAAGGGCGCCTTGACGCAGCCTATCCCCATCGGGCAGACCATCCTGGCGCCCCAGAACCTCATCATGGTGGCGGCGGTCATCGTGGCCATCGTGGTGGTCAACGCCTTGATGCACCCCAAAGAGGAGCATGTGGTGGCCATCGAGCCTTCTTTGTTGTTTGAAGAGGAAGTCAAGCCCGAGCCGAAAGCGACGACGCCGGCCGAGAAGATGGAAAACAGCCGCGTGCTTTCGTGGATCATCGCCTTGCTGGGCTTGTCGTATCTGGTCATCAAGCTGTTTTTCAAGGGCGGCAGCCTCGACCTTGGCGCGGTCATCATGCTGTTCCTGTTTCTGGGCGTCATCTTGCACGGCACGCCTTTGGCCTATGTCAAAGCCTTCGGCAAGTCGGTGAACGGCGCGGCAGGCATCATACTGCAGTTTCCGTTCTATGCCGGCATCATGGGCATCATCACTGGGGTGGGGGCTTCGGGCATCTGCCTGGGCGAGGTGATCAGCAACGCTTGCGTGTCGATCAGCACGCCGAAGACGTATCCCTTGTTCACCTTCTTCTGTGCTGCCATCTTGAACATGTTCGTGCCTTCGGGTGGTGGACACTGGGCCATACAGGCGCCCATCATGTTCACGGCAGGAGCCGCCTTGGGCGTGGCCCCTGGTCTGACGGGCATGGCCATCTCATGGGGTGATGCGTGGACCAACCTGATACAGCCATTCTGGGCCTTGCCGGCCTTGGCCATAGCGAAGCTCAACGCCAAGGACATCATGGGGTTCTGCATCATCGACCTGTTTGTCACAGGCCTCATCATTTGCGGAGGGCTGTTGCTCTGGGCTTAGCTCAGAACGTGCTCATGCCGTCCCAAAGCACCAGGTCGTGGCGCACATAGCCTTCCACGCCTCTCACTCTGATCTTGTACCAGCCTTTGGTCTTTCCGAGGCATGGGTAGGTCTCGGGCAAATCCCCGTCTTTGGTGGTGATCTGGCAGATCACGGGCGATTCAAGGCTCGGCTGCGTGCGCACATTGACATTCTTTCTTTGCGTGTACACGACGCCTTGTCCGTTTCTGGCTTTGTATTCCACGATTTTATGGCCTAATCTGGGGACTTCGATGTTGTCTTGCACCGAAACGGTATAGGAGGTCTGGTTGGTCTGCACATAACGGCCCACCACGTTGCCGTGGCTGTCGACCACCATCTGCATCTTGTCGGGTGACGCCGCCTTGATGTTGGGGTCGCCATCATCCACGTCTTCGATGCTGTCGGTTACCATCTCGGTAGGAGCCATGTTGAATTCATCCGTCTGTTCGGATGGGGTAGAGGCGTCGCCGTTGTTGTTGCCGCCGCATGAGTGACAAGCAAGTCCCAAAGCGATCGCGAATGCCGCAAAATACCAATGTCTTTTCATGAGCCAGTTGTTTTATGCTTTCGTTCGACAAATGTACGAAGAAAAAGACATACGGCAAGAAAAAAATGATTCTTTGAAAAACAAAAAAAGCAAGGACACGCCTTGCTTTTTCAGTAGCGGGAATGAGAATTGAACTCATGACCTCCGGGTTATGAATCCGACGCTCTAACCTGCTGAGCTATCCCGCCATCATTCGGGGTGCAAAAGTAGGAATAATTTTCTTACCGACAACAAAAAATAGCAAAAAAACAAAATTTTGGCATTAAGATGCACGTTGACAAAGAGTTAAAAAAAGAATTTGAGTTCTTTGTTTTTGGTACGGTTTTTGAAAAAGGAAAAATTTGTGTTAAAAAACACCAGAATTGAACAATAATGAATAATAATTTCTAATTTTGTGGCACTTTTAAAATCAATGACAATGAAAAAAGTAGTTTATTTGTTGGGTTTGATCCTTATGATGGCAGGCGTTGCCAAAGCTCAAGACACCAAAGTGAAAAACGGTCCTGAGATTGAATTCGAGAAGGTCGTTCATGATTATGGCACCATCCCATACAACGGCAATGGTGAATGCGAATTCCGTTTTACCAATACGGGCAACGAGCCTTTGCTGGTCCAGAAACCCAAGTCAAGCTGTGGCTGCACCATCCCTTCATGGCCCAATGAGCCTATCCTTCCTGGCGAGTCGGATGTCATCAAGGTGACCTATCGTACCAACCGAGTCGGCAACATCAACAAGACGGTGACGGTGACTTCCAATGCCGTCAAGAACTCGACGGTGGTGCTCCGTATCAAAGGCGCGGTGGCCGACAAGCCCGTTGAAGCCATGCCTGAAAAGAGCAGCGGCGTCAGCATGTCTCCGGTTAGCAACCATTAAACACGAAAACAAAACATTATCCATAAAAGCCATCTAATGATAGTTAGGTGGCTCTTTTTTAAAAACGAAAGAATATGCCACAAATTTCGAAAAAAGGTATGGAGTTGCCGCAGTCGGCAATCCGTAAACTCGTTCCTTTCGCCGATGCCGCCAAAGAGCGCGGTGTCCACGTGTATCACCTCAATATCGGCCAGCCCGACATCGAGACGCCTAAAGGTGCGCTGAAGGTTTTGTCGGAGACTGCCAGGGAACTTCCTGCAAGCAATGGCGTGCTGGAATACAGCCATTCGGCAGGTATCCCTTCGTATCGCCGTGCACTCTGCAACTATTACCACCGTCACGGCATCGATGTGACCCCCAACCAGATCATCGTCACCACCGGCGGCAGCGAAGCCCTTCAGATGGCTTTCACCGTGTGCCTCAATCCTGGCGACGAAATCATCATCCCGGAACCTTATTACACCAACTATAACACCTTCGCCAAGCTGTGTGACGCCAAGATCGTCACCATCCCGAGCGACATCAAGACAGGCTTCGCACTGCCGCCTATCGAAGAGTTTGAAAAGGTCATCACGCCTCACACCAAAGCGATCATGATCTGCAACCCCAACAACCCCACGGGTTACCTCTATACCCATGAGGAGCTGCTGAAGGTGGCTGGTTTGGTCAAGAAATACGACCTCTATCTCTTCGCCGACGAGGTGTACCGTGAGTTCTGCTACGACGGCCACAAGCACTTCAGCGTGATGCAGCTCGAAGGTCTGGAACGCAACACCATCCTGTTCGACTCCGTCTCGAAGCGTTACAGCGCCTGCGGCGCCCGTGTGGGCTGCATGGTGACACGCAATAGTGAGGTCTACGCCATCGCCATGCGTCTGGCTCAGGCCCGTCTGTCGCCGCCGAGCTTCGGTCAGATCTTTGCCGAGGCCGCTGTCGACACCCCACAGGAGTATTTCGACAAGGTGCAAGCCGAATATGTCGCCCGCCGCAACGTCATCGTCGAAGGCGTCAACAAGATCCCGGGCTGCTATTGCCCGATGCCTAAAGGCGCTTTCTACACCGTCATCGACTTGCCCGTCGACGACAGCGACAAGTTCTGCCAATGGCTGCTCACCGATTTCAGCTACAACGGCGCCACGGTGATGCTGGCTCCCGCCACAGGCTTCTATGTCGACCCCGAGAAGGGACGCCATCAAGCCCGTATCACCTATTGCCTCTGCATCGAAGACCTGAAGGCTGCCATCAAATGCCTGGCAGAAGCCTTGAAGGTGTATCCTGGCAAGACAAGATACTGATTGTTAGTAAGATTTACAAATGTAAAGTAGGAGAACGTGCGTTCTCCTACTTTTTTTATGCACATGTCACAATGGAGATTCCTGGAAAGACGCGGTAGCGTTGCAGGATGGTTTATTTCTTGTCCTGCCAAGTGGTTGTAAAGGTCTTAGGCGTAATGGTCAGCATGAGCCAGGCCCAATGCATTCTACGTGTCTCTTCCAACTTTTGGAGGATCTCCATGGTCTCGGTACCATTCAAGAAGGAATAGCCGGCAGAGAGTTTGACCAGGTCGGAGAAGGAATAGGTGGCGTTGAACTCGATGTCGTGGCCTAAGCCCTTGGAGGGCACATAGTCCAACTCGGAAGTGATGGCGAAATAGTGGTAGGCCAAATTGAGTTCCAACGACGTCGTGGGCTTTACGACAGTTCCAACATAAAGGTTCTGCAAGCCGGGAGTGAAGTTGCCCACATAGCTGTCCAAATAGAAGAAGTCCATAGCGCCGTAAAACTCGTGGTGAGAGCCATAGATGGGATTAAAGCCTCTGCATTTGTCGTGAAAGACCATGCCGATCCCACCATGGGGCGGGACAGCGAAGTACTTGTCACCACTCAAATAGTCGTATCCTGCTTGCAACGAAAACTTGTCGTTGAAGGAGTGCTTGACTTTGGCGCTACCCATGAAGGCGTCCAACGTCATCCCATATTCTTGTTTGCCCATCTGGTAGTAGAATGCACCTTCCAACAACCAGTTTTTTGGCTTGAACGACAGATAAGTGCCCAGTAACTGTTGGTAGAAGGTTGTGTTGGGGTTTGCATCATTGGCACTTTGCATCCCGATGTTCATGAAGAGCAAGGAGGCACCAAACAAGGATTTCGGCGTATCGTAGTGATACCAAAGGGTTTGCATCGATTTGTGAGGTTGCAGACCGTTGGCATAGTAGGTGTTGCCCTCGTCGGGGTTGGTGGCGGTTTGGTTGTAGGCCAAGATGATGTGCACCTTGTGACGGTCGCCTTCATAACCGAATTTCAACACATCATGCGTAGGGGCGGTCATGGTCCAGTCATCATAGCCGAGGATGCGTTCGTCGTCGTATGCCAACAATTGGCGACCGATCTTGGCGAAAAAGCCTTTTTCAGATTTCACCAATGCCCAGCCCTCAAAAAGACTAAGGCTCCCCGAGGCTTGCCCCCAAACACCCGACTGCTGTGGCGACAGACGCAATTCCAACCAGGAACGCTTGTAGTCGAGGTCGAGTCGGTATTTGCCTATTACAAAGTTGGCTTCGCGATAGTTGTCGATGCTGTCGGATTTGAAACCTCCATGGCGTAACTCGCCACGTGTGGTAGCCTGAAGATTGACGCTAAAGGTGTTGTCGGCTTCTTGGGAATAAAGCTCATAGCTGGTGGCAATGAAGCACACTACCATCAAGCACAATAGTCTGCATAGTTTATTCATATCGTTGAGTATAGTATTCTGCACTGTTCTTCTTGTTACCTGTCATCCATCATTTTCCGATGCAAAAACGCGAGAAGATGGACCCTAAGACTTCGTCAGTGGTAATCTCGCCCGTGATGCTTCCCAGATAATGCAATGCTTGACGTAAATCTTGTGAAATCAAGTCGGTAGGAATATTCATTTCAAGTCCTTGTTGAACCTGTGAAAGGCTCTCAGAGGCATGAAGCAGGGCTTCATAATGCCGGACATTGGTCACCAGTGTGGCATCAGGGGAGGTGAGGGGTTGGTAATGCTTCAGGGTGTTGTATAGGTCGCTCAACCCAAAGCGGTTTTTGGCGGAGAGGCAGATGACCAGGATGTTGTCATTGTCGATATCTTGACGAAGCAAGCCTAAAAGCGCTTCTCCATTGTCGTCCAAAAAGTCGACTTTATTGATGCAAAGGAT
Source organism: uncultured Bacteroidia bacterium (assembly GCA_902780195.1). Taxonomy (GTDB): domain Bacteria; phylum Bacteroidota; class Bacteroidia; order Bacteroidales; family F082; genus Limimorpha. The sequence continues at coordinate 26,313 of CACZER010000031.1, forward strand.
GAGTTGTTGGCGTTCGAAATCACATTTCCCGATTATGGCCATGGCCGAAGAAAGCATTGATTCATAATCGTTTGTAGCATCCAACATGCCGATGATGATGGTAGCCTCCTGTATCTTTTTGTAGGAGCGTTCTATGCCAATCTTCTCGATGGTCTCATCGGTATGACGTAGGCCTGCCGTGTCGATGAAGCGATAGAGTATGCCGTTGATGTTCAATGTCTCTTCGATGGTGTCGCGGGTGGTGCCTGCGATGTCGCTCACGATAGCGCGGTCTTCACCCAATAGGGCGTTCAACAGCGTGCTTTTGCCTGTGTTGGTTTGACCGACAATGGCCACGGGAATGCCGTTTTTGATCGCATTACCCAAGCGAAACGAGTCCTTCAGCTTGTCGACATGGGCCAAGGTCTCTTGCAGCAGCGACTTCAGTTTGCTACGGTCGGCGAACTCGACATCTTCTTCCGAGAAGTCCAATTCCAGTTCCATCAAAGAAGTCATTTCCAATAATTTGGAACGCATCACTTGAAGTTCTTTTGAAAAACCGCCTTTCAGTTGGTTGATGGCCACACGATGGGCGGCTTCGCTTTCTGAGCTGATCAAATCGGCGATGGCTTCGGCTTGTGCAAGGTCGAACTTACGGTTGATGAAGGCACGGCGAGTGAACTCGCCGGCTTCGGCCATACGGCAGCCTTGGGCGATCAATATCTGTAGGAGACGTTGCTGCACATACACCGAGCCATGCACGCTTATTTCGGCCGAATCTTCACCCGTGAAAGAGTGGGGGGCCTTGAAAAACGTCACCAGCACTTCATCGAGCATTTCACCTTTATATATAATATGCCCGTAAAGAGCCTTGTGCGATACGATGTCGTCAACGGGCATCATATTGCCATTGCGCTGAAACACAGATGTTACCGCTGCAAAAGCATTGCTGCCAGAGACCCTGATTACGGCTATGGCGCCCATGCCGTGAGGGGTGGCTATGGCACAAATGGTGTCGGTGTTGAGGATGTTTGAATTTAACATAATGTTAGAAGGGGAGGTCGTCCACGCTTTCTTCGCTAGGTGCGTAGTACTCCTGTGCAGGAGCTGCAGGCGGCGTTTGGTGCATCATGGGCTGTGGGGCACTTTGGGCGGGAGCAGGAGCGGCTGGGGCACCTACGGGGTCGAAACGCCACACACGGACGTCGGTGTACCATTTGCCGTTGAACTCGCGGGATGAAATCTCGATTTGCGCCTTGATGGTTTGTCCAGGTGCGAATTTCTGAATCTCGTCGATCTGGTTCGTCCAGCAGATCAAACAGACCGTGCGTGGGTATTGTTCTTCGGTTTCGATGATGAGCTCTTGTTTGCGCCACGGACCGCGTGCGCTTGTGCCTTCGGTCAGATTACCGAGTCTGACCACTTTACCAGTTATTTCCATATTGTGTGATTTTTAATTATTTGTAATTCAATATAAAAGGAGGAAACTGCTTTTTTGTTTCCGTGTGCAAATTTAAACAAATTCTCCATATATCTCCCGTTAGTTTTATTTTTGTTCTTTTGCAAAATAATTAACATTATGTTAAATAGTATATTTCAAACCATCCCCCAACAATCCAAAACACAAACAAAAATTCAGAATATGTTCATGGCAATCACGGCACAGGCTTCCGCATCAGCCAAGGCGTTATGATGGTTCTTCGCGATGTCGTAGCCGAAATGTTTGGCAACGGTTTGAAGTTTATGATTCTCCAAATCGGGCACGAGTTTTTCCGATCCAAGATGCGTGCAGTAGAATTTGAAATTCGGATATGGAATATGATACAGTTCATGCAATGCTTTCAGCACGCGCTCGTCAAACGAAATGCCGTGAGCCACCATCGGTAAGCCTCTAACCTTATCGGCAACATGTGCCCAAACCGCTGGAAACTTCTCGGCATGCTCCGTGTCCTTAAACCGTATGCCATGCACTTTGGTGGTCCAGAAATCATATTTGTTGGGAACGGGCTGAATCAGGCTGTAGAACCGGTCAACGATTTCATCATCCCTAACGATGACCAATCCGATGCTGCATGCACTCGTCACTTCCCCGTTCGCCCCCTCGAAATCGATGGCGGCAAAGTCGTGAAGATGACGCTTGGGAATGTACGAAGGCCATTCCGCATCCGACCATTCAGCACCCTTGATTTGGTCCTTATCTCGCTTCTTAAAGAGTCTAAAAGCCATATCGGCTGCAAAAATACGGAAAAAGGGCTTTTCTATTGCAATTTCAAAAAATAATACTACCTTTGCCATTTCTAGGATAGTCCCCTACCCTATGTTTGTTTTTGATTATTTAAATAGCTTAAAACCAATAACTTAAAACTCTTACTACAATGGAATTGAAAGGTTCAAAAACCGAAGCCAACTTGATGGCTGCCTTTGCTGGCGAATCACAAGCCCGCAACAAATACACGTATTATGCTTCCAAGGCCCGTAAGGAAGGCTACAATCAAATTGCCGACCTTTTCGAGGAAACAGCACGCAACGAACAGGAGCATGCCAAGATTTGGTTCAAGCTCCTTCATGACGGCGATGTGCCGGACACCAAGACCAACCTGAAGGATGCCGCTGCTGGCGAGAACTTCGAATGGACTGACATGTATGCCAATATGGCCAAGACCGCCCGCGAGGAAGGTTTCACCAAAATCGCCGTCTTGTTTGAATTGGTAGGCAAAATCGAAAAGGAACACGAGCAACGTTACCTGAAGCTCCTTCAGAATATCGAGGACGGCCTCGTCTTCTCACGCGAAGGCGACATGGTGTGGCAATGCTCCAACTGCGGCCATATCGTCATCGGCAAGAAGGCTCCGCAGATGTGCCCTGTGTGCAACCACCCGCAATCCTTCTTCCAAATCAAGGCGGAAAACTATTAACATTTAACTTATAACTATCAACTATGAAAAAGTACGTTTGTGACGTCTGTGGTTATATTTATGACCCAGAAAAAGGCGATCCCGACAGCGGCATTGCCCCTGGCACTCCCTTTGAAGCCATTCCCGACAGCTGGTCCTGCCCGCTTTGCGGCATCGGCAAGGACAGCTTCTCTGTCATGGAATAATTAAATGTTTGTAGAGACGCGAGTTTCGCGTCTCTACATTTATTAATGTGCATCGATGGACAACAAGGCTTTGTTTAATATCGGTTACGGATTGTATGTTTTGACTTCTCGTCATGGCGACGTTGACAACGGCTGCATCGTAAACACCGTGATGCAAGTCACCAGCAATCCCGTTCAAGTGGCAGTGACTGTCAACAAGAACAACTACACCCACGACATCATCATGGCGTCAAACGTGTTCAACATCAGCATGCTGACCACGGAGACGCCGATGTTCGTCTTCGAGCACTTCGGATTCCAATCGGGCCGAACGGTCAACAAGTTCGCCACCTGTGAGGCTGAACACAGAGCTGTCAACGAGGTGCTGTACATCCCGAAATACACCAATTCCTACTTGGCTTGCCGTGTCGTCAAAAGCATCGACTTTGGCACCCATACCATGTTCATTGCCGAGGTCATGGATGCCCAGGTGCTTTCAGACAAGCCTTCTCTGACATATGAATATTACCAAAACAACATAAAGCCACAACCACAAGTTCAAACCGAACCGCCCAAGGATGGCAAACGTCGCTGGGTGTGTAAGGTGTGTGGCTATGTTTATGAAGGCGACTTCCTCCCTGACGACATAGAATGTCCGCTGTGCAAACACGGCAAGGAGGAGTTTGAGGAGATCACGATGGAAGTCTGTGCGACGCCATCCTCTCCGAAAATCGTTGAGACTCCTTCCCTATTCACAACCCCTATCCTTTCATCAATTCCTATGCAACAGATTCAGTTAACCGAAAACATCTATTATGTCGGTGTCAACGACCGTCACACCGATTTGTTTGAGAACCACATGGAACTGCCCAATGGCGTTTCCTATAACTCCTACCTCATCGTCGACGAGAAAATCGCCTTGATCGACCCGGTGGAAGCCAATTTTTTGGAGGAATACCTCTTCAAGGTGAAGTCGGTACTCGGCGACCGCAAGGTCGACTACCTCATTATCAACCACGACGAGCCTGACCACAGCAGCACGGTGGCCGCTGTGTTGCGCGAATACCCTGAAGTGCAGGTCGTCGGCAACGCCAAGACCTTTGCTCCTCTTGAGGCTTTCTATGGTCCCATCGAAAACAAGAAAGTCGTGGCCGAAGGTGAGACCTTGTGTCTCGGCGCTCACACTTTGCAGTTCTTCATGGTGCCCATGGTGCATTGGCCTGAGTCGATGGTGACCTACGAGCAAAGCAGCAAGATCGTCTTCAGCAACGATGCCTTCGGCGGCTTTGGCGCCTTGAATGGCGGCATCTTCGACGATCAGGTCAACCTGGCATTCTATGAGGACGACATGCGCCGCTATTATGCCAACATCGTCGGCAAGGTGGCCATGCAGGCCGTCAAAGCCATCGAGAAACTGGGAGGGCTCGAAATCAGCATGATTGCCCCGTCGCACGGCCTCGTTTGGCGTAGCAACCTGGCTTGGGTGTTGGACAAGTACACCCAATGGAGCAAGCAGGAGTCTGAAGAAGGCGTGGTCGTCGTCTATGGTTCAATGCATGGCAACACCGCCCGCATGGCTGAGATCGTGGCCCGCGGCGCTGCCGAGGCTGGCATCAAGGAGGTGAAAGTCTATGATGTGGCCAAGACCGAGGTCTCATTCATCATGAGCGACATCTGGAAGTACAAGGGTGTCATCATCGGCGCTTGTGCCCATTATGGCAACATGTTCCCGAACATGACTCTATTGACGCACGAGATCAACGAGTTTAAGCCGAAGGATAAGTGCTATGGCCTCTTCGGTGGCATGAGCTGGAGCGGCGGCGGCGTGAAGACACTGGCCAAATACGCTGAGGAGGGCAAATGGAACCTCGTGGCCGACAGCGTAGAGGTGAAAGGTGCTCCCATCCGCGAAGAGGATTGGGACAAGCTCTACAACCTCGGAAAGACAGTTGCGGAAGCCGTAAAGGGATAACCTCCTCCCCTTTCCTTATTACAAAAAAATCTCCACCCCAAAGGATGGAGATTTTTTCATGTCCCTATTATATAAATAAGGTGTGTAGAGACGTAGCACGCTACGTCTCTACCGTTTACACCGATTATTTATACTCAGCGAGCACGTCCTTAACGCGGTCGGGGGTCATACGGCCGTAGACCTTGTCACCGACTTCGATGACGGGGGCCAGACCGCAGGCGCCGACGCAGCGCAGGCAGGTCAGTGAGAACTTGCCATCGGGAGTGACCTCACCGACGTTGATGCCCAGCTGACGCTTCAGCTCGTCCAGCACCTTCTCGGCACCACGCACGTAGCAAGCGGTACCCAAGCAAACGCTGATCGGGTGCTCGCCTTTAGGCGTCATGGTGAAGAAGGAATAGAACGAAACGATGCCGTAGACTCTCGAAACCGGGATGCCCAGTTCCTTAGCCACCAGCTCCTGGACTTCAGCAGGCAGATAGCCATACTCGCCCTGAACCTTGTGCAGCACATTGATGACCTCACCCGGCTTGTTGCCATACGACTTGCAGACGTCCTTGATGAAGTTGATCTTCGCTTCTGATAATTTAATAACTGCCATATTTATTTCCTTTCTATTATTTACTGGTTATTGAATT